>JAZQCA010000022.1:0-76115 GCA_045545975.1 Akkermansia sp.
GGCAGGAGCGCCGAAGGCGCTTACCTTGCCCCAGCTATTGCCGATGGCAAGTCCCATCGTGCTGCGGGTGGTGAGCTGCTGCTGCATGCCGAAGGCTGCTCCCGTCAGGTGGTAGTCCGATCCGGCGTAAGCACCATCCCAAGAGATGCGCCCGGCACCGCCCAGCACGCTGAGCCAAGCGGCGGTGGACTTGCTCTCGCCAAGCGTGGTGGCGTTCTGCATGCGGTTGGAGAGAGCATCCACAAAGGCGCGGGAGGCGTGTACCGTACCCCAGCTGCTCTGCACGAGAGCTGAGCTCAGGGCCGACGAAGCCCGAGAATCGACCTCAGAGACAATCACCGAAGGCTCGCTCGTCCCCTCCTGCGTATCTTCCACGATAATCACAGGTTCCCTGGGTCCCGTCGTAGCAGGAAGCTGAGCCGTCGTGACTGCAGCAGCCTGGGTTGCGGCAATGTACTTGCTCCAAGCGGTGCTGTCCGTCACAACAAGAGTGATGGCAGAAGCCCCGAGAGTGAGCTTACAGCCGGCTCCGGTCAAACCGAACATCTGCAGTAGGTTGGTGGCAGAAGTCAGGTTGGTCTTGTTGTAGGTGATAAGTTTGTAGCTTGTCCCCTTAGTGAGATTACAGGCGAGGTTCAGATCAATAGCCTTGGACAGCGTGAAGGTGTAGGTCACATTGATGGGCTTAAGCGTGGTGGAAGTCAGGTTCACCGTACCGCCGCTGATGGTGAGGCTGTTGGTAGTGAGTCCGACATTAGAATTGAACGTGGCACCATTGTTGATAGTCAGCTTGCTGGTCGTGATGGCACCCCCGCTGAGATTCACCTTTCCTACGACAGTCGCTGTACCACTGCCGGTAATGGTACCGCTGACAGTACCATTATTGAGCGTGGCGGACTTGCCGGAGGCAATGTTGAGGTAGGAACCGCTCTTGAGCGTACCGCCATTCAGGGCATAGTAGCCACCAAAGGCGCTACCATGAATAATCGCGGAGCCGGTCTGAACAATGGTATTATTCACAGCCTTCTTGTTCAGATGCAGCGTACCGCCGCGCAACATGATCTTACCGGTACCCAGAGCAGAAGCCACACCAGTCATGAGCGTACCCTCATAAAGCTCCGTTCCTCCGGTGAAGGTATTGGACGTGTTGATGGTAAGTTTGCCTGCCCCCTTCTTTGTCAGTTTAGCGGAACCGACCAGACGCCCCAGACCATTCCAGGTGTAGTCCTTGCCGGAAGCATTGTGA
The DNA here is from genome assembly GCA_045545975.1 of Akkermansia sp. Taxonomy (GTDB): domain Bacteria; phylum Verrucomicrobiota; class Verrucomicrobiia; order Verrucomicrobiales; family Akkermansiaceae; genus Akkermansia. Next base: position 1,247 of record JAZQCA010000022.1, read on the forward strand.
ACGAGCACCGAGGAAGGAGTAAGCGAACCGACCAGACGAACAGCCCCTGCTCCCGTGTTGTAGAAACAGACGGGCAGACCATTCTTGAAGGCGTAGGCGATGTTGTGCTGGGTCCAGTTGACATCGGAGGCACTCCAGATCCGGGTGCCGGACCAGTTATTCCAGACCGGAGCAGTCAGCGCGGGGATATTCAGATAGAGCCAGAGCGTATTGTCCGAGTATGAAAGCGAACCGGTACCCCCCTTCCAAGCAGCAGGCATGCTCAGATTGAATTTGCTGAGCCAGTCGCTCGGCAGAGTCACACCGGAGAGCAGCTTGTAGGTACCGGTGGTCAGAGCACCGCCCTGGGCAAGAGTCAGATTGATCTTGCCGCCCAAGGTGAACGAGCCTCCGGCAAGCTTCATGTTGGCATTTGCCTTGTTGGCCGTGCTGACATTGAGCTTAAGGGTACTGGAGGGCTCCATGAGTACCTTACCCCATACTGTGTTCGGTCCGGTCATCTCGAACGTGGTACCGCTGTTGAAGTGAATTCGGGCTCCGGCCTGATCCAGCGTGGCATGCTTGAGCAGAACCGTTGAGGTCGATCCTGCGGCAGCCGTCAGTCCACCGCCTTCCAGAATGGCGCCATCCACGATGCAGAGACGACCGCGATAAAGAGTTGCCTTATCGATCACGCTGGTACGAGAGCGGACAAGCTCAGACTCTGTACCATCCTTCCCTTTCATCTCACTGAGATGCTGAGCTGTGTAAGCACCGGTCAGAATGATGTCACCGGCCTGCTTGTGCGGTACCCCCAGAGCGTCTGTATAGTTAGCATTCAGCGAGACGGTGTAGCCATCCGCGGCATACAGGCTGTCACGGAACTCGATAGAGTTCCCGGCGCGCGTCGACAGCGAAAGCAAACCACCCCCCTTGGCATCTATACTGCGAAGAATGCCAATACCGGCCTTGCGGTAGTTCTTCTCGAAGATGACGTTACCATTGTCGCAGATGCTGATATTACCACCGCTGCCATAGATGGCGGCACCCTGAGCATCCTCGTTGGCAGTAGCGGAGTTACCACGGAAGGTGACTTGTCCGTTCTCGCAGATGGAAATGGTGTTTCCGTAAATGGCACCGCCGCGGGCGTGAGTAAGCCCGGAATAGACGCTGTTGGAGCTGAAGGTCACGTTGTCATTACCACGGATAAGAATGGACGAAGAGATGTCACCGAAAATGGCACCACCACAGGCACCGTAATTCTTGTAATTGGCCTGACTCCTCGAGTAGTTGCCGCTGAAGACAACATCTCCGTTGTCTACGATTTCAACAGAACCATTCGTCCCACCGGCACTAACGGCATAGATAGCGCCGCCGTAGGCATTAGCCAAAGATTTTTTGCTATCTGCAATTACACTATTCCCGGTCATGCTCAGACTGACATTTCTGTCCATCAGGATGGAATTGGCATAGAGAGCGCCACCATGAACAGTTATGGCTCCGCTTCCGTTCTTGGCCTTCGCTGCATTGGCATCGAACTGAACGTTCCTGTTCTTGGACAGGGTGATGGCGCGTGCATAAACAGCACCGCCTCTAACCGATTCAACACCGATGCCGGCGTTGTTGGCAAAACGAACATCCCCGTTACCACTCAGCAGAACGGAAGCCCCCGAACCGGTAGAGGTATCGAACATCGCACCGATAGCGCCACCCCTCACGATCGCAGCAGACCAAGTAGTAGCGCTGATCGTTGCCTGATTGCCCTCGAAGTTCACATTCCGATTCTCTGCCACAGAGAGCCGACCTGATTCACTCGATATGTATATTGCTCCACCCCATGCATGAGGAGTATACGAGCCACTGCAGGAGGCAGAAACCGCATTGCCGGAGAACGTCACGTTGTCATTGAAATCAATGGTAAGATCAGGGGCGTGAATAACTCCGCCATAAGAAATGGAATAGGAAGAACTTGTATCGCCATTTACAGCATTGTTGCACACAGAAACGGCATCATTCCAGTCGATATGCACCCCCGTTGCAGCATAGATTACACCACCTTTTCCTGCATAAGCTCCATTCATTTCATTACCGCTGATGTTGAGAAACTCGTTCCCCACCAGATGAACTTCATCGGCATACATCACCCCTCCATTATTTTCAGAACCTGAACTAAGAGTCAACGTATTATCAAGAATCCTGACAGTTCCGTTACCACTCATCGTTACAACTGCTGATACATTTCTCATCATAGTAGCGGAGTTGGAATTATTCGAGCTGAACTCAATTTCCTCAATATCCCTGAACGCAAGAACATAGGAATTAAAGAAACCATACTTCGTCGCACCGGAAACAGTAAAAGACTTCAGATATTCCGCGACATACGAATTGGCATGGAAGAAATCGTAAACAGAACTATCATTGATTGTGATGGAATAGAGAGGAGCCGTCTCCCCATCCACAGTCCCCGATTGGCTCGTAAAGTACAGATAATTTGACTCGCTGGTCAATATCTGCGAGGAAGGAGCATTCCAGGTCAGGTTCCCATGGAGCGTGTAGTTGATGGTACCGCTCTGAGTGACATCCGATGTATCGTATACCGTGACGTTGGTATACCGATCGTGGGCTTCGGCTTGCACAACCGGAGACAACGCTGCAACAGCAACCAGCGCGCGGAAAAGAAGGAGAGGCAAGTGGAGTTTCATGACTCCTCCACTATACCCCTCCCTCCCCTACCTGTCAAACAAAATATGAATTCGTATGACTAACAGGAACTCAAAACTAACATCAATTACCTGCACAGGAAAACCGACCGGGAGAAGGACTCCGAACGAATGCACCCCCCATTGCCCGCCGCACGATCGAAGGTCCGGGAATCTCAGCTTTCCGTCACCTCCGGATGGGCAGCCCGAATCTCCTGAGTGAGTTTCATGGCACAGAAATCCGGGCCGCACATCGAGCAGAAATGGGCTTTTTTGGCGCTGGCGTGCGGCAGCGTAAGATCATGGTAAGCACGGGCTCTGTGGGGATCGAGCGAAAGGTTGAACTGATCTTCCCAGCGGAATTCAAAACGAGCCTTGGCCAAAGCATTGTCACGGAGCTGAGCACCGGGGTGCCCCTTGGCAAGATCGGCAGCATGGGCCGCCAGTTTGTAAGTCACCACACCTTCCCGCACATCTTCACGATCGGGAAGACCGAGGTGCTCCTTGCGGGTGACGTAGCAAAGCATGGCGCACCCCCTCTGAGCAATGAGCGCACCACCGAGCGCCCCCGTGATGTGGTCATAACCCGGAGCTATGTCCGTTGCCAAAGGCCCCAATGTGTAGAAGGGAGCCTCACTACACCATTCCAACTGCTTTCGCATGTTTTCCGGAACGAGGTGCAGCGGCACATGACCGGGACCTTCATTCATCACCTGCACCCCACGCGCCCAAGCAGACTTCGTCAGTTCCCCCTGCACTTCCAGCTCCGCGAGCTGGGCAAAGTCATTGGCATCCGCAATGGCACCGGGGCGCAATCCGTCCCCAATGGATACCGCCACATCGTATGTGGCGAGAATATCGCATATCTCGTCCCAATGATCATACAGGAAATTCTCAGCTCCGTTCATCATCATCCACTTGGCAATAATGGAACCACCGCGCGAGACAATACCGGCAGCACGGCGAGCGGTATGTGGAACGAAGCGATTGAGCAAGGCGGCATGCACGGTCACATAGTCCACCCCCTGCTCAGCCTGTTCGATAAGCGTATCTCGGAAAATGGGCCAGCTGAGATGCCCCACCTTCCCGCTGCACTTCTCTAGGCTTTGGTACATGGGTACAGTACCGATGGGAACGGGACTATTGCGAAGGATCCATTCTCGAGTCTTGTGAATATCGCGTCCGGTAGACAGATCCATGACGGTATCCGCCCCCCAATGAATGGCCCAGCAGAGTTTTTCCACCTCCTCGGCTATACCGGAAGAAATAGCGGAGTTACCGATATTGGCATTGATCTTGCAGAGGAAATTACGCCCGATGATCATGGGCTCGACCTCAGGATGATTGATGTTGGCGGGGATGAGAGCACGCCCTGCAGCGATTTCATCGCGAACGAATTCAGGAGTGAAGAAGGCAGGCATGCGCCCGCCGGGACGATTCTCGGCAGGGTGCTGATAGTTCAGCTCGGCTCTCTTGGTGAGAGAAGCCGGAGAGAAATCAGCCTGAGCCTCCAGCGCACTGGGGCGAGGCATGCCGGTACCCAACTCATCGAGGATAGACTGAGCAACAGCCGGTCGACTCTTCGAGCTGGGAAAACGATCGTAAACAGTCTTGTAAGCCAGCTCTCGGCCGAGGTTTTCGCGGATGGCCACATACTCCATCTCGGGGGTGATGATACCGCGCAACGCATACGAGCGCTGGGTGGGCGGTGTACTGAGCTGAGCAGCCTTCAGCACGCCGTTGGCTCCCTCCGTCACATCACCACGAGCTCGGATCCAATCCCGCCGCAGCTCGGGAACTCCCCGCTCCACATCCCCGTGGAAGGAATCCTCCCCCCAAGCTCCGGAACAATCATAAATGCGAACCGGCGCATTTCGCTCCGTTGAACCATCCGGAAACAGAGAATCCTCCAACACAACCTCACGCATAGCCACCTTAATATCAGGATACAACTTACCCGGTACATAGATACGACGTGACCCCGGGTATTTAAGTTCATCTGCTTTCATGCCTCTATTTTAACACGCGCACCGACACCTCAAAAGGCAAAATAAAGTCAGGCTGATATTTCTTATGTCATGCTATGGCAATTTTGGAGCTTGCCATGGAGGGGCTCTATATGCTATGCTGCCGACATGGTACGTCTATACCGCCAGATCTTTCTCGTAGTATTTGCATTTGTGTTCATGCTTGGCAGTACGTCATGTGGAGTAACCATGGCCCAGAAGACCGCTGATGGCAAGTGGGCACTTGTTCCCCTGGCAGATGGGTTCGATTACCCGGTAGGCAAGCCCAATGGAGATGGTTACTACAAGGCGCGCGGACTGAGGCTCAAGACACCCCGACATCTTGGAGAAGACTGGAACGGCGTGGGAGGGGGCAACTCTGACCTGGGAGACCCGGTCTACACCATTGGACACGGGCTAGTGACCTATGCAGCCGATGCTCGTGGTCGGTGGGGAAAGGTGGTTATCGTGCGCCATGCATTCCGCGAGCCCAAGAGCGGTCGGGTGCTCTGCTGCCAAACACTCTACGCACATCTTGACCGCATCGATGTACAACTGGGACAGCTGGTTCAACGAGGAGACCAGGTGGGAACCATCGGGACCAATCGCGGCATGTTCCCGGCGCACCTCCATGCAGAGCTGCACTTCAATATCCTTGTCAACTGCGGCCAACAGGGTATACCCAAGACAGCCCGCAACTACGGCAACCTCTCATCCTTCATCAACCACTATCGCCGCCTCCGCCCCGAGGAGAAGTACGTCAAGTTGCCCATCGGCTGCTTCCTGCCCTACAAGGATACTGAGGGATTGTGATGAATATCTGTCTCTTCGGCGGCTCATTTGACCCGGTACACAATGGTCATCTGGCCATTGCTCAGGCTGCCATCGAGGCTGCTGAGCTGGCTCGGATCATCTTCCTGCCCGCGGCATGCTCTCCCTTCAAAACCGGGCGCCAACACTATTTTTCCGATGAAGATCGGCTCGCTATGCTGCGCTCAGCCACAGCACACATCTCGCAAGCCGAAGTCAGTACGCTCGATCTGGAGCTGCCGCCGCCCAGTTACAGCTGGAGAGTCGTTGAAGAATGTCGCCAACGCTATCCCGAAGATACGCTCTACTGGCTCATGGGGACAGATCAGTGGGAGCAGTTACACCGCTGGGCTCGTTACGATTATCTCTGTACCAATCTGAGCTTCATCGTCTACCACAGAGGGACGTCGCCAACCCCGCGTGAGGGCACGCGTGCCATCTTCATCGAGGGAGCCCATCCGGCCTCGTCCTCAGCCATCAGAGAGTCCATCCGTCAGGGAGCCATGCCCCCCGCAGACTGGATTCCGCAGGCAATCATTCCCTATCTGCTGAAGAAAGCGTGATTCATAGCATTTCTTGCTTGCAAAACAAGGTGTAGCCATGCTAGACTTGCGGGCATGAACGTTGTACGATTTCTGTCAATGGCGGCTGCTCTTCTCGGCGGTGTGGTACATGCTCAGACGGAGAGCCTGCCCTTCGGCTTCGGTGCAGGTAGCCAACAAGCTCCGTCCATGAGCGTGAGCATGGGTGCCAGCGTAAGCAGCTACAAGCCGGGGGAAACTTTCTATGTGGCTCTCAGAGCTGACATTCCCTCGCCTTGGCACGCCTATTTCCGCAATCCGGCTACTGTGGGTGAGCCCATGGAGGCAGCTCTGACCGCGCCGGAAGGATTTACCGTAGAAGGACCGTTCTGGCAAGCACCCGATCGCCATGAGGGCATGCTCGGTGTGGCATATACCTACAATACCCCCACGATTGTCTGGAAGGTGACGCCCGGAGAAAATGCCCCGCAGCAGGCAGAGTTCACAGCATCGGCAACAGCACAGACCTGTTGCGACAGCGGCTGTAACGCCCCGGAAACCCATTCCGCAACGCTCTCACTCCATAGTGGCGATGGCGCAGCTGCGGCTGATTGGACGGCAGATGAAAGTAAAGTAGAGATTCTGGGCGACACGCCAACCACCATTACGGCTGACCAGTCTCCGGATAGTGTGGTGCTCTCATTCACGGCAGATGGCGAGATCAAGAGTGCCTATTTCTTCTCCGATGACAATTCCATTTCTCCCACAGCTCAGCAGGTACTGACCAAAACAGATCAAGGTTATTCCCTCACCCTGACCCGCAATGACAACTCGGATAGCATGGCTCCGGTCAAGGATGAAACCCTGGTCGGCAAACCGCTGCTCGCGCTCAGAGGAATCCTGACTTTTGACGGGCGTCACAGTACGGTAAACATCAGCTTCGACAACGTTGCCCCCGCGGTCAGCCCTGCACCGGCAGCCGATATCCCTGAGGGTGATACGGAAGAGGACGCGGCTGATGAGGATGAGGCTGACGAGGAAAGCTCCGAAGATGATGAGGAAGAAGAAGGGGACGGAGAAGAAGAAGAAACGGACGAATCTGCCGATGATTCGGACGCAACACCCCTGCCCTCCGATTCTCCCTTCGGTGGGATCTTCAACACTCCCGGCAATGAACCGGACGCCTCGATGACAGTCCGCGCCAAGGCAAGCGTGAGCAGTTACAAGGTCGGCACCGCCTTCTACGTGGCGCTCAAGGCAGAAATTCCGGAGCCCTGGCATGCATACTATCGCAATCCCGCCACAATCGGGGAGCCCATGACGGCCAACCTGACGGCTCCGACCGGATTCTCCGTGGAAGGTCCGTACTGGCAGGCTCCCGAACGTCACGAAAGCATGCTCGGTGTGGCTTATACCTACAATACTCCCACCATCGTATGGAAATTGACGCCGCAGGAAAATGCACCCCAGCAAGCTGACATAACCATGAGCACCACGGCTCAGACATGCAGCGACACCGGTTGCAATCCTCCCGAAACCCGCTCGGTCACTATTTCCTTGAATGCAGGAGATGGTGCGGGTGCAGCAGATTGGGAAGCCGAGGAAAGCAAGGTTGAAGTTCTGGGCGATACCCCGACAAATGTCACCATGACGCAGAGCCCCGGCAGCGTGGTACTCAACATCACGACCGACGCCGAGGTGAAAAGTGCCTACTTCTTCTCCGATGACAACTCCATTTCTCCCGATGCCGTGCAGACGCTGACCAAAACAGAAAAGGGCTACAGCCTCACCCTGCCCCGCAACGATAACAGAAACAGCATGGCACCGGTCAAGGATGAGAGCTTGGTCGGTAAAGAGCTGCCGGTGCTCAGCGGTATACTCGTCTACGATGACAAGCACGCTAAACTGAACCTCAGCAACACATCGGTTGCCCCGGTCCCCTCCACAGCCCCTGCCGCAACCATGCAAACAGAGGCCCCGACTGCTCCGCTCGTCGGTCTGCCGGCCATGCCCGAGGGAATATGGGGCATCTTCGGCTCGCTCTTCCTGGGCGGTCTCATCCTCAACCTCATGCCCTGCGTGTTCCCGGTAATCGGCCTCAAGATCATGAGTTTCGTTGAGCTGGGAGGAGGCGAGCGCCGCAAGGTGTTCCTGCATTCACTGGTATTTGTCATGGGCATTCTCGTATCCTTCTGGCTGCTGGCCATTGCCCTCATAGCGGTGTCGAACATCGAAGTTCTGGCAAACACGCCGTGGACGCAATGGGCTCAGACGCTGTGGAACGACAGCGGTTCCGACACACGCAGTTGGGCTGTATGGATGCAGAATGAATGGATTGTCTACGCAATCATGCTGCTGCTGCTCGTTCTGGGACTGAGTATGTATGGACTGTTTGAGATCGGGGTGAGTGCCACCGGTGCCGGTCAGGGGCTGCAGCAGAAAAAAGGACTGATGGGCTCATTCTTCCAGGGGCTTCTGGTGACGATCGTAGCCACACCGTGCAGCGCCCCCTTCCTGGGTGCAGCCATGCCTGCTGCCATGTCGCTGCCCGGTGTATGGATGATTCTCGCGCTTACCTTCATGGCGCTCGGACTTTCCTTCCCCTACATTGTGATGGGCGCCTTCCCCTCGCTCGTGAATATCCTGCCCCGTCCCGGAGCCTGGATGGAATCCCTCAAGCAGGGGCTTTCCTTCCTGCTCTTCGCAGCCGCAGCCTGGATGTTGGATGTCTACCTGGCCTTCCTGCCGGAAGAGTACAGCGTGGATCAGCCGTGGATCCTCATGTCGCTGGTTGTGTTCTGCTCCGCCTTCTGGGTATATGGTCGCTGGTGCCCGATCTACCAGAGCAAGCGCACACGCTGGATCGGCGGGATCATCGCCATTCTTCTGATCGCTATCGGCGTATGGGGCTCCAAGCCTCGTCCTGCAAGTGACACACCTGCCACATCATCTGTCACAACTGAGGCGGCAGGGTACGAAACAGCACGCGGGGAGCACCCCACTTGGAACACTTGGAGCAAGGCTCTCATGGATAAGGCTCTCGCCGATGGACACCCTGTATATGTGGACTTTACTGCCAAGTGGTGCGCCACCTGCCAGATGAATAAGAAAACAGCCTACACCGCCGATGTCTGTGCCCTTTTCGAGCAGGGAAAGGTCGTTCTCATGCGGGCAGATAAAACCCGACCGAATGCCGAAATTGATACAGAGATGCGACGGCTCAATCGTTCTTCAGTTCCCGTAAACGTACTCTACATCCCCGGACAGGAGCCGTCCATCACCACAGAGCTGCTTACCCCCATCTATATGGACAATTTCCTCAGTGAAAAACTCAATCTGAAGAAGTAACGCATTCACTCAAGCGAAGAGCCTGCGCGCCCTATGAGGGAGAGCCGCAGGCTCTTTTCATTCCGTAGTAATTCCCATGGCTAAACTCGACTGGCTTAATGAAAACAACTATCTGGAAGAAGAAATCGGTCGTGAATACAGATGGTGTGCATGGTTGCTGTGGGGCATAGCTCTGGTGATTCTGCTCATTCCTGTGCGAGGATCGGCCCTCAACCTGTACTACATTCAAACCGCAGACAACAGCCCCGCCATCATCGGTCACGTCATTCGACTACAACCATCTTCCCACCGGGGAATACATGGTGGTAAGGGTGGACACTATGAGGCCAAGATTGACATAGAATACCGGGGCAAAGCCTACTATGTAACCAATGTCGGGTTCAACTTTACCCAAAGCATGTACGAGGAGGCATGCAAAACCGGACTGGTGCCGGTGTACCTGAACCGAGCACAGCCGGAAAAATCAGTTCTCAGCAAAGGAGTGCCCTTCGTGCAGTACTTCTCACTAGCGCTATTTTCGGCCGTAGCCATGGGACTCATTATCGCAGGCACATGGCTCATGCGCAGAATCCGCCTGTCTAACCGAAACTGAGCCGGCAAGCTCACCAAGAGCTTTCAAAATATCGCTGATATAGCGGAGAAAGCCTTTCACCATCAGGATAGAGCGCGAAGGCGCTCCAGAAGCTCGCGGAGGGAACGAAGTCGATACTCTGCCCGCGAGAGATCGGAGAGCTCAGTCATGCGATTGGGAATGGCCACACAAGGTATGCCGGCGTTGCGGGCTGCTATGGTTCCATTCTCCGAGTCCTCAACGATGAGACAATCTTCCTTGGGCAGTTGCAAATTCTGCTGTGCAGCAAGGAAAAGCGCAGGGTCCGGCTTAACGGCATAACCATCCGTCCGGGTGAATACCCCTTGAAAACAATCATAAATACCCAGTCTCTCCAACCACCCTTGCACCCATCGCCGGGAGGAGGAACTGGCAACGGTCAGACCTATCCCCTGCCCGGCACACCAAGTCAGCAATTCAGCTGTGCCATCCATCAGCCCACTACGCGCCAAATCTGACTCCAGCTCAGCCTGACGCGCCGAGGTCTCCACATCCCAGTCATAGGTTCTTCCCGTGAGTTTCTCAAGATGTTCGGCGGGGTTCCAATGCGAATACCCCGCCCCCAGACAGGGAGAATAGGTCGCGATGGATATCTGCTGCCCTTCACGGGCATACAACCGTACCCAAGACTGATAGATTGCCCACTCGGTATCAACCAGTACCCCGTCAAAATCGAAAATAATCCCGCGGGGACACTTCATGATTCACCTCTCATTCTGGCTTGGAACCACTCACGGAAGGAGCGGTGTGCCAAGTTCTTACGGAAGATATATACAGCGATGATGGTGTAGAGCACGTTAGGAATCCAAGCGCTGATCCAAGCCTGTATCAATCCGGCCTCTCCGAGAGAAGGGAACACACGATAGAGAAACAGCATGAAGGCGGCCAAAATAACGGCTATACCTATACCCTTCATCGTGCCACGGCGCTGGAAGGTAACGGAGCTGGGGATGGCCAGGAGCACCAATACCATACAGCTGAACACGCGGGCAATTCGCACATGCCACTCCGTGCGCTTCTTGCAGCGATCTTCACGAGAACCGGCGCCGGACTTGATGAATTCATAAAGCATGGAGGTTCCCATGGCATCTATGCGACCGCCGGCTCCGGGACTGATGATCTGATAGGGTTTCTCACCAAAATCACAAATCATTTCCTCAACGTACTGATCATCCTCAGGCCGAACGTAAGCAGGGGAGATGTCGCGGATGTAAACGTCAGTCAGTTTCCAGGTAGCCTCCTGCTTATTCCAGCTGGCAGACTTAACAGTATATTGACGCACAAGACGAGAGGTTTTGTCAAATTGCTCAATTACAACATTGCGGAGAGGGACGCCGGGATTGGTGAGCGAAGGCGGATTCTCCACTCGCCATATGCGGCCGAAACTCTCACTCTTGTAGATGAGCGAAGGTGCAGAGCCATCCTCCCTTTTCTCCTGTTTGAGAATGATCTGACGATAGAGAGAGCCACTGGGAGCCCAGTGAAAACCGAAGATGCCGTAGACAAGAGAGACGATGGCAGAAAAATAAAACACCGGCATGCACAAACGCAGCAGGGAACGACCGGACTGCATCATGCCCGTGATCTCACAGGTCCCCGACAACTTGCTCAGGCACCACATCGTCCCCATCATAAGAGTGTAGGGGAGAATCTGATAAAGGAACATGGGCAATTGCGACCCATAGAAGCGAAGAGCCTGAATGACCGGATCATCAAAGCGCGAACGGAAACGCTCCATGTTCTCCGTGAAATCAGCAAGAATGTAGATAAGCAGCAAGATCAGGGTACACATCAGGAAGTAACTGATGAAGTTACGACTCATGTACCGATCCATGGTCCCCATGAAAGAATAGCCCAAAGCTCCTATAAAGGGCAGAAAACAGAGCAGCCCCAAGAACACCGGTCGGCACATCTGCTCAATGGGATAGGAATCCGGCATGCCCGGCACCTCCCACTGCATCTGCTCCAGTTCCGAAGGCACAAGGAAGGCCGCAAGCAAGCCCCCGAGCACAAACAACACTACAGCAGGCAGACATCTTTGAAACATCTCTTTCACTATGTAAACTTTACCTTTCTATGTTAGCACCCGCGAGCCAGTCGTTCTGCCAGACTTTCCGGCAATTCAGCCTGGATAATCGCAGTCTGAGCAGCCGCCACATCATACTCCACACGTTTGAGAATGACTATATTGGAATCCGAATCATACACGGCATAACATGAGCGGGGATCATTGTCGCGAGGCTGCCCCACAGACCCCACGTTGATGCAGTACTTATAACCGGCAATGGGCTGCACCTCGGCATACCCATTCATGATCAATTCATGCTGGGCATCGTAATCTTCCCCGGCAGAACGACCATTCCACATGTAGACTTTGGGGACATGAGTATGACCATTGAAACAGAACTGAGTGACCTGCCGATTGAAACTACCGGCGGCATCGTTGGCATTGATGATGTAACTCCAAGCCTTGGGGTTATCCAGCGTGGAATGTACAATGGTAAAGGACGACTGACAGGTGCCGCTGTTACGCACAATGCGCAGATGTTGCAGGCGGGAGAGCCACGCAAGCTGGTCGGCATCCAGCTGCTGTCGGGTCCACTCCATCGCAGCTCTCGCCATGGGATTCATCTTGGCGTACGAAGGATCGACCACTTCTTCATCATGATTACCCTTCACTACCGGGCAGTTGAGCATGCGGATATAGTCCAGACATTCACGAGGATAAGCGTTGTAGCCCACAATATCCCCCACACAGACCACATTCGTGCAATGCTCGACATCGAAGGCATCCCCCATCACGGCGCATAGCGCATGATAGTTTGCATGAATATCGCTGATAACCGCTGTTCTGGACATCTTTACTGGAACGAATATAGCATGATCAACTCTGCATTGCAAGGTTATTTTAACATACCGACAAGCTCAGATGCAAAAAAATCGCAGCATGTACCTGCTGCGATCGGGATAAGCAAGGAACAAGCCCGCAGGACGGCTGGCATCCTGCGGGCAGAGAGGAGGAGACTCACTTGGTCAAACCATCTTGCTTTGCCTGGTTCCAGTAAGCATATTCCGAACGATTGAAATCGACATACTCAGGAGAGAGATCAGTCGTGTAAACGACGTACTCTTCACTTCCGAGGTTGAGGTTGATGAGGACCTCGAACTCACGAGCCTGCACACGAGCGCGGAGATCATCGCTGGGGGTGTCCGTCTGTTCACCACCTCGACAGGCGGGAAGCCCTGCAATGTCGATGTCAACTTTATCTTCCTTCACTCGAGTACCGCTGTAGCCAACGGCGTGGATGATACGCCCCCAGTTCGGATCGCCACCATTCCAGGAGCTCTTGACCAGTGAGGACTTGGCCACACCCTCTGCCACCCGGCGAGCCTCGGTCTGCGACGGAGCACCCACCACGCGAACAGTAACATACTTGGTCACGCGCTCACCATCCTGGACGATTTTCTTGGCCTGTTCCATCATGACATAATGAAGAGCCTTCACAAAAACATCCCACCCCTCTACACCGGGTGCAAGATCAACCCCGGAAGCACCATTGGCCATAACGAGGCAGGTATCATTCGTGCTCATATCACCATCGATGGTGATGCGATTAAAGGTCTCGGAAACTCCTTTTTTCACAATCGCCTCGAGATCAGAGCGGCTCACACCGGCATCCGTACAAATCAGGCAGATCATTGTGGCCATGCAGGGAGCAATCATGCCGGCGCCCTTGCAGCAGGAACCGATACGAACGATCCGCCCCCCGAGGTTCACTTCAACAGCGACTTCCTTCTCCCGCGTGTCGCTAGTGATGATAGCAGAGGCAACGTCATGCCCCTTATCTGCCGAAAGATTCTGACAAAGTTCAGGCAGACGAGGCTCTATACGCACCATGGGCATGGGCAACCCGATCACGCCTGTTGAGCATACTGCAACCTCTGAGGGCTTAAGACCAAGAGATTTTGCAACAATGGAGCACTCCTTGCGAGCCACGGCCACGCCGGCAGCTCCTGTACAGGCGTTCGCGTTGCCGCTGTTGGCAACAACAGCCCGAACATTTCCGCGCCTCAGATGGTTTTGGCTCACGCGCACGCATGCAGCCCGTACGCGATTCGTTGTGAAGGTACCCGCCGATGTGGCAGGTAACGTCGAATAGACAAGCGCAAGGTCCAGTCGCGTGGCAGTGGGTTTCTTAATGCCGCAACTGAGCGCATTCGCCACATATCCCCGGGCGGCTGTCACTCCGCCTTCAATCTCCTTATATGAGTATTCGGACATAATTCTTAAGTATGAGTTTTCTACTCTGTACGCCTTCAATTTGCCACACTCTCCCTCATTCTGCAAGCCAAAAAACACGAGAAGTTGACATCAGTCATGAATGAGACGTGATTTTGCCTTGCTATGCGTGCTTAGAATCGCTATAATGTCCGCGCGGCAAAGAAGAAGCCCCACCAAAACAGTATGCAAACAGACTCCACCGGCAAAGAAGTCACCAGGCGCACCGCCACTCCGGCCTTTATAGTACGCCGGGCCGGCGTGCGGATGACTCGCCAGCGTCGCGCTGTCATCGAAGTCCTGCTGCAATCCTATGACCACCCTACAGCAGCTCAGATTTTCGAACGGGCAAAGGCAATTCTGCCGGGAATATCATTGGCAACGGTCTACAACTGTATCGAATCGCTGGCGGCACAGAGGCTCATTAACCAGCTACATTTTGACAATGGTCCTTGCCGCTTCTGCCCCAATGTGGAACCCCATGTACACGTCATGGATGATTCCACGAACCGGGTCATAGACGTCCAACTGAAGGAAGGACTGACCCCGGAGGATGTTTTCGAACTGCCACAAGGCGTTCACATTAAGAGCATGGAGGCTTACCTTCGTGGTGAGATTCCGGATAACTGCATGTCAGAAAACGAACAATGAGTCTGATCATCAAAGACCTGAGAGCGCGCGTGAAAGACGGAGCGCAGATATTGAATGGTATCCATCTCGAAATTCCTAAAGGAGAGGTGCATGCCATCATGGGACCGAACGGATCCGGCAAGAGCACCCTTTCCAAAGTTCTCTGCGGACACCCCGATTATGAGCTTATCTCCGGCAGCGCTGAGCTGGACGGACAGGATCTCTTCGCCATGAGTGTGGACGAACGCAGCCGAGCAGGACTTTTTCTCGCCTTCCAATACCCGGTGGAAGTCCCCGGCGTGACCAATGCAAACTTCATGCGAGCTGCTCTTCAGGCCCGTCTGCCCAAAGGTGAGGAGATCGATGCCGTCAGCTTCTACAAGACAATGCGCAGTAAAATGGCAGCCCTCGGTATGGATGCAAAGTTCACGGCGCGAGCCGTAAACGAGGGATTCTCCGGAGGAGAGAAAAAACGTAATGACATCCTGCAAATGATGATGCTGGAGCCCAGCTACGCCATTCTGGACGAGACTGATAGCGGATTGGATGTCGATGCGCTGAGAATCGTTTCCGATGGAGTAAATGCCATGCGAGCCCCTTACCGCAGCTTTCTGGTCATCACACATTACAAGCGCCTGCTCGACTACATCAAGCCGGATGTCGTACACATTCTCCATAAAGGCCAGATTGTTCGTACTGCCGGGTACGAACTAGTCGAGCACATCGAACAGAACGGCTTTGACTTCCTGAAATCTGAAGAGTGATGGACGAGTCCCCTTTCCAGATTGATACACGCGGTGAGTTCTCCTTCCCCGAGAACCATAAATTCGATGCCGGATTCGGACTAACCGAAGCAACAATCGACTACATCTGCGATGCCAAGGGCGAGCCTGACTGGGTACGCAGCTTCCGCAAAGAAGCCCTGCGTAAGTTCAACGAAATGCCCATGCCCACACACTGGGCCCCGGAAGGTATAAATGAGCTTGATTTTGACAAAATCCGCTACTACCTCTCCCACGGCACCATGCCCTACAAAAATTGGGACGAGGTACCGGATGACGTCAAGCTCACCTTTGAACGCCTGGGCGTCCCCGAGCAGGAACGAGCCTTCCTTGCCGGCGTGGATGCCCAATACGACTCCGAAACCGCGTACAACAACATGCGCGAGGAGCTCAGCAAACAAGGGGTGATCTTCGTGAACTCCACAGAGGGTCTGAAGGAGTACGAACACATCTTCCGACCTTGGTTCGGCAAGGTCATTCCGGTTGGCGACAACAAGTTCTCCGCACTGAATCACGCAGCATTCTCCGGCGGGTCATTCATCTACGTTCCCAAGGGGGTGAAAGTAGCACAGCCTCTGCAAGCCTACTTCCGCATCAACTCCGAAAGCATGGGCCAGTTCGAGCGCACCCTCATCATAGCCGATGAAGGCGCCGAGCTCATGTACATGGAGGGCTGCACCGCCCCCAAATACGACAGCGCCACCCTGCACTCCGGCGTGGTGGAGCTCGTGGCGCTCAAAGGCGCAAAGATCCAGTATGTCACCGTACAGAACTGGGCTACTAATGTGTACAACCTCGTTATTCAGCGAGGGCTGGCCATGGAGGATGCAGAAATCCGCTGGATTGACTGCAACATCGGCTCCGGTCTGACCATGAAATACCCCGCCGTTGTTCTTCAGGGACGGCGCGCCCGAGGTGAAGTGGTGAGCATATCGCTCGCTCACAGCGGACAACTGCAAGACACCGGCGCCCGCATGATTCACGCTGCGCCGGAGACGACCTCCAACATCGTTGCAAAGTCTATCTCCATCGGCGAGGGACGTTCCAGCTATCGCGGCGAAGTCAACGTACTCAAGGGCATGAAGGGCTGCAAGAACAACACGGAATGCGATGCCCTGCTCATCAACCCTGCCAGCCGTACGGACACCTACCCGGCCATCACCGTGAACGGCAACGCCAGTGCGGTACAGCACGAAGCCTCTGTCTCGCAGGTAGATGAAGAAATGCTCTTCTACATGCAGCAGCGCGGTCTTACCCGAGCTCAGGCAATGAGCTTAGCTGTCAATGGCTTTATTAACGACTTGGTCAAGGAATTTCCCATGGAGTACTCCGTGGAACTGCGCCGACTCATTGACCTGGAAATGGAAAATTCCATCGGCTAACCCCCCCCTGCACTGCATTACATTATGGATTTCCCGCAGAATATGAGCATGGAAGAAGCCTTTGCCCTGGCAGAAGCCGAAGCCAAGCTGAAGCAAGCCCTCAGCGAAAGCAAAGCCCGCTTCGAGAACGCCGTACTTCCCAACCGACTGAACGAAGACTGGCGCTTCGGGCGCCCGCACAAATATGCCACCGCGCTGGCCAAACAGCTCCAAAACGATACCCCGTCGCGGGGCGAGGCTGAAGTCATGCATGCAGGAAAGGCTGCTGTACCCGTCAGCGCCGAAGATGAAGACCTGCGCCAAACCGAACTACTCATGCCCACCATCGGCTCCGATGCTCTGCTCGGCATGCACCTTGAGCGCTTCGGCTGCGGCTACGCACTCTATATTGAGGAAGACACCAAAGAGCCCATCTTCATCAGCTACAAAACGGACAGTCTATACACCCCCTCCACCTACATCATGGTCGCCCCGGGGGTCAAGGCACACGTCATCGAGCAGCATTACGGCTGCGAAAAAGGCACCATCTTCGCCACGCGCAACATTCAGGTGGCAGAAGGCGCAGAACTGAAGGTAGAACTTCACCCCTACGGCTGTGCCCGAAGTATGGTCATCACCAACATCCAGAACATGGGTGGCAAGGTTGCACACTATACCCACTACTTTGCTTGCGACTGGGCACGCGAGGAAATGGTAGCTGAGATATACAGCCCCGGCGCGGACATTAAGCTTTTCTCTGCCAATAATCCATTTCTCAATCAGGTTGTCGACCAACATACCCGACAGGTACACCATGTCGGAGGAGCCACCAGCAACCTGCTGTACAAAAATGTAGTGGACGACAACTCCACTGCCATCTTCGCAGGGAACATCTATGTGGCCCCCGGCGCTCACAATACGGATGCCTACCAGAGCAACCGTAATATGCTGTTGAGCGAGAAAGCCACCATTCATTCCCTGCCCGGTCTGGAAATTCTGGCAGACAAGGTACGCTGCTCCCACGGCAGCGCCAGTGCCCCCATGGATGAAGAGCAGCTCTTCTACCTTCTCAGTCGAGGCATACCCCGCGATGAAGCGCTGCACCTCGTTGCTGCCGGTTTCATGCAAGATGTCGTAGATAAGTTTAAACACTTATGACCCGCTTTCGCCCATGTATCGACCTGCACAACGGCAGAGTGAAACAAATCGTCGGCGGCACCCTCACCGATGATGGTGCCGGGCTGTGCACCAACTTCGTGGCTGAGCACCCTGCTGAATGGTTTGCAGAAAAATACAGACAGGATGGTCTGCGCGGTGGTCATGTCATCAAGCTCGGTCCGGGCAATGACGCTGCAGCCCGTGCTGCTCTCGCCGCCTACCCCGGAGGTTTGCAGATAGGAGGCGGCATCACTTCTGACAATGCTGCAGAATGGATCTCAGCCGGAGCTTCCCACATCATCGTCACCAGCGTACTCTTCGACAAAATAGGCCGCTTTCGTTGGAACGTACTGAGTGAAATCATTGAAAAAACGGGCAGAAAGCATCTGGTTATCGATCTCAGTTGCCGACGTACTCGCAATGGATGGACCGTTGCAATGAACCGCTGGCAGACTCTTACGGAGCTGAATATCACCCCGGCTACGCTATCTGCCTTGGCTGACAGCTGTGACGAGTTCCTCATCCATGCCGCAGATGTTGAGGGACGCTGTGGCGGCATAGACCGCGAGCTGGTTTCTCTGCTCGGTTCTTGGCGCGGATGCCCCATGACCTACGCCGGCGGCATTTCCTCCATGGACGATTTTGACCTAATCGATTCTCTATCTGGTGGTTATATCGATGCCACCGTTGGCAGTGCCCTGGATATTTTCGGTGGCAGCGGTGTTCGGTACCAGGAACTTGTAACAGCTCGCGGATAACTGCACCTCCGTAAAACTTAAAAAAATTACACTCATTTGTAATTTTAGGCTTGCAAAGCGCGTCAAATTAGCGTATAGTCTCCCTGCGCTCTTTTAGAGAACGCACAGAACAAAGTTCGACTGGGCAGGTGTCTGAGTGGTCGAAAGAGCACGATTGGAAATCGTGTGTACGTCAAAAGCGTACCGAGGGTTCGAATCCCTCCCTGTCCGTTAAAAGGCTTGCACCTTAAATGGTTGCAAGCCTTTTTTGTATTGCATGGGACAAGAAAAAATAAAAGTCTGCCTCTCATTGTCGAGGGACAGACCATGTACGGATGGGGTGAGATTCGAACTCACGGAAGGGATAAACCTTCGGCGGTTTTCAAGACCGCTGCATTAAACCACTCTGCCACCCATCCTAATATAGCAGCACAGCTCAGTGCATGCGGGTATACTAGCCCAGCAAAAGTAAGGATGCAAGACTTTTCTGCGGCATGACACAAAAGTGAGAGGAAGCCACCTCAACTAACCGCCGAGAATAGTTGGCACGTCTGACCTCATGAGTCCCCGAAACTGGCGAAATCCGGGAATCCATCCGGGGCATGACGTTCGAGAGTTTCAACCAGTTGACCGAGTGTGAGCAATTTACTCTCCTCTTTGCTCATATAGGCAGAGAACTGGTAGAGGGCAAGTTTGAGCACAGAGGTCCGATCGAGCTGGCGTTCATTCATGATGTCAGAGATAAAACGATGCATTTCTTTTGTGAAACGGAAGGAGCAGATTATTCGTGATGCCATAGCGATTTTGGGGGTGTGAGGTTGTGTATGATATTTTATAGACAAATCATAGCGGACTACTAATCCGCTGCACTCCGATTACCTCGCAAAGTATTCATATAAGAGGACTTGCAACTTTTCCAAGGGAGTGTATTCGCATACAAATAAGACAAAGCGAAGCCTATTATTGTTCATAAGTTACGCCAATTCAGAGCTATTACGCATTTTTTTCTTTACAGCGGATTAGTAGTCCGGTTCAGAATTCAAATATAACGTCATACAATATGAGAGCCCCGTTTCTTACAAATTTCAGCATCTGTCACCTGTGGAATACTCTACACCGCATCTTCCCCCGGCATATAGCTGGGCAAAGCTTTGCAGAAGCTGTGGAAATAGCGCTACAGGAAAAAGCAATGCGCAGACCTCGCACACGAGCAGAGTTCCGAAACGTATGCGACAGGATTCTTCGACATACTCCAAGCCTGGCAGATCGAAAAATCTCACGCATATCCCGGGAAGAATGCGGCGAAATCATCCGCAGAGTTTTCCCTACGGCGCGGCAACAAGAGAAGGCCCGGCGTATTCTCCACAGTCTGTTTGAGATTAGTATACGGTACGGAAAATGCGTAAGTAATCCCATTGTCGGTATGGCGCGACCACAGCTCTGTGAAAACGAGGTTCGCCCATTGTCGTGGGAGCACTTACGAGCGCTGCTGAGAACAGCGAGAAAAAGAGAATTTCAATCTTGTATGCCTCCGCTCGGACTCATGCTTTGGGCGGGAATCCGACCGGCAGAGGTGTGCAGACTCCGCTGGAGCGACATCGACTGGGAGGAGAATGTCATAACTCTACGCCCCCAGCATAGTAAAACAGGAGGAGCTCGCCATGTTACACTCCAACCGGTTCTGGCTCGATGGCTGCAGGAGTCAGGAATGACGAGAGAGGGAAAAATCTGCCCTCCGAACTGGGAACGACGATGGAAGCGTTTGCGGACAATCGCCGGTGTGCTGCCCTGGCAGCAAGATGTGCTACGCCACACCTTCGCAAGCTATCATGCTAAGTTTTGGCGAAACTTCCCTCTGCTGCAAACGGAGATGGGGCACCGTTCAGCCGAATTGCTGAGGACGCGCTATCTGAGTATGTATGGTGTAACCAGAGAACACGCGATCATTTTCTGGCGCCCCGGAGGGTTGTGACAATGTCTCAGGTATCGGTTCTCCAGAGCCCCACCCCAGCCGCGCGCGCAGCTTTCTCAGCGGCTTCCAGCTCAAGAGCTTGGGGGTCCTTACCCAACCGCTTATAAAAGCGAGCCAATCCTTCCTTCAATAGTACAAGATTCACGCATACTCGTCCCACATACACCTTCCCCAGCAAGCGCCCATACCGATCTTTTTCCAGAGCTTCCACCCGAACAGATTTTTTCTCAATCAACGCTTTCAGACGTGCGCGAGCCTCTAGCGAAAAAGGCTTCCCCTTTTCCGGAGCATCCACTCCATAGAGCTGTACCACTATGGGCTCATCATCCTCGACGGAACAGCGAACTTTAATCGTATCGCCATCCATGACATACTCGCAGGTTCCCATCAACATACCCCCATTCTCTACAGATACATCCCCGGCAGAACCGAGATCGCTATCATCATCGGCAGCCGGACCCTCATGCACCGTACCATTCCGTTGGCGGAACGAGCGAGGGTTCTCAGCATTGTCATCCTTCCACACCCCCTTACGGGTCTTACGAGCCAATTCCTGAGCCTCTGCAAGCTCAGCATCCGTGGAATGGAAGTCATAGAACCAGGCCAGTCCGGCCTTCACCATTTCCAGGTTCACATATTTATTGCCGGCATAGACTTTAGCCACATAACGCCCGTACTGATCGACCTCCACAACCTCAATACGGACTATTTTTCCACGAGCCCATTTCTCGAGAAACTTTCTTGACTGGGCGGCATACGCCTGACCTTTCTCCGGAGCATCTATCCCATACAATCGCACTCGCTCCTCCTTCGTTTGTCCTTTCTGAATGAACTTGAAGGAGTCACCATCCTGTACATAACTGCACCGCCCATGCAAGACCTCAGCAGAAGTCTCAGCGATCCCCATAAGTGCCAGAAAAAACGAAAAGAGACGTTTCATGATGTAAGAAAGAGATTCCATACAATGAAGTAGTTTATCAGCAACGGGGTTCAGTATAAACAAACGGGAGCTTGTACGCAAGTTTTTTCTTGCTCCCGGATTTTTTATGTGCTAAGCTCAGCGCTCATGAAAGCACTCCTCATAAACGGCAGTCCGAACCCCAAAGGCAACACCTTTCACGCCCTCAATATGGTCGCAGAAGGGCTCCGTGCAGGCGGAGTCGAATCGACACTTATCCAGATCGGATCCCAAGCTGTACAGGGTTGCATAGGTTGCCGCCGGTGCCTGAAAACCGGGCGCTGCGGTATCAATGATGAACTCTACAACAGCATATGCGACATGCTTGATGAGGTAGGAGCCATCGTCATCGGTAGCCCTACCTATTTTGCCGGTCCCAATGGTTCTCTCTGCGCCCTGCTTGATCGCCTGTACTACTCTGCAGGCAGCAAACTGGCATACAAACCGGGAGCCACCATTGCAGTAGCTCGTCGCGGAGGAGCATCCACCACACTCGACCGCCTTAACAAATATATAACATACAATAATCAACCTCTCGTCAGTTCCTTCTACTGGAACATGATCTACGGCATGCGCCCCGGTGAGGTCCAGCACGATCCGGAAGGGTGCCAGACCATGCGGAATCTCGGTCGCAACCTAGCATGGCTCATGCAATGTATAGCGGGAGGTCCGGCTCATCCCACCCTCGATGAGCCCCGGGCTTGGACTCACTTCGTCCGGTGAGGAAGTGAGCCCATCGGAAAGCTCAATACTCCGCATCGGAATATGTTTTCTCTCTCTTTTTCCATCATATTTTTGAACATCCTCCCCACATCGGTGGTATTATACCATAACAGCCATTGAGCTACTATGAACTTTCACAATCAGAATACACTACGGGCAGTCGTAGGGCGTGCATGGCATTATTTGTGAGAAATCACAACTAATGCATCACTATGTCACGTTCCTGGTATAAACATCCCGCAAAAACGACCTACATTCCGTACAAAGAGCGCATCGCGCACTCCTTCTGGAAATGCCGTTGGAATTTCCGCCACATAGGTCAGATGAGAGCGGCTAGTGCCGCTCGTGCTGAAAAGACCATCCCCATACGCCCTCGTACCATTCCGCCTCATCCTTGGATTATCGAGTATCGTATGAGCGGACTGACCTCTCCCGGCAACAAACAGCGCTTTCTTCGCAAACAACGCCGTGCCGCGCGTAAACTGCTTCAGCGCCGTCTGGATGCTGAATATTTCAACGCCTTCTACTCTACAGAACCCTGAACCCACCCCATCGCCATGCCGCATCAACTTGTTGCGACATGGCGTTTCGGTAGGTGGTAACGTTCAGGATGAGACGACAATGGAGCTCTCTCCGAAACCTCAATAGGTACACGCCTCGAATCCGTTGGCTCGAAAGATGGAGCGTACAGATTCGGTAAGCTCCTGCTCGGGAGGTTCGACATCAGCCAAGGTGTAGTCCAACCCCAGCTCCTCCCACTTATAACGACCTATCTGGTGAAATGGCAACACATCCACACGCTGCACATTACCCAGTCCGGCAGCATAGCGAGCTAATTTCTCAACATCTTCAGGCTTGTCCGTTATGCCGGGGACAAGCACATAACGCAACCAGACGTTTTTCCTCACAGCGGCCAGCCGCTCGGCAAAATCAAGGGTAGGCTGCAAAGGTTGCCTGACAAGAGATTGATATACAGCAGGATTCCAAGCCTTTATATCCAGCAGAACAAGATCAATGTCAGCCAGCATGGCTTCATCTGCATTCACCCCAAGATGACCGGAAGTATCGATGCAGGTATGAAGCCCCTGCTCCTTGCAGCCTCGTAGCAACGCGCGGGTGAAGTCAGGCTGAAAAAGCGGATCTCCGCCGCTGATGGTCACCCCGCCGCCGGCTGCCTTCATAAAGGCTGCATAGCGACTGATTTCTTCCAGCACATCAGCCGCACTGCGTTCCCGGCCTCGCCGTACAAAAGAAGTATCGGGGTTGTGGCAATAGCGGCAGCGCAGACTACAGCCGCTCAGGAACAAAACAAAACGCACCCCGGGACCATCCACGGTGCCGCATGATTCCACCGAATGAACCAGTCCGACAGGAGATTGCTCTTCGGTGGCAGGGTGCTTAAAAGTGTGCATGCTGATTCTTGGTTACTGTTGACGAAGAACAAGTCAGACTCGCTCTGCTCGCTTGTGTCATGAAGGAGAACCTTCATCCACCTATGGTGACTTCTTTCTGCCGGAAAGACCACCAGCAAGCATCACGAGCCTGACTTATATGTTGAAGTCAGTTACCTTACTTCGTATGGAAGGTGCGGGAAATCACTTCACGCTGCTGCTCGGGAGTGAGCTTAATGAAGTTCACAGCGTAGCCGGACACACGGATGGTCAGCTGGGGGTACTTCTCAGGATGTTCCATAGCATCAATGAGAGTTTCGCGCTCAAGCACATTTACATTGATGTGGTGACCGGTTGCTGCGAAGTAGGCATCCAGCAGGCTTACCAGCTTGGCACGGCGCTCTTCGTCCTCCTTACCCAAGGCACCGGGAACAATGGAGAAGGTGTATGAGATGCCGTCCTGGCTGTCATCGTAGTTGAGCTTGGCAACAGAAAGCATGGAAGCAACTGAACCATTCTTATCGCGACCATGCATGGGGTTGGCTCCCGGAGCGAAGGGTTCACCGGCACGTCGGCCATCGGGAGTATTACCGGTCTTCTTGCCGTACACCACATTGGAGGTAATGGTAAGAACAGACTGCGTGGGCAACGAATCACGATAGGTGTGCAGCTTGCGGATCTTGTTCATGAAATTCGTGACCAGATCACAGGCGATCGCATCCACACGAGGATCGTTGTTGCCATAGCAGGGGAACTCGCCCTCTGTCGCGAAGTCCACGATAAGCCCCTCCTCATTGCGGATGACCTTCACCTTGGCATACTTAATGGCAGACAAGGAGTCAGCCGCAACGGACAAACCGGCGATACCACAGGCCATCGTACGCAGGATCTCGGGATCATGCAGCGCCATTTCAATACGCTCATAGCAGTACTTGTCGTGCATGTAGTGAATGATGTTAAGAGCATCCACATACGTCTTGGCCAGCCAGTCCTGCATGTTGCTGAAGAGCTCCATGACCTTATCGTACTCCAGGTACTCGCCCTCGTAACGAGGAGCAACGGGAGTAACCTGCTTGCCCTTCACTTCATCCATGCCACCATTGAGTGCATAGAGAAGACACTTAGCCAAGTTGGCACGAGCTCCGAAGAACTGCATCTGCTTACCGATGCGCATGGCCGACACACAGCAGGCAATGCCGTAGTCATCGCCCCAGTATGGGCGCATGAGATCATCGTTCTCATACTGCACAGAGGATGTCTCGATGGAAACCTTCGCACAGAACTTCTTGAAGCCCTCGGGCAGCCCCTGAGCCCACAGAACCGTGAGGTTCGGTTCGGGTGCAGGCCCCAGGTTATAGAGCGTCTGAAGCATGCGGAAAGAGCTGCGGGTTACCAGAGTACGTCCGTCCTCGCCCATACCGCCGATGGATTCCGTTACCCAAGTGGGATCGCCGGAGAAGAGACTGTTGTACTCGGGGGTACGGATGAAACGAACCATGCGCAGCTTCATCACAAAGTGATCCATAAGCTCCTGGATCTCCTCCTCTGTGATGGTACCATTGGCCAGGTCCCGCTCGAAATAAATGTCAAGGAAGGTCGATACACGACCAAGGGACATGGCGGCGCCATTCTGTTCCTTCACCGCAGCCAGATAACCGAGGTAGGTCCACTGCACCGCCTCACGAGAGTTCCGGGCAGGACGGCTCAAGTCGCAACCATAGCTCTGCCCCATGCGGGCAAGCTCATCGAGAGCACGTATCTGCTCATTCATCTCCTCGCGCAGGCGAATGAGAGCATCCGTCAGGACACCGGACTCGCGATCCTTCAGATCCTTGCGGCGGGCTGCAATGAGCTTGTCCGTTCCATAAAGAGCCACGCGACGATAGTCACCAATGATTCGACCTCGACCGTAGGCATCCGGCAGACCGGTGATGATACCGGCGGAACGAGCCGCGCGAATATCGCTTGTATAGGCATCGAACACACCTTCGTTGTGAGTCTTGCGTATGCGACCGAAGAATTCAGCAGTGCGCGGGCACATCTGCAGACCATAGGACTCCAGAGCCTTCTGAGCCATACGAAGCCCACCGAAGGGCATGAGCGCACGTTTCAGAGGAGCATCCGTCTGCAACCCGACAATCTGTTCCTTCTCCTTGTCGATATAACCGGGCGCGTGAGAGACGATTGTAGAGACAACCTCAGTGTCAGCATCAAGCAGACCTCCGGCCTCGATCTCCTTCTTCATGAGTTCCTTTACCTCGTCCCACAGGTCATTAGTGCGAGAGGTCGGACCTGCAAGGAAAGAACCATCTCCTTCATAGGGAGTATAGTTCTGCTGGATGAAATCGCGAACATTAATGGACTCTGTCCATACGCCGCCCCTGAACCCCTCCCAGGGGTTTATCGGAGTTTCTGTTTCTGTTGTCATAAATCGTTACGGTGTGAGTTAAATTGTCGGATTCTTTTCCGTATACACATAATAACTGTTTCCACTTCTCAAGTCAAGACGAAAGCCACATTTTTTATAAAGATTCCAAAAATAGATTGAGTAAGTCGAACAAGAAACGTTCGTGTTCTCAATATACGGAGATAACCAGACTCGGCTATTTGTCTATCGACGCTATACAGAACCTTCATCGCAGAGCAAAAAAAAATGCTGCGGATCCGAAGATCCGCAGCGAAAAATGGCAACTGAAAAGCAGCTATCAGTTGTTGTAGATGGAACGAGCCTTGGCGCGAGCCTCCTCGTAGGCCTTCACGGCAGCAGCCTTGGCATCGCCGGAGGCAGCCTGAGCCGCATCATAGAGCCCCCAGAGGTCGAACATCTGCACAGCAGCCTTCTGACCTACGGTGTAAGCTTCGGAAGCAGCATTCACAGCTTCTTCCTGCTCAGGAGTGGCCCAAGCATGGCTGTAGCCCTGCACATCATTCCAGTGACCACGGGTAAAGTCAGGGAATGCCACGGCGCAGTTACCATTGTCCATGGAGAGGGAACCGAGCTCAGCCAGACAGCACCACTCAGCCAAGTCATACACATCCATGTCGAGGGGCAGACCATGCTGCAGGCAGTAGACCATACGGACATCCATGAAGAAGTCCATACCGCCATGACCACCAACCTTTGCGGCCATGTCGCCGAACTTCTTGATGATGGGATGACGATAGCGCTCACGCAAAGCCTCCATCTCCTCTTCGGGCATGAAGCTGTGAGAGCTCAGATCGTCAATCTTGGGAGCAGCCCCCTTAGCAGTGAGCTGAGCTGCATCAATAGCGAAGCCCTCGATGGGGTACTTGTTGGCGAAACCACGGGTACCAACAAGCTGGAAGAGACGATTGTAGGGCTGGGGATTCATGACATTATGCTGAATCTCCACAACCTTACCATTCTCCGTACGCATGAGAGTGGTGGTATGGTCACCATTGCGGAAGTTCGGACAGGGACGACCTGTCTTCTTCTCTACATATTCACGACCATGCACCGAAATAGTGTCCATAGCAACGAGAGTCTTGAACCGATCACCACGATGGATATTCATCACCTGAGCCACGGGACCGAGACCATGTGTGGCATAGACATCACCGCGATTCTCCATATTGTACTTCATGCGCCATCCGAGCTTGTCGGGATCGTTCTCCGGGTTTACCCAGTACTCATCCCAGAACTCATCAAGATTGTGGATGTAAGCCCCCTTGGCATAGAGGACTTCACCGAGCACGCCCTGCTGAGCCATATTGAGCGAATCAAGCTCAAACCAGTCATAGCAGCAGTTCTCGAGGATCATGCAGTGCTTGCGGAACTTCTCCGAGAGGTTCACAAGCTCCCAGCACTGCTGAAGATTCATGGCGCTGGGAACCTCGATGGCAGCGTGCTTACCATTCTCAAGGGCGCACTTAGCCACGGGGAAATGGTGGTCCCAGTCTGTAGCGATGTATACAAGATCAATATCGGAACGCTTGCAGAGCTCCTCGTAACCCTTGGCTCCATAATAGATGTCAGCGGGAGCCAGCCCGGCCTGACGAAGAAACTTCTGGCATTTCTCAGCCCGCTCCTTCACATAGTCGCAGAGGGCCACGACCTCCACACCGGGGATGTGGGTGAAGCGGGGAATGGCGCTCGTACCACGCATGCCCAGACCAACGAAAGCAACACGGACGGTTTTGAGAGCGGGTGTCTTCAGTCCGATGACATGCTCCTGCCCCTCAGGACGAGCGGGAGATTCAACGATGAGAGTGCCCTTGTCCCAATGAGTTCTGGTATCGGGCGACAGCGACTGAGCATTCAGGCCACCTGCGGCAAAGAGAACCGCACAAGCCAACGCCATTAATTTGTTCAGTTTCATATTTTTTGTTTCTGGGTTGAATGTTGACTGCTATACGACAGACACTTTCAGCTCGCAGCATTCTAGTAATTTATCGCTGAGGAGTCAAGCATATTCTGTGCCAGAGAACACCTATCCCATCGGCATGAACGCTGACAGAAATCTGCTAAACTCGGATTTTCAACAAACTAGCCAAGTCCCCAACCTATCTGTCAGAAAATTGGCTACAAACATCTCCGTCATGAGCCCTTCCCCCGGAAAGGCGCAGCACCGCAGACCGAGAGAACTGCGGTGCAGACAACGCAAAGCGGCGATAATCAATTAACGCGCAGCTGCGGCCTTAATCTTATCCGCAAAGGGATAGGCACGCAGACCGATCACTCTACCTCCCTCATTCACAATGAATCCATAGTGACGATCACCTATATGAATATCGGTGATATGACCACGATCATTGCGAGTCAGCCAAGCGTACTCCACATTGAAGTTCACCATAGGGGGATTACCCGCACCCCAGGGGTGGAACATCGGCAGCTTATTCTGACCGGCAGAAAGCACATCCAGGAAGAACACCACTTCGTTGATATTCGACTTGTAGCCCTGAAGATAGCGCAGGATAGCTCCGATGAGTCGCGATTCGGAGCGAGCCCAATGGTGATTTGCCTGAGTGGCAAAGGTCTCCTGTTGACTACCGAGGAACCAGTCAATATCACCGCGCATGAACACCTTGTTGCGGAAAGGACTCTTCTGCCAGTAGGCCTTCCAGGCATCACCCCAGGTAGCATTGTCACCATCCCAGAGTCCACGCTGGCGGAAGCGCTCACGGGTCAGGTTCAGATCCCACCATCCGGTTTCGTTGGCAACGACATCATCACACTCACCACCATTGGTGGCAGCATAGTAGTTCTGATCGCCCCAACGGCGCGTGAGATCCTTGTTTGTCCGGCTTCGCACATAGGCATCCAGAGAATGGCAAACTTCGTGAGCCAGGACAAACGTGAAATAGTCACCATCAGCAGCTCCTTTCTGTCCGAAACATTCTTCTGTCAGCCGAACCATGTCGCCGTGCATTTCGGCCAGGTTGTTGCCAACCTCCATGCTGAAGGTGTTTTTATTGGAGTTGAAGATATAACACATGGCATCACGCCCATCACCGAAGTTCTGCCCAATGGATATGTGATCATCAGGGAACAAGATGGGAGCATGGTGCTTCAGCAAATCGCGCACAGCGTAAAGCTGCCCCACTGAGCTACGATTATTATCTGCCAACGGCATCCCCTTCTCAAGATACACCTGACGATCCACCCCTTTCAGCCCCAGGGCATCGGCCACATCGGCTCGATGTTCAGCAGAATCGGGCAACAATCGGTGCAGCACCACCCAGTTCATCACGAAAATTCCCGGTACATGGTGCATGGAACCATAGTCGATGACCTTACCTTTCTCCTGCTTGCACCAAGCATCTGCAAGAGCCCCTCGCTGAAGGAACGGATACTTTTTCACATGCTCCTTCAGCATATTGTAGGCAGCCTGTCGCCCGGAGGGTGTATTCTGAGCAACAGCCCAGCGAATCCAGCAGGACATCAAATAGCGGTAACGCTTCAATCCTTTCTGACCATCGTCCTCAAGCACTCTGCCAAGATCTTTCTCATGCCCTCGGTAGAGTTCATTCTCAATGATAGTCAGATTTCCAGACCAACTCTCAGGATTTACACCTCGAGCACTCACGAGCTGTGAGCCTGCACTACCGCCCAGCACCATGTCTGCACAGCCATCGCCATCGAAATCTGCCACAGCCATATGGGCACCATTGAGCTCACGAACGAACCTGTCTTTGGGTTGATTTTCCAAAGTCAGCTCGATGTACTCACCATCGGTGAGAGTCGTCTTGGTCGGATCATTCATCCACACATGCAGAGTTCCCCAGTTAATGCCGTATAGCAACTCGGTTCTGCCATCGTTATTGAGATCCCCCACTCCCGGCGTGATATTGTAAGAACGCTGAAAAGCCACCTGTTTGTCGGGAGCAAAGCTGATATGACGAATCTTCTTCTGCCCCCCCTCAATGGTGTAGGTACTTGCCTGCCCCTTGTGGTAGTACAGACCATCATTGAAGCCGCCTACCAAGTCAGGGGTGCCATCATGATCGTAATCCACGATGACAAATCGGTTCGTGGCCAGTTTCATGTCAGCACCGGTGGTGTCTTTGATTGCAGCTCCGATTTCAAGGTGCGGTACATCCAGCCCAGTCACATAGGCCAGCACCAGAGAACCATCGGGACGGCGCAACACAAGTTTGTTATCCTCGATCACGGCAGCACCATCGGTCTCGCAAGGCGAGCCATCTGCCATGGTGAGAACCTGAGGTTCGGAGAAAAGCACCTTACCACGTCGAGACTCATTGATGAAGAACCACAAGCGAGAATCAGCCTGCACAATCAGATCAGGGCGCGCGCCCCCCATACTGATTGCCATAGGCCTACGGTACTTCTGTAATTTTCCGGCACCAACGGTAAATTCCGGCAGGGCGCCGAAATAACAGAACTCTCGCACAGGTTGTCCCACTTGGTGTCGGCTGTCGCAGAGGTGCATGGTAGTCTTGGTAAAACCACCGCGATCATCTGTCACTACTATATCAAAACAGGTCTTGCCGGTACAGGCAAAGTTCTCGTTGGGAATAAAGGTGAATGTACCATCACCTCTGCTGACGACCTTACCTCCCTCGGGCTGGGTAAAAGAAGCCACTCGCAGCGAGTCCTGATCCACATCATAAGTGAAGCCGTGAAGAATACTGCCGGTGACAGAAGGTACGGACGTTTCCACCAAATGAGTCTGTTCAAAGACCTGCGGTGCATGATTGTCGTACAGAACAGCTACGGTATCCGCACCTATTGCCTTGTCGAATATATGGATCTGATCAACAGCTGAATTATTCGTGGATATACAATCAAAGGTTCCGTTCAGACGACCGGCAGGAGTACTTCCTGTGGCTACATGCTTACCATCAAGGTACAGCATAACCGTTCCGGTAGCAGCATCGCGAGTGAATACCACATGGTGCCAGAGTCCATCATTGATCCCCGCCGGGCTCATCACCACCTGACGCCCCATGTAGCGCAATCCGACCTGCGACTTATCGTTCATCCCCCCCCACAGAGCGTGGTAGTTGGAGCCAATCAGACCGCGTTTGTTCGGCTTACCATCCAAGCGGGTCCAGTAGGATAATGTGGTGGAGCCATTGAGCCAGGAGAGATCTTTGGTGGTAGTCATACCATTGCAATTGGCTATGCCGGAATGCTGACGTCCGGCCACCCAGTCTTCATTGTTCACCGGAAGGAAATACCGACCATCATAATTGAGCATAAGATTCTCAGAGTTACCGGACAGCTCGCTTGCACTGACCACCTTCACCTCATAGGGATAGGGCATATTGTGCCAGTTACGCCCCTCATCGAAGCTCCAGTGAGCCTTCAATGCCGCAAAATCATCTCTCGGGGCAGCAGCGACAGAGCCTGCGGTTACAGCGAGAGCGGCCATAGCTGCGCTAAGAGAAAAATAAACAGATTTTCTCATACTGATCCATCCTACCATATCCGAATCATCCCAGCCAGATATCGTCATGTCATATCCGTTTATTTGAGAACCGGATACCGTAAGGCAAGAAGAGGAACTGACGCGCCCGGTGTTTGCAGAGGCTGACAGAATATGCTAGAATGAACCGACATGGCACAAATCAGCAGTTCAGCAGCTATCAGGGAGCTAATCGCTCTCATGCACGCTCACGGAGTCACCAGATGCGTAGCCTGCCCCGGCAGCAGAAATTCCCCCATCGTTGCAAGCCTGAGCGCAGCAGGTACCTTTGAGCTGAGAGGAGCGACAGATGAACGCAGTGCAGGTTTTGTGGCCTGTGGCTGGGCAGCGCAGGCACAAGCCCCGGTTGCCGTATGCGTCACCTCCGGTTCTGCACTACTCAATCTGCACCCGGCCATAGCCGAGGCTTTTTACCGCCATATTCCCCTGCTTGTTATTTCAGCAGATCGCCCGGCAGCCTGGATAGGTCAGCAGGACGGACAGACCCTGCACCAACCGGACGTTTTTGCCGGACTCTGTCGAATGAGTGTACAGATTCCCGAAGCACCTCAGGAGTATTGGCACCGCAATCGTCTGCTCAACGAAGCTTTGCTGGAACTGCGTCACCGAGCAGGAGGACCCGTACACATTAACATACCGCTCAGCGAACCGCTCTTTGGTACATCGAACGAGCCCCTTCCAAGCCCCCGCATCATCCGACGCACCGAATTGGCACGGATGGATGCTGATGAAGAAACCGAACTACTGGAAATCGTGAGCGCCTGCCCTCGGCGCCTCATCCTGCTGGGACAACTCCCGCAAGACGCCGATATTCCCCCGGTTCTTGCAGCGGAGAAAGCCTTTGCCATCATCGGAGAGCACCTCTGCAACACTCCGATCGCCAACACCCGACCGGACTTTGTCATCGGACCTCACCCGACAGCGACACTCAGCCCCGACCTGCTCATCACCTATGGAGGATGCACCATTTCCAAGCGCCTGAAAAACCTGCTGCGGAACAACCCACCCCGAGAACACTGGCACATCAGCACTGATGGAGAAGTGGTTGATACCTTTTGTGCTCTTACCCGGGTAATTGAGGGCGATCCCGCCGAACTGTGGGAACTTCTGGCAGCCTTCGCAGATGGTGGAAACGAGGTCTACGCTGAGCAATGGTACACTCCCGTTCCCGTACCGCAATTTCCATACAGCGGCATGCAGTTGGTAGGTGACTTGCTTGCAACCATGAATGGCGAAAGTGTGCTGCACCTGGCGAACAGCTGCGCCGTACGCTTTGCCCAGCTTTTTCCCCTGCTTGCCTCCGTACAGGTAGAGTGCAATCGGGGCGTAAACGGTATAGAAGGCTCGCTCTCTACTGCCATCGGCTACTCCATGAACGACCCCCGACCGCAATTTCTGATCTGCGGCGATCTTTCTTTCTTCTACGACATGAACGCACTATGGCTGCAGGGCATCCCCCCGCAGCTGCACATTCTCCTGCTCAATAACAAAGGAGGGGGAATCTTTGATCTCATCCCCACCCCGGAGCACCCTCTGGTGAATGGTGCTCACAGCGCGACAGCCGCAGACTGGGCTCGAAGCAGAGGGTTCGAATATATAAGCGTGCAAGGGGAACAGGACTGGCCGGCTGCGCTGTCGGCCCTCACCACTCCCGGCGATCGCCCCCTGCTCGTTGAGGTCTTCACCGACAGCACGACAGATGCCAAACTCCTTCAACAATTTCACGCACAATACTGAACCATGAAACGCGAGTGGAAAACAATCAAGCAGTACGAGGAGATTCTCTTCGAACAGTACGGAGGTATCGCCCGTATCACCATCAATCGTGAGCGCTACCGCAATGCCTTCACCCCCCTCACCACCGCCGAGATGAGCGATGCACTCTACCTCTGCCGGGAGATGCAGGACGTGGCAGTAGTTGTCCTGACCGGCGCCGGGAACGTTGCCTTCTGCGCCGGCGGCGACATGAACGTGAAAGGCTATGGAGGCTATGTGGACAAAGGCGGTGTACCTCGTCTTTCCGTGCTCGATGTGCAGAAACAGATCCGCTCATTGCCCAAACCTGTCATAGCTGCGGTGAATGGTTTTGCCATTGGCGGGGGACATGTTCTGCATGTTGTCTGCGACCTCTCCATCGCCTCGGAAAATGCAATTTTCGGCCAAACAGGTCCGCGCGTGGGGAGTTTTGATGCCGGCTTCGGCTCCTCATATATGGCCCGCTGCATAGGGCAGAAAAAGACGCGCGAGATCTGGTTCCTCTGCCGTAAGTACAATGCACAGGAGGCCCTTGAGATGGGGCTGGTGAACAAGGTTGTTCCCCTCGACGAGCTCGAGGACGAATATGTCCGTTGGGCCGAAGAAATGATGATGCACTCCCCCATTGCCCTGCGAATGATCAAGGCAGGCCTGAACGCGGAGCTCGATGGGCAAGCGGGCATTCAGGAACTGGCGGGAGATGCCACCATGCTCTTCTACATGTGCGATGAGGCACATGAAGGATCCCGCGCCTTCCTGGAGAAGCGCAAGCCGGACTTCAGCAAGTACCCCAAGATGCCCTGATTAAGCCGCCATCAGCTGAAGAAACCGAGCCGGATAATGCGCCACATAGACCGCACACCCCTACTACACTTCCCAACTCCTTTCGAGTTGCGGTGGGAGCGGCGTGTGTTGCATTTCCGACAGCCGGCAATGACGTCACGAGGAGCCCTGACAGAACGGGTAACCTTCATCATCTCGGTCCATACCACAGAAGGTATCGGTTATGGAGAATGCTGCACCATGCCCGGTCTACTGGCAGAGCCAACGGAGAGAGAGCTTACCTACTGGTGCGCCGAAGTGCAGAAACGCGGCGGCATGCAGGGCATAACAGCTCCATCGCCCATTCAGTTCGGTCTGGAGTGTGCCTTGCTGGCCGCGTTGAGCCCCGGACAACCGCGATGGGATACCCCCTTCGCACAAGGAAAAGAAGGGCTTCCCATTCACCACCTCATCTGGATGGCCGATACCGACACCATGCTGGCGGCTATGCAACGGGGAATGGATGCCGGGTTCACCTGCTTGAAAATGAAGGTAGGAGCACTACCATTTGCTCAGGAACTAGAGCTACTGAAAGTGGCGCACGCAGCTTTTCCACAAGCAGAAATCCGAGTGGATGCCAACGGAGCCTTCCCCCCACAAGAGGCCATGAACATGCTGACCGCGCTGGCTGCAAGCGGGGTGAGCTGCATAGAGCAGCCCATACGCCCCGGACAATCTCGAGCCATGGCGGAACTCTGTCGCCATACTCCCCTGCCCATTGCTCTTGACGAAGAGCTCATTTCCTGCCCCCATCCCGGCGAACTGCTCGACCGGATCCACCCACAAGCCATCGTCATCAAACCCTCTCTGCACGGAGGGCTGGTTAAGGCAGAGAGCTGGGGTTCTCTGGCAGAAGAACGGGGGATAAACTGGTGGGTCAACTCAGCACTCGAAAGCCATATCGGCCTGACAGCCTTGGCTGAGTGGTGCGCCTACGCCACCCCCGGCACTCTGCAAGGGCTTGGTACAGGTCGACTTTTTTCAGATGATACGCCCTACCCCGTCAGTCTACATGGATCACAACTCTTTTACTCTCGAAAAAATGAACTCACCAACTGATCTCACCCAACGGCACCTTGCAGATATAGTCATAGAACAATTTCAAGCAGCGCCTGCCCGGTAAGCCGGGGAATGGGCAAAGGATTATCCCAAAGAGAAACAAGCACATAAACCGATATTTACATGAATAACAAAACAGCCAAGCGCATACAGACGGCTCGCATCATTATACAGACCGGCTTTCTGGTCGCCGTCATTCTGGGTGTGTCCACCAAACCCTTTGCGGATTGGATGCTGCCGACAGCTCTACTGGTCGGTGTATTCTTCTGTGGTTGGGTGTGCCCGCTGGGAGCAGCCCAAGACTGGATGTGGAAACTCGGTCGAGTGCTGCATCTGCCCGCCGTGTATGTTCCTCAACGTTTCCAGCGCTACCTGCAGTTCAGTCGCTACATTTTTTATTTTATGCTGCTAACCTGGGGAATAGCCTTTGCTCTGCTCAAGGGACCATATAACTTCAGCAAACTTCTGCATGGTGAGTTTCTGACAGTAGCCACGGGCGTCATCGTTCTTTTCCTGCTGTCCGGACTTTTCATCAAGCGCCCCTTCTGCAACTACTTCTGCACCGGCGGAGCTCGACAAGGGCTGTGGAGCGTACTTAGAATATTCAGTATACGTCGCGACACATCCCGCTGTGGCGGTTGCGGCACATGCTCCCGCGCCTGTCCCATGAACATTGACGTAGCAAAAACAGAGTTCGTACGTCATCCCAACTGCATAGGTTGCATGTCCTGCATAGCCTCCTGCCCGAAAAAATGCCTCAGCTACGGCTCCCTGCCACCCCATACCCGGGGAAAGAAAGCAAATAGCTAACGGACTCACCAAGTCCCCGGGACAATTGCGAATAAACCAAGCAACGCAGGCAAGGCCAGAAAAGTCCAGCCGATAGCATACCAATCACTCGCGGTCAATCGCTTACGAAGCGCACTGTAAACATGCAGGCAAGCAGCGGCAGTACACAACGTGATGTACATACCTCGCATGTACTGAGGTGCAACAGCAACCTGCCGCACACAGAATAGAAACAGCAACAACAAGCAAATGCTTCGGAATACACCCGAAACAGCACCGCCGGACGGCTCTCGCTCCAGCAGAAAAAGATAGACAATCCCCACCAGCAGCCACAAGGGGGCACTCAACAGCATGCGGAGAGGAACCTGAAAGAAACTGTAGTAATATGCAGGTGCTGCACAGCAAAACACAAACGAGGCAGATGCGCACAAGACTCGATATCCCGCCACCTTCCTCAACAAGGGTACATACCCCAGCAGAACAAAAAACAGAGGCACCGAAATGAAGTTCAGCATGTACTGCCCCACGCGGAATAGCAACATCCAGATTGTCGTCATGGCGACAGCTGCCACCAGCACCCCCATAGCCGCCAGATGAGCCCGGTAGTATCCGGCTTCTCTCACACCATCGTCCGACACAGCCCCGCGCAGTCGACCAATCATTACCACCAGCCAAACCAACGAACTGAGCACCAAAAGAGGTTCAATCGTCAACACGGTGATCTTATGATGAGCAGCAATCAGCAGCCCCCAGCAAAGCGCAGCCAATGCGGCATCTGCTCCCCACAGGGAAAACAACTGCCACCATGATCTGTACGCGTGAGAACCGGCTCCTTTCACGAACACCATTTTCAACAGAATCCCTATATTTGCAAGTCTGTAACACGTCATTCCCCGGATGATGTCAACTTAACATTTCTAAAGACGTGTTTTGTACTTGCCACATGATGTAGACTTACCTATAATCGGAGACATGGAATGGAATGACGGCTTCATGACCCTGCTGCGCGATGCCGTGGCACGCTACCACGAGCGCCCGCAAACCCCGGCGAGCAGCTTCTTTCTCCCTTCAGAGATCAAAATACTGAGCGACATCGGTTATTCCCCGGAAGAAATGCATGCCTATGTGCAGGACTATGCCATACTGGGAGATCCCTCGCCCAGCACCATCCTGCTGATAGCCGCTGCACGCCGAACGTTCTTCCTGACGGCACAACGCGGCATATCCGGCAATGCAAAGCCGGTCCGAGCATCGGATCTACCACCCGCAGACGATGACTTTCAGGGTATTCCCTACCTGCCTCACATCATCAGGAAGGCTGAGGCAAAGCTCCATGGTATACTGGACAGCTCGCTCATGTACTACGATGAAATGGATCGCACCTTCCTGCGAGAGCACGGGAACATCCATCCGGCTGACTTCCTCTACCTCGCCTGGCAGGCGGCCGGTGACAAGCAGAAGATGGTCAAAGCTGTGCTGAAGGCGATGAAAACCGAAAGCGGCGAAGAGGAAGCCACTCGCCAACCCCAGCCCCGCCAGCAGGTCATGCCACACACACCCGCTGCCGGACATGCCGTCCAGAGCGAGCTCAAACTTGACTGACTCTCCCGCCCATGAACAGTCCCCGCCAGATAGAAATCCCCCACGGAGACGAAGTAACTACCGCCCCGCAGCGGCAGGCCTTGGAGACCATGTCGCAAAACCTTGTAGAAAAGCTCAATGCCATGGTGGCCGAGCAGGAGCAGCGTGCCAGAGATTTCGCCGCACACCAACACTCCCTCTCCTCTCTTCCCTCATATACCCTTCCGGAGATAGCACAAGAAAATCCTCCGCAAGTTCCCGGTCCCCGTCCCCCCAAGCCCGCCATTACCACATCAGCCCCGCCCGCTGATGCCTACGGAAAACAAGAGGCATCGATCGCCGGCCCAACCATCACCAATGGCCCCCGTTTACCTAAAGTACCACCGGTGGTCCGGGAATCGCGACCTAATAAAAATACGGTCAACTCACCTGTTCCCCACAGGGAATACAAAATGCCGACCATCATCCGCGATCCGGAATCGGAGGAGCAGAAAGGAACTATCGGAGCAGGCACCATATCCGTTATCATCTTCATTATATTCGTGCTTCTCATGCACGGGTGCGAATAAATACAGAAACGTTTTTCCCCATCTCCATATATGAGCAGACACACACTCATCACTCTGGCACTGGGACTCTGCACGCTGAGCACGCTTACCTGCTGCAGCGACAGTCAGGAACAAAGTCTCCAAAGCGACAAGATCGCCATCAAGGTATTCAAAATCAAGCAGCAGAAAGTAACTGACCATGCTGAGTGGTTCGGCTATCTGCGCGGCAAGAATGACACGAACATCCACCCTCGAGTAACCGGCTTCCTCATTTCTCAGGAGTATAAAGATGGTCAGATTGTGAAGAAGGGAGACATTCTTTTCAAAATTGATCCCGATCTCTTCGAGGCCGAACTGGAACAGGCTGAGGCAAACCTGCGCGCGGCAGAGGCTGCGCTGAACTCAGCCATTGCCACCCGCGACCAAAACAAGCTCGACCTCGCCCGCTTCGAACAACTCGTCAAGACCAGTGCAGCCTCCGAAAAACAGGTCAGCGATGCCCAACATACGCTCCGCGCAGCTGAGGCTAGTGTGAAGGCATGCCAAGCTGCAATCGAGCAGAGTAAAGCCGCCGTCAGCAGAGCACGCATCAACCTTGACTACACTGTCATCCGAGCCCCGTATGATGGTATCGTCGGCACGGCAAACACCTCCATCGGAGCCCTCGTATCCCCCTCTACCAAGCTGGCAAACATCACCTCGCTCAATCCCATCCGGGTAGACTTCTCCATCAATAGCGATGGACTGGTCAATTCCTTCCGCCGCTTCGGCAATGTTCAATCCGAGAAGAAAGACCCCACTCTGACTTCACCCCGCTTTGACATCATCCTGGAAGATGGCTCGACCTACCCATACAAAGGCACACTGCTTTCCATGGAGAGCAAAGTAGCCTCCACCGGGCTGATCGATGTGGAAGGGGAAGTGGAAAACCCGGCTGCACTACTGCGCGGCGGCATGCCCATACGCGTGAAAGTTCCGTTGGGGGAGAAGGAAGCCATGCTCG
The DNA here is from genome assembly GCA_045545975.1 of Akkermansia sp. Classification (GTDB taxonomy): domain Bacteria; phylum Verrucomicrobiota; class Verrucomicrobiia; order Verrucomicrobiales; family Akkermansiaceae; genus Akkermansia. The sequence continues at coordinate 40,678 of JAZQCA010000022.1, forward strand.
TCCCGCAGGCAGCCATCCGTACAGTACTACGCAATAACTTCATCATCGTCGTAGACAAGAACCATGTCCCCCACACGGTTCCCGTAGTCCTCGATGGAAAGTATGACATCACCATCACGGAAGAAGACGGCTACACAACCACACAGCAACTCGTTGCCATCAAAGACTACGCACGCCCTCTCACAGATTACTTCCGTGAATACGGCTATGAGAACATCGCGGATGTTCCCGTTGTTGCCGACCCGGACAACGGGGTGCGCGCCATGAACATCTCCTCAGCCAACAGCCGACTTACCGACTCTTCCGCACCAAAAGGAACGATAGAGACGACAGCATTCACATTCCGCCCCTCTCTGACGGCTGCCGAAAAAAGCGCCATCGACCAAGTGAGGAAAGGCGAGGCAGCCCCCCCTGCTGCTGACATTGCAGCCACCTGTCCGCCCTTCCCGGTTCAGGTCATGCCGCTCGTTCAGCAAGATGTGACTGTGCAGGATGAATGGTTCGGCACGCTTCGCGGCGAGGAAGAGACGGACATCCGCCCCAAGGTCAGCGGCTTCATCCTCACCCAGAACTTCCGCAACGGCACACTCGTCAAAAAAGGAGACGTTCTTTACACCATCGATCCTGCACCATACCAAGCAGCTCTTGCAGAAGCAGAGGCAAATCTGCTCAGCGCGCAAGCTGCTCTGGAACAGGCCCAGGCTCAGCTGGACCAAAGCCGAGCCAACCTCGAGCGTTACAAGAGATTGGTTGCAACTTCCCCCGGTGCCATCTCCGAAAAAACCGTGACCGACGCCACGACATCCGTCCAGACCCACGAGGCTGCGGTCAACAAAGCGGAAGCTACCGTAGCCCAGATGACCGCAGCCCGGAATCTCGCAAAGATCAACCTGAGCTACACGACCATCACTGCCCCCTTCAATGGTCGAGTCGGCATCGGCAAGCCCTCAATCGGAGCACTTGTCAGCCCGAGTGATCCACAGCCACTCGTCACACTCTCCTCCGTCAACCCCATACGGGTCGACTTCAGTGTGAGCGGCAAGGGCGCTCTGACCAGCATTGAAATGATGCAAAAACCCAAGGCCGAGGGAACCGCAGCTCCCCAGTTCGACCTCGTCTTGAAGGATGGTTCCATCTACCCGGCCAAAGGTGAAATAATCTCCATGGACAATGCTCTTAACCAAAGCACCGGAACATTCAGCATTGTCGGTCGTGTAGAAAACGTTGACCAAGGACTTCGCAGCGGCATGCCCGTGCGCGTGAGAGCCAACCTGCAGCCACTCAAGGGAGCCTTCCTCGTTCCGGCACGAGCACCCTTGAGCGCCAATGGTCGAGATCTGCTGCTACTGGTAGCTGAGGACAAAGCCCCTACCCCCCTTCCCATAACCAAGGGACCGCTCGTTGTTGTGCCTGTAGTTGAGGATGGTGGCAACAAAGTTCTGCAACCCATGTATGTTGTGGATGTCAGCAGGGAAGACATCATCCCTCTCATGCTGATTAAGAGCGGAGCCTCCAGTCTGGATGCCATGATTCTCGAAGCCGAGCAAGTTGCCAGCTGGGATGAACTGGCGCTCAAACATGAAGGGGTGAGCGACTTCCGGGCTCTGCTCGAAAAGCAGATCGGTCACGCCCTGGCTGACGATCTACCGGCACAGGAAGGAGCCGCAGACTGGAAGGCTCTTGCTCTGCGCCGAAATGGAGTGAAGAACAGCAAGCAACTTGTCCTGCAATCCATGGGACTAAAAGATGAGCTCGAACTCATCGCCCGCAAGCAGGGGTTCAGCTCAGCCATGGAAATGGTCCTGCATTCCATGAACTTCACCGATATCAAGAACGTACCCGTCATTGTTGAAGGCAGCATCATGGTGGCAAATTTCACCTTGGCTACCAACACGGCAAAGAACACCAGGGCGAACAAAGTCACCCCCACCCCCTTCCATTATGTAGCCCCTCGCACAGTGGTCGACTCCGTCACAGCAGATGCCGACACCTCGATCGCACCGCAGTATAAATAAACCTTTCATCGCCAGCATCCCATGTCCCCCTACTTCATCAAGCACCCCATCATTGCAGGCGTCATCTCCATCGTTACCACGATGTTGGGTGTGATCTGCATGCTTGCTCTTCCCATCTCCCAATACCCGGATATCACCCCCATCACCATTCAGCTGAGTGCGAACTATCCCGGTGCGAATGCTCAGGAAGTGGCAGATGCCGTTGCAACTCCCATCGAGCTCCAGCTCTCCGGCATTCAGAAGCTCGACTACATGAGCTCCACCTCATCCAACAATGGTTCATGCTCACTCAACGTCATCTTTGAGCCTGGTTCGGACGCCAATACCAACCAGCAACTCACTTACATGCGCTACAGTCAGGCAACTTCCCAGTTGCCCAATACAGTTGCACAGATGGGTGTGACCATCAAGCAGTCCGCAGGTCTGCCCCTCATGATCTATGCCATCGACTCCCCCGAAGGCTTCTTCAACCCCATCGACCTCACAGGTTACGCTTACATCAACCTGGTAGATCCTGCCAAGCGAGTCAAGGGCGTGGGTGACGTGATGGTATTCGGTGGCAGATATGCCGTGAGAATATGGCTCGACAGCGAGAAAATGGCTCAGAAAGGCATCTCCGTTGATCAAGTGTACGATGCCATCGCCAAACAGAACGACATCAACCCCGGCGGCTCGGTCGGTGCAGAGCCTATGCCCGATGGCCAGGAATTTACTTTTACCATCCGCAACAAGGGGCGAGTGGAATCCATCGAGGAGTTCGGCGACATCATTATTCTGCAAGATCGTACCCAAGCCGTTCGACTGAAAGATATATCCAAAATCGAGCTCGGCTCCCAGAGCTACTCAATGGCAGGACGAGTAAACGGACAACCGGCAACCTGTCTGGCCATCTATCAGGCGGCAGATGCCAATGCACTCGAAACCGTTGAGGCACTACGCAAACTCTTTGATGAAAAGCAGAAAGTCATGCCCGAAGGCATGCGCGGCTTCGTAGCGCTGGACACCACCACCACCGTCAGCGACTCCATCAACGAGATTATCCACACACTCTTTGAGGCCTTGGTGCTGGTAGCCTTGGTCGTATTCCTCTTCCTCCAGGGCTGGCGTGCAACCCTCATTCCCCTCATTGCCGTACCGGTGTCTCTCGTCACCACCTTCTGCTTCTTCCCCATCTTGGGATTCTCTCTCAACACCATCTGTCTGCTGGGCATGGTACTGGCCATCGGTCTGGTTGTAGACGATGCCATCGTGGTTGTAGAGGCAGTGGAATCCCACATGGAAAACGGCATGACCCCACGACAGGCCACCTTTGCAGCAATGAAGGAAGTTAGCGGTCCCGTTGTAGCCATTGCTCTGGTACTTGCGGCAGTATTCCTCCCCTCGGTACTTCTGCCCGGAATCACCGGTACTCTCTTCCAGCAATTTGCCGTCACCATTGCCGTCTCCATGCTCATATCGGCCTTCAACGCCCTCACCCTCTCACCGGCGCTCTCGGCCCTCATGCTCAAAAATAAAAAGGAGCACAAATCTCTTCTCACTCCTTTCTACAATACCTTCAACCGCTGCTATGACAAGGTAGCAGGCACTTTCGCCGGAATCTGTGGTTACCTCTGCCGCAACCTCTGGATGTCCATGCCCATACTTGCCGGATTGACCCTGCTCATCATTCCGACTGCAAAAATGGTACCGGGTGGCTTCCTGCCCTCAGAGGACCAGGGCTTCCTCATCGCAGGTGTCATCATGAAACCCGGCAGCTCCCTCCAGAGACTCACGGAAGAAACAGTCCCCGTAGAGCAAACACTCATGAGCGACAATTCCGTAGATCAGGTCGTCTCCATCATTGGCATGAACCTCATGATCGGCGTTCAGACAACAAACGCCATGACCTACTTCGTCAAGCTTCATGATTTCGACAAGCGCCCGGTCGATATTAATGGGCAACATCCCACAGCCAAGGACGTCTACGAGCGCCTCAACGCCAAACTCGCCATGTGCGGTGCAGACGGCATGGTATTCACCGCCATGCCCCCGGCCATTCCGGGTGTAGGCACAGGCAATGACATCACCTTCGTGCTGGAAGACATGGAAGGACAGGGGGTGCCTGAGCTGTACCGGCAAGTCAAGAGACTGGAAGCAGCCCTCGAAGAGCACCCTGCCATAGCCAGTGCCACCGACATGTTGTTGCCTGCCGTACCGCAGAAAAGCATTGCCATTGACAAGGACAAATGTCTGGCACAAGGTGTGGACTACGCCGGAGCCAACAGTCTGTTGCAGTGTTTCAACGGTTCTCGCTTCATCAACTACTACACCCAGTTCGGTCAGCAATGGCAAGTCTACATGCAGGCAGCCGGCATCAACCGAACAAACACCGACCAGATCGCCAACTTCTACGTTGCCAACAACAAGGGCGAAACCGTCCCCCTCAGCACACTCGTCACCATCAAAGACATCGCCGACACGGAATTCGTACAGCACAACAACAATTACAACGCCGGTAAGATCAGTGTAAAACCTGCTGACGGCTACTCCTCCGCTCAAGCCATGGCTGCCATCGAAGAAGTATTCAACAGCACAATGGACAAAACCAAGTTCAGCTACTCCTATGTAGACATGAGCTTCCAGGAGAAGAAGGTCCAAGATGGGCTGGGGCTGGGCGCCATCTTCACCCTCTCGGGTGTGTTTGCCTTCCTCATCATGGCTGCTCTGTACGAGAAATGGACCCTGCCGCTCTCCATCTTCCTGTCCGTACCGGTTGCCGTACTGGGCGCCTTCCTCGGGCTCTTGCTCTTCGATATGACGCTCGATCTTTATGCGCAGATCGGCTTGGTCATGCTGGTAGGTCTGGCGGCCAAAAACGCCATTCTCATCGTGGAATTTGCCGTTCTACAGATGGAGCGCGGTCAGGAACTGCTGGAGGCTGCCGTCACCGCGGCTCGCATGCGCTTGCGCCCCATTCTCATGACATCCTTCGCCTTCATTCTCGGCTGCGTACCGCTGCTCACAGCAGAAGGCTCAGGAGCTCTCGCGCGCAATGCCATTGGCGTCGTGGTAGTCATTGGCATGAGCATTGCCACACTCGTGGGCGTATTCTTCATCCCCTGCTCCTTCGTCTTCATCATGAAACTCTTCCGCTCCAAGGTGAAGAAAGGTCACCATGGTGCAGATCCGGATGAAGAGTTTGCCTATGCCAAACTGGCCCAGGAAGAAGAATAAACGCCCCTCAACTTCCATCATTCAGGAGCTTCCTCTTCACTCGCCGCTGCATGCCATATATGGTATGCAGCGGTTCCGCTTTAACAGGCAGCAGAATACCCCTCCGGCACCTTGACAGACCGCATCAACCGCTTACCATTCGTCAACGATTACTGCCCACCCAATACGGAGACTTGCCATCCACCGCCGGCTCAACACGCACAACATGGCCATTTTCCGCAAATCGCAAAATTAACTCAAAAGACTTGCACTAAACAGCATATAACGAACAAATAGCCTCGACGGGAATCGAACCCATATCTGCCCTTTAGGAGAGGGCCGTTCTATCCATTGAACTACGAGGCCGCGTGGCGATATTACACACCATTATATCGGCTTTGGCAAGCCAGAAGTGTGACTTCAGGCTTGAAAAGCACAGCGAAGAGCAGAAATCTGCTCGGGGGAAAGATGCTTGGAAAGCACGGGGAGCATGCGAGCAAAGTACTCAGCGGGGGTCCAACCATGGAGAGGCTGGGGTGCCGGCTTGGCGTATGCCCAAGTGGGGATGGGCAGCACCAGGTCGATGACTACGGTAGTGGCAGCAGCCATTCTCTCCAGCAGAGCGGTTACAGCAACAGCCAGCGAGGGATGTGCTGCAAGCGCACCTTGTACCCAACTAAAACTGAGGTGGTTCCCGGAGGGAGTGATGGTGGATATGAGCTCTTCCAGACGATCAATCGGCAACTCGTAGAGGGCTTCCAGAACGGGCAGAACCCTCATATCACTCAGTCCGAGCAGCGCCTCCAGAACCGCAGCCGGAACATCTCGACGAGCGCGCAGCAACCTTCCCAGCTCGACTATGCCGGTCAACTTATCGTCGGTGCCGGGAGCAGGCTGTGCCAATGTGGCGATCTGCATGGCAGCAGTACGGCTGAGCACGGGCTCGGGCTCAGCCAGAGCATAGGGCAACAGCGCTCGCCATCCATCTCCCTTGCGGGCTGTTACGAAACGCACCAGCTGTGCCAAGCTGCCCTTGCGCCCTTCCGGGGAAACCCGAGAGACGAAAATGGAATAGGCTGCGATGTTATCCTGCAAGCGGTCGGGGTCATTGCTAGTGACCAGACCGCAGGCAATCATGGCCAATGGCCATTCATCGGCGCCTATTTCCTGCACACGGGCAGGATCCTGAACCATGGCAGCCAGGCGCTCCAGCTCGGAAAGCATGGAGAAGTTATCCTGAAAAAGTCCCATACCAGATCTTTTCCGATATCAGTTTGTTCCACCCGGAAGCGTGGAGACGCCGAAAGGATCCTCGCTGCCGGTTGAAGGTGCTGCCGGTACACCGGGAGTGGAGCCGAAGGGATTGGCAGGGTCTATACCAAAGGGATTAGCTCCGGGGATGGCAGAAGGGGCAGGTGCAGGAGTGGCAGGAGCCGGAGTAGCAGTCGGCTGCGGCTCAGGCTCTGGGGTGGCTGTGGGTACGGGTGCATCCACCTCCAGAAGTGCCTCACGAAGCCCCACGATGTTCTCGCGAACGATGGGGCTGTAGGGACAGGCAGAATGCAGTTTCTCGTACCAGGTTCGAGCACCTTCGATGTCGCCGCTCTGCTTAGCAAGGTCGCCCAAGGAGAGGTAGGCAATGGCTGTGTAGGGGTTAGCGGGTTCTGCAATGAGCTCTTTCCAGTAGTTGACAGCCTTTTCCGTCTGTTCCTCGCTCATGTAATAGGTTGCGATGGAGGCAAGAGCGCGGGCTTTCAGCAGAGGATGGGTGGTAGAAGCAGCCAGAGTGTCGAGCTGTGCGATTCCGCTTTCTGCCTTGGCGGAGTCGGTAAGCATGGCCAGAGCTTCGAGCAGCTGAGCCAGTTCAGCAGAGTTAGTATCCCCGAATTCAGCTTTCACCTGATTGAGGATGGCGGTGTCGTACTTTACGGGGTCAACGGATCCTTCGGGGGCGTGAGCGCTCATGGACTGTACGATAAGTGAACCGGCCTGTTCCTGCTGCTCAGCCTTGTAGGAATAGTAACCGATACCGGCACTGGCTACCACCATGAAGGCGATACCGCCGATGATGAGTTTCTTGTAATGTTTGTTGAGAAAGATCTCGTGCTTAGCCGGTCCGAGTTCGATCTCACCGATGGCTTTGATCTCCTCGGGGGAGAGAGGCATTTCGTCCGGATTGGTGGGGGTGGGGGTGTGCTTGTCCATGGTTCAGGATTTGTAAAGGTTGCTGAGCATGTGGATTCGATCCACGTCAAAGTAATTGTTGATGCCGAGGTTGTGGTAAATTTCCAGCGTTGCCTTGGAACGATTGAGGGTGTAGAAATGTATGCCGTCCACGTCAGCATCCAGCAGTTCTGAACACTGATTACTGGCGTAGTTTATACCAATGCGCTCAATGCTCTTCTTATCACCGCCGGCGCGGAGCATGGCTTTGAGAAGGCGAGCGGGGAAATTGGTTCCTGCGGAAAGTTCGGCCATGCGGTTCATGCTGGAGATGGAGGTAACGGGCATAATCCCGGCAATAATCGGCACATCGATTCCCAGCAATCGGCAGCGATCCCTGTAATCGAAAAAGGCATGATTATCGAAGAAAAGCTGGGTGCAGATGTAGTCGGCCCCCTCATCGAGCTTAGCCTTCAGATAATCCATCTCGCGTATGCGATTACGGGTATCGGGATGCCCTTCACAAAATCCGGCCACTCCAATGGTCAGGCGATTAGGCAGTCGATTACGATCTTCCCAATCTCGGATGAAACGCACAAGCTCGGAGGCGTGCCGGAAATCATCCTTCGAAGCATCGTAATCAAAATTGCGAGGGGGATCTCCCCGGAGTGCCAGAATGGCACGGGCTCCGGCATTCGCGTACCCCTCCAGAATTTCCTCAATCTGAGCAGCGGTATGCCCCACACATGTCAGATGGGGTACAGTGGGTATGCCCCGCTGTTGGATGTCATGCACCACGGAACGGGTAAGCTCACGGGAACTGCCCCCTGCTCCGTAGGTTACACTCACAAAGCTGGGACGAAACTCCTGAAGACGTACAATGGTATCGAGCAAAGAGCGAGCGCCTTCCGCCGTCTTGGGAGGAAAGAACTCGAAGGAAAAAGTCGGAGTATTGTCGAATAGTGCAGACTTCGTGCGAGTGGTCATGGGAGTATAGCTCAGGGCTGGGGGATGGCCTCAACCGGAGCAGCGGCCGAATCTTCCGAAGCGGGAACACTGAGAGGCTGGGGCGTGAGGAAGGTGTTGTCGCGGCGCAATTCCCGAGCGGAAGCAAAGGGAGAAAAGATGACTTCGTCTCCCGGGCTGGGAAGAAGGGTTTGGCTGTCGACATCTACTTGCGTCTTGCCGAATTCCTGCGGGCGTAGGGTGGCCCCTATCTGCCCGGATTCATCGTCGCGGTAGTCGATTGTGGCCTCACACAGCACGACTCCCTGGCGCCGCACGGCTACAACCAAGCCATCATTGAGCACATCGTCAATAGCCGGCTTGAACATGATGGAAACCCACTCCTTGTTGAAAGACGTCACCAAACCGATGGCTCCATCAGTTCGTTGAGCATCGGCAGCTGCCTTTTCCTCTGCCGCCCGAGCAGCAGCTGCCTTGCGCTTGGCCTCTTCGATGACGGCCTGCTCCTCAGCCTCGTACACCTCCTCCTCTGCTTGGCGATCAGCCTCGGCGGCATCAGAATATGCACCGGCCAGCTCCGGATCATCAGTGCCCTCTTCATAGGCACCTACGCGCTCACGATGACCTGCAGTTTGGCGATCATTCTGCTCAGAGCGACGAGAAATATCATAAATATGACGATCAGCCTGCATGCCGGGCAAAGTTACAAACACTACATAGACCATCAGTCCAACGGTCACGGTAAGTAGCGCAAGTATAGTGATGCGAAAACCATTCATGCGGGTCAGTATAGCACATCGCGACAGGCTTGCAAGCTCATTGTATGTCAGAAATGGGCGTGTTGACAGCATTTATAATGCCCAGCAGAAAAAAACGCCTCGTTCTCAGGAGAAATCGCGTGTTAATGCCGGTGCGGGCAATATTTGGGCTTGCAAGACGCATCATTCGAGAGTATAAGAAAGAACGACCATGTTAAATCTGCCGAACTCAATCACACTCGCCCGTATAGCTCTTGTCATCATCTTCGCCATTGCTCTGGCAGCAGATGGAGTGGCGCCGTTTCCCGGCGGAGTCAGTCCGATGGAGCAAATGAGCGTGACGGGCTGGTTCGTCCCCGTTACGATCGGCAGCTGTATTGCCCTGTGGGCTTTTGTGCTGGGTGCCATCAGTGATTTTCTGGATGGTTACCTGGCTCGGAAGTACAACCTCGTAACAAACTTCGGCAAACTGATTGATCCACTGGCCGACAAGATCCTCGTAAGCGCAGCTTTCGTCTACCTTACCTATGTGGGGATGTGCCCGTTCTGGGTAACGATCCTGATCATCTTCCGAGAGTTTCTGGTAACCGGGCTGCGCCAGCTGGCGGTGGAAAAAGGAGTGGTCATGGCTGCAGACAAGAGCGGCAAGTGGAAGACCGGCATGCAACTGGGTTATTGCATAGCATGTCTCGTTCACATTGCCTATGCCGGCAACCTGCCGGAACCCCTGCACAGCCTTTCGGTAGGAATATACGGCGAGTGGCTTCGGGCTATTTTCCTGTGGTCGAGTGTTGTGCTGACAGTATGGAGTGGTGTACACTACTGCATTTCGGGGCGCAGTTTCCTTCGTGGCTGATTTTTGACTCGCCATGTGGCTGAGAATATGCTAGGATAGCGTGCGCTATCACAGCCATTCGTGTATGAAAATACTCCAGACCATCACAGCCACACTTGCTTTTGCCGCTGCTCTGAGTTCCTGCCAGTCCCAGAGGGCCTATCCTGTATTCTTCCTGGTGCAGGATTCCAATACTGTCAGCGATGCTGCAGACAGTACAAGCGCCCGCATGATTGTTAAGTTCAATGGGGTGACGTACACCCGCATGCCGATCATGTCGCTGGATCACTTCGAGAAGTTCAAGTCGCATCTCAATCCCGATGGCTCCTATGGGGTAACCCTCTTCGCCAAGAAGGAATGGCGCAACAGGCTTTACTACAACACCGTTGAGAAAAGCGGCATGCTGATGCTGCCTGTTGTGAACGGATTGGCCATGGAACCCATGCGGATAACGCCGGTGAATGATGGAGTACTGGTCATCTGGAATGGTCTGAATGGCTATGATCTCAAGATGATTGCCGACACGGTAGATCCCATCAACCCCGAGCTCGAGAAGAAGAGATTCAAGAAGAAGAACCCCCGCCCCCTGCCCCAGAAACCGCAAAATGCCTCCCCGCAGACACGCGACTTCACCGGACGTACCGTAGGTGAGATCTACCAGTAATAAGCATGAACAGGCACCCCCTCTTTCATCTGCTGCTGAGCATCATTCCGGCTGGTCTGTCACTGGCTGCACAAGACCTTGTGTTCCATTTACCGACAGACAATCGGGCTTTATTCGGCAAAGGAGGGGATGCTTACTTCATGTATGTGGATCGCGACTTCGAGGGAGTAAAGAGCACCCCTTGGCAAGGCGGAACCTGGGGACTCGTCCGCAACCCCTTCCGGGCCGGCAACGGGCAACTCATGTTCAGCCGCATGCACGAAGGGATAGACGTAAAACCGATCCGGCGCAACGCCGGCGGTGAACCGCTTGATATCGTCAGGCCGGTGGCTCCCGGCATTGTCGCATACGTTTGTGACTCACCGGGGAAAAGTAACTATGGACGATACGTTGTCGTAGCTCATCACATCACAGAGGGAACGATCTATTCGTTGTATGCCCACCTGGCCTCCGTAAGTTGCAGAGAGGGACAGAAAATCACCCCCCGCGATGGGATAGGAGTACTGGGTTACAGCGGAGTTGGACTGAACAAGGAGCGTGCGCACTGTCACTTGGAGATCTGCCTGATGATCAATTCCTCGTATGATCTAATCGTCACGCCGCCAACGAACAAGCATGGTCTTTTCAATGGGCTGAACCTCATCGGTTTCAACCCGGCAGATGTCCTGCTGGCGTGCCGGGACGGAAAGCCCTTTTCGCTGAGCAACTATTTTTCCACCTTGGAAGAACATTACCGCGTACGTGTACCCAGAGTGGGCACCATGGACCTCCTGAGGCGCTATCCCTTCCTGTACAAAGGCAATTGGAATTCCCAACCGCCGGCACTGGAAATAGCCTTTACCTGCGAGGGGATCCCGATTGCCGTTTATCCCAGCTCCAAGCCCACCAGCACTCCCACCATCGTCAAGTGCCGACCGAAAGCCACACTGCAACAAAACTGCACAGTCAATCGGGTGAAGGGTAGCAGCAAAACGGCCACCCTCACCGCCTCCGGGCTCCGATATATAAACTTATTCCTGTGGACGGAAGGTCTCTATCCCCCAGCAGAGCAAACTCCGACATCCACCGCTCCATAAGCACAGCCATGAACATACTCAGATTTCTTCCCGCTCTGTTGTACCTGTGTAGCTCCGGACTGCTCGTAGCAGATCTGGCAACGGCTGAGCGTCTATTGCGCGATGGCAAGGCAGCGGCCGCGTTGGAGGAATTGCAGCTTATCCCTCATTCGCCGGCAGTTCAATTCTGGAAAGGTAGGGCTCTGGTCGAGCTCAACCGCCTTCATCAGGCGGTCCAGTGCTTCCGCGAAGTCCCCCCCGATAGCGTTTTTTTTCCGTATGCGGGCAAGGCGCTCATTTACTGCGCCTGGCAAAGTCCGCAGCTTGACTTTGTCGAGTATGTGGCACCACTGACGGCCAGTACCAATCGAGAACTTGCCACCCTTGCCCAAGCGGCACTCGCTGAGCACCAGCTTAAATATACGACCAGGGGCGATGTCTCGACTCTCACACCACTGAGAGAACTGGCAGAGGAAGATCCCTCTCTACAACCCATGGTGACGCTCCTCAACATCGAGGAGATGCGCCGCCAGCACCGATTTGACCACGCAATTCAGGCATGTCGTGCTATGGAGGCAGCTGCTGATGTACCTCTGATCACGAAACAGCGCGTACGCCTGACCTTGGCGGAAATTTACTATGACAAAGCGGCAGCAGAATCGGCTGCCACGCAACCTCAGCAAGCCGATGAGGATCTGGAGGACAATGATGAAGGTAAGGGGGAAGAGACCCTCCTGCACTTTATCTCAGCTAACCCGGATTCCCCGCTGCTGGAGGAAGCCTTCCGTCGGCTAGACCACCACAAAGCCTTCGATGAGAGTGAATATGCCCGCCGCAAGCTGATAGAGTGGAGCCACGAGCTGAGCAAACCCCGCCGGGCAGCCCTCGCTCTGGCTGTCCTGCAAAGCCTTCAGCTCAAAAGGCCGGGCCATGAGAGCGAGGATGCCACGCTGACTAATACAGCAGCGAACGAACTACCGAATGAACCGGTCTCCCAGCTCATCATCCGGGAACAAATCCGAAGACTCATCCACAAGGGCCGCTTCGAGCAGGCCTCGCTCTATCTGAATTTATTGAACAGTAGCCCGACTGATCCTCGCTACCTGTTCTATAAAGCTTGTTGTATGCCGCATACTGATCCGGCCACAGTGGACATGTTCCTCAAAAGTGCCGAACTGGCTCCCGCGGATCTGCAACCGGTGGCTCTGTGCAATGCCATGTTCTGCGCCGTGAAGAGCGGTAGTCAGTCCAGCATCGACTATCTTCTCACCAAGGAACTTCCCACGCGAGCAAGGAGAGCTCTTTTACTCACACACGCCGGACTTATCCTGAAAACAAATCCGGCTCAGGCCAGAGCGGAAATCGAATCTGCCGCCCTGCTCTCGCCCACCGAAGCGGAGAAGATAGAGATTACGCTCCAATTGGCAGAACTGGATATCGAGATCGCTCCCGCGGTCACACTGGAACGACTTTCAGCCTGCACCCCTGAGGAGCAAGCCCAATGGACCGAAGAGCAGGCTCTCCGCCGTCATTCTCTCATGCTCCAAGCCGCTGAAAGTTTACGGGAGATGGGAGAAGCAACCATCCAACCAATCGAGCTGCTGGAGCAGGCGGTTGCCACTGCACCCAGCCCGGAAGTAAAGGCTGTACTAACAATCTATCTGGCTCATCGTCTGTCGGAAGCCCGCCAGCATACACAGGCTATGGAGCTCCTTCTCGCTCTCGCAGAACGGGCTACGGACAAGAATCTTCGCGCAAGAGCTCAGCTACTGGCTGCACGTCAGGCGGAAAAGCATGATTCACTAGAGCAACTTTCTCGCGCAGCGGAACTTTTTGCGGCGGCTGCGGAGTTCGATCCCCCTTACCGCAACCGCGCGCTTATGCTCCGAGCTCGCGTTCTTGCTTGGATCAATCGAGGGGAAGAGGCCAGGCAGATTCTCACCCCCTTGCTGAAATCGCCTGATCTCCCACCCACGGAACTGGCACTGGCTCTGAGCATAGAGGCGCATTGCCTGAACCTAGAAGGCACTCCGGAAGGCTTACAAAGCGCCATCGAGAGCAACCAGAAAATTTTTGATATAAAAGAACTTCCAAATGCTTGGCTCACGAGAGCACGTATTCAGAAGGCAACCCTTCTGGCGCGTAGTGGGCAACGAGAGAATGCGCTCGCGGAGTACTATACTCTTCTGGATGAGGTCGTACCGCCTCAGAATGCGCTCCCCTCGGAGTCTCAGTGGTTCATTCTCTACTTCTCTGCTGCCGGCGCTATTGCTCAGCACTTGGAACTGGGGCAGCACCGCGAGGCTGCCGACTTGGCAGATCGGGTAGCGGCCTGGCCGAAGCTCATCAAACCGGGCGAGAAACACATTGGGATCGGCGCAAGGGCTCAGCAATTCGCAAACTGGGCAGAAAATATCCGCAAGTTCAATTTCGTGCCATCAGGCGCAACATCTTCAGACTGACAACGGGCTCAGCGCAGCTCACACCATACAGCGCGGTGATCGCTGGCCTTCTGAGCAGCCGGAGTATCGACGATTCCGCATTTGATTTTCCTGCCACAGCGCTTGTGAAGAGCGCGATTGAGGAAAATCTGGTCGAAAACAGAGTACTCCTGCTCGTCCTCGTAATAAATTGTCCAGCCATGACCGCGGGAATCAAGAGCGGGTACTCTGTAAAGATTCGAGCCCTTTCCCACCCCTCGCACGAGCACGCCCAGAGAGTCATCCCCGGGACCATCGTTCCAATCTCCGTACACGAGCACGGGAAGCTCCGGGAAACGTGAGATCAGTTCGTAGAGATGGAAAGCCAAGGTACGAGCCTCTTGTGAGCGTAAATGCCGCGCAGCCGCGGCATCATTCCCCATGCGGGATTTCAGGTGAGCTCCCACTATCCTGAAGCAGCGACCATCCTCCAGCCCGATGGTGATATCCAGTATTCCTCGTAACATCTTGCGGCGCTTCTGACCGTACAAATTCTGATTGGGTACAGAATCATTACTCACAAAGGCGAACTTAGACAGCAGAGCCAGAGCCCGATCCTCCCCCTGCCGTTCCAGAACATAAGCATGCGGATAATCCAACCCTCGTTCCGACAACCGCTTGCGAAGATCCTCCAGTGCGCGTTTGCCTCCGATCTCAATCAGGCCAATTATATCCGGAGCAACCGCAGCAATAACTTCCGCCACAGCTTCCCGCGACTTTACCGGTTTGGCTCGACAGACAAAACGGGAGCGGCTCACTTCGCCGGGGACAAAATAGTTCTGCACATTGAGCATGAGAAAACGCAGCGGCTCCCCATCAGACGGCATATCCGATAGCCCGTCATCAGGGCTATCCGGGAAATCCGCAATGATTTCCGGAGCCGGAGCCCCCTTCTCTACCATCACCATGGGAGCACAATCTCCATAGCGCCACATCAACACGACACCCAGCACTACCACCAGCAGGAAGAGCAGCATGTCAGCCCTTCCCCATACGGATGACCAACCGGATTTCTGCTGGGATGGCTTTCTACTCATGGATAGTCACATCAGAGACGGCTCGGGCCGCAGGTTCATTCTTCACTCAGCCAAGCGGCCACCTGCGGAGCTGCGTAGGTGAGAATCATATCCGCACCGGCGCGACGAATGGACATCAGAGCCTCCAGCATACACTGGCGCTCATCGAGCCAACCGGAGGCAGCGGCAGCCTTCACCATCAGATATTCTCCACTTACATGATAGGCCGCTATGGGAAGATTGGTATGGCGCCGCATCTCGCGGATGACGTCCAGATATAGCGTGGCAGGCTTCACCATGAGCATGTCAGCCCCCTCTGCGACATCGAGCTGAGCCTCGCGCATGGCTTCTCGCACATTGGCAGGATCCATCTGGTAGGTTTTCTTATCACCGAACTTGGGAGCACTACCGAGCGCACCACGGAAGGGACCATAGTACGCCGAGGCATACTTTGCCGTGTAACTGAGCAGAGATACACCGGTGAAGCCCTCGGCATCGAGCGCGGCACGCAGAGCTCCTATACGACCATCCATCATGTCACTCGGAGAAATGATATCCGCGCCGGCCCGAGCATGACACAAAGCCTGGCGGCACAACGCCTCAACAGTCTCGTCATTGAGGATTTCGTATGCACCATTGTCATATTCGCGCACCAATCCATCCTGTCCATAGGTATTGAACGGATCGAGAGCTACGTCAGTCATCACAAGCATATCAGGTACTTCTGCTTTGATCGCTGCAATCGCGCGGGGAACAACCCCCTGTGGGTTCCAAGCCTCGGTCCCCGCGGCATCTTTCTTCTCCTCGGGTACCACTGCGAACAGATCCACACATGGAATCCCCATGCCATACAGACGTCGACACTCGACCGCAATATCGCCAACGCACCAACGCGTACACCCCGGCAGAGACTCGATGGGTGTGTTCTCCTCACCCTCCTGCACAAACATGGGATAGATGAGATTGGCGGCACTGAGAGAAGTCTCGCGCATGAGACCCCGCATGGCAGCACTCTTGCGGTTCCGGCGTGGGCGTACGGCTATATCCAACATGACGGGTGAGAGCATACCACCTTTCGCCTGTTTTGTAAAGCGGCATTTTAAGCGAATAATCGCTTGCTTTTCAGCAAAAGGCAAGCTACAATACCCCGCCATGAATGCCACTCAAATCCATCAGGTGCTCAGTAACTTCAATGTCTCACCCTCCAAATCACTCGGTCAGAATTTTCTGACGGATGAGAATATAGCCCGCTGGATCGTTGCTCAACTGGACATTCAGCCGGAAGACTGTGTGGTGGAAGTAGGCCCCGGTACGGGTGCTCTCACCGAACATATTGCCCCTCTGTGCCGCAAACTCATCCTCGTGGAGTTCGACTCGCGACTTGCAGAGTACCAGAAAAATCGATGGGCAGATGATGACCATGTGGAAGTACACCATGCTGATGGAGCCTCTTGGGATCCCCGGCGCCTCTTTGCGGAGCAACCCGTGAAGTTCATGGGGAACCTCCCGTACTCAGCAGGCGGCGCCATCCTGGCCAATTTTCTGACGTCCCCCTGTGCCTGTAGTCGAGCCGTTGTCATGCTGCAAAAAGAGTTTATAGACCGCATATTAGCCAAGCCCGGGGATGAGGCATACGGTCTGCTCTCTCTGCGCATTCAGATGGACTGGGTACCTCGTGCGCTCAAAACAGTTCCGCCGGAGGCCTTCTCACCCCGTCCCAAAATCGATTCCACGGTCATGCTGCTCACACCGCGCCCGGAAAGAGAGCTACCGCCCTACGATCACCGCCTGATGGATGAACTCATGCGCCGCTGTTTCGCCCAACGCCGTAAACAGATGCACAAACAACTCCCCTCCACCCCGCCTTGGGCTCTGGTAGCAAAACAGGTAGGAATTTCTCCCACTGCCCGCCCCGAAGAACTCGGGCTTGAACAATGGGTCAATCTCACCAATGCATACGATCAACACCCTCTGGCTGCCATCGCTCAGAATGATGATGAACTTTTCGATGTAGTCGATGCCCGGGACTGTGTGATCGGGCAGGCCACTCGTAAAGAAGTACACGACAGAGAGCTCATACACCGAGCCGTTCACATTCTGGTGTTCAACAAAAATCACGATTGCCTGTTGCAGAAGCGCTCACACCTCAAAGATCGTCACCCCGGGGTATGGGACTCCTCCGCAGCCGGACATCTCGATGCCGGGGAAGATTACGAAAGCGCAGCCAGGCGTGAATTACAGGAAGAGCTGGGAATAACCAATACGCCTCTTATCCGCGTGGGATCCCTTCTGCCCTCGCCCGAGACCGGCTTCGAGCATGTCGCTATCTTTGCTGCTGTGCAGGATGGCAAAGTCTCCTTCCCTTCAGCAGAAATAGAAGGAGTGCTCCCCTTCCCACCTGCACTCATTGACTTCTGGCTCTCTCGTCGACCTCAGGACTTCGCCTCCTCTTTTGCCCTTTGTTGGAATGCCGTCCGCAGCCTGATTCCGGAGTAGTATTTTTTGTTATTTTTTACAAAATTTGACTTGCAACAATGTAAAATTCTTGTTATAATCGTGCGAGAGCAAGTTTCCATTGAGTCATCATGAGAGCGAAAAACATCTCACGCTACACGTACAAGAAGACGGCATTTCAAGGGTGGCGTCTGGCGTTGAGGCGACAAGGCGTTCAATTTGTGAAATATTTTGCGGATCGTCAGTACGAGAACAGTACGGCCGCATTCAAGGCAGCAGTAGAGTTGCGAAACGCAATCCTGAAAGAACTCAAGAAAAAGGGGGCAGATCCCAAGCTGGTTTTTGAATCTGCCCAAGAGTTATTTCAGTGCAAGTCGGCCGAGTAAGAAGAAAAAGCAGGCTCTTTCATTTTTTCGCAGGAGCGGGCTTTCCCTGAGTCGAAGAGGGCGGATTGGTCGGTTTTGGCTTGATGGCGTCAGCGGCCTTCCGAATGGCGGGAAGGTATGGAGAGTTGGCGTAATCCCGAAGTAAACCGGCAAACAACGCCTCTGCTGCATTGAGATTACCGGTAGCAGCAGCCGTGGCAGCCTGCATGATCCCGGTTCTCGCCTTGTCCCGAGCAGAATAATAGCGACCGAAGGCAAGCTCAAAGTAAGCAGACGCCTGCGCGTACATCTTCTTTTCGGTACACAGCCAGGCGAACATCTCAGCAAAGAGTCCGGCATTGGGAGAGGTCATCTTCTGCTCAATGGTCAGCTGCATGCGATTGGGGAGACCTCCCCCCGTCTTGCAGAGATTGCGCCAGATGACAAAGGGATTCTGAGCGTTGGGACGAGCCTTCTGAGGAAAGGGGCGGTACAAGGGATCGCCCAGGATAATCCCCTGCCAGCTGACAGTCGGAGTAGCCCGAAGAGCCGCTACACCCACCTGAGAACCATTGAGAAGATTCTCGTAGAAAATGCCATAATCAAGGCAGGCTCCAAGGTATGGTTCAGCGACATTGCCGGCCGTCACACAGGCCCCACGCTTGAGCAAAGCAGAAACCCAGGTCTTGCCATCGTAGAGATTCGTTGCATTGAAAGAATGAAGGTGGCAGGCAATAGCCCCACGAGCAAAACGGAAATCGGGTGGAGCAGTACTGCTGAATGGCCCATTTGCAGAACGAGTGTACCAGCCGAAATAAGCCACTACCTGCTGCATGAGAGGGAATGAATCTGCCAAAGTGGCACGAGATGTCTCATAAAAAAGAGGTTGGCATTGTTCACGCGCAAGTTCAGCCACACGAGTAAATAACTTATCACCTTCCGCAAATGGTCCACCCTGATCAACGACAACCCAGCCCCAGAGCCCGTTTTTCTCCACCTCAATCGGTTCATTGATCATGCGATATATACACTCTTCATTCGGACCATCTATTCGAGTCACGATGAGAAC
This sequence comes from Akkermansia sp., assembly GCA_045545975.1. Lineage (GTDB taxonomy): Bacteria > Verrucomicrobiota > Verrucomicrobiia > Verrucomicrobiales > Akkermansiaceae > Akkermansia. Next base: position 59,710 of record JAZQCA010000022.1, read on the forward strand.
CTTCTGCTCTTTCGGCGCTGTCGGAAGGTCTTTACCGAAGTGAGGGTTACGCCCCATCCCCATCAGGGGATATCGGGCGCCAAGCAGCATGAGCTCCGAGTCAACGGAAGCCTCCGTCCGCTTCTGCCCCTGATGTGCCGGTTTGCCGTCTACCATCTCTTCCCGGATAAGCAGAGGCAGCTCGGGCATAAGCACCATGGCCCGTATGAATTGACTACCACGGCGGGGACCGCTCGGCCACATCAATCCTCGCTGATGACCCTGTGAGAGCAAAGAACTGAGAATCGATCCATCAAAATCCTCGCGATTGATATTGCCACGCTTCACACCGAAAAGCGGCAGCATGTGCGTGTGAGGTATGCCGCGACATTCGCAGTAGCGCTGTGCCACCGACTTGCTGAAAGAGGACTCCGCATTGTACACCACCACCACCTCTGTCGGTTTAATATCCAGAGCCAGAATCGTCAGACTGAGAAAAAGGAAGGCCAGAATGTATTTCATGCCGCGGTTATACTATTTCAATGAGCCTACTGTAGCACATTCTGCAGCCTCTCACAAGTGGAAATCAAGTCTCCATACAACAACTCGGTCCATCCGAGAATAAAGCAGAAACAGATCGTACCGCAACCGGGAACGATCTGTTTCCGAAAAAAGGGGGGAGCTCTTCCCGGCAAGCCCAATCAGGGCATGGGGAAGGACTTGTTGAAGGCGCTGACTTCAGCACGAAGGGTATCGTAGGCTCCCTCCGTCTCGTGTACCTTCTGACCGGCCAGAATGGCCAGACAGCGGGCGATGTATTCAGCAACCTTGCGAACGTCCTCCTCCTTCATGCCACGAGTGGTCACAGCAGGCGTACCGATGCGGATGCCGGAGGGCTTAGCCGTGGTACCCTTGTCGTAGGGGATGGCGTTCTTGTTGACAGTTATGCCAACCTTGTCCAGCGCGATCTGTGCCTCTGCACCATTGAGCCCCTTCACACTGAGGTCTACGAGGAAGCAGTGGTTATCCGTACCACCGGCAACAATGCGGAACCCTCGCTTGGTCAGCTCGGCGGCCATTGCCTTGGAGTTCTTGACCACCTGTGCTGCATACTCTCGGAACTCAGGCTTGAGAGCCTCACCCAGACAGGCAGCCTTGGCGGCGATCACATGCATGAGCGGTCCACCCTGCAATCCCGGGAAGGTGGCACTGTTGAGCTTCTTGGCCCACTTTTCCTTGCAGAGTACCATACCGCCACGCGGTCCACGCAGGCTCTTGTGAGTCGTGGTGGAAACAAAGTCAGCATAGGGAACAGGAGAGGGATGGGCTCCACCGGCTACCAGACCGGCAATGTGTGCCATGTCCACGAACATGATGGCTCCCACTTCGTCACATATCTCACGAATGCGCTTGAAGTCAATGGTACGGGAATAAGCAGAGGCGCCGGCCAGAATAAGTGCAGGTTTGCACTCTCGAGCCTTGGCGGCCATATCCTCGTAGTCAATGCACTCTGTCTCGGGGTTCACTCCGTAGTGTACTACATTGTACTGCTTACCGGAGAAGTTGGCAAAGAAACCATGGGAAAGGTGACCGCCACAGGCAAGATCCATGGTGAGGATCGTATCGCCGGGGTTGATGCATGCGTGGTACACGCTCATGTTGGCCTGAGAACCGGAATGAGCCTGAACATTTGCGAAATCACAGCCGAAGAGCGCACAGGCGCGGTCAATGGCGAGCTGCTCCACTTTATCAACGACCTCGCAACCACCATACCAGCGCTTGGAGGGATAACCCTCAGCATATTTATTGGTGAGGACGGAGCCCTGAGCCTCCATCACGGCAGGAGAGGCAAAGTTTTCGGAGGCAATCAGCTCGATGTTGTTGCGCTGACGATTATGCTCTTCCTCGATATAGGAGGCAAGCTCGGGATCGGAAGAAGCGAGCAAGGAGCCGGAGGCCTTTGCCAAACGTCGGCAATGACGGCCCCCCTCGAACTCGGCATCAAGCCAGGCATGAAGAAGATCATCCAAGTCATCGGGAGTGACGAAAGCGGAGGCTATGCACATGACATTTGAGTCATTGTGCTGACGGGAGAGCGCAGCCACTTGCGGAGTGCGGGTGAGTGTGGCGCGTATGCCGCGCCAGCGGTTGGCGGCAATGCTCATTCCCAGTCCGGAGAAACAGATGAGAATACCTCGATCAACCCGACCATCTGTCACCAGCTTGCATACTGCATTGGCATAGTCCGAATAGTCGCAGGCCTCCTTGGTCTCGGGGCCTACGTCCACTACCGTATATCCCCAGTTCTTAAGGATTTCTACGGCAACTTCCTTCAGATCCACACCCTTGTGGTCCGAACCGATTGCGATGCGAAGATTGGTGTTCATACTGGTGTACGCCTGTTGCGCGAGCATTCTACCACAAAGGGGCTGCAATGGCAAGCATTATTTCTCCGCGGCGGGCATAGGACCGACATAGGGTTGAGCATGCGGAGAGCTCAGATCAAGCGAGGGATCATAATACTCAGTCTGTATGCCGAAAAGGCCCAGCAAAGTGTGGAAGATGTGCTCATGGGCCACAGTCATATCCACATAGCGGCGCAACTGCTCCAGCCCTGCTGATATATGAGGGTGCAGAGAGTTGAACTCCGGCGAGGTCAGCACGAACATTCCCACGCGGCAGCCATCCGTGTCGTGATATGAGAAACGGCTTTCCCCCAAGGCTGCCCGCCCCCATATTCCGTCATGTCCCAGGAACTCCCCATGATCACTAACGTAGAGGTAGATATATGGGCGTCCCTCCAGGGCGACACATACACGGCGTATGAATTCATCCGTATAGTGAATGGTATTATCGTATGCATTGTTGACCTCCTCAGCATGAGCTGCCGGATTATCAAAACTCTGCACACTTGGAGAGAATGGCGGATTATCCGTGTCGTAATGATTAAAGGGAGTATGGCTACCTTCGTTATTAATGAAGAAGAGAAGATTATGATTGCGCGGGACACGTTGCAGCACATCCAGCATCTGGGGAACGGAGGTCCAAGGGCTGCCGGGAGCATTGAAGCGCTCCTCCGAACAGGCCGTCAGCAGCCTGACTACCCGATCGTACTTCAACTGCTGACCTATCCTCCGACCAAAGAATGAATACACGCGGAACCCATGTTCCCGGAACAGATCCAGCACCGAACCGGTAGTCGGCTGCATGACCGGATCGGAATCATAGACATTGCGCCGGGCATTCGTCATGATGGCAATCTGAGCCTGGCAGGTATCATGCGCAGCGGATATGCAGTCAGAGAAGTTGATGATGTCAGAGCGTGTGGCCAGCCAGGGTGTCGTGTTGCGCTCATACCCATTTATGCTCATTCGGTCTGTGCGCACGCTCTCGCCAATGTGAACGACAAGCACCACACCTTCCCCTCCTTTCAGCGTAGTCATGGAAGAGGGCTTCTCCGTCGGTGAGTGCAAACTCTCCGCGAGGTTCACCGTAGTCTGGTTGTGATAGAACGCCTCATAGAGAGCCTCTGTCAGCTCAGCACCGCCGCCCACCACCGGCCAGTAGTAATCGATACTGCGATGGTGAGATGGTACGGCTCCCCCCAGCAACAGAGAGAGTAGACAGAACAACCCACCCGCATTGAAAAGAGAAAGTTTGCTGCGTACCTGCCGCATGAGCAGGCTCAGCACAAGACAAAAAACACCCACCCCGACAACGGCCGCTATGACCAGCAGCAGATTAGTCCCTGACAGGTAGGCGGCAAAATCATCGCCGGAAGCCTCCAGGGTCTCTGCCAGTACAAGAGAGTTCAGCCGTGTGCCGTACTGCACATAAGCGCCAATCTGAGCCAGCTGCAGAAAGAGAAAGGGGAACCACCACAGCAAAGAGGCATAGCGAAGTACCGACCAGAGCACACAAAAGGCACCCAAGGTCATGAAAACGGAAAGAGGCAACTGAAAAGGAGCCGCAAAGGCTCCGACATTGCAACAGCAATCACAGACAACAGCCAGCAAGGTCAGCCACCAGAGAACTCTGACCGGAGGCAGCAGGGGGGTTCCCCGCCGATGACTGATCAGGCAGCTTACCAGCAGCAGCAGGAGTAGCACTAGCGGCAACTCCCATTCCATGGAGAAAGGAGCCTGCCACTGGAAGAGAGACCCTGCCGCCAAGATAAGCGGCAGGGGCAGAACGAAGGAAAAATACCCTCGGTAACTCTGCAACCAGCTCTTCACAACAGATGTCTGCCTGTGGGATCCAATGGAAATCAGTGCTTACCGCACTTGCATTCATGGCCCTCGCCATGGCCACCGCAACATTCGCCTTCGCCGTGCCTACCGCAACATTCGCCTTCGCCGTGCCCACCGCAACATTCGCCTTCGCCATGGCCACCGCAACATTCATGGGCCGAGTTCTTCTTGCAATCGCTCTCACAATCATCACAATTACCGCTGCAACCACCACCGCAGGAGCAGCTCACCTGCTGGCTCATGGAATCGGCCACCTCCTCATCAGTCGGAGCGCAGCCCTTCTCTATGGCAATGCTCAGGTACTGATTCACCGTGGCAAGCAGCTCATCTAGTTCCTGGCGTGCCTCCAAGAACCCCTTGCAGACGGAATTGTCCAGCACATCCTGTCGCAGACGATCAAAAGCGGCGAATTCCTCCTCAGAAGGGGGCATTCCCTCCATACTCTTACTGCGAAGAGTCTCGCCGTACTCATTCACCTTGCGGAAAAGATCCGTAGCCTCGGGGTTCTGGTAAAAGAGAGCAATACGGGCACGGGCAGACACAACCTTCTGGCTCTGAGCGAAAGCATTTGCCAGCTCAGATGTAAGTTTTACAAGTTCCGGGGAAAGTGAGGTATTTGACATAACAGAGTTATATTATCACAAGCACGCCCCCTTGGCAATGACGGATTATGTCAGAGCAATGAGAACAAGCAGCAAAAGCAGCTGAGGCTCGAACATACGCACCATTTCGCACGCGAACATGCACGTTCGGCACTTGACAAAGGCTCCCGGGAATAGTATGCTGCCGCCGCATGGACAATGAAGCATTCCAGACCGGAACACCTCTGTTCCGCGCCATTACCACCGGCGATATTACCCGGGTACACAAGCTGTTGAACGAGGGAGGCGACCCGAATGAATGTTACGGAGAGGATGATGAACCGGCTCTTCTCGTAGCCGCCATAGAGGGACGATATGAAATATGTTCTGCCCTCCTGACAGCCGGAGCACATGCGGATGGAGCCGATTGTGAAGGCTACACCCCATTGATGGGAGCCGTATGTGCCAATAGTCTGTCCATTGTGAAACTCCTGCTGGCAGCTGGGGCAAGCCCCAACAGAACCTGTGCTCGCAGCGGATCCACCCCTCTACACGATGCGGCCGCAGGTAACCACCTCGCCATAGCCCGAGAGCTGCTGGCCGCAGGAGCCGATGTGAATGCACCGGAGAATCAAGAAGGTTGCACCATCCTGATGTGCGCGGTGCAAGCCTTGGCTGCGGAGATAGTTGAGCTATTACTGCAACATGGTGCCGATCCGGCACAACGCAGCAGCCGTGGCGATTCTGCCTACGAATGGTTACAAAACGAGCTCCCATACATCTGGGAGCCCGTCAAACGCACCAGAGCCGAAAAAATCCTGGCTCTGTTTACCACCTAATGGCAGCTCAAAGGAAAATCTCAGGAGCCTTGGGCTCCGCCGCTACCAAATTGAGGCGCTGAGTCATCCCCTCCAACACCGGGGGCGGGAGCAGACGAGATCGGCGTGGGCACACCTGCACGCAGCGCATGCAGAGGATACAGCGCGCGGCATCCGTCGTATGCGGAGCCTCCGCAGGAATGGCTCCCACCGGGCACAGCCGCGCACACCTTCCGCAGCCACCACAGCTCTCCAGAGTGAGAGGGGTAACCGGCATCTGCGGACGTTCGCGATATGGCATATTCCCCGGCACGCAAACCGTACTGAGATCTCCGGCAGCCACTTTGGCAGCAACAGCCTTTCCGAAGTCGGTCGCACTCTCGATATCCTCGACGTGGGGTCGACCTGTCGCGATGCTGCGAACAATGGAATGTTCCGCGATGAATGCCGCAGCAGCCACAACCTTGTACCCATTGGCTGTCAGCTCTGTCTGGAGCTCCAACAAGGCATCCTCATACGCGCGGTTGCCGTAAACCACTACAGCCACAGCAGGTCCTCCATTGCCACGGAGCTGTCGCAAACGCTCCAGCGCGACCTCCGGCACACGACCTCCGTACACAGGAACAACAGCTACAAGGGTAGCAGACGTAACCTGTTCCTCCTGTAGCGGAGTACACAGGTCAACCTCACGCACCGACTCGCCGGAGATGATGGCTCCGGCTACCTTACGACATCCTCCCGTTGGGCTGAAAACTGCTGTAATCCATTCTGTTGAGCTCATGCTCACATTCTAACGATTAGGCGAGACTAATTCAAGCCTGTCCTGTTCAATTCGGTCTGAATAAATGGAGCGGTTGGACTTTTTTTGCTGCGTGCGACCTGTCGGACAGTACCTTCTGCGACGATAGTCCCCCCCTCCTCTCCTGCACCGGGGCCGACATCGATCACATAATCAGCCTCGCAGATAAGTTCGAGATTGTGCTCAATAACCACGACCGTGTTGCCCATCTCAACAAGCCGCCTGAGCACGCCGACGAGCTGACGAACATCGTGGGGGTGCAGGCCGATCGTAGGCTCCTCGATGATATAGAGGTCCTGAGGGAGCTCCCGTCCGCGGCGTATGGCGGTGAGTGCTGCCCGTCTGCCCTTTATGAGTTCCGCCACGAGTTTTATGCGCTGAGCCTCACCTCCGGAAAGAGTATTGCTTGCTTGGCCGAGGGTGAGATACCCCAAGCCGGTTTCGCACAGCAGGCGCAGCGGATCTGCCAGGCGAGGTTGACCGGCAAAGAACTCAGCTGCCTCCTCCATATTCATATCCAGCACTTCGGCTATCGTCCTGCCCTTGTAGCGGGCCATCAGGGTACGGGAATTGTAGCGAGCACCGCGGCAGGTTTCGCAAGGCACGTTGCAAGGGGGCAGGAAGTCCATTTCCTGCTTGCGGTAGCCCGTACCCTTGCAGCTCTCACAATGTCCGGCAGCGGTATTGAACGAGAAGCGGCCGGAATCGAATCCAAGACGACGAGCATCTGCACTTTGAGCAAAGAGTTTGCGGATCTCGTCGAATATGCCGATGTAGGTCGCAGGAGTAGAGCGAGGAGTTTTCCCCAGCGGGGACTGATCGACCCGGTACAGGGAGCGCACACCCTCCAGACCATTGGAACGCGCCCAGCGAGAGAGTTGTTCTGAACTGAGGTTCGCGCCCAGAGCATGCTGTACTGCCAGAGCAAGCGTGCCGGTGATAAGAGAGGTCTTGCCGGCGCCGGAAGGTCCCGTTACAACCGTGAATCGAGCGCGGGGAATGCGTAGTGTGACATCTTTCAGATTGTGCAGGCAGCACCCGCTCAGTTCCATCCACTCAGCATCCTTCACAGAAAGCCACTTGCCACAGTAGGGATGAGCTTGACGTTCTGAAAGTGCTCTGCCGGTTACAGACGCAGGATTGCCAACCACTTCTGCGAAGCCCCCCTCTGCCACGACCTCACCACCATGAACTCCTGCACCGGGTCCCAGATCAATGATATGATCTGCTCTGCGCATGGTATCTTCATCATGCTCAACCACGAGCAGAGTATTGCCCCTGTTCTTCAATTCGGTTAAAGTGGAGAGCAAACGCTCATTGTCGCGCGGGTGCAGGCCAATGGTCGGCTCATCCAGCACATAGAGTACACCCCGCAATTCCGAGCCCAGCTGAGCTGCCAGGCGTATACGCTGCGTTTCCCCGCCGGAAAGAGTGGTGGCAGCTCGATCCAAAGACAGATAGCCTAATCCCACCCGCTGCAGAAAACGCAGACGAGGGGCGATTTCGGCAATGATGTTGCGGGCAATGTCGGCCTCCCGTCCCTCAAATTTCCAGGAATGAACCAGCTCGAGAGCACGCACGGCATCCAACCGACCAATCTCAGCTATATTTCTGCCGAAAAGCGTCACTCCCAAGGCAAACTCGCTGAGGCGCTGCCCCTTGCATACCGGACAAGTGCGACTAACAGCTGAATCCTTGGCAGCGGCACGCTCCACATCACGATCAAAGCGCAGCTCACGCTCCAGCTCACTGAGTTTATCCTCATCTTTTCTAGCGGAGCTGATGTCTGCTACCTGACCATGACCGGCACAGGCCGTACACCAGCCACGGGGAGAATTAAAGGAGAAGGTGGAAGGTTCGGGTTCAGCATAGCTCTCCCCACACTCAGGACAAGTCAGGCGCGTACCCAGCAGCTGGCTTTTTCCTTCCTGTACCAATCGCAAGAAACCATCGCCCATTTCCAACGCACGGCTCACAACCTCCTGCAAAGCTGCAAAATCACAATCACGCCCATTCATGGTGATGTGATTGCCCTGCACACAGACCTCTGCCAGTACGATGTCAACATCGTGGTTGGAATATCGGTCGAGCGGACTGAAATCATCCGTACGACAAAGCTGCCCATCAGCTATCATATACGGATATTTTTTCCTGGCAGCCCAACGGGCAAGATCTGCGTAATGCCCCTTGCGGTTGCGAACAACCGGAGCAGCCAGCATGAGAGAAGTCGGGCGCTTATCGATCTCCGCCATCACGAGAGAACGGATCTCCTCCGGCAAACGCCGCCCCACGGGCACCTTGCAGCGAGGACAATGGGGTTGCCCCAACTTAGCATACAACAGCCGCAGGAATTGCCAGATCTCCGTTACTGTGCCAACCGTTGATTTGCAACCACCACGAGAACGATTCTGCTCGATGGCCACAGTAGGCGGCAACCCCGTCAGGCGATCGATATCGGGAGTCTCCATTTGCTCGGTGAACTGGCGGGCATAGGGGCTCATAACGTCCATGAAGCGCTTCTGCCCCTCCGCGAAAACGATGTCGAAGGCCAGAGTGCTCTTCCCGCTGCCGGAAAGGCCGGTTACGACAGTCATCTCGTTGCGGGGGATGTCAACATCGATATTCTTGAGCTGGTGATGACGCGCGCCCCTCAGAGCTATCACCCCCTGAGGCACCAGGGAGTCAGCATCCGGAGCAAGAGGCTCTACGACCGACAAGGGCTGACCACTGAGTACCTCTGCCAGAAAAGCTGCGGTATAACCGGAACAGCTGGCAGCCACCTCCTCCGGGGTTCCCTCTGCCACAATATGCCCCCCCTCATTGCCACCCTCGGGACCGAGATCGATGATATAATCCGCGCACTTGATCAGCTCAGGATTGTGCTCAATGACCAGAAGGGTATTCCCCTGCTCCACCAACCTGTCAAATACAGCAAGCAGCACTTCCAGATCACAGAAATGCAACCCGGTACCCGGCTCATCCAGAATGAGCAGTCGTCCTTTCTCCGAGGCCTCACCTGTAAGAGTTTCCACCAAAATATGAGCCAGTTTCAAGCGCTGGTTCTCACCACCGGACAAGGTATTGAGCGGTTGCCCCAGCCCAAGGTGCCCCAAGCCCACATCTACCAGCACCTGCAGTCGGTCGGCAATGCGGCGCGCCCGGGCACTCTTCTCATGGGCAAAGAGAGCCTGAGCACTGCGAATGTCCAGAGAGAGCAGCTCTGCCATATTGAAGCCCAGCAGAGTGATGGAAAGAGCCTGCTGTGTGTAGCGCGCGCCATGACAAAGCGCGCAGGGTACAAAAATATCGGAGAGGAACTGCATCTCAACTTTCTCCTGCCCCAACCCGCCGCAACGGGGACAACGCCCGTCACCACTGTTGAACGAGAAATATCCCGGTTTGAGTCCTCTCGCCTGAGCAGCAGGTTCTGCCACAAAGAGAGCGCGAATATCCTCGAACACCCCTATGTATACCGCCGGAGTGGAGCGGGGAGTTCGCACAATGGGGCTCTGGTCAACAAGTACGACATCCTGTACCTGCTCCAGCCCCCGGAGGGAACGTACACTCATCTCATCCTCATCATCCAGGGCATCGGCATGCACGCTGCCATAGAGGACCTGACAGGCCAACGTACTCTTGCCACTGCCACTCACCCCCGTCAGACAGGTGTACACCCCCAAAGGAATGTCCACTTCAAAATCATGCAAGTTATGGCAGGTTGCCCCCCGAATAGATATATGCCCCTTCCCCCTGCGCCGTTCTTTCGGCACGGAAATCCTGCGCCTACCGCTCAGATATTGCCCGGTCAGAGAGGTTACAGCTGTCATCATCCCGGCTGGCGTACCGGCGAATACCAGCTCGCCTCCGGCTGAACCACTAGCCGGTCCCATGTCCACGAGATAATCGGCTGCACGCATGACGGACTCCTCATGCTCCACCACCACCAGGGTATTCCCTCGCTGCGCGAGTCGCCGCATAGCCCGGATCAGGCGGGCGTTATCGCGTGCATGCAGTCCGACTGTCGGCTCATCCAGCACGAACAGAGTTTCCGTCAGAGCCGCACCCAGGCAAGCCGTCAGGCTCACTCGCTCAATCTCTCCACCGGAAAGAGAGCGGGTCAGTCTGTTGGCAGCTATGTAGCCCAGACCGACCTCGCAGAGATATTCCACCCGGCTGTGCAACTCCTTCACCCCTTGTGCAAGTGAGCGGTCATTGCCCACAGCAGGCAGAACGTACTCATCCAGCCACGGCAGGAAATCCACCATGGGAAGAGCCAAGACCTGCGGCACCGTCAATCCACCTATGGTGAACGCCAGAGCCTCAGGTCGCAGCCGCCCGCCCTTACAGTCCGGACACACACTGTACACGCGGTAATATGCCAGGAACACGCGCACTGTCATCTTGTGCGCATGTTTCTCCATATCCTCAAAAATTCCCTTGTAACCATACCACAGGTCGTGATCCGAAGCGGTGTAGGGATCAAGATCACCACAATTCCCCTGAAGAACCCAGTTTTTTTCCTTCTCGCTCAGTTCCTTCCACGGGACATTCATGCGGACAGCCCGATGACGCTTATTGGCTCTCACAAAATCGCCGTAACATATCGAAAGCGTCTGTGAGGAGAGCATCTTCAATGCACCATCCGCTATGCTGACGTCAGGGTTGATTCCCCTGTAGTAGTCATAAGTAATGGCGCGCCCGTACCCCTTGCATGCCGGGCAGGCTCCCAGCGGGGAATTTCCGCTGAACAAACCGGGAACGGGCTCCGAAAGTGGGTACCAATCCCGGCGAAATTCCCGAAGTTCCCCCCATCCGGTCGCAATACGCAAGGCCGTATACACCACATCCTGCCCCAACCGAAACGCCGTCTCCACAGCCTCGGTCAATCGCGTTACGGATTCCGGGCGTAACCGCACCCTATCCTGCACCACCAACCAGCGCTCCATCCCCAGCACATCCTCCGTAGCCGCCTCCAGACGAAGCACTTCTCCACCGGCAAATGCGCGCAGATATCCCTGCCCCAGCAAGGACTGAACCATCTCTGCGAAACTTCCCACGGGACGAACAGCCAGACACACCAGAACCTCTCCGCCCTCGCTTTCAGCCAGCAAACGAGCCGCCACATCGGAAGGCGTGGATGGTCGAACTTCATTGCCGCCGGCATCATGCCCAACGGCCAGGCGCGAAAAAATCAGCTTGAGGTATTCATTGATCCCGGTCATGGTTCCCACTGTGGAGCGGGAGTTCTTCACGGAGTTCCTCTGACCGAGAGCAATGGCTGGCGGCACGTTTTCCACGGCATCCACATCCGGGCGATCCATGCGATCCATGAACTGACGAACATAGGGAGAGAAAGTCTCCACATATCGGCGCTGCCCCTCAGCGTAGAGCGTGCTCATCGCCAACGAAGTCTTGCCGCTGCCGCTGGGACCGGTCACCACGGTAATCCCCCCGAGAGGAATATCCACATTAACATTGCGGAGGTTGTGCTCCCTGGCGCCTCTTATGCGAATAAACTGCTCTGCCTGCTCCTTTGTCATGATTCCATTTTAGCGATATTCACAGCAGAGATAAAGCCAAATATGCGTACGCCGGTTCCGGCACAGGGAGCCATGGGAACTGACTACTAGCTATATCTCTTGACAGGTAAAAGGTTAGAGCGTAGATTATGCTCATCTAATAACCCATCACCCATATATGAAGACACGCTTATTATTCTTTATCGGCGGCGTGGTCGCAGCGACCATTGCCAGACTGGCTTCCGGATGCCCCAAAGCAAGGGAAATGGCTGTCCAAGGTCTGGCCAAAGGCATGCAGGCTACGGAAAAAGCACGACAGACCATCAGTAAGATCAAGGTGGAGGCAGAAGGCATCTGCAAGGAGGCTCAGGCAGCCGCCGCTCAGCACAACACGACTTCCGGCTGCACCGGTGCATGTGACACCGCGAAGCCCTGATCACGTTTCCCATATCATGCTCCCCGCAAAAGTCACACGTCTGGTACTGACGACAGGGCTCGTCCGACTTCTACTGCCGCAATTTCTGCGGCTACCGCTCACCCTGTGGCGCTACCGGAGTTATTTTGCGGAGGGGCTGAGATGTTTGTGGAATGGTCGTCTCGGAGTACCGGTTCTGGATGCCTTGGCCATCGGCTCCGGCATACTCACCCGCTCCTATGGTACGGCAAACAGTATCATGCTGCTGCTGAAAATCTCCGATATCCTGCAACAACGCACGCTGAACAAAACCCGTAAGGCTCTGCGTAAAAAACTCACCCGTCAGGTCAATCGCGTGTGGCTGCTGACCCGCAATGGTAACGAAATATCCGTGCCTTTGCGGCAGGTAAGTCCCGGCTCTCTGATTGTTGTTCGTACGGGAGCACTCATCCCTGTCGATGGACAAGTCACCGATGGTGAGGGCGAAGTGAATGAAGCACTCATGACCGGAGAGTTCATGCCGGCTCGCAAATCAACCGGCAGTCACGTCTACGCCGGCACCGCCCTGAGCAATGGACGACTCATTATCCGAGTGGAGGCAGTAGATGAGGGTACCCGCATCACCCGTATCATCGATATGGCAGAACGTGCCGATGGGTACAAATCTCACCTACAGACAGATTGCGAGCACCTGGCCGATCGCATCGTCCCCTGGAGCCTGCTTGCTGCGGCAATGACCTGGATCCTCTCCGGCAGGATGGGACGAGCCTCGTCCGTTCTGATGGTGGACTACAGCTGTGCCCTCAAGCTGACCACCCCCATCGTCATGGCCACCGCCATGCGCCAAGCCGTCAACCACGGCGTCCTCGTCAAGGGAGGAAAATACCTGGAGGCTGTTGCCGGGGCGGATACCATAGTATTCGACAAGACCGGCACACTCACTGCTCCCACACCGGAAGTCAGCAGAGTGCTGGCCCAGGCACCATACACTCAGAATGATGTTCTGCGCCTGACCGCTTGCATAGAAGAGCATTTCCAGCACAGCATGGCTCAAGCCATCGTGGCTGCTGCGGAAAAGCACCATTTATCCCATCGACGAGAGGAACATGGTGAGCCCGAGCTGATTGTGGCACGAGGAATCCGTACCACGGTGATGGGCAAGCCGGCTCTCGTCGGCAGTGAGCAATTCCTTTTCGGAGATGAAGGAATCACCTCCGAGGGGAATATCCGGGAACGAGCAGCAGCGATTCCCGGAGAATCTGTCATCTGGCTCGCCATCGATGGTAAAGTTGCAGGAGCCATCTGCCTGAAGGAAAGTGTGCGCCCGGAGGCGGCGGGCGTCATTCACCGCTTGCGGCAACTGGGACTGAGCCGCATCATCATGCTCACGGGCGACACAGAACAGACCGCCATACCAGTAGCGGAAGTGCTGGGCATCGAAGAATACCATGCGGGCATGTCGCCTGAGGAGAAGGCCGAACTGGTCTGCCGCTTGCACAAAGAGGGGCACCGAATCATCCTCGTTGGTGACGGGGTGAATGACTCCCCGGCTATGAGCTGTGCTCAGGCTGCAGTTGCGATGAAGGATGCCGCCGACCTCGCCCACGATGTAGCGGACATCACGCTGCTGGAGAATAGTCTGGAGGGGCTGATTCATCTGCGACTTCTTGCCGTGGCAGCGATGGAACGCATACACCGCAATTATCGCTTCATTGCCCTCTTCAATTCAACTCTCATTGCTCTGGGTGCCTTCGGTATTTTTCCCCCACTTCTCTCTGCCTGGCTGCACAATCTCTCCACCGTGGGGGCATGCATGACCAGCAGACGTCCCCTCATCAACTGAAATGGGTTCACTGCCATCACGACAGTGAACCCGCATGTATAAAACATCAGAAAGTTGCCGCCTTAACCGATCTGTGCACGACCGGACAGACGGGCACCTTCCACCATGGAAAGGACGGTAGTAGTGATGTCGCCATTCACAACGGCACGCTCATTGAGGTGGCAGCGACCGCTGTTCACATTGCCATCCACATGTCCGTAAATGTGAACCTCGCCGGCCTTGATATCGCCCTTAATGTCAGCGAGCTCGCCGATGGTCACCTTGCCGGACTCAGAGAAAATCTCGCCGTCAATCTTTCCATCAATGTGCATATCATTCTGGAAAGTGATGGAACCGATGATCTCGATTCCCTGAGCCAGAACATTTGTAGAATTGGTGCTCATGTTGGTACTGGTTATGGTTAGTGGGGTGGTAAATCAGACAGTCATGATCTCCTTCTCCTTGGCAGTCACCAGTTCGTCCACCTTCTTGACGTACTTGTCCGTCAGTTTCTGAACTTTGTCCTCTGCCAGACGCACTCCGTCTTCGGTGAGAATATTGTCTGCCTTAAGCTTCTTCACACCATCCATGCCGGTCTTACGCACACCGCGAATACGTACTCGCGTCTCTTCCGAGAGGGACTTCACATGCTTGCAAAGCTCCTTGCGACGCTCTCCGGTAAGCTCGGGGATGGGAAGACGAACGGAACGGGCATCGATGATGGGAGTAATGTTCAGACTGCTCTCAGCGATTGCCTTCTTGATATCGTTGAGGGTGCTGGGGTCAAATGGTTGAATGAGGATGGAACGGGCATCGGGGGTGGATACCACGGCCAAGCTCTTGAGCTTCATGCTCGTGCCGTAGGAGGCAACGAAAATGTCCATATTGTCCACCAGAGAGGGGGAAGCCTTGCCGGTACGAACACCGGCGAACTTAGTCATCATGTTCTCGAGAGCTTCCTCCATGGAGGTCTCCGTCTCAAGAAGGAGTGTTTCTTCGTCCATATTAGTTCTTGTATATGAGGTTGTTAAAAATTATTCACTAATTACCGATCCAATCTTTTCACCGAGCAGAGCGCGGGTAATGTTGCCGGGCTGGTGCATATCGAACACCATGATGGGCTTGCGATTGTCCTTGCAAAGCGTGAAGGCGGTCTGATCCATCACCTTGAGCTCGCGGGATATGCACTCCTCGTAGGAAATATGCTCAAAACGCGTGGCATCAGGATCCACCTTGGGATCTGCGCTGTACACGCCATCCACCGATGTAGCCTTCATGACGACCTCAGCATTGATCTCACAAGCACGCAGCGCAGCGGCAGTATCAGTACTGAAGAAGGGATTACCCGTTCCGGCAGCGAAGACGACCACCTGACCATCCCGCAACAGTTCACGAGCGGTATTGCGCACATAGGGCTCTGCCACGTTCTTCATCTCAATGGCACTCATCACATGAGCGGGAACCCCAGCCTCCTGTACAGCAGAACAGATGGAAAGCGCGTTCATCACCGTTGCAAGCATTCCCACATAATCGGCAGTCGGACGATCCATCCCGCGCACACTTGCCTTCGCTCCGCGCCAGATGTTGCCACCTCCCACAACAATACCAATCTGCAGATTCCCCTGCTTCTGAGCATCCGCAATCTCTCGGGCGATCCGAGCAACGATTTCAGGGGAGATGTTGTCCTTGCTGCCCTGCGCACGCAGAGCCTCACCGCTCAATTTGAGCAGTATACGCTTGTACTTGGGGGAGGTTGAATCACTCATGAGTTGAGAAAATACTTCGTCGCGCAATACTTTGCCATGTTCGAGCACAAAAAGCGAGCCTAAAATGTGCCAGCTTATGAAAAATATGCACTACTGAAAATTGTAAAAACAGGTGCGACACCGCCGGAAGCCTCCAAAAGGCACATTTTCATCCTCCCAAACCAAAGGGGAGCGGGCGTGGATAGTCAAGGCAAATTTTCTTACGCCATGTGTGATGAAGTGGAGCTTCCTGCGTGTCCTCATTGTGGTAGTGTTGATCTCTACGCGTAAGATGGCGCCATTCTTTCGACACTTAGGGAGCTAATTTATTGACTTGGCAATTAACTACTATTGTGGTATAATAGCCGCACGATAGCAGAAAACGAGTATATTTCATTAAAAGGCATGTCTCGCGAACAGCGTGACGCACTCCGAGAATCATTCTTGCGAGCCTACGCTCGTAATGGCAAGGTTGCAG
>JAZQCA010000023.1:0-30111 GCA_045545975.1 Akkermansia sp.
CCATGCGGACGATGTAGTTGCGTACATCGGTTTGTGTGGTTTTGAGGGTCATGCCGATGAAGGTGGAGGCTCCCCCATCGACCGCGGTGAGTGTCGTGGCGGTGAGGGTGTTGCCGCTGCCGGTGAAGGTGTAGGGCTTGGCGGGGGAATTGGCAAGAATCAGCTCGTTGACGGAACCGCTGTTGCGAACGGTCACGTTGCGGGAGGAGGCGCTGTTGTCAAACTTCACCTTGCGCGCAGGATCGAAGTAGATGGGGTAGTAGTCATCCTCCGCATAGACCTCCCAGCCTGTAGTGGCATCCGGTAGTTTGTCGAGCGTGCCACGAGGCGCCAGATCCCACACCTTGCCGGAGGCTGAATTGCCGGTCCAAACGAGCGGATTGCTCTTGTCCTCATAGGCCGCAAGCATGGTACGGAGAATTTCCGGGGTTTTGATGGATGCAACGTGAGTAATGCTCCATGTTTCATCTGCATATTCCCAGCGCTCCGTGAGTTCCGGATCCGTATAGAGGGTCAGAGAGCTGTTCACATAGAGAGTGAATACGCTGTATTCAAGGTCATCAGAGTTACTTACATACAGGGCTTTGATGTTTCCGTTATTGTCAAGAATAAAGCCATGGCAGGTAATGCCGTGGCCTCCGCCGACAGAGCCATCAAGACTGAGATAAACAAGCTGTCCCTTGGAGGTGAGACTGTAGGAGCCATCACTTGATTGCGTAAAGCCCAGATATGAAGTAATACGATTGGTCAGAGCATTGATACTGCTCACTCCGGTGTAGTTATATGTGGACCACGAATTGGAGAAATAATCCGTCCAGTAGCCTCCTTGCCCGGTTTTTTCGATAGTGGCGAAATCCGGCTCATCATCTCCCATCATGAACCAGGAAAGATAAGAGGTCAGATTGTCACCATTGTTGCTGAACACATCCTGAAAGAGCAGGCTCTGTTTGAGGGACAGGGTTCCGCCCAGCATTTCCAGGTACTGCTTGTCATAGGTATAGCCATAGGGGAGCTTGCGGGAATCCTTGCAGAATACTCCGTAGTAGCTGTGCCAGTACTCAACGAGGTTCATGCTTACCTGTGCCCAGCAGGTGTAGGCATCGTCCGTCAGAGGAGCAAGTTTGTCTGCCAGAGTGGTGGCTGTTTTGTCCGTTCGGTCATAGAGATCACCCAGAAATTTCAGGTTGCCCTGTTCTTCGTAGTAATCCTCGAAATCATCCAGATAGCCCCAGTAGCGTACCCAGTCGATATAATATCCCTTGCCCGTATCATAAAATCGGGTGGAGGCGGTAATGTTGTTGATATTGACACCTTCGGCAACGTAGGATGTATCAGCCTGTGTGGTGTGCAGAGTGGTGACCGCTGCCATGGTTGCAAGAAGCAGACGACGCAGGGAGGTGTGAAGACGCATTTTCATAACAGAAGAAGAAAATTAATGGTTACCCGAAATAACGATAAGTTGTCCGTTCGGATATATATTAGCATTTCTGAGTTAGTGTAGCAAGATCAAAAGGTAGAATAGGGCGGGAATTGATCCTGAATGAACTCAACTCCGGTACACTCTGGGTACTCGTGATGAAATCGAACAAATGATGTTGCTCGGGATGGTTTTTGCCCTCGCTGTCAACTCTTCCCATGGTACATTCGGACCGAGGATTTCCGCTACATCTCCCGGCTGTACATTGTCAACGTGGGTGACATCCACCATGATCTGGTCCATGGTGATGCGACCCAGTACCGGGCAGTAGTGACCATTGAGGTACACTCGGGCTCCGGTATTGGAAAGGTAGTGCAGGTACCCATCTCCGAAGCCGATTCCGATGGTGGCCACGCGGGTTTCACCATTGGTGATGTAGGTGTGGTCGTAGGAAACTCCGTGATTGCCGGGTAGGGTGCGGAGAAGGGTGACTCTGCTGTAGAGTGTGAGAGTATTGCGAAGATCCCGGTTGTAGGGAGATGGCATGGGGGAGAAGCCGTAGAGAATTCTGCCGAGACGTACCATGTTTGTGCTGGGTGCCTTGTAATTGAACACCGCTGCACTGCTGCAAAGATGACGATAGGGGAGTTCGAGGCTGAGGGCAAGTTCCCTTACGGCACTTTCGTAGGTTCGGATCTGCCGATGGGTGAAGGTGATATCCTGCGAAGCGGCGGAGAGGTGGGAGTACACGCCCTCGATGTTGAGGAAATCGTACTGGCTCAGCTTATCTCCCAATCCGGGGATTTCATGGGGGAGTACGCCGGCTCTTCCCATACCGGTATCGACATTGATGTGAAGGTTGACTTTTTTGTTGTAGAGTCTTCCGAGGGAGTTGAAATGTTCTGCTTCCTCAATGCTGGAGAGAGCTGCGCGCCAGCTGTGCTGCACGATGGCCTCGCGCTCTGTGGGGAAGCAGGGACCGAGGATGAAGGGGCGCACCTTGCAGCCTGCTGCCTGCACGCGGGCTGCCTCGGAGGGGGTGGCGACACCGAAGAATGTGATGTCCTCATCATCGAGAGCTCGAACCACACCTTCGATTCCGTGACCATAGGCCTCTGCCTTGACGATGGGCATGCGACTGTGCTCGGGCATGACCCGTCTCACAACATTGAGGTTGTGCTTCATGGCATCGGTGTCGATCTCTGCCCAAGCGCGGTAAGTTGCGGTGGCGTCCATGGCGTTCATTTTATACCTGAAAGTCGGGGAAAGCAAGTCTAAACGGAGAAAATCAGGTGGAGGGGCGGAGCCTCAGGCAGACGGACTGCAACGGGCGGTTCCAGCAGATGGTAAGGCCGTTGTTCATGAGCTCAGTACCGCTGAGCGTATGGTCCCGGAGGGGGCAGAGCGGGTGTGGCGAATCCGGTAAAAGCTCCTCGATGAGGTAATGTCGATGAGCCTGCAGTCCGCGCAGGGGGATGTTGAGATGCCGATCGGTGAAGGTGCGACCGGTGGTGTAGGCGAGCAGCAGAGCCTGTTCGCCATCTGTGTAGAGCAGGGCGCTATCCGATCCTTCATAGGGGCTGACGAGGCGGTAGAGGTCACCTTGCTGCACCAAGGGGCGCAGTTCATCTGCCAGTACCAGTCGTTCCCTGAGCTCCTCTTTTTCACTCTCGCTCAGGCGACGTGGATCCAGTTCGAAGCCGATTCTGCCGCTGAGTGCCACATCGAAGCGGAACTTGAGCGAGCAGGCTCTTCCTGTATAGAGATTGGGGCTGGCTGTGACGTGTGCGCCGATGGAGCCGGCCGGGAAGAAGTGAGAGGCACTCCACTGCATGTACAGGCGATCGTGGGCATCCGTGTTGTCACTCAACCAGAATTCCTCATGGAAAGCTGCGGCTCCGAGATCCATGCGTCCACCCCCGGCAGAACAGCACTGGAACATGACCTGCGGGTGCGCTTGCCGAAGTTTTTGCATGATCCGGTAGTAGGCGGCAATATAGTCGAAGTAGATGTTGGGGTGCGGAGCATCTGTCATCATTCGGTTACAATCCCACTTGATGTAAGAGATCCCCGGGTGCTCGCTGAGCAGGCGGTTGATGGTGGAGAAAACAAAGTTCTCGACCTCCTCTCGGGCCAGATTGAGAACGAGCTGGTGGCGTTGCTCGGTCGGGCTGATCCGGGGAAGTTGGAGTGCCCAGTCCGGGTGAGCCCGGAAGAGGTCACTGTCCGGGCTGATCATCTCGGGTTCGACCCAGAGCCCGAATCGTAGTCCTTTGGCCGCTGCAAAGTCCGTGAGAGCGCCTAATCCCGCCGGCAGTTTGGAGGAGGAGGGTTCCCAGTCTCCCAGAGATGTGGAATCGTCATCCCTGCGGCCGAACCATCCGTCATCCAGCACAAACATCCTGATGCCCAAGGCGGCGGTTTGTTCCATCATGGCTTGCAGGGTGGAGGCATCGACATCGAAATGCACACCTTCCCAGCTGTTGAGCAGACTTCCTCGCAGCTCATTGCCCCGGGGGACTACGCAGCGGCGCAGGTAGCGGTGCAGGCGGCGGGTGGAATCTCCCTTGCCTTGCAGACTGTTGAGCATGATGGCGGTCGGTAGCTCCAGGTTTTGACCGGGAGCCAAGGTATAGGGCGCTTGTGCAAAGTCGTGACCGAGTCCGAGATACCCCAACCCCAGGGAGTTGTGCGTAAAGGAAAGAGTATAGTTACCGCTCCAGGCCAGAGCCGCCAAGAGGCAGCAGCCGTATTCTTCCTGTGCGGGGGCTCCGGTGGAAATGATGAGCCCAGGGGTGCCTTCTTGTGCGGTTTTGATTCCTGTAGAGGAATTCATGCTCAGGGTGTTGCCTCGCTTGACCTGTTCCTGCTGCAACGTATGTTCCCCCGCCCATACTCCGCGGAAAGAGGTGACGTGGTATTCGTTGCTTTGTAACTGAGCGGCAGCGGAGTAAGCACGCAGCACCTGTAAGGGGGAAGTTGTACCATTGTGGAGAGTGACTTGCTGGGTGTACACTCCCTCGGGGTGCAGTTGCAATCTGAGCCTGAGCTCGATTTCGGGATGACGGCTGTCTGCCAAGGTGAGAAGAAGTACATCCTCCTGAGTATTATGCGAGATAAGTCGGGGGGAGAAGCCCTGGCTACCGTCCGCGAAGAGGAATTGGAGGGCATATTCGCCGGAGAGGTGCTGCCGTGGGTAGCCGAGGCGGCTTTGATAATCTGTGAGGTATTCGCTGCGAATGCTGCCGGTTTCTCGGTGAGTGATGTGGGCACATCCATCGCACCAAGTGATGGAACCGTAGGCATAGGTGATTCCGATGGGATTACTCATATTGTCTGGCTTTGCGTCGGGCTGTTCTCAGTCGCTCTCGCTCTTGGTGGGCCTCACGCCCCAAGCGGGAGTTCCTGTCAGCGTCCCGTGCGGCTTCGAGCGCTGCAATCGCCTCCAACAGTTTGGCCTCACTCTCGGGAGTATGGGCTCCGCGATAGGCTCGGGTGTATTGAAGCATCAGCAATGGATAGAGGCAGCGCAGCCCGATGAACTGCTCATGCTGAGCTGTACAGTGCTCATCACCCAGGAGCTGATGACTTTTTTGTATAAGTTGCGCAATTTCTTCATCGTTATTTTCCCCGGAGCCACAGTAGGCGCACAGAAGGAAAAGTGCAGCCTCGAACCGCCGCTGTGCCAGCTCATTGTCTGACGGGCGCGGTCGGAGGAGGAGCTTTTCCACATCGCCCGGCTTCAGGGTGCTGAGCGGATGAACGGCAAAGGGGACGCCTTGCTCATTGCAGATCACCAAGCTGGGTAGGTACTGTACTCCTGCCTCGATGGCCTTCGCCTGTACTTCGGCCTGCTCGCGGTTGGTGCAGCGGGCGGGCATCTCCACGAAACGGCAATCCTGCTGAGTGCCGGGGGATGACTGCGGCAGAAGAGGTTGGATAAGTTGGCGAGCTGCGGCCTCGGAAGTTCCCTGAGGAAGATAGACGATGAAGGATTCCGCAGCTGATATCAACGGGAGCCCGATGAGGGCGGAGATGAGGAGAAAAGCGATGCTGAGAGTACGGATCATGCCCGACTGATGGTGATTCGTTTGAAGCGTGAGTCCGTCTCCTCTGACGATGTGCGTATGCCGGGAATAGTTGCGAGCTCCTGATGGATCAGCCGACGTTGGTAGGCATTCAACCGCTCCATGAGGAGGGGGCGTCCTGTTTGCAGTACTCGCTCTGCCCGAGAGCGAGCACGGCGCAGCAGGCGCGCCTCGGTTCGCTCTCTGTAGCCATCGCAGTCCACGCGAATGCGCGGGGCGTCCTCCCATTCCGCCTGGATGATCCTGTTGACCAAGTACTGAAGGTCATCTAGTTTATCTCCATCATTGCCAATGATGTACGAGGCGTCCTCGCTGGAGATCATGAGTACCACTCCATCCTCCGCACTCTCGATCTCCGAGGTGGTCAGAGAGAAAGTATAGCCGAGCGGCTCCAGAATGGAAGTCGCGACTCGAAGGGCACACTGGGCTGCTTTTTGCCGTGTGTAGTCCATGAGCGTGTTACTCGCGAGCTGCTCCGAGGAAGCGCAGCAAGTAGAGGAAGAGGTTGAGGAAGTCGAGGTAGAGCTGAACGGCACCCATGATGGCGCCTTTGCTGCGCGCATCGGAATCGGTCAGCCAGGCTCCTTCGGCCAGGATCCTCTGTGTGTCGTACGCCGTGAAAAGGGCAAAGATAATGACACCGGCACCGGAGATGATGAACTCAGCCGTGCTGCTGCCCATGAAGATGTTTGCCACAATGGCAATGATGAGGCCGATGAGCAGCATGAACAAAATGCGCCCCATCCCACTGAGATTCCGCTTGGTGGTGGCTCCGTACAGAGCCATGCTACCGAACATGCCTGCTGTACAGGCAAATGTCAAACCCAGTGACTGGGTGGTGTAGAGGGTGAGCACGGGACCGAGAAGCAGTCCTTCCAGTGCTGAGAAGGTGAGGAAAATGATTCCGAGGGCGCCGGCAGTCAGTGAGCGGCGACAGAAAATCATGACGAGGAGACAGACCAGAGTGCCAATGATGAGGGGCAGGCTGTTGTGGGCGCTCCAAGTGAGGATTTTGTCTGAACCGGTGGAAAAGATAGCCAGAGCTGCTGTCACAACCATGGAGCCGGCCATCCAGGTATAGACTTTGTTGAGGTAGGCTCTGATCATGGCATCTACCTGCTCCTGGGTTATCCTGATTTGTTGGGGATATTCCTGTTCCATGGCGCTATATTATCATTTCAGGGTGGGAAGTCAAGTGTAAACTGAGGGTGGCAGAAGGGGGATGTAAAGATGCAATGTTTGCATGGTTCATGCGCGGAATATCAATCAGCTCGGCGGCGTGATTCTCTGATTTTCCGATGCGTGATCTGTTGGAGTTCCGGACTGAGGGCTTCCAGAGTGGCGTGGCTGAGCTGTGGGTGGCGCAGGTGCAATTCGCAGCAGTACCAGGCGATAGCCATGCGGGCATAGTAGGCATCGCAACGGATTTGTGGCAGAAGGGCTGACGTGGTTGCTGCCCAGTCGCTGTCTTGAAGATAGTGCAGCAGGAACATGACGACTGCGGTACGTACTGCATATTCCTGTCCGGAGTGTAGCCGGGGTAGCAAGAACTCCAGTACCTCTGCCCGGTACTCTCTTGCAAAACGCCAAGTGGAGCAACAGGAGTCGCAGATGCTCCAGTTGCGGATGCTCGGGATGAAGGTTGCTAGTGCTGTCAGGCGTTCGCTGAGTGTGGCTTTTCTTGCGTAGCCGGGGAGCATGCCGCGCAGCATGACGAGTTCCATTGTCTGTGCTTCCCGCAACCCGGAGAAGAGTTCCTTCCAGTTCTCCTGTGTACACCGGCGGGCCAGTTGACGCAGGGCGGGCAGGCGCACGCCGAGCATATCCGATTCTCCGGGAATGAGGGAAAGCGCGAAACTGCGGTAACGAGGATCCGCCAGTCTGTTCAGGGTGTCTGAGAGTTCGGTAGGAGTCATTGAGCCGCCTCTGTCAGCAACTTGCGTACTTCGGGATTGTCGGCAAACTCAAGAGCTGTTTTGCCGGAAGCATCCTTTGCGGAGACATTGGCTCCGAAGTTCAGCAGTAGGCGGGCGCATTCTACATCATCTCTCAGTACTGCTGCCATGAGGGCTGTTGTACCATCCTTCATCGCTACATTAGGATCAGCCCCGTGCTCAAGAAGCATGCGGCAAATGACGGACGGAGTCTCGCAGCGGGCGATGGTGTATATGAGCGGGGTGACTCCGTTGAAATCGGGGATGTTCGGGTTCGCCTTCAGTGCCAGGAGTACTTGCACCGTATCGATCGCATTCTGGGAGCAGGCGAGCATGAGGATGGAGTCCCCCTGTTCCGCGCGGAAGTTGATATCTGCTCCATTGCTGACAAGCAGGTCAAGCATGTGGACGTTGTTTGTTGCGGCCGCCACGGAAAGGGCGGTGATCCCGGGGGATTGTGCTGCATTCGGGTTCGCTCCGTGCTGAAGCATGGTGTACACCATTTCAAGGCGTCCGCTGTAGGCAGCCATCACCAGCAGAGGCATTCCATCGTGTACCCGGGTGTCCGGGTGCAGTCCATGCTTGAGTATGTGAGATATCTGATCAGTTGTGCCTTTTGTGATGATTTCTTTGAGCTGATCTGCTGTGATGGGAATCTCCTGTCGGGCATTTTCCTGTGTGGCTGTATCGGCATGGACCGGGTGCAGTCCGAGCAGCACCGAAAGCAGGATAAGGGCTGTGGGGCAGAGCTTCATGTCGGGGCTTAATCTATCACAATCAATCTCTGTTGACAAGTCTGAATCTTAACTGAATCCAAATCTGTTATACTACCTCGTTGATCAGGGCTGTGAGCTCCCGAGGGTCAGAGCCAGCAGGAAGAGTATGAGGTGCAGGGAGGAAAGTCCCAGCAGGACATTCATCTTACGATTGGCCGGGGTGCGGGTGAGTTTGAGCATGATGATGCCACCCACGATGATGGCTGCCAGCCAGCAGAGGTTCCACCCTACATCGGGGAGAAAAAATGCAGTCTGTTTAAGGGTGGCGTAGGGAGCGACGAGGAAGGCCATGGCCAGGCCTCGTGCGCGTTTGTCTCCCAGCCGGACAGCCAGGGTTCGTTTGCCCGTGGAGGTATCTTCCTTGCGGTCGCGTATGTTGTTCACTTCGATGAGAAGGCAGGAGAGCAGACCGCACTGTATGCCCAGAATGAAGGCTCCTGCATAGATGGGCAGGTAGGACTCCTGCCAGCCGATTTGTACATATACGGTTCCGCACACAGCTATCAGTCCGAAGAACAGCAGCACGAAAAGTTCTCCCAGCCCTTTGTAGGCCAGAGGGTAAGGCCCGCCAGTGTAGCAGTATGCACAGAGCATGGATGGTATGCCGATGGCGATGACGGGCCAGCCGCGGGCTAAAATGAGGGGGAGGGCGAGCGCCGCTGCCGCCGCCAGGAAGGTGCAGCCCCAGAGCTTGACTGTGCGGGAGCTCAGGTCACCACTGGCGGTGATGCGGCGGGGACCCTGTCTGAGTACGGTGTCGGCATGCTTGTCTGAGTCGATCGAGTCGTTGAAGAAGTTGCATGCAATCTGTATGCACATGGCGCTCAAGAGCGTGAAGATGGCCAGTTGCCAGTTGAGAGCCACGCCTTGGTACCCGATCTGCTGGAATTTCCAGGTAATCATACAGCCTGCCCAGACGGCTACTATGCCGGCGGGGAGGGTTTTCGGACGCGCTGCGAGGAATATGGAGGTGAGTGTATTCATTTTCTGCGGGGGTATTTGCGGCGGCCGCCGGCTGCGCGGCGGAAGGGGTCGAAGAGGGAGTCCAGACCGCTATTCTTGATGAGGAAGGTTTGTTCCATGAGTCTGCCCAGTTTGCCCTTGGGCCAACCACGCTGCCAGAACCAGTCGAGATATTCGGAGGGGAGATCCATGAGCGGACAGCCATCCGGTGGGTATTGCGCCGGACCATACATGCCATAGGGCATGTGCATGGCGGCTATTTCGACCAGAAGGGCGCGAAGGTCATCCGCCCCGGGTATGGGGACTGACTTCATCTGCTCTTCACGCTCCAGGCGAGTTGCTCGCCGGCATACATGGGGACAACCTGTTGTCCGAAGCTGCGGTAGGACGTCGGTATCTGCATGGGCTTGTCATGCAGGGTGATGGTGCGGGCTGTCGGTTTGAGGTTGTACAGGCGGCAGGCATTGCCGCTGACGAAAGCCTGGAGCTTGTCGAGAGCTCCGTTTGCGGCGAAGAGGGCTGCCAGCCGTGGCAGAGCCAGTGGTGCGGTGAAGACTCCGGCTGCGCAGCCGCAGGCCTCCTTACGGCAGCGGGGATGCGGGGCGGAATCGCTGCCGAACATCAGACGGGGATGTGCGTTGAGAGCCGCGTGCAGCAGAGCATCGCGGTCATCGGGGCGCTTTGCAATGGGTTTGCAGAAGAGGTGCGGCTGCAGAGCTCCGCCGGCAACGTCATCGAGCGTGATGATGAGGTGCTGCAGGGTAACGGTAGCACAGAGGTTCTCGAATTCATCGAGGAGCTGTAGTGCGGCTGCTGTGGTGATGTGCTCCATGCAGATGCGGAGACGTGGGTAGCGCAAGGCCAGCTGTCGGTAAACGCCGAGGAACTCCGCCTCGCGATCCATGACGAAACCATGGCTTTCTCCGTGGATGAGCAGGGGAATCCCCATGTCCTGCATGAGAGAGAGCGTACTATCGGCTTCTGCAAGATTGGCTATGCCCTGTTCGCTGTTGGTGGTGATTCCGGCCGGGTAGAGCTTGTAGCCGAAGAATCCGGGAGTTTCTCTGGCGGTGATGAGTTGTTGTTCTGTCTGAGGTGTGAAAAAGAGGGTCATGTAGCGCGTGAAATCCTCATTGCCCATGGCTGCCGCTATTCTTTCACTGTATGCCAACATGGCTCCGGGATCGGTGATCGGGGGGACGAGGTTGGGCATGATGACGGCTCCGGCGAAATCTGCGGAGAGTGGGGCAACGAGCTTGAGCATGTCACCATCGCGCAGGTGCAGGTGCATGTCCAGAGGGGATGTGAGCGTGATCTCCATGGGGGGATTCTATCAGATTTTGCCTGTAATCGCAAGCTTTACTATTGACAAAGCTCACGCTCGGGAGTACAGTTGCCTTGCTATGATACAACAACACGTACTTCCGACATACGGGCGCGCTCCCATTACGGTGGCGAAGGGTGAAGGCTCCTACCTGTACGACACGGAAGGGCGACGATATGTGGATTTCTGTGCCGGAATTGCAACTTGTAGTCTGGGTCATTGCCATCCGTCTGTGGTGAAGGCTCTCACGGAGCAGGCGTCCACGCTCATGCACTGTTCTAACCTTTACAATATCCCGCAGCAGGAAGATCTCGCAGCTCTCATCGTTGAGAAGATGATCGGCATACCGGGCAGAATCTTCTTCTGCAATAGCGGCGCGGAGGGAAATGATGGTATCATCAAGGTAGCCCGTCGCTTCGGTCACAGACGCCCGGCAGCAGATGGTTCTCCCCGTTACGAGGTGATCACTTTCAACAAGAGCTTCCACGGGCGTACACTCGGCTCGATGGCCGCCACGGGGCAGACCAAGATTCAGCTGGAGTTCGATCCCCTGCTTGTGGGCTTCAAATATGTGGATTTCAATGATCTGGAAGGTCTTAAGGCAGCGATCAGTACCGCTACCTGCGGTATCATGTTCGAGGCGATTCAGGGTGAAGGTGGCGTGAACCCTGCTACGGCTGAGTTCATGCGAGGTGTTGCAGAGCTTTGCCGGGAGCACGATCTGCTGCTGATGATGGATGAGGTACAGTGCGGTTTCGGGCGCTGTGGGGCTCCCATGGGCTGGCAGGCGATTTGCCCGGAGCTTCAGCCGGATCTGGTTTCCTGTGCCAAGGGCATAGGTGGCGGTTTCCCGATGGGCTGCTTCTGGGTGAGCAATCGCGCTATTGATGATCAGGGTACGGAACTTTCCTCCATCATGGGACCGGGGTCTCACGGATCCACCTTTGGTGGCACTCCCATTGCCTGCGCGACATCGCTGGCTGTGGTACGAGAGATTATCAATGGAAATCTCGCGGAACGAGCCCGCCTGATGGGTGAGAAGATCAAGACCGAAGTTGAGAGCTGGCATCTTCCCTGTGTGGAGACGGTGCGTGGCTATGGGCTGCTGCGAGGTGTGGGACTGAAGCCCGGCTCTTTCTCCGTTCCGGAGGGGGTAACTCCTGCCGCTTGGGTGAATGGACTCTGCCTGAAGGCCGGTTTGCTGGCATGCCCTGCCGGTCCGAATACCCTTCGTCTTATTCCGGCGCTCAACGTGCCTGAGGAGGTTCTTGCTGAAGGTTTGGCCATCCTGCACTCCGTCCTTGAGGGGCTCGCATGATCCGGTATTCGGTTCTCCGTCACAAGTGTAAAGCAGATCAGCCACGCCCTTGGAGGTGTGGCTGATCTGCTTTATATGGATCTTTCTGTTGTGGTCAGAGGTGGTCAGGCATTGAGCATGTTTTCCACGGTAATGGCGGATGTGCAGGGAGTGGCCTGATCGCAGTCCCCACGCATGCAGGGATGGCAGGGAAGGTGATTGCTCAGGTAGCGGTGTCCCTTGCCCATGAGCGGGTAACGCTCCGGATGGCGGCTTGCCATGAGCACACAGCAGCAGCAGCCAACCTGCGCGGCAAGTGTGGGCAGAAGTCCATCCACTGCATAGAGCTTGCAGCGGGAGCCGAGTTTCGTTGACATTTCCTCCGGTGCGCACAGACATAGTTCGCAGCCCAATTCCTCCGCCATTTTGAGGGCTCGCTCCTTGTCTTGCGGGAGCGCAAGCAGGGTGGCTCCGCCCAGTTCCCTGATCAGTTCAGCCCACTTATCATGTTCCCAACTGTCTGCGGAACCCAGGGTAGAGAAGGGGGCAATGAAATTGCCACTGACTTCTTCGTTGCCTTGCATGGGCGCGGAGACCTCCGGGGCAATGGGGAGTTTGTGGCGGATGTGCAGACCAATGAGGTATTCTTTTGCCCGGGGGAGGATCTCCTCCGTTTCAATGATGATGTAACGCGTGTTGAACTTGAATTTCCGGGTGAGGGGGTTGTCGTTGAAGCCGGACACGAAGAAGGGTCTGAACTTCTGCAACTGGCGCATGACTCGAGCATTCTCACTGTACATGAAGAGAATGTCAAAGGGACCATCCTTGTAAAGCTCATCGCTCAAAAGCTGCTCAGTGAGACTGCACTCTCCATCGGTAGTGGCAACGTAGCTGACGTCATCGCTGTGTTGTTGCCAGTAAGCCTTCTGCTCCTCGGGGCAGACGATGGTCAGTTGAGCATCCACTCGGCTCCTCTTGAGTACTCTGATGGCGGGCAGAATGATGACCGACTCCTCAAATCGCTCCGGTACGCAGACGAGTATGCGGAATGGCAGGGTGGCATTTTTGCGGATCAGCTCATCGTTGAAGGCGTTTTCCGGTGCAAAGTTGGAGGTGCATTTCCATCGGTGGTGCATCCAGAACCCGTCAATGATGTTCTCTTTCTGGCAACGTTCGAGCGCATGGTTGACATGAAGGGTGATTTCGTCCAGATCATCGCAGTTCTTCGGCAGGTCAATCGCTTTGTTCATGATGGCTTCCCACTGACCGAGCGCGATGTTGCGGGTGTAGACAGAGTATAGCGTACCCTTGCCCTTGCAGCGTTTGTAGATCAAAGCCGGAAGGGGGGTTACGCCCGTCACCTTGCCGAAGTATGGCAGGAAGCGCCCTTCCTGAGTGAACTGGTCGCTGAGCACGCCCAGCAGACCGCCGGAGCGAGCCAGCTTGAACACGGCGCGCAGACCATCTTCCTTGCTGAACATCTCGCAGCCGTACTTGGTGCGACTCTTGTAAACTATCTGTTCGAGCAGGGGGTTGCTAAGGCGGCGGTACATGCAGCCGTAGTGATCAATCTCGCTGAACAGAGGACGAGTGCGCGCCAAGATCTCCCAGTTGCCGGCATGGGGGATGCAGGCGATGGCCGTGTGCCCGTTCACTCCGGATTTCAGGAAATCCGACCTCCCCACCACATGGATGGAACGCTTCATCTCCCGGTCGGACATGATGCCGGATTTGAGCGAACAGGCCAGGTTCATGGTCGTTCGCACTATATTGCGGCGCACCATGGAGGAGAGCTTGTCAGGACGGAGACGCGGATCGACCACGATTCGCATGTTACGCGCCACGATTCTGCGGCGCGAGGCAGAGCAGAGCCAGACCAGGTAACCGATGGCTCGCCCCAGCAAGGCGACCGCTCGTACATCGGTCACACGCAGTATACCGCACAGAACCCGGTAGCCGAGTGCTCCGAGTTTTTGTGTGAAGGTTACTTTGATGGACTTTTCCTCAGTGCTCATGAGCGTGAAGATTAGTTAAAGGTGTATGCCCTTTTGATGTAGAAGGGTTTGCGGGTGTAGGGATCCCACACCTTTGCCCCAACGGGGACGTCTGTATAGTCCAGCTGGTAATGGGGAGAGTAGGGGGAGATGATGATATTGCTGAACTCAGAGGTAAGTCCGTAGGGAAGCCCATCATCCGCGTAGGAAATACGCCCGGTGATGTGTGAGGAGGGCGGCAGCATGTTGGGATCTACTGTCAGCCAATTTTGGCTGGCCGGCTGCCCATCCTTCTCGGTAATGACCATTGGGGGACGCTCGCCGGGGTATTCATCGCGGGTGAAAGTCTGAATGATGGGCTGCCAGATGCAGGAGCTGAGCATGGTTAATCCCAGCGTGGCACAGATGAATGAGATGCTGCTTTTTGTCATAAGTTATGTGTAAGATTATTAATTAGGTGTGTATGGGATCAGGGTGATTCGACCTTCGCTCTCCGGCCCGGTTTTCTCGAAGATGGGGCAGTAGCCATGCTCCTCAACCGCCTTGACTATCTCGGGGTAGCAGTCAAGAAGGGTCTTGAGCGCAGGTTGCATGACCTGTATGTGTTTCTCCGGTACTCCGACCCGGCCTATTCGGCCACCTCGCGGCATATTGCCCAGCAGCGGTTCACCGCCGCGGAACTCGACATCCAGCACGGGACGCCCATGTTCGATTTCTTGGTGGAAGGTCAGATTGACGGCTGTGGTCTGGTGCATGTTGGCTCCGACCAGTCGGTCAATGATGAGTTCGATGTAACCGTTGTGTACTCGGGCTGCTATGCCCTGAGCATTCGCAAAAATAGAGAATATACCCGTTTGGCGCATGCGGCAGGTGGTACGCAGGTAACGATTGAGCTCGCCTTCGGTGAAACTGACAGGAGAGCCGTTGGCACTGCTGATGAGGATGCTGAGATCCTTGGAGGCACTCTTGTCATTGTACCCGGCAATGTCCTTGAGGGATTGGGGTTGCCACATGTACACCACCCCGTAAAGAAGAAGTCCGATGAAGGACAGGAAAAGAATGACAGCCAGAGCTGACAGGAAGTTGAACTTGTCCCATAGTTCTCGCAGCAGACTATTCTGCTGTGGATAATCATCGTCATCTTCTTCCGGTCGGGCGTAGAGGGTGCCGCGCGTCATGTCGTTGGGCGGGGTCTCCTTGTGGAACAGGAACCCCCATAGCGAGGCGGTATCCGGCCGCTTCACTCTGCGCTTGCGTTTCCTGTTCTGTGTATTGCCCATCGTGCTCGCTCTCCATTATATGCTTTTATTATGGTATGGAAAGCAAAAAAAGAACCTATTGCGGCATTTTACGCGACATACTGAGAGCGGGGCGGGATTCGTCACACTCCGAGAGCCCAGCGGAGGTATTTTTCACTCTCTGCCCAAATGCGGTGTTTTTCGCAGCCGAGAACGACCACTATCACGGCACGTCCATTGACGGATCCACATGATATAAGGCAGCGCTTGGCTGCGTTGGTGTAGCCGGTTTTCATGCCTTGCACCCACGAATATTTGCTCAGAAGTTTGTTCGTGTTGTTAAAGTTGACGGTTCGTCCATCGGGACGGGTGAGTACGATCTGACGATCGTTGATGAAGTCACGGATGATGGGGTTCGTGTACGCATAGCAGGCCGCGAGGGCCATGTCATAGGCTGTGGAGTATTGCGGACCGGGTAGTCCGCTCGGGTTCACGAAGTGTGAGTTGCGCATCCCCATGCGACGGGCTCGGGCATTCATGCGCTGGACGAACTTCTCCACGCTGCCGGCACTATCGCGGGCGAGAGCCTGAGCGAGATCGTTGCAGCTGGCTGTCAGCATGGCGTGCATGATGGCTCCGCGCGTGTAGCACTCTCCCACGTTCAGTTTGGAGCGTATGGGGGTCACGCTGGTCTTGTCCGATCTC
This sequence comes from Akkermansia sp., assembly GCA_045545975.1. Classification (GTDB taxonomy): domain Bacteria; phylum Verrucomicrobiota; class Verrucomicrobiia; order Verrucomicrobiales; family Akkermansiaceae; genus Akkermansia. The sequence goes on from JAZQCA010000023.1 coordinate 15,737, forward strand.
ATGATGGTCATCTTGCGATTGAGGTCGCCGGCATCGCAGGCACAGAGTGCGGTGATGATCTTCTGAGTGCTGGCTACTTGGCGACGTTCGTGCATGTTATGCCCATAGAGGACATGTCCGGTGCGGGGATCGATCACGCAGACTGCCGCGCAGCCGGGCTTGGGGGCCGGGCTGTCAGGCTTGGCGAGTGGGCGGGAGGGTACCAAGGCTCCCCGGCGATCTCCGTATACTTTGCGGGCGGTTGCAGGCAGCGGGGTCTGGGTGTGTACCGCCGGAACATAGGTACGCTGGTTCCGATAGTTTTTTCCGCTCAGATGACCGGCGTAGGTCTGACTGCAGCTGCTCACCAGAGCCGCTGTGCATACTGCTGCAAGGTAGACGAGGATCCGCATGCGCGCATGCTAACACAGGCGATATTATTTAGCAAGTCTTAATTAAGGCATTTTTTGCAGCCCCTTGCCGTTTTATGAGAACTGTTTTTTATGCTCCGGCGGTAGTAAAGAGGTATATATAAAAAGCCCCCGCCGGAATACAGCGGGGGCTCGGAAAAGGGCCGATCAGTTGGCAACGATGTTGACCAGACGTCCGGGGACAACGATGACCTTGCGGATAGTCTTGCCGTTCGTGAATTCCTGCACGCGGGCAGAGGCGAGAGCGGCGGCTTCGAGCTCCTCCTTTGTGGCATCTACCGCAGCGTTGAGCTTGTCTCGCAGTTTGCCGTTGACCTGAATGACGATTTCCTTCGTGTTTTCCACGAGGTACTCGGGGTTGAAGGTCGGCCAAGTCTGCTGGCAGAGCTGGCAGGCGGGTAGGGCGGGGAACTGTGCTCTCAGTCTGCTGTAGAGCTCTTCCGTGATATGGGGGGCAAAGGGATTGAGCACATGGAGCAGCTGCACATAGTCAGTCACGGCAACGGAGGAGGCAGAGGTCATGGCGTTCGTACACTCCATCATTTTGGAGATGGCTGTGTTGAAGCTCATGGTTTCGATATCTTCCGTGACCTTGCGGATGGTTTTGTGAACTTCCTTGCGAATGGGGGTGACTTCGCCGCTGTCGTTGGCGGTGATTTTGCCGGAGAGTACCCATTCACCCTCCTGGTTTTCCGCCATGGCTACGCGCCATACTCGAGCCAGGAAGCGGCTGATCCCCTCCACACCCTTGGTCTGCCAAGGCTTCACTTCCTTGAGCGGACCCATGAACATCTCGTAGAGGCGCAGGGAGTCGGCTCCATACTCACGCACGATGTCATCCGGGTTCACGACATTGCCGCGGCTCTTGGACATCTTCTGGCTGTCCTCACCAAGGATGAGACCCTGGTTGACGAGTTTGTTGAACGGTTCGTTCGTGCTTACCAAACCATAGTCGTAGAGTACCTTGTGCCAGAAACGAGCGTAGAGCAGGTGCAGCACGGCGTGCTCCGTACCGCCAACGTAGAGATCCACACCGCCGGGATTGTTCCCGCCCATCCAGTACTGCTCGACCTCGGGGGCAACGAATGCGCTGTCGTTGCGGGGATCGAGGTAGCGCAGGTAGTACCAGCAGGAGCCGGCCCACTGAGGCATGGTGTTGGTCTCGCGAGTGAAGTCCTCGGAGTAGCGGATCCACTCGGCGGCTTTTACCAGCGGACCGCGAGGGTCGCCGCTGGGCTTGAAGTCCTCCATTTCGGGCTGCAGCAGGGGCAGTTCGCTCTCGGGAATGGCATAGTGGTTGCCGTCTTTGCTGTTCCAGACGATGGGGAAGGGCTCTCCCCAGTAGCGCTGACGACTGAAGAGCCAGTCACGCAGTTTGTAGTTCACTTTGCCGCAGCCGTAGCCCTTCTCCTCCAGCCAGGAGATCATCTGATTCTTGGCTTCGGTGACGCTCAGTCCGTTGAGGTGCTCCGAGTTGACCATGGTACCATCGTAGCCGCAGAAGTCCTGCCAAGGGGTCTCGGCGTTGTCCGGCTGAACTACCTGGATGATGGGCAGATTGAACTTCACGGCAAACTCGTAGTCGCGGCTGTCGTGGGCGGGTACGGCCATGATGGCTCCGGTGCCGTAGCCGGTCAGCACATAGTCAGCTATCCAGATGGGGATCTCCCGACCATTGACGGGGTTGGTGGCGTAGGCTCCGGTGAAGACGCCGGTCTTGTCCTTGCTCAGATCGGTGCGCTCGAGGTCGCTCTTAGCGGCGCAGGCAGCCTGATAAGCGGCTACGGCGGTCTTCTGCTCATCGGTAGTGATCTCATTTACCAGATCGTGCTCGGGGGAGAGTACCATGTAGGTGGCTCCGAAGAGGGTGTCCGGGCGAGTGGTGTATACGGTGAGGGTATGACCCTGGCAGGTGAAGTTCACTTCGGCGCCGGTGGATTTGCCTATCCAGTTGCGCTGCAGTAGCTTGATGCTCTCCGGCCAGTCGAGCGGCTCCAGTTCATCGATCAGGCGTTCAGCGTAGGCGGTGATGCGCAGCATCCACTGGCGCAGTTTGCGGCGCTCAACGATGTGTCCCTTGCTTTTCCACTCCTCGGCCTCTTCATTGGCCAGCACGGTGCCCATGTCCGGGGACCAGTTGACCAACCCCTCAGCGACATAGGCCAGGCGCACATTGTCGATCTGCTCGCGGGTCCAGCCTTTGGCTTCCAGTTCGCTGACCGGGCGGGCTTTGCGGAGTTCTTCGTTGTAGTAGGAGTTGTAGAGCCGCAGGAAGATCCACTGGGTCCAGCGCACATAGCCGGGATCAGTCGTGGCAATTTCTCGATCCCAGTCGTAGGAGAAGCCCAGCATCTTGAGCTGGCGGCGGAAGGTGGCGATATTGGCGTAGGTGGTGATGGAGGGGTGCTGTCCGGTCTTGATGGCATACTGCTCGGCGGGCAGTCCGAAGGAGTCCCACCCCATCGGGTGCAGCACGTTGTAGCCGTTCATGCGCTTGTAACGGCTGACGATGTCTGTAGCGGTGTAACCCTCAGGATGCCCGACGTGTAGCCCGGCGCCGCTGGGATAGGGGAACATATCCAGCACATAGTACTTGGGTTTGTCGGCGTCGAAGCCCTCATCCCCCGGGTTCAGGACCTTAAAGGTTTTCTCATTGTCCCAGATGTTTTGCCACCGGGGCTCAAATATATCAAAAGGATACGGATTTTTGCGTTCTGACATGTCGCGCGCGACTATAATACAGCCTTGAACGAAAAGCAAGACTTTTCGTTGTGAATGACTCATTGCTGCCACATTTTCCGTTATTTATGTCTGCGGATGCTTTTTATCGTGCGTTTTTTACTGACAGGTTGGCTCCGGCGTGGTATATTACGAGTGTATGAAAAAGCCTGAAATTCTCGCCGCCCGTAATCTCAACAGTCGTGCCGAGCAACACCTGCCGGCTTCCGTCATTCCTGCAAATACCGGCAATGCCGTGCTTGATGCCAATTTGTATGATCTTTCCAGACGTTTCTGTGGTAATCATTCGCCGGATGTTGTGCTGCAGATGTTATCCACCATCATGAATGCGGCGGATTCCGGCATAGAGGAGCATGATCTGGAGATGATGAACCGCACGCTTAGCGAGATGTTCGCGGCGGATAAGATGTTCATGCCGTACCGTAATGTGCGAAAGATTACCTGTTTTGGTTCCGCGCGGATTCGACCGGAGGATCCCGCCTATCAACAGGCCGTCAATTTTGCTCGGATGGCGGTGGAGAATGGATATATGATCATCACGGGCGGCGGTCCCGGGATTATGCAGGCTTGCAATGAGGGAGCCGGTAAGGAGAACTCCTTCGGGCTCAACATCACCCTCCCTTTCGAGCAGCATGCCAATCCCTTCGTGGCAGGAAGTGACAAGATGATGGATTTCTACTATTTCTACACCCGTAAGCTGAATTTCCTCAAGCAGACGGATGCTCTCGTGGCTTTTGAAGGCGGCTTCGGTACCATGGATGAAATATATGAAACCATTACCCTTATGCAGACAGGAAAGTGTACCATTTTTCCCATTGTTCTGCTGGATGTGCCCGGTGAGACATTCTGGTACCGATGGAGACGTTTCATTGAAAAGGAGTTGTTGGATGAGAACTTGATTTCTCCCAACGATATGCACCTGCTGTACCTGAGCAAGAGCGCGGAGGACGCCATGGCCTACATCGAGCGTTTCTATCGGCGGTTCCATTCGTATTATTTTGATGGGGACACCTGCACCATCCGCCTCATGGAGATGTTGCCGGAGAAGTTGTTGGAGTGGATTCGCCATGATTACACGGACATCATGCCCTTAGGGGATCTGTTGCAACTGGAGGAGGACGGGGACGATCCTGAGCCCATGCTTGCCGCTCTTCCTCGACTGCGCTTTACGTTGAAGCGTGGCGATTATGCGCGTCTGAAGGATCTCATCGATATTGTGAACGACTGATTGCGGGACATTCCGTCGTGCTGAGTTTCCCCTGTGCTGCCGCTCGGCTTGCACAGGGGATTTCTCCTGTACATAAAAAAGCCACCGGGGATAACCCCGATGGCTTTGGGAAGAGGTATGAGTATGGGCTTACTTCTTCTTGCAGGACTTCTTGGCGCAACCCTTCTTCTTGGGGGCGATGACAGTCTTGAAGGTGGAAGACGGCTTAAAGGCAAGCGTCGTAGAGGCGGCGATCTTCATCTCCGCGCCGGTCTGAGGATTGCGACCGGTGCGCTCGGGGCGGGTTTTCATCTCGAAGGTGCCGAAGCCGATGAGCTGAACCTTGTCACCTCCCTTAACAGCATCGGAGATGGCTCCGAGTACAGCGGAAAGAGCGACCTCAGCGCACTTCTTGGTAGCGCCTTCGCCAAGCTTAGCCTGAATGCAGTCTACAAGTTGAGTCTTGTTCATAGGGCTTTATGATAGCATGCTGATCGTTGATTTCAAGAGAAAAAGTGGGAGATGTGCCAATTTGAGCCTTTTTTTTACTCAAATTACCATCAATATCGGCTAAATGGCTGAAAATGGGGGATGAATTGACCGATTTACCACTCGAATTGACCGATGGCGGTCTTCATTTCACGCACGGCTTCCGTCAGCCCGATGAAGATGGCACGGGAGATGAGGGTGTGACCTATATTGAGCTCGGTGAGGTGGGGGACGGCGTTGAGCTCGGCGAGGTTGGCAAGCTGTATGCCATGTCCGGCGTGAACTTCCAGCCCCAGTTCGTGGGCCAGGGTTGCAGCTTGGACAAGGCGCGCTGTCTCAGCCGCTCGCTCCTTACCCAGTGTGTTGGCAAAGCGCCCGGTGTGCAGCTCAATCATGGTCGCACCGATGGCGGCAGAGGCCCGTACCTGCTCAGGCTCAGGATCGATGAACATGCTCACTTTGCTGCCGTTGTTCTGCAGGGCTGTGACGATCGGGCTCAGGCTGACCTCGTTGCCTGCCACGCTCAGTCCTCCCTCAGTGGTGATTTCTTCGCGCCGCTCAGGCACCAAGCATACATAGTCCGGGCAGAGTCTCAGGGCGAAGTCCAGCATGAGTTCCGTGGCGCCCATTTCCAGATTGAGGGGCAGGGGAATCTCCCGGCGCACGATGTGGGCATCCTCGTCCTGCATGTGGCGGCGGTCTTCGCGCACATGGAGGGTTATGGAGTCCGCGCCACCCTGCATGGCGGCACGAGCAGCCTCCAGCACGGAAGGCTCCGTGTTGTGCGAGTTGAGCATAGTGGCATAGCGGGCCTGGCGTAGCGTGGCAACGTGGTCTATATTTACTCCGAGGTGCATGATGGTGGTAGGGGCGGGATGAAAAAGCCCTGCGGGATTTTCCCGCAGGGCTCAGAGGGAGGGGTTAGTGCAGGAAGTGGCGAGCCCCGGTGAATACCATGGCTATGCCGGCTGCGTTGGCTGCGTCGATGACTTCCTGGTCGCGGATGGAACCGCCGGGCTGTATGCAGGCGGTGGCTCCGGCATCAATCGCGGTCTGCAGTCCATCTGCGAAGGGGAACAGCCCATCGGAGGCGATCACGCTTCCCTTCAGGCTCAGTCCGGCTTGTCCTGCCTTCCATACGGCGATCTTGGCAGAGTCTACACGGCTCATCTGTCCGGCGCCGATGCCGAGTGTACCATTCTTGTCGGTGAAGACGATGGCGTTCGAGTGAACCTGCTTGCACACACGCCATGCGAAGCGCATGGCCTCGAGTTCCTCAGCGGTGGGTACACGATCGGTGACGACCTTGGCCTCCAGATTGTCCAGCCCCATGACTTCATCGTCACGCTGCATGGTCATGATGCCGCCGGGGGCTGTGCGAACCATGGGGGTCTTGCAGAACTCACGCCAGGCATCCATGTCGATGCGCATCACGCGGCAGTTTTTCTTCTTCTGCAGGATGGCTCGGGCCTCGGGCTCGTAGTCGGGGGCGATGATGACATCGGTGAAGATGGCTCCAACGATGCGGGCAAGAGCCTCAGTCATCGGACGATTCATCACGATCACGCCGCCGAAGGGGGCTTGGGTATCCGTCTGGTAAGCGCGCTTCCAAGCCTCCACGAGATCTTCATCGTCCTGGCCCACACCGCAGGGGTTGGTGTGCTTGAGAATGCCGACCGTGGGACGGCGGAAGTTCATGATGAGGGAGGCTGCGGCATCCAGATCGAGGATGTTGGTGTAGGAAAGTTCCTTGCCTTGGAGCTGGGTGAAGATGGAGTCGAAGTCACCATAGAGCACGCTGGTCTGGTGGGGGTTGTCACCATAGCGGAGAGCCTGGTTGAAGGGAAGGGAGAGCGTGAAGTTGTTCTTGGTGCTCTCCTCAGCGCGGTGACCGAGGTAGTTGGAGATGGCGTTGTCGTATGCGGAGGTACGCATGAATACCTTGACGGCGAGCTTCTCGCGAGTCTTGAGGGTGGTGTTACCCTGGTGGTTCTCCATTTCCTCGAGGATAGTATCGTAGTCAGCGGGATCGCTCACTACGGTCACGGAGGCATAGTTCTTGGCTGCGGAGCGCAGCATGGAGGGACCGCCGATGTCAATTTTCTCGATGGCTTCTGCGAGGGTCACGCCTTCCTTGGCGATGGTCTCCTCGAAGGGGTAGAGGTTCACGCAGACAAGATCAATGGTGGGGATGTTGTTGTCGCTGGCCTGCTGCTGGTGCTCCACGAGGTCACGGCGCTGGAGCAGACCGCCGTGAACTTTGGGATGCAGGGTTTTCACACGCCCGTCGAAGAGCTCGGGGGCTCCGGTGTAATCCGAGATTTCCGTTACCGGCAGTCCCAGTTCCTGAAGGTACTTGCAGGTACCTCCCGTGGAGATGAGTTGAACATTCTGGGCCACGAGACCCTTGGCAAATCTGTCAAGCCCGGTCTTGTCGGATACCGACAGCAGGGCGCGCTCAATTTTCATCGTTTCCATGTCAATGTGATTCGATTTGTTTACATAACCGCCGGCGGCGGTACCACAGGTTACACTCATTTACACCGATTTGCAAGCCCAAAATCACCCCTCATGGATTTTCCTGTGTATGACGAGCCCCACCTTCTGTGCAGAAGGTGGGGCTCCTGAAAAATCGTCAGAGATGGCTCAGCGCAGGATGATGGGCAGGGGGTTACCCGTTGTCTGCCAGCTGTAGAGCGCCATTCCGGCATAGAATGCACCGATGAGCACCAGAGCAACGTAGAATCCGTTGATCTGTTGCATTTTCTTGTTGTACTTGAGGGTGGCAGCGGCCGCGCGTACTCTGTCCGGTGAGGCCGGGCGGGGGGCGACCCGCTTGCCCTTGCCCGCAGTTTTGCCGGAGGTCGGCTTCTTCTTCACGGTTTTCTTCACGGTTTTCTTCACGGGAGCCGCTGCGGTGGCGGCGGGAGCTGCCGCAGCGCCCGGTGCAGGCTCTGCTGCCGGGGCGGGGGCGGCAGCCGTCTCGTCCGGGACGTAGGTGATGGAGGCACTGCCGATCTGGTAGACTACGCCGGCGGTCATATACTCATTCTCCAGCGGCTTGCCGTTGGCGAAGGTGCCGGCGCCGGAACCGAGGTCGGAGATGGCGTAACCATCCTCAAAAAGGGTGATGCAGCAATGCTCGGCAGCAAGCCCCTGAACATCGGGCAGGTCGATACTGCAATCTTCTGATGTGCCAATGATTACCTCTACGCCGATTTCGTCGGGAAGGTCATAGGAAGCGGTAATGTCGGAGTATGTTACGTTAATCGAGGCCATGTCTGCCCCTCAGTATGCCATATATTGCGTGAAAATCAATCACAAAGTTCACCAAGCCGGGAAATTTCTTTATTTCTGTCGGTTATGGTGTCTGCAGAGGAGGTGTTGTGGGGGCGGGCTTTGGCTTTGGCGGTTCTCAACTGTTGAGCCATTCGCAGAATTTCTCGGCCCAGGCGCGGGATATGCCGGGCAGCTCGGCGATTTCGGCGGCACTACGGCTGCGGAGGTTGGGCAAGGTGTGGAAGCGGGCCAGCAGGAGTTCCTTGCGCCTGGGGGTCATGCCGGGGTAGGTATCCAGCCGGCTTTCGCGCACTCTTCTGCGGACCAGGAGCTCATTGTAGTTATTGGCAAATCGGTGAGCCTCATCGCGAAGGCGTTGCAACAGGCGCAGGGCTCCGCACTCGCGGCTGAGCACCAGCGGTTCGCTTGTGTGCGGGAAGTAGATTTCCTCATCGCGCTTAGCCAAGCCGATGACGGGCATGTCCTCCAACCCTATTTCCTCCAGCACTTGCATAGCCGTGGACAGTTGCCCCTTGCCACCATCGACGACAACGAGGTCCGGAACGGTGATGGGGGCTTTCCCTTCGGTGCTGAGTTGCCGCAGCCAGGCGTAGGTACCCATACCCTCCGGTTTGTTGTAGAGCAGGCTGCTCTCGCGGACTATGCGTGAGTACCTGCGGCGTACTACTTCCAGCATGCTGGCAAAGTCGTTCTGCCCATCCACGCCGCGTATGCGGTAGCGGCGGTAGGCTTTGTTGTCCGGGCGTCCGTTGCTGAAGCGTACCATCGAGGCGACGATATGATTATCCGACAGGTTGGAGATGTCGAAACACTCCATCACAGCCGGCGGGGTCTGCATGCCGAGGGCCTCTCCCAGTTCGGCCAGGTCTTCGTCCGGGTTTACTGTGCCGGGGAGATCCGTCATGCCGCGGGCAAAGCGGCGCGCGGGCTCGAGGGTCTTCAGAATATTCTCGCGGATATCGCGCAACCTGGCAGCGCGCTCAAAGTCCAGCGCCTCGGCCGCGCTCGTCATTTCCTGCGTGAGTGCCTCGATGTGCTCCTTGCGTCCACGACCCTCCAGGAGCCCGAGAGCCTTTTCGAAGTTGTTTCGGTATTCCTCCGGCGTGATCCGGCCTATGCAGGGGGCCGAGCAGCAGCGTATCACATCATCGTGGCAATGGCGGTACTGCTCCTCTCCCGGGTGGCGACAGGTGCAAGTGCGCAGGCGGAAGCGGTGGTTGAGCCACTCCACGGTTTCCTTCAGCGCCGTGGAGTGTACAAAGGGACCGATATAGCGCGCACCGTCGTCCTTGCGCAGCCGTACCAGGGAGAAGCGCGGGAACTCCTCGTTGCGACCGGCGCGCAGCAGCAGGTAGCGTTTGTCGTCCCTCAACTGTACATTGTAGTGCGGGCGGTATTCCTTGATGAGCTTTTGCTCCAGGATGAGAGCCTCTTGGTCGTTGCGGACTTCATAATAGTCGAAGTCCTCGATGGCGGCGATGAGAGCGCGGGTTTTGCTGTTCTCCAGCGTGGCGCGGGAAGGGGAGAAGTAGTTGGCAAGTCGGCGGTGCAGATCCTTGGCCTTGCCCACATAGATGATGCCGCCACCGCTGCCCTTCATGAGGTATACTCCCGGGCGGTGCGGTGTGTTGCGCCATTTTTCCCTGCAATTCACCCCTGCCATATCTCAAGTGAGGATTTTGGTGGGTTGTTCAGCTCTCCGCAGCCGGCAGCATGAAGAGAAGCCGTTCCATGCCGTGCTGGGTCACTTCGTTCCACAGCGCTTTCTCCAGGGAGGATATACGGGCTGCTCGCTCTTCCTCGCTGAGCAGTCCGGTGGTCTCATCGCCGAGGTTCTCTACCAAGCTCTGCTCTGCGCAGCGGCTCACCAGCTCCGACCAGAAGGTGCTGTCGCGGTAGTCCTCCAGCACATCCGAGAAAAAGGCCCGGTCGATGTACGACCGCTTGAAGTACCAGTAGCCGCAGTCGGGGTTCAGCTCCATGTGGCGCCCGATGGATGGCACGCCGCGGGCCGCTTTCAGCAGAGCTACACACAGGCGTTGCCAAGCCTCCGCCCGGGGATCCCGGCTGTCGGGCATGGCCTGTCCCAGCATGGAGAGCACCATGGCACACATCTCGGCCAGATGGTGCATCTCCGTCTCGCTCAGCTCGACATCCAATTTAGACATGGCGCACTTATCAGATGAGTCCCAGCTGCATGCGGGCTTCCTCGGTCATCATGTCCTGGTTCCACGGCGGATCCCAGACAAACTCGATATTGACATCGCCCACTCCTTCCAGAGCGGATATGCCGGCCTCGGCCTCGGCCATGAGGTGCGGTCCCATACTGCAACCGGGCGCCGTGAGGGTCATACGGACATGAACATAGGCACCCGCCTCTTTCTGCGGCACTACCTCCACCTCGTAGATCAGCCCCAGGTTCACGATGTCCACGGGAATCTCGGGATCGTACACCCCGCCGAGAACCTTCCACACCTTTTCTTCCAGACTGAGGTTGCTCAGATCTTCCTGCGCGACCTCGACCTGCTCCGGTGCGATGATGCCCGCACGGGCTGCCTCGTGCCTGGATATACGCACCAAGCCGATGTCGGTGGCAGCGGTGATGGAATTGCCCAGCATCTGGGTGATGTAGATGCGTGAACCCTCCGGTAGGATGATGGCATTGCCCGCCGGAACCTGTACTCCCGCTGCCTCAGCCTCTGTTATAACTTCCTGATTGAACATGATCGTGATCGCTCATTATCTCAGATTTCGCCCGCTATGCAAGCCTAATCTCTGCCACGGAGAACAGAAACACGCGTAGGAAAGATAGCGAGATGTCTCTTTCCCCCGCCCCCCACACACACCTCAAAGGAGAACTCTATACGTTTTTGATCAGTAATCACCATTTGCACCGTCTATGTTTGCGTATGAAACCTCGACTCACACGCTCTCTGCAGCGTCTAATTGCAGTGGTTGTGGTCTGCAGCACCTTTGCTCAGGCCGATAATCTGACTTGGAATGGTGAAAGTTCCGCAAATATCTGGAATACTCAGACCACCGATACACCCTGGCTCAACGGAAGCGAGGCTGCGCCCTTCAGCAATGGCGACAGCGTGACCTTCAAAGCCCCCTCCGCTCCTGTGACGAATACTGTGCAGGTGGGCGAAGATCTCGTGGCCGACGATGTGATGGTGAATGGTGACTATACCTTCCAAACCACGGCCGAAAGCTCACTCAGCGGCGACTTTTCCGGCTCCGGCACCATTAGCAAGAGCGGTGAGTACCTGCTCACCCTGCAGACAGGTGACTCCAACTCCGTCAGCGGTCCGGCCTTGGCCATCCGGGAAGGCAATCTTGCACTCGGTGGTACCTCTATGTTCCGCTCCCTCAGCTCCATGAACGAGGGGACCATGCTCGATGTGCTCGATGGAGCCGACATCACCCTGCGAGATGGTGCCACCGGCGAGGATGTAGCGGTGCAGGGCATACTGCGCCTGGGCCGCGCGGAATCCTCGCTCCGCTCCGTCAACGGCAGCGGCCTGCTGCGTGTGGCAGAAGATGGCAGTCTGGCTCTCGCAGCGGACTCCGCAATCGGATCGCTGAGCAATTTCGGCTCAATCTCCGCAGCCGGTAATCTACTGGTGGAGAAGTATGTGCATACCGGAGGTGTGCTCAGTGCCACCCGGCTTATCCTCAACAACGGCGGCTCCTTCACCACACTTCGTACCGACAACCTCGTCATCGGTAGCGACATCAGCAAGGAGACCCCGGCCGTCACCACCACCACCCTTGCCGCGCTCAGCGGCACCGACATGACCATTGACGTAGCCCGTGCCGTTCGCGGCTCCGGCGACTACCTCATTGTCAGCGCCGAGGATATGGGGGAGGGCTCCTTCACGCTCTCGCAGGAAACCATAGACCTCTATCGTTCCTCCGGCTACATGACGGACCTGAACCGCACGGACGATGGACTCGTCCTTACCCTCGATTCCTTCAATGATGGCTTCTTCCGGCGCAATGTCCTCAGCTCCAATGGTCACGCCGGTGCCAAGCTGCTCGATCAGGCCTTCGCCGACCTCGACCCGCAGGAGTACCGCAGCGCTCATCCCGATCTCGCCTCCGTCATGGATGCCATGGAAGCCTATATAGCCGAGGGGAACTTCCGCGCGGCGGACTCCCTCGCCGCCAACGTAGCCGGCGCCGGTCTGGCTAACCTGAACGTGGCCTGGCGCGGGCAGATGGAGCGCCAACTGCGCGCCATCCGCAACCGCATGACCTCCTTCCAGGGCGGCATGCCCTGCTACCCGCCGGATCCCAAAGCACCCCTTGCCGACCCCGTTCGCTACACCCTCTGGGCCAATGCAGAGATCGACTACAGCAACCAGCACTCCGAGAACAGGCTCCCCGGTTACAAGCTGCACAGCATAGGCGGTACCGCCGGCGCTGCCATGCTTGCCGCGCATGACCTCACCATCGGCGCTGCCTTCACCGGAATGGCCGGCAGACTCAGCTCCAAGGGATATGGCACCAACGCCTCCGGTGACCTCGATGCCTACTACGCCAACTTCTTCATGCGCCACGACAGCGGTTGCTGGCAGCAGTCTCTCATCGGTACCGTCGGCTGGGCTGACTTCTCCTTCAAACGCCACGTCGGAGTTCCCGGTGCAGGCTACAGCACCCGCGGCACCACCGATGGCTTGGGGCTGGGAATCATGTACGAAGTCGCCCGTACCTACAAGATCTCAGAGGACACCATGAAGAGCGCCTGGTGGCAGCCCGTCTTCAACGTAGCCTACATCCACAGTAAAGTCGACGGCTACACCGAAACCGGCTCCGACGCCGCGCTGCGAGTGGGCAAGCAAGACAGCAACAACGTCGTATTCGGATTCGGCGCCCGCATGCAGGCTGTAGTGGGTGAGGACTTCATGAACACCCCCGCCATTATGGAGGCGCGCATCCTCGGCAAAGCCATTGCCGGCGGGCGCAGGGGCAAGGCCAGCGTCTCCATCCCCGGTGTGGATACCTCCTCCGTTGTGCGTGGCTCCGAACCCAGCGCCATGGGCATAGAACTGGGCATCGGTCTCAACATCCCCCTTGGCGCCAACTATGGAGGAATCATGGCCGACTTCACCGCCGAATTCTACGAGAACGAGAGTTCCGTCAACGGAGTACTCGGCTACAGGCTCGACTTCTGATACTTCGGCTTCTCACCTGTGCCACCAAACCTCCGCAGAACCCGCTCGCGGGACCTCTGCGGAGGTGTTTTTTTTATCTCTCCTTACACCGAGCAGCAAAAAAAATCAACTTTTTTTAACTTTAGACTTGCATACGGCGCCTGATCGTGTATAATCTTCCCCGCAGACATGCGCTGCAACCCCCCCTGATGGTGGGTGTAGCTCAGTGGTAGAGCCCCGGATTGTGGTTCCGGTTGTCGAGGGTTCGATCCCCTTCGCCCACCCTTAAACAAATATCCCGCGCCTCGCAGAGGTGCGGGGTATTTGTTTACTGGGGTGGCTCGGAATCGTTCCCCCACGACAATCCGGAGGTTGGAGAGGGCTGGGCGCGAGTAAGCGAGCGACCAGACCCCGAGCCACAGGGACACCTCCCTGTGGGTACCCCGCGTCAGCGGGGCGAGGGGGGCGGGTAGATCCCCTTCGCCCACCCTGCGAGGGCGTTATTTCGATAAGAGATAACGCCCGCGATTTTTATTTGTAACCTGCTTAATTTTCACCACTTAACGCGCACTCCGTTGTATACGTTGTAACGTGTTTTCGGGAGATTTTACATTTTAGTAGGCATGTCCCTACAGCCTCAGGCACTCCCCCGCACTCAGCACTTCGAGACGCCCATCAGGGGTCTACTAAAGAGACTCGAACTCACTGCACTCGCTGATACTCAATCATCATTTCGGTATTGCTACCACGTCCTGAGGTAAAAGCTACCAGACAATTTTTCAACATAAATGCACTAAGCTTTTATGGATAGAGCATAACGAGCAAAACAAGGACAATACTGTGAAAGCCGTTTTTACCCCCTCAGGTCTCCCCAAGACTCGTGTTGTTTAGACGTGGGCAACTCCAAAAACACCAAAAAAGATTTTTTTGTGGAGGCTGAATTGCAAGACCAAATGCGACAGTAAGTGATTTTTCTTCTATTCAGGCTGCAAATTTGATAAAATGGAGCTTTTCTGCGCGAACCATGTGTCGTGCTGATTTGCCTTTAAAGATTCGTCGAGGGTAACGGTTCAT
>JAZQCA010000024.1:0-8751 GCA_045545975.1 Akkermansia sp.
TGGGATGGTGCTTACGCCGGATCGGACTACCACCTGACGGGAGCAGCCTTCGGCATGCAGCAGCAGCTCACCACCCGCAGCACGATGGGACTTGCCATCGGCAATAGCTGGGGCAAGGTAAGCGCCTTCGGCGCTCCTGCCATCGATCAGGACACCACGCACATCGCCCTCTATGGCGACAGCACGCTGCTGCAGCGCGAAAAGGACGCCCTCACCCTGAGCTGGTCCGCCGCCTACGGTCGCACGGAAAGCGACCTCTCCTCCCGGGGCGTGAGCCACGACTGGGAGCAGAAGGTTCTTCAGCTGAATACCCGCGCCACCTACGGCTATGCCCTGAGCGAGCGCACCACCCTGAGCGGCTTTGCCGGACTGGAGTACCTGACCACCGACAGCGGCGACATCGCCCCCGGTGCAGCCAGTGGCTCCGTACAGAACCTGCGCGGCGAGCTCGGAGTGAGCCTGGGTCACAAGTTCAGCGACCGCAGCAGCATGTATGCCGAGCTGAGCTTCGTGGGTGACATGGTACGCAACAACCCGACCGCCGAGGTCAGCGGCGTCCGCAGCAAGGGCTCGAACCCGGGTCGAGCGGGCATCAACTTCTCCGTTGGCGGCAGCCATGCCCTCAACGAGAACTGGTCCGTGAACGCCGCTTACAATCTGGAACTCATGCAGCACGCTAACAGCCACAGCGCCAACATCGGTCTGAGCAGGAAGTTCTAAGACCGATATTACAAAAGTTGAATTCATTTTTGCCCGGGCGGAAGAAACCGCCCGGGCGAGCTGAAGAAGGCTCCCGCTACCCCGAATACTCAATTTGCAGGACCGAGTCCCGGAGCTGGTTCTACTGCTCTATACAGACGACAACGGGAAGCTCCCAAAGGAACTTCCCGTTGCTGAAGTCAGTATTGCTACTGAGGATCAGGAACTCAGGCGATGGAATCGCCCAGCTTCTTCATAGCCTCGGCAGCGCGGTTGGAGTAACCCCATTCGTTGTCGTACCAGCCGCAAACCTTCACCATGTTGCCGCCAACCACATAGGTGAAGCCGGCGTCGAAGATGCAGGAGTGGGGGTTGGAAACGATGTCCTGGAGTACGAGAGACTCCTCGGAGTACTCAAGGATACCCTTAAGGGGACCCTCGGCAGCCTCCTTCATGGCGGCGTTCACCTCCTCAACGGTCACATCGGACTTCAGCACGGCCACGAAGTCGGTCAGAGAACCGGTCGGGGTGGGCACGCGGAAGGAAGCGCCGTTAAGCAGACCCTTGAGCTGGGGAATCACCTCACCGATAGCCTTGGCAGCACCGGTGGTGGTGGGGATGATGTTGGTAGCGGCAGCGCGCATACGACGAGGATCGCTGTGCGGCAGGTCGAGGATGCGCTGGTCGTTGGTGTAGGAGTGGATGGTGCTCATCATGCCCTTCTCGATGCCCCACTTGTCGTTGAGAACCTTAACCATGGGGGAAAGGCAGTTGGTGGTGCAGGAAGCGTTGGAAACGATGTTGTGCTTGGCAGCATCGTACTCGTCGTCGTTGATGCCGATGCAGAAAGTCAGATCGGGGTTCTTGGCGGGAGCGGAGATAAGAACCTTCTTGGCGCCGGCCTTGATGTGACCCTCAGCCTTCTCACGAGCAGTGAAGAGACCGGTGGACTCAAGCACAACGTCAACCCCAAGCTCAGCCCAGGGGAGCTGATCCGGACCCAGCATACCGCCGACGATCTTAATGGCGTGACCATTCACGACGAGGTTGTCGCCGTCGATCTCGATGGTGCCGTTGAACTTGCCCTGCGTAGAGTCGTACTTGAGCAGGTGAGCAGTAGTAGCGATGGGGGTAAGGTCGTGGATGGCAACAACCTTCTCAAGCTCGGTCTGGGACATGGCGCGAAGCACATTGCGACCAATGCGACCGAAACCGTTAATAGCGTATTTAGCCATAATAGTGAGGATGTATTCTTTAAGTTGATTGTTCCCCGCCAAGCCACCCGGCCCAGCAAGGCATGTCCCTAGTTTACTCGCTAGTACCCTTCGAGTCAATACAAATTTCATTTTCACCCCCGAAAAATCGCGTCAGAGCCAGCTCCGGAGCATATTCTTCCACTCTTTCTGTGACAGCAATTCGATCGGAGCTTGACAGTCGGGGACAGCTGTGGCAGTATATCTCTGCATCCGCGTACTATGGCTCCGTCGTTCAATGGATAGGACAAAGGTTTCCGGTACCTTCGATGTGGGTTCGATTCCCGCCGGGGCTATAAGCTTCAACAGCAGGATCCGTTCATCTCAATGGTGAGCGGATCCTGCTGCATTATGGGGAGAGGATTAAGGTAATGAGGGGGAGTGAGGAACGAAGTGCCCCCGCCCGGGACGCCGCGGAGTGCGCGGATGGAGCGCGCGCCGCATGTGCAGCATGCGTTTGCGCAGGGAGCGGATGCGCTCTGCATCCACATCTCGCAGGAGAGTGCGGAGTTCCTGCTCATGCTGAGAGGCATCATCGCCGTGAATATAATGAAGGGCAACCCACTTGACAAGTCTGTCGCGGATAGCCGGGGTAAAATCAGAGCGAGCCGTCACGAAAGAGAGAATTCCCAAGGTGCGCTCACGTTCATTACGAGCAGCTTGGCTCTCCCCCAAGCCGGCGAGCTGCTGAGCATATTGATCGCGGGCAGAGAGGAAAAGCATGATGAGCTCGCTGTCCGCAGAGGAGGAGGCCAACAGTTCCAGAGCATACTCCGCAGCACGCCGGAACTCCGGTCGGGGCTCGGAGCTACTGCCGGGGGGCATGACCGCCAAGCGCACATAGGCACGCTTGTACACCTCGGAATCAGGGGATTCCTTCAGAAGTTGCTCCAGAAGCGATAGGGCGGTCTCGCCCCGCGGAGCAAGGAGATCGCGCACGTTGCGGTTGCGCCCTTCCCCGAGCAGCTCCGCCTGCAACAGACGCGCACCGGGATGAGAGGGCTGCTCCGGCAGCAGCTTGGCCAACAGCCGGGCCGCCCGCTCAGCCAGATCTCCGGGAGAGCCCAGCACGACCTCAGCCATATCCCGGCGCCTTGCATTGATATCGCCGGTTCGCGGGGACTGATGACGGGGACCGCGGGCAAACCTGCGAGCATGTCGGGCTCCGAGCTGGAGGGCGCGCACCAGTTCCAGGCGCGTCTCGAAGTCAGCCGTTGCAGGGATTTGTTTTTCAAGTGCGAAAAGCAGCCGGAACGCCTCCTGAGTACGCCCCATCTCCTCGGAAGAGAAAATAGCTGTGGCCAGTCCTATGGTAGCGCTCACATGGTCGCGTTCTCCGGGGGGCAACTTGGCAATGGCGCGGCGGAAACAGGTTTCGGCCATGGAGTAATCGCCGGTCTGCAGAGCGATGGCGGCCAATATGGAAGTAGCCGCCGTCACTTGGCTGTCATCCACATCGGTCTGGGAAGCCAACTGCTCGTAATAAGGCATCAAATCCTGCAATAGTCGCACGTCTGCCCGGGATGGAGGCAGAAAATCACCATCGGCACTAGTCTGGGCAACCATGGCCGAGAATATGCGTTTGAGGGTCTGATCCGCGATTTGTTCGTTGAACTCAGCCCGCTCGCGCTGCTCATTTTCACTGAGGAGCGAGCGTTTCACCCTGGTATAAGAGATCGTGATAGTCGAATACAGCAGCACAAGCAGCGCCGCGGCCACATGGCTCCACAACGCCACAGACGGACGACGGCGCAACCACATGGCGTAGCGACGCCACAGAGATGTGGGGCGAGCTTTCACCGGCACACCATCAATGACCCGCTGCAGATCATCGGCCATATCCTGCATGGATTCATAGCGATCCTTGGGTTGGAAGGAAATAGCCTTGTTGACAACCGCCCCCAATTCGCCATGTCCCTTCAATGGTGGCAGGTTGCCGGAGCAGATAGCCTGAACCAACTTGCCGGCCTCATGGTTGCGGAACACAGATTGACGGGTCAGCAATTCATAGAGCGTCAACCCCAAACTGTACTGATCTCCGGCAAAGGTATCCGCCTCGCCGCTCAGGCGCTCCGGAGCCATGTAGCGCACGGTACCATCATGGCTCTGGGCAACTAACGGAGCACTCTCCCCGGCGTTCAGAATGGTGGCCAGACCGAAATCACTCACCAGCAGCACTCCATCATTCCCCATCAGGAGATTCCCGGGTTTGACATCCCGATGAACCACCCCATGCTCATGGGCGAAGGCCAGGGCGCAAGCTGCCTGGAGTCCCACATGAGCTACCGCCTTCCGGTACGGCATGCCCGGAAAAGCCGCGCCCAGGCGTCCGGGGCTGACCCCCTGCCCTTTCACCAGTCCCATCACATAGTAACGATAGGCCCCTTCATGCCCGGCACCGAACACCTCCACTATGTTGGTGTGGCGCAACCCGGCAATGACTCGAGACTCATTCTCGAAAGACTCAATGATCCGGCTGTCAGTGCTCCAGGAAGGAGCCAGGATCTTGACCGCGACATCACGACTCAGGGATTCCTGCCGAGCGCGAAACACCGTCCCCATTCCACCGCTTCCTATACGTTCCAGCAACAGATAGTCCCCCAGCCGCTCCGGGTAGTGAGCCATTACCGGAGCCGGCGGCATGGAGGTTTTCCCCACCCCCTCTACATCCAGCATGAGCGGAAGGAGCTCCAGCAGGTCAGCTGCGCATTCCGGGTGCTCCGCAGCGTACTTCTCCACTTCCGGGAGCTCACCGGCGCGCACGCGCTCAAGAAAAGCCTCTGCCAGCTCAGCCACGAGCTCATCCTTACCGACCGATGTCATAAGGATATATTGGCGACAAGATCTTTCATGCGCTTAAGTGCGCGGATATAGCGTATGCTGGCAGCCTTGGGCTCTATGCCGAGTGCAGCAGCACACTCCGTATTACTCAGTTCCTCAAAGTGCCTGAGTTCCAATATCTCCCGGTCATTATCCGGCAGCCTCATCATGGCCTGACGAGTCTGCTCCAGAAGTTCCATGCGCTCCAAGTGAGTACGAGGTCCCACCAGAGAACTGGCAAAACGGGAAAGCGCATTGACCGAGACATCATTATCCGTTGCCGCGAGACAGCTCTCCTTCATGGCATCTCGCTTACCGGCACCCAAGTGCCTGCGCTCCATGTCGGCGATGGTCTGAAGTGCCAGCTTACGGAGCTTAACGAAAGCGGGGATATCGGGATGTTCCTGCAAAAACTTCATGCGCCGCCCACAGGCGAGGTACGTCTCCTGAGCTACATCGTCAGGGCTCATGCGCCGCAGAAGCACAGGAGACATCCTCGTCGCAATCAGACGTACCAATCGATCGCGGTTCTGAAGCCAGAGTTCCGCAAGCCATAGATTTTCCGGATTTTCAGTCATGACGTGCAGATATCGGCTGCCGGCTCCTACTCAATCCTTCACATTCTCCGTCCTCAGGTCACGGGTCATGAGCTCCTCGAGCGCCTTGCGAGCGGGTTTTTCGCAGTAGAGGATTTCATACATGGCATCCGTCAGCGGAGTACGCACTCCCAGTTTGCGAGCGAGCTGGTAAGAGGAAATGGTGTTCGGAATACCCTCGACCACCTGCCCTATCCGCTCTTGGCACTCATTGACGGGTACCCCCTGCGCGATCATCCGACCTGCCGTCAGATTGCGACTGTGCTCAGAATAGCAAGTCACAACCAGATCCCCCATACCTGAAAGCCCCATGAACGTCTCCATGTGTCCTCCACGGGCGAGCCCCAGACGTGTCATCTCCGCAAGGGCGCGAGTAGCCAGAGCAGCACGAGCGTTGTCCCCCAGTCCCAAGCCGGCACACACGCCGCTTGCGAGCGCAAAGACATTCTTGATAGCACCACCGATCTGCATGCTCACCACATCCGTTGTGGTGTATATGCGGAGGTAAGGAGTGCTGAGCCTGTGCTGCACGGCCGTGGCGATGTCAATATCATCGAATCCCACCAAGGTAAGACTCGGCAACTCCAGCACAATATCTTCTGCGTGATTAGGACCGGAAAGAGCACCTACCGGGCATTTCACAACGGAGGCCAGGATCTCGGTCATGAGCAGGTTCGTGTCCTTCTCAATACCCTTGGAGCAACTTACGACTACGGCATTCGCGGCAAGACCTGCGGCTGCCAGGCTCTGTGCCACACTACGCATGACCACACTGGGTACTACAACAATAACCAGATCCGCCCCCGACACATCATTCCAGCTGGAAGTCACCTTCACATTGCCAGGCAGAGGCTTCGCACCGGTCACACGGCACAGACTGTGACGAGTCTCGCGGATGAGCGCGGCCTCCTCTTCCCTGTAGGTCCAGAGGACAACATCCCCGCCATTATAGCTGGCTGTAAGAGCAAGAGCGGTACCCCATGCACCGCCGCCTATCACTGCGGTCTTCTTGAAAGTCTGAATCATAGATCACTTGGATTTTTTGGAGAAAGCTTTGGGTTCTGTGCCATTGCACAGACGAACGATATTGCTGCGGTGCTTGTAGACCACCAGCGCAAAGATAAAGAACAGAAGCCCGAGTGCCATACCATCGGCCGCGCTCAGGGTACCATCCAGCCACCAGAACTCCCAGGCAGCCGTCAGGATCAGCACCAGACCGGCCATCATGCTCGAGAGCGACACATAGCGTGTGAGCACCATCATGATGATCCATGTCGCCAGAATAGCCAGACCAATGGTCAGCGAGAAAGCAAACATGCAGCCGCCCGTGGTGGCCACGCCCTTGCCGCCTTTGAAACCAAGGAAACAGGTAAAGGTATGCCCCAGAATCAGCGCAAACATCACACCGAGGAACCAGCCCATATCTGCCGCAGACATAGCCGTCACATCACCACCCAGATGGTACTTCATGTAGAGAAGCGGCAACAGACCCTTCAGGAAGTCACACACAAAAACAGGTATACCCCATGCCTTCCCCAGCACACGAACGGCATTTGTAGCTCCGATATTGCAGGAACCATGCTCGCGCAGATCGATGCCGTTGAGCTTACCGGCCAGATAACCGAACGGAATGGAACCTATCAGGTACGCCGCCACGATGTACAGAATATTCTCTACCATGCGCGCTAAGTATAACGCGCCGCGCATGAGTTTGCAATCTTTTTGTTTAACCTGTCCGTATTTTTTCCCTTTTCGCATTATTTTTTCGCTCAGGCGCAATTCGATCCTCGACAGAGCCCGATAAAAAAGCTAGAATAGCCGCAATATAAGATCGGGCGCGCGTATAGCACTCCTCGCCCCCCCCAGAACGGATATAAAGCTCCACCTCAATATTTCCCTCCGCCGCGCCCTGTTGGCTGCGCTTTTTGTCGGCAGTGCCCTTACCTCCACAGTTCAGGCAGGTGTCGTAGACGGACGCTACGACTTGCAATATTACATCGACTTCTGCCGCAACAAGGGTATGTTTGCCATAGGTGCGACCAATATCGAGGTATTCTTCAAGGATGGCAGCGCTATCACCAACAACGTCGCTGATGCCCAATATGGACAGCTATGGGCCATTTATTTCGATGTTCGCGCCATCCCCGAACCGGCCGCTCAGCCTTCTCGCGCTGGCGGCACTCGCAGCGCGTCGTCGCAGAAAATGAACGGTCATATTACCAACTTCTTCCCGGGGCAAGGTCCATGAGACCCTGCCCCGTTTTTTCGGCAAAACGGGGCATTCGCCCGCAGCTCCCCCGCACCACCTGTACAATCACCACGATTTTTTATTTCTCTACACCCTGATTTTCAATCGATTTTATAACAGCAAATAAAAAAAATGCAATTTTATCATTTTTTGCTTGCAACACGCCCCGAAAACGTGTATAATCCTCCCGCACCCCACCGGAAACGATGGCTTGCAATGATGGCTCGGTAGCTCAGTTGGTAGAGCAGCGGATTGAAAATCCGCGTGTCGGCGGTTCGATCCCGTCCCGAGCCATTATTTTTTTGCCCAAATTTCTCACTCTGCCAATAACGGGGCGTAGCTCAGCCTGGTAGAGCGCCAGCTTTGGGAGCTGGATGTCGCAGGTTCGAATCCTGTCGCCCCGATCAGATTTTCCCGTAACGCACTGTAGAGGCTCTCCCTCACAGTGCGATTTTTTGTCTTGTGTAGTGTCAATCATGTATGGTAGTAGTGTGTCACGCGACCTGCCACACGGCGTGACACATGCAATAAAACAGTGATATACAATACATTATGGCAGAGACAAAAGGACGAAATGGAATCTGGCAAGCCGAATTCCGGGCTAACGGTAAGCGTATCCGCAAGTCAACGAGGATCGTCTTCAGGCAATCCGCGACTCCGTATCCTGCACGTAGCGCCTGATGTTTTGTTGTCAGCAATCCCAGTCTTGGCATGAGTATGCCTTGACAGGGATTGCTGGGGTTTTGAAAATGATGGAAAAAGAGGTATTTTGTCCTACATCTGAGTAAAAACTCTTGCTTTTTACTCAGATATGAGACATAATCAGGCATCATGAACGAGAGATGGCCACTCTATCCGCAAGCTGTAAAAGCCCTGAAAAAGATGGGAAATGATTTGCGAGATGCCCGGCGCCGGCGGCGTATATCAACGACGACGCTTGCGGAGCGTGCGCGTATATCGCGAGCAACGCTGTACCGCATCGAAAAGGGAGATTCCGGGGTATCCATGAGCAGCTACGCAGCGGTTATCTTTGCTCTGGGCCTTGTTGAGCGCCTGAGCGATGCTTTTGATGCGCGTCACGATGCCGTAGGATTAGGTCTGGAAGCAGAACAGATGCCAAAGAATATAGTGAATA
>JAZQCA010000025.1:0-10403 GCA_045545975.1 Akkermansia sp.
TCCCCCCCACCCGCGAGCCGAAAGATGGTTACTACATCTACGATGACGAGGTGGACATGAGTGCGCTTGCAACCATCAGCATGCCGATAGCCGTTCAGTGCGAAAAACTGCTGGAGAACCGCTATTCCCTCTTCGACTACATCATCCGAGCCGTAGTCAAAGCCTGCTCCACCTGCCCCTCATGGCTGGAATCTTCCGGCAAGATCGATGTACTGCTTTTCGAGCACAAGGGCTCACGCATCACCGCCATCGAGAACGTCGGCAACAAAAACATTTACAAAATCGCCCGCGAAACTTCCGCTCCGCACCCGGTCCCGGACAATTTCGCCCCCCACATCGTCATCTGCGATGCCCATACCACCCGCGAACAGGTGGCAGCATGCCTGAGCACCGGCAACCGCCCCGGTTTTGCCATGCTTGCCCGCGGCAGCAAAGAAAAAGACTCCATCCGAGCAGGTGGCGACGGGCAGTACAAGAACACCCTCTCCTACACATTCTATGCAGCCGCCACCCTGCCGGAAAGTGAGGCAAACCGCATAGCCGCCACTCTGCGCGCCCTGCTGTACAATCCCGTGCGTCTGCTGCTGCTCTCCTGAGCACCGCCCTGCCCACAGGAGGGTCGAGGATCTTTTTTCACCTCCGGGGCATAATAAAAATAGAAATCTCATTGACTTCATGCCCGGTTTGGGGCATAATGTAACAGTAATCCAACGCACATTCACACATGTCCTTCAACATCCAGAACGTAGAAATCGGCGGCAAGGCTCCCTTTTATCTGCTCGGACCCTGCTCTCTCGAAAATGAAGAATTTGCCTGGAAGATGGCTCGCGAGATCAAGACAATCTGCACCCGACTGGGTGTACCCTTCATCTTCAAAGCCTCCTACGACAAGGCTAATCGCACCAATGTCAAGAGCTTCCGAGGGCTTGGCATAGCCGAGGGCTGCCGCATACTCTCCGAAATCGGCAAAGAATTGCAGATTCCCGTTGTGACCGACGTCCACACCGAGGAGCAGGCGGAATACGCCGCCCAGTACGTTGACCTGCTGCAGATTCCTGCCTTCCTCTGCCGCCAGAGCGACCTGCTGGAAGCCTGCGCCAAGACCGGTCGCCCCGTCAACATCAAGAAAGGTCAATTCCTCGCCCCTTGGGACTGCAAGAACATCTGTGAGAAGATGCAGGCCTTCGGCTGTGACCGTTACATGCTCTGCGAGCGCGGCACCACCTTCGGCTACAACAACCTCGTTGTAGACATGCGCGGCTTGTACTGGATGCGCCAATTCGGCTGCCCCGTCGTGTTCGACGCCACTCACTCCGTACAGCGCCCCGGTGGACTGGGTGGCGCGACGGGCGGCGATCGTGACCTGGCTCCCGTACTTGCCAATGCCGCCATGGCAGCCGGCATCGATGGCGTGTTCATGGAAGTTCACAGCGATCCCGACAACGCCATGTCCGACGGTCCCAATCAGGTTCGCCTGGATGATCTGGAGCGCATACTCACCAACATGCAGCTCGTACGTCAGGCATACGACCAGATGAGCTGACTATGCGCTACCTAGCCACACTTCTTGCCATTGTTGCATCTGCCCCCACCCTCTGGGGGCAGATGCCCAAGGACGATGTAGCGGGGCATGAATTCCCCGGACTGCAACTTCTCCCCACAGGCAGCAAAGTCAAGGGAATCTCCCTGCCGAGGTATGAGAAACACCGGGTCTCAGCCCTGCTCATTGCCGAGCTTATGGAGATTGTTACACGCTCGGACGTACGATTCACCGGCATACGGGCAGAGCTCTACGCCGAAAACGGCGACATCACCACCGTCACCAGCCCCTCGGCCTCGTACGACTTCCGCAGCAGTTCCGTGAAAGCCCCCGACCATGCAGAAGTGGACAGCGCCAGATTCTCAGCCAAAGGAACCGGAGTACACTTCAACACATCTTCCAACACAGGAATACTCCTCGGACCGGTTCACACAACCGTCAAGAACGCAGCACTCAACAAGCAGACAAAGGCGAAATGAAACCATTGCCCGGCGTCCTCATACTTCTGACCGCCGCCCTGGCAACAGGCGCGGAGAGCAAGATCGACCTCATGCAGAACATGACAGCGCGCATGGAGGTCGTTCGCGAGCTCAAGGGGGAGATCGATGCTGCCGATCAGGCCGTTATTGACCTCGTAGGCACCCTGCCCCCTCCCGCCGAAAATCCGGATATCTCCATGCCTGAGCGCAGCGAGACAGACTCCGTAGCCGTGGCAGATGGAGGCTTGCTCTTCGATGCCAACAACTTCCGACTGGTCTACATCAACAACGTCCGCGTAGCCGACAGACGGTTGGAAATGCGTTGCTCCGACAAACTTTACATCCAGTTCACCCGGGAATCCATCAGCAAGGGGAAGAACTCTGCACAAGGTACCATCATCAGTCAGCCGGGCAGCCGCGCAGAATCCGCCCCGATCTCAGCCCCGGTCGCACCGGCCCCCAAAGCCCGACCGACCACCACGATTCCCGCAGCCACTCCTCCCGCCCCACGAGCTGCAGCCAAACCGACAAAACCACAACTCCCCCTTTGCGTGACGGCAGCCAATGCGCTTGTCGATGCCAGCAGGAACATCACCTTCCTCGAAGGAGCAGCCACGGGCAGCACCGACCTGCTGCTCACCCGTGGTGAGGATGAAGTTCGCCTCAGTACAGCAGATGGTAGCACAGCCGCCATCTTAGCCGACTCCAACGGCGACATCTTCATGACCTCCGGCTCCATAGACATCAAGTGGAAAGACGCCAAGGGGCATCCGTGCAGCCTCCACAACGACGAGGGCGTGGCGTACTACCGGGCCGAGACTCGTGAACTTTATCTCCAGGGACCGACCACCATCATTACTGCCGATGGTACCCTGACCAGCACCCGCCACATCACCATCGCCCTCAACATCACGGAAGATCCCGGAGCGAAGAGCAGCTTCATGCCGCAGTTCAGCGGCTTGCGGGTGGAAGGCATACGGAACTTCACCGCTGAAGGAGACGTCAAACTCACCCGCCCGGCCAATGGCAGTTCCCCGGCATCGGAGGTTCTCGGTGACATCATCACCTATGACGGACAGACAGGCGAAGTCACAGCCAGCGGGAAGACAACCAGTTTCATCTACGGAGAACAGCGGATCACCACCAATGGCTCCCTCCACCTGGCGGGCAATGGAGATATCACCCTGCTCGGTGAAACCATCGAAGGCGTATACACTCGCCCTGCCGGCGGAACCGATGGCTCCCCCCTCACCGGAACCTTCCATACCAGCGGGACCATCACCTATACCGCTGCCACTCACATCATCGCCTTCCCCAATGGTCTGAGCGCAAGTGATCCGCTGAGCAACATCAACATAGGCGGACGGGTCGAACTGCTCATGCAGGAGGCAGCAGATCGCAAGGTCCCGACTCGGGAAAACGTAGGTATGCTCAACCTTGCCATCGCCCGGTACGATGACATCGCCACAGTTCACGCGGTGGGCGGTATTTCCCTAACGCACAGAGATTCTCCCGATGAGCAGGGACTCACCATGATCGGCGATGAGGCCACCCTCGACTTCCGCAGTGCCGAGGCCACCCTCACAGCAGCCCCCGGAAAATCCGCCACCCTGCGTTACAATGGTCACATGCTGGCAGCCACCTCAGCGGGCTCCGTCTCCAGCCTGTACCTGGCGCCCAACGGGGATCTCACCATGAAGGGTGACTCTCTTCACGCCGTCATCCCCGGCAAGAAGAAACCCTCTACAGCCACTTGCACCGATCATCTCATCCTCCTGCGCGAAAGCGGTAGCTTGAAGTTGGGACCGGCCTGCAAGGTCTCTGCGGAGGAAGGAATACTCACGGCCAACTCGGAGCTCACCCTCACGCTCTATCCCGGACCGGCTGAGAAGAACGTCCCCATTCTTGCCCGTTACCCCCACCTCATCTTCAACTACGCCGGTCTGCACACAGCCGACACAGCCAAAGGCGGCACCGTACAAACCGCCAAGGGTTCCATGCAGTGCTCCGGTCCCATCCATGTCGACATGAGCCCCGAGGGCGACTCCGACAGTCCCATGAGCTCAGTACGCCGAATAACAGCCAGCGGCAATGTTGCCATTGCCGGTCGCGACTCCGGCGGTCGTCTGCTGCGCGCCGCGGGCGATCACCTGCTCATCACCGGTGCCAACGGCATGAAGATCCTCTCGGGATCACAGGTCATCCTGCAAGACGCAAACAGCACCCACATCGCCTCCGGTAAAGGTGCCCGCATCGAAGTCGATGGCAAGAATAACATCCGCATCAAAGGAGCTCGCCAAAGCACCAGAGCTACACGGATCAAAGACCAGATTGACAAAAACAAAAAGAAAAAATAACCTCCATGGACAGTGAAATCCTACTGAGAGCAACAGGACTCTGCAAATCGTACAACGAACGTAAAGTTGCCGATAACGTCAGTCTGGACGTGAAAGCCGGAGAAATCGTGGGGCTGCTCGGCCCCAATGGAGCCGGCAAGACCACCTCGTTCTACATGGTAGCGGGGCTCGTACGCCCGGATGCCGGCAGCGTCATGTTCGCCGGCAAGGACGTCTCCGGACTGCCCATGCACCTGCGCGCCCGTCTGGGGATGGGCTATCTACCCCAGGAAGAGTCCATCTTCCGCAAGCTCTCTGTCATCGAGAATCTCATGGCTATTCTTGAAACCCGCAAGGATCTCACCGGCAAGCAACAGAAGGAAAAAGCCGATGAGCTCCTGGAGCGTTTCAACATCACCAAACTCCGCAACAGTCAGGCCATTCAGCTTTCCGGCGGTGAGAAGCGCCGCCTCACCATAGCCCGAGCCCTCGCCAGCAACCCCACCCTTCTCATGCTCGATGAGCCCTTCGCCGGTGTGGATCCCATCGCCGTGCAGGACATCCAGCACATCGTAGCCTCCCTCCGCGAGACCGATGGTCTCTCCATCCTCATTACTGACCACAACGTTCGCGAAACTCTCGGAATTGTTGATCGCGCCTACATTCTCTTCGAAGGCAAGGTCATCAAGCAGGGTTCCGCAGAGGAAATCGCCAACGACCCCAAGACCCGCAAGATCTACCTCGGCGAGCACTTCAAGATGTAAGGGCAACTACAGTATGCCCCATTCCCCCTTCCCGACCCGCTTCCGGAAGGGGGACTTGCTTCCGCGGGGAACCATGGCGGGGCGAGCCCCATTTACTACCTCAAGACATGCACACAGCGCAGCAGCGACCGAACATTATCATCTTCTCATCATCGCAGAGTCTTCCCATTGCGAAAGAATTGGAGGATAATCTGCGGGAGGTTTGTGACTGTCAGACCTGGGACTCTTGTTTTCTGTACGGCAGGAGTTATCTGGATTCCCTGCTGCTGCTCTCTCTGGCCTACGATGCCTGCATACTGGTCTGCGGAGCGGATGATGTAACCATCAGTAAAGATGCCAGCAAGCCTTCCCCCCGGGACAATGTCATCTTCGAGATTGGTCTCTATATGGGCAGGATGGGAACCGAGCGAGCCATGATTCTGGCCCAGACGGGAGTGAAACTTCCCTCCGATCTGGATGGTATCACCATCTGGAACTTCTCACCACAGGATCAAAGCGATGGTACCCACTTGGGCTCTCGCTGCCTGAATGCCATGAAGAGTTACATTAACGTCCTTGCCCGAACCCCTCAACGAGCCCGCATTTCAGCGGCAGTAGCTCTCAATTATTTCTACAATTTCCTGGAGCCCCTCGTCAATTATGTAAGGGATCGGGAGTTTTCTTCCCCCGATGAATTGCCTTGCCGTTGCAAGCGCATCCGCATCCAATTGCCACCCAACCTCACCCTGAATGTGCATTACTATGCCGAGCGATCCCTCCGGGGGTACAAAAAAATGACCCTGCAAACGGACAAAAGGAAGGATTTTGCACTACATTACAAGGTCCTGCAAGAAGAAGGCGGCATACAGGAAATCGAGTTTTGCGATCTACCATATATCCTCCGAATGTGCGGCACCTACCTCGCTCAATTCTTCGGAGAATGCACCGAAAGCCCGTTGAAAATGAGTGCCGAAGCCAGAGAAATCCGGAATTTCAAACTTGTACTCGCTCAAAAGATGAAAACCCTCGCCGTAGACGAAGATTTCATTGTTTTCTCAGAATAAGTGATATATACGCCGCCTCATGAGTAAGTCATAGCCGCATTTCCGCACACGAGCGCGAAATCGGTTTTCAGACGGGGCAATCGGAAGAGTTTTACTTGCAAAGGGATTATGGTATATGTATAATCGCGGCGTGAAGAAGTTACGATCAGTACTCTACAATATTTTCATCATCCTCGGAACGACCTTGTTTTTTTCCCGTTTACTGTCGCGAATATTCGGTCTGAAGGAGCAGCTGAGCGGCAACGTCGAACTGATAATCGGCTATGAGCTGGCGATCCTGCTGTCTGTGTCGCTGGGGTGGTACTGGTACAATCGCCGCCACACAAACGCCAAGCCCGGCAAGCAGGAGAACGGAACAGCCTCCTACCCCGAGGAGCTTATCACCACCATCAACGAGCTTCGTCGCAGGATGAGGAAGGAGGCGGTGATCCTGCGTAGCTCACCGACTCAACAAATGCCCGAGGGCTATGTGAGCTGCCTGGGAAGAGTGACTTGGCAGTTGCCCGGGGAGGAATGGCCGACAGATGCCGAAGGAAAACGCCTGGAACCATTAGCTACGATATTCGTGCCGGATATGACCGGCGTACCGAAGGCTCTCAGCAAAATTGCGCTCATCACCATTTTTGCGCCGGAGGAAGCATGGGCAGAACTCCCGGAAGAAAAGCCGACATTGGGCTGCGTCATCCGCACCTATCCGACCTTAGAGGATCTGGAACCCTGCAATTATGAATCATCGGTGTGGAATACCTGTCAGCTGACCCCCGAGGCGGTAGCCAACGATATGTCCTTCAGCCGGTGCAGCGGAGGAGGTGACGAAATCTGGGATAAAATTGTTGAACTGGAGGAAAAATACGACATCGAATATGAGGAAAAGATCTGCGATGCCGCCCACCACACAAATGAAATGAGACAATTCCCTGCCGGGTACTTCTCCCATCCGAGTCTGTATGCTACCTTCGAAACCCACAAAATAGGCGGCTACCCCACATTCCTTCAGGATGGAGAGGTGCCGGAGAATTACACCTTCGTATTGCAACTCAATTACGATGAAGAAGCCGGGTTGGATATTGCCGATGCCGGATGTTACTACTTCTTCTACAATGCTGAGAAAAATGATTGGCTGGTCACATCAGACAGCTACTGACACCCATCAAACCAAGCTCCGGCCCCGACAGAATTACCTATAACCGACTCATCTCTATGGTATACCATGTACCCAAAGCGGGTAGCAGCACTACCTTCAAAATCATTTTCATCAGTTTTATCTCCAAATGGTGCCTATATGCACTCATATGTTATGCACTCTTCGGAGCCAAAGATTCATCCCCCGCAGCGCGTTATTCAGAATGGATCATGCTCAGCATGGCACTTCCCGCAGCCCTGGTAGCAGCTCTGCAATTCCGCCGCATACGGAAAAACACCGCGTCCTATGCAGACACTTTCTACACCCTCACGGAAGGTGGGTTACTGATCGAAGACGGCAACGGGCGAGCCTCTGCTTTCATCTCATGGTCCGAGATAACAGAAGCTCGCCGAACCCTCAAGCATACCATCTACCTGCAGCGCAAGAACGGCAAAAGCCTCAACGCCCTGCTCGAAGGGCTCCCTGAAGAACGCATAGCCGAATTTGCAGCCTATGCTGCGGCTCACGCAGGGAGCACGCCATCCCCCGCTGAGCTGACACCACCCCCCACCGAACTGACAAGCTCCCCACCCCTCCTCTTCAGCGCAACGGCAGAGCAGTGCCGCGAGCTGGCAGACACCCGAGCCCTGCTTGCAGGCACGCCGAGGATGTGGTCCCGCACGCTTCCGCTGCTCACAATACTATGGGGATTTTTCTTCCTGTACTACGCAGCCAAAGCAGAATATCTCATCCTAGCCATCATTGCTTTCTTCATCTGGAAATACGCAGCCCGGCTCTGGCGCCCCGGTGGTTCCGCGGCTCAACTGAGCCACATGCAGCCAACCCACCTCCACGCTGTTGACAACCAACTGCTCCTTACACTCCCTCGCAGTAATTCGTGGTATCTGAATCGTCAGGCAGCCCCCAATGCCAACTACATCCTGCCGCATGGCATTTGCGTGCAGGACAACAACAATCTCTTCATGATCGACCCCGGTCAGCCCCTGCCGTCCCGGCTGCAAGCCCCCTGTCGGCAAGTGCCTAAGCCCCTGCCCCGCTCGATCATTGCCACCCTGCTCGGTGCCATACTCATCGGTGCTCTGTACTGCTTCACTCTAAGCAACACCTGGCTACTGCACCGAGTTCTCAGCCAAGATAGCCCCGACATCCCCGCCGCACTCAGCCTGGTCTGCTTGCCGTCCTCCACACAAGTTACCGATGTCACGGCCTATTATACCGATGAGGATGTCAATATCCTCCTCCACAAAAATCCCGCAAACTACCGATGCGCAGCCATCCTGTATATCGAGCTCGCCAATGGCAAGGTCGTATGTGCCGGCTTCGATCGCTATGCCAAGCTCATTTTTCGCGAAATCCAATCCAAGCAATGCGATGCTGATGCCTCAGAATGTGAGGGGGATAGTGCCGAAGATGCCCTCAGCCCCTGATCCGAAATAATCTCCCCCATTACCCCATGAATTCCCCCTACAACAATCAGGATATAGAACAAGCCGATCCCACCCCGCAAAGCAGAAATGGTTGCCTCATTTTCTGTCGATCAGCAGCAGTCGTTGTACTGTTTTTCGTGGGAGTGCCGGGAGCTTTCTTTGTGTCCTAACCACTGGTTACCGATGTGGTACTGAGTCTGAGTAGTGAGTAAGTATATGAAGCTCATCAGGAAAAAGTAAATCCTGCTTATGAGGGCAAGCTGGTCCGAATGGTCGTGCATAAGATAAGCACGGAAGGCGGTCCGGTTGAGGATAAGCAGTTTGGTGTGAGGAGTCCCGCAGACGTGCGGGGCGACTGAAAAGCGTGTTACATAATCCGACCGGAACAAAAATGCCACTGAAAAAAAGCCCCGCCGAAGCGGGGCCGAAATAATGAACTCAGCGGTCAGCGTGTTCAAATGCGACGACGACGTGCAGCCAGACCGCAGAGAGCCAGCAGGCTCAGAACTGCCGTGGTCGGCTCGGGAACGACGTAGCTATCCGTTACAGTGATGCTGCCACCTTCAGCCTTGATGGTGCCGGTCTTCTTCTGTTCGCCATCGGTGAATGAAATAGTGGCGCCGGTGAGATCCACTTCACCCTCCTGTACGGAGAAGATGTCAAACGTGGTGTTATCAAGAGTGGCAAATGCCTCCTCACTGAGTGTAATGACAAGGTTTAACCCAGTGCCGACCGTTAGCTCCGTCACATCCAGTTTGCTGCCCTCAGCAAGAGTCAGTGTGACGTTATCGCCAAGAGTAAGAGCTGCACTAGCCCCCAGATCCTGCTCAATACCATTACGGTTCGTAAAGAAGACATCATCAAGCGTCAAATTAGCGTCATCGGCAACATTTACTGCATCTGCCTCAAAGAAAACATTGGAAAGACTTGTGTTACCGCTAATGAGAATCTCTCCACCAGAAAAGTTATATCCTACAGATACATTCTCACAATTTGCACCATCCAGAATGATGTCACCCTGATTGGCCACAGTAACAGTGCTCGCATTTCCCTCAGCTTTGATATCACCACTGAGAGTGATATTACCATTCTGTGTAGAAAGTTGAAGGAAGCTACCCTCAACATTGCTCAGGGTAACATCTCCTGTACGCGCAAAAACCTTAACAGTCCCGGTTGCTTTAAGATTTGTAGCCTCTACATAAAAAGGCTTACTGTCTACTACATGATTAATATCAATATTCGGGGCTGTAATATTGCTGAAGCTTGTTGTCCCGCCGGGTGTTCTATATGTATAGTCCGAAGTTTGATTAACATTACTGATAGTATCAGCGAATGCCACAGAGCCAAGTAGTGCGCACCCAATGGTACTACGAATAAGAAGAGAGCTTAAAAAAATTGTATTTTTCATATTGATGTTCATGTTTGACAGTTGGATTCTACAGTATTATGAATGCTGGAGATACCATTTCTATTTAAAAATTAGTTTATTAACTTTTTCGAAAAATGAAAATAATCTTATTTTCAACCCGCTTTTTTTGGCACTGCGTCAAAAAAGTCGCGGAATGACGGACTGAGGTGCGCCAACCACCAAGAGTTGTGGTAATATGTGGTTGGAATGAATATCATACCGGCTCTTGAGATGAAGGGCTGGCGCACCTCTGCGTCAGATT
>JAZQCA010000026.1:0-2311 GCA_045545975.1 Akkermansia sp.
CCGTGCCACTATCGGGGGTATTGAATTGCAGGGTAAAGACTTTCTCCGACCAGCCGGAGGCATAGTGGCCGCCGGGCGACCACTGGGCGCGGCGAATCACGGTGGCTGTCGCATTGCCGGTGCGGGTATAGCGCAGCTCAATGATGCTCCAGTCCTCATCCACTACCACGGCACCCTCTTTTTCCACATTAGCTTTCTTCCATTTCACCGAGTAGACCCCCACCAGCGAGGGAGCGGTAAAGGTGAGGGTCTTGCCGACTACGGAAGCGGGAGCACAACCAACGGCACTCGCCCGGCTGATGATTTCTTTGATAGCAGCAGCATGCGGCGCATCGGCGGGCAGCTCGCATGACTCGCCCCGTTCATTGGTGATACGGCGGTTAGGGCTATGTTTCAGCAGCCACCTCACCAACTCAGCGTTGCCCTCCTCCGCCGCGCGGTACAGGGGCGACTTGCCATCGTAGGGCATTCCTTCCTCCTCGCGATGGAGAATCATGTGGGGCAGCGCAGCCAGAGCCAGCCCATCCTTGCGGCGCACCACCTGCTGATACATACGGCGCTGCTCCAGTTCGCGGAGAATCCACTCCACGAACATTTCTTCGCTAACCTTGGCGTTCAGCACACGGGTAAGCAGTATCGCGGGTGTCTCCGTCATGTTCATAGCGAGAGCAAACGGTCCGGTGCCGGATTTCACGCAACGGTACAGCATCCGGGCACATTCTATCGCCCTTTCATCCTTTGCCGGGATGAAAAAATCAGGGGATTCCAGCTCATAGCCACTGAAGGCCAATTCGAGATAAGCTGCGGCCTCGCGCGCTTCTGCTACATTAATGGCGGGACCCTCATAAGGTTTGTCTCGCCACGCGCGAGCCTCGCTCAGAATCGTTTTAATTTTCGCCGCATTTTTGCCCCCTATGCAGGCATCGATGCCGGCACCTTTATCGGTGTACGCCTGCAGGTCAGCCCCATGTTCCACCAACCAGCTCACCAGCTCCACATGGCTCAGACCGCAGGCATAATGCAAGGCGGTATTGCCCTTGTAATCCGGATTGGTATAGGATGCGTCCTGAGACATCATCACGAGGGGAAGGAGCGTGGTCAGACGGGTCTTATACAACTTCTCCGTGGCATTGCGGGGAACCATCTTTTCAATCTCCCACAGGATTTCCTGCAGTCCGTCATCCAGCATCTCCGGATCGCGGGCAATCTGCTCCATGGGTAGCTCCAGATGGGCTATGTCGTCCGCCTCGTTCTGCACGGTAAAAGTAGCACCGCGGAAGTAGCGGGTATTGCCGGCCTCGTGCCAGACTATCTCGGCACATCCTGAGTCTTTTCCAGTGAAGCTGAGGAGAATATCCACGCTGAAATCCTCGCTCAGCAGCTTTACCTTGCCTTGCCCTGCATCGTAGGTAACAGTGACGTTGGCATGGAGATTCGGGCAGTAATCGGTCACGGCGGTAAAGGTATCCGCTGTGGGGAAATCCAGTATAAATTCAGTAAGATCGGAGAGTCTGTACCAAGGTCCCTTGGCGGGTTGGTTCAGCCCAACACGTGCCACACTGGCATCAGCCATGGCAATGCGGATACACCGGCCTGACATGGTGGACTCCGGCTGTGCTGCCCATAGCAGATGGGGAGCAAGCAATAGGGCTGGAAGCAGGGTTCTGTATATCATGGCTGATTTTTTGTATTCACTTATTCCTTGATCGTTTCAACACGGGAAATATCGGCGTAGTCAATTTCCGACATGGCTTCAAAAGCTCGTATCATGCTGGTTGCGCCATCAATCTTGGCCGAAACACCGGGGTCTGCGGGCATTGCCTCGGTGGTAGCGCAGAGATAGGAATTGATGGCCAGCGTGTAGCGGGCTTCCGGGTTAATGGGTGTGCCGTCCGGTAGACAAGCGGAAATCACCCGCATTCTGTCGGCTCCTATGGGCCATACTGCCTTATAGCTCATGCCTGACACGCAGGGCGCGCCATGGTCATCGTTCTGGGTGATGTTTTCCAGCACGCGGATAAGCTCGGCGCCGGTAACAGTCATGCAAATGGTATCATTACCGAAGGGGGCCAGGCTGTATACATCAGCCACGG
This sequence comes from Akkermansia sp., assembly GCA_045545975.1. Lineage (GTDB taxonomy): Bacteria > Verrucomicrobiota > Verrucomicrobiia > Verrucomicrobiales > Akkermansiaceae > Akkermansia. The sequence continues at coordinate 2,094 of JAZQCA010000026.1, forward strand.
TGAGGGGGCCGGCGGGGAAAGAATCCAGACGCACATTCCCCATGTTGACGATAGCGATTTCTGTACCGACGCAACTGCGGATGGCATCAGCCATCATGCAGCCCAGACTCTCGCGGCGGGGAATATCACGTTTTACGGTGGTGAGCACACGCTTGAAGAAGGGCTGGGCTTTGATTTGCTCCACCATGGCAGTAGTCTCGGTATCTGCTTCGTAGGCA
>JAZQCA010000027.1:0-27210 GCA_045545975.1 Akkermansia sp.
TAACTCTATTATTGCTTGTTTACTCATTTTGAGTGACATGTGTATATGTTAGTGCCTAATTTATGAGGCATCCAGCTTTTCACGTGTCAGCCGAACTCGTGGGAAGTGTCAGTTCGGTGACTGGATTTTTGAGGCAATGCGGAGACATCAAAGAATACAAGTCGGTCAAACATAGAGCTTGACCTCCCCCCCGGTTTTGGTGTACGCTATGGACATGCGTAAAATATATGTTATGGTGTCTGCGGCCATAGCCTGCCTGCTACCCACGTCCTGCCTGTTCCAGCAGCAACAACAACAGACAGGAAACGAAAAAGACGGAGAACAGGAGACAGCTACGGCAGAACCGCCGCTCCATCTGGGAGCTGTTCACCAGGTATATCCCGAACAGGGATTTGCATTGCTCCGCATCATCGGCCCCATCCCCGCCGGTGGTACTGTTCTAATCACTCATCCAATGGATGGTACAAATTCCAGAATCGGCAATCTTGTCGTCTCGTCAGATTTTGCCACACGCAGCAACATCATCGCGGCAGACATTCGCTCAGGACTGGTTGTCAAAGGTGATCGGGTGTTCCAATACCGCAGCATTTCTCGCAGTTCAGACGAGGATGAAACCGAGAGAGCTCAAGGTCCCCGCCCCATCATCGACTCCGTTCCGGATTCTGTAGTTGATTCACCCACACCTTCAGCCCTTCAGCCCGAGCCTCAGCCGGATGCCCCGGCAGAGCCGCTCCCCGGAACAGATGAGGAGCCGGACGTCATCCCCGAGCCCCCCCCCGTCGAGCCGACCGCAGAACCAACAGGTGGCAGCACCCCCCCTCCTGCCTACCTCGATGACATACCGGACGACATCAGCGGATGGAACTGATTGACAGAAAATAGAGCCATGAGATTACAGTACTATGTAGATGAAGAAGGAGAAAGCGTCATCGGACTCTGGGTTCCCCGGCGCAAATGCTGGATAGATGTGACCGGTCAGGATGACCAGATCTGGGCAGCCCTCCAGCCTGACGGCAAAAGACTTCGCAAGGAAATAGAGACATGGATCTCCAAGGGAGCGCCTGATGGAGTGGAAGTTGACATGGAGGGGCTCGTCATCTCGAGTGCTCTGCATGTACAGCCCTGCACCATTGCCTGTCTGGGCAAATGCTATGCCGCTCATGCCAAGGAATTCAGTGGTGACACCCCGGAAGAACCCTCGCTCTTCCTGAAATCCACTTCTGCCATCAGCTCGGACATCTCCTTCGTACTCAATCCACCGGGAGCCACCAAGCTCGACTACGAGGTAGAGCTTGCCGTCATCCTGGGAGACACCCTTCACAATGCCACAGCCTCTCAGGCTCGCCGTGCCATCATCGGCTACACTCTCATGTGCGACTACTCCGAGCGCTCTTTCCAGCTGGAACACGGAGGTCAATGGACCAAGGGAAAAAGCTATGACAGTTTCGCACCTTTCGGACCGGTGTTCGTCTCGAAAGATGAGCTGCCGGATCCTGACTCCCTGCGTCTGCAGCTGAAGGTAAACGGCGAAATGCGCCAAGATGCTCTCACCTCCGATCTGATCATGCCGGTAGCTGAACTCATTGCCTACGTCTCTCGCTTCATTACCCTGAATGCCGGAGACGTTGTCTCCACCGGAACGCCCGGCGGAGTTGGTATGGGAATGACCCCGCCTCAATATCTTAAACCGGGTGATGTAGTCGAGTTCGGCTGCGACGCCATAGGATGGGTAAAACAAGTAGTGGAACAAGAATGATTTTTCTGAGAAAAAGATTGCAATTCCACAAAAATAATGTAGAATCAGACTGTTCGACAACATCTCTCCCATCACTATTTCATCTCTCCTCCCAACATGAAAGTTCTCGTCACCGGTGCAGCCGGTTTCATAGGATATCACGTCATCAACAGGCTAATCAACGAAGGTCATACAATCGTAGGTCTGGATAACCTGTGCGATCCGGACAGCGTAGAGCTCAAGAAAGTCCGTCTGTCCCTCCTCGGTATCAACCCCGAGGCCATCCGAGATGGACAACCGATTCGCAGCGCCATTGCGGTGTTCGATTTCATCAAGCTCGATATCTTGGATAGGGAGGCGATGATGAATCTCTGCCATGAAATTAAGTTCGATGCCATCATCCATCTGGCAGCTGTTGCCGGAGTAGGCATGTCAATTCAATATCCGACAGCTTTCTTCGAAATCAACACCCTGGGAACAGCCAACATGCTGGAGGCCGCTCGCCGCTCCGGGGTGAAGCATTTCTTCTATGCCTCCAGCTCTGTCGTACATGGCAAACTTGCGCAAGCACCCATGAAGGAAGAGGATGATGTCGACACTCCCATGAGTATGTACGCAGCCTCCAAGCGAGCCTCGGAGTTGCTTTGCTACACCTACGCTCAGTCTTACAAACTGCCTGTCACAATCTTCCGCCTGTTCACGACCTACGGCTCGTGGTGCCGCCCGAACTCAGTTCCCATGCTCATCGCTCGCGACATCATGGAGGGTACCCCCATCAAGGTCATCAACAATGGTTACCTCGTCCGGGACTTCACCTACGTCGATGATGTCATTGATGGCGTGATTTTCGCACTCAATACCCCTCCCCACAAGCCCGGTACTCTCCCCTTCGCGCTCTACAATGTGGGGCGCTCCACCCCGGTGCCATTCCTTTCCTTCATCCAGAGCATTGAGCTGGCTCTCGGCAAGCCTGCCATCATTGAACAAGACCCGACGGATCCCTTCTCCATCGGTGAGCATGTAGAGATGTACGCCGACACAAGCAAGCTCGAAGAGGAACTGGCCTACTCTCCGGTCTGGGACTATGAAGAGGCCGTCCCCCTCTTTGCTCGGTGGTTCAGGGACAACTACAACTCTAACTTTACCATTTAACAAACACCGGAAACAGTGGCAGAGGTAAGGTTCTTCTGCCACAGTTTCTTTTACAACCGTGAATCCACTCATCTACAACATAGGCAAACGCTTTCTTTTCAGCCTCGACCCGGAAACTGCTCACGAACTGACCCTTTCCGGGCTGCGTCTGGCTGACAAATTTCACCTGCTGGCTCCGATTGCGCCCCGCACCATCACGGATCCGGTCACAATCATGGGTCTCAAGTTCCCCAACCGAGTGGGACTTGCAGCCGGAATGGACAAGGAGGCAAACACCGTAGCCGCTTTCGGTCGCCTCGGTTTCGGCTTCGTTGAAGTAGGCACCCTCACCCCCCGCCCCCAGCCCGGCAATCCCCGCCCTCGCCTCTTCCGCTGCATAAAGGAGCGCGCCATCATCAACCACATGGGAATCAACAATCCGGGAATCGACAAAGGGGTGGAAAATATTCTCAGCACTCGCCGCTTTAACGGAATACTTGGCGTGAACATCAGCAAGAACAAGGTTACCCCCAACGAGGAGGCCCGTATGGATTACCTCGCGTGCATGCGCGCAGCCTGGGAAGTCGCGGATTATATAGCCATCAATTTCTCTTGTCCCAATGTTCCCAATCTCTGCAAGTTGGCACAGGCTGCTCCGGCTGCTGATCTGCTGGCCTCGCTCAAGAGCGAACAATCCAATCTTGCCAACGACACCGGGCGCTATGTGCCGATCGTCATGAAGGTTTCCCCGGATATGCAGGAAGCCCAGATTCGCGAGCTCTCGCAGGTATTCATGGACAGCCAGCTGGATGGTCTGATCTGCTCAAACACCACCACCACTCGTGCCGGGGTGGAAAACCACCCCGCTGCCACCCAGAGCGGCGGTCTGTCCGGGGCTCCTCTGTACGATAGAGCCAACGAAACCTTGGAGGCCTTTGCCAAGGAGTTGAAAGGCTCCATCCCCATCATTGGTGTAGGCGGAATCATGAGCGGAGAAGACGCAGTAAAAAAGATACGCGCCGGTGCCAGTCTGGTGCAACTTTACAGCGGCTTCGTCTACAAGGGTCCCAAGCTCATCCACGACTGCGCGAAAGCCATCCGCGATATGGATAAATAATTATTTCTGTTCAGTACGAACGTCTGCGGCGAATCCCACAACGGATTCGCCGCTTCTTTCTCCCATACGACCGCTCAGCAGAAAACGGCCCCGGGATTTCTCCCGAGACCGCCTCTTCCTCTTATCTTATGAACGATTTTCTGCAAGTAGTCACACACCTCGCGGCAATTACTTGTCGGAGAGATACTCCGCCACGCCTTCATGAGAGGCCTGCATAGCAGTATCTCCCTTGTGCCAACCCATCGGGCATACCTCACCGAACTGCTCGAAGTGCTGAAGAGCATCGACCATGCGGATAGCCTCGTCGATCGAGCGCCCCAGCGGCATGTCGTTCACCAGCATGTGGCGGATCACGCCCTCACGATCAATCAGGAAAAGTCCGCGATATGCCACGCGATCTCCATCCTCAGCCAATACATCAAACTTGCCGGCAATCTCCTTATTGATGTCAGCCACCAGCGGATAACTCACCCCCTGTATACCGCCTTGCTGCCGAGGCGTATTCACCCAGGCCCAGTGGCAGAACTCACTATCTGTCGAACAGCCCACGACGGCAGTTCCACGCTTCTCAAACTCACTCAGCGCATTCTCGAAACCGATCAACTCCGTCGGGCAGACAAAGGTGAAATCTTTCGGATAGAAGAACAGCAGAACGTACTTCTCGCCCAGATACTGCTCCAGGCTGAAATTATTCTCAATCACGCCGTTCACAACTGCGCTTGCTACGAACTCCGGGGCTTTCTTTCCTACTAACATGGTATTTTCTCTTGTTTGGTGTTGTCTTCGCTCCGGCACCCTGCCTTCGCTCGATGGACCTGTTTTATCACAATTTTTTTCACTTGGCAAGACTTTTCTTAGATTTTTTCTAAATTAGTTAGTCTCTTCTAAAGTTTAATTTCTTGACTGCCTAAGGTAAATTTTCTATAATCAAATGGATGTCAGAAGATAAGAGCACACGTCTTGGATCAATCGACTGTATGAGAGGGATGGACATGTTGTTCATCATAGGACTGGGAGATCTGATCTGGGAAATTGGCGCCCTGAGTAGTCGAGCAACGTGGCAGATGCAGGTTCAGCACGCCACTTGGGAAGGCTTACATCTTTACGACCTGATATTTCCTCTATTTGTTTATATATCAGGCATTTCGATGTACCTGTCTCAACAGAAGAAACAACGAGCCGGGCAAACACAGATCTCACAGATATGGAGACTGTGGAGGCGAGCTCTTATCTTGGTGTTTCTCGGATGGCTGATCAACGGCACTCTGAGCTGGGATCCGGAGAGCATGCGATTCGCCTCGGTACTGGGGCTGATAGGCCTCAGCGGAGCTATGACCGGCTCCATTACAACACTCCGCAAGGGCAGCTGTTGGCACCTGCTCTCCGCAGTAGGCATCCTGGGTACAGTGTGGTTGATCCAGCAATACTGCGGCGATTACAGCCCGCAGAACTGCGCGAATGCGGCAATAGACCGACTGCTCTGTCCCGGGCAACTCCACAATGTCCACTACGATCCGGAAGGACCGCTTTGCATACTATCCGCTACTGCATTGTCCCTGCTCGGGTATCTGAGCGGCAAGGTTCTCATGTATGGCAGAGCATGGCAACGTCTGCTGATCCTGACCGGAAGCGGAGCAACCCTGCTGCTCCTCTCATCATGCGGACCGATCATCAAAAACATCTGGAGTCCGGCCTTCGTCCTGGCCGCGGCCGGCTGGGGATCTCTGCTACTTGCTTTCTTCCATCTTATATGTGATCTTCTGCCACACCGGAAATGGTGGCTCCCCTTCGCAGTAGTTGGGCAGAACGCTCTATTCATCTATCTGATCACACACATCATCGACTTCAAAGCGCTTACCCTGCGAATATTCGGAGGAGTAATAGCTCAACTGGTTCCGGCGAATCTGCATGGAGCAGCTATCAGTACCGGATTTCTGTTACTGTCCTGGTTGCTATGCACCTATATGTACCGGCACCGGATATTCATCCGCCTGTAACAACACAACATCTTCAGGCAGAGGGAGAAGAGGACTCGGCGGAGCTCTGTACCGTCTGACGACTGCGAGCTATGGTCATCGCAGCCAGAATCCGACGACGACGAACCTGGAGCTTATAGGCGATGACAAATACCAGCACCCCGAGAATAAACAGAATGATGGCACTACCCAGGGGATTCACGCCCAATCTGAGCGGAATACTCAGAGAGGAAAGAAAGAAAGCCATACATCCGGCCAGAACAGGCCAGTGAAAACGATACTCCGCTCCATAATATACAAGACTCAGCGCATACAAAAACGCCATCGGAGCTGTCAACAATGGTATATTTACGAGCATGAGCGGCACGCAAACCAGCGAACACCCCATCAGCAGCATCGCCGAGTAACCATAAGCAGTACGTCGACGACTCTTGGCAAAGCGCACATGGAGAGGAAGAGCCAGCAGAAGAGGTCCACCCCACAGTACTGCTACCAGCGCCCATGCCACTCCATTCAGAGAAGTACTGCCGGGCATGAGCGCAGCTGGGAATATGATCAGCGCGTAAAAGACTACCAGAAATAAAGTAAAACTTATCGGAGCAATCGCACCATAGGGCTTATAGCCGGAACGCCGGCTCATCAGGCACCAACAGCCACCGAGGGTCCAGAGCATTAGGATAGAAAGCAAACTCACCCACACAATTTCCACCCTCGGGTACCCACTCTCCACACCCACTCCCAGCCAAAGTAACACCAGCTCCAGCACCATTCCGATGAACAGAGCCACTATGGCAGTACGCCAGGGATGAATGAGTGGCAGAATTACCAAACCACCCACAAAGATAACACCTAGCAACCACAGCTCAAGCGGATAAATGCAAGTCTGCCACAACACCAGCAGTATGAACCAGCTCAGACAGGCGAACAACGCAGCCACCTCCGTTGAGCGCAGCCCCCGACGAACAGCCGCAACGTAGCCTCCCCACAGTACAGCCGGAACAATCAGCAGACTGATAACCTTAACTGCTGCCGGCAATTCATTCCAATAACAATACAGCCCAAGTCCAACCGCTACAAGGCACATCAGAAGTGCCATCCCTCCCAACGACCACAACAAAACAATCGGGAGCCCCTGCACCTCCATCGGTACCTGATCAGCGGTCGATTCAGATTTTACCGACTCCGAACGAGCCTCGGATGAAGGGAGAGTAGCCATAGACTGAATCAACGACGGCGGGAAGACCTGCGTGCAGACGATTTACGACCGGATTTTCTTTTTCCTTTCGCAGAAGTTCGCCCCTTGGTGGCCGTCTTCCTCCGAGCGGTAGATTTGTTCTTGCCGGCGGTAGATCTGCTACGGGAGGATCTGGCCTTCTTGCGCGATGTGACCTTCTTACGGGGAGCCGTGCGGGCAGGACGATAGGCAGACTCACGAACAGGCGTGCGAGCCGTCTCGCGTGCAGCGGAAAATGCCTTCCGCTGATCACTCAGAGAATAACTGGCACCATGTTGGGCCGCAAAATAGCTCCGATAGGCAGGATCTACCTGATTGATATGAACCACGGAATCAGGATAATCCCGAAGCCCTAGACTGCCACCACTAACAAATTGGGTCTGGCACGCACTCAGCACCAGACATATCAGCAGCATCAGCAAGCAACGCTCTTTCCTGCCTCGTGTCATTTCATCAGCCCGGAATTACAGTATCAATGATGCGGATCGGAATCGAAATAAGGAAGCTCATCAAGCTCGATAACGCACCACATGATGTCAGCATACAGGCGCAAAAGCACAGCACCAGCATGCGAACCATTCCAACATAGACTCTCTTAATCGATATTTTCTGCATGGGAGACTCTTTCTAAGCTGTTCTCGTAACGGAAAGCACTCTTATATCACAGAATCACCCATTTGCCAATACCAAATCGTGACAGAAATCATTTTCCTCGAGAACCAATCTTGAGGGGCTTGGCAGCCCACAGCATGCTGTCTTCATCATAGGGAGGATCGGTGGCAATCTCCATATCCTTGTACTTAATCGTCTCGTAGACCTCTGCGGCCTTGGGAGCAATGAAGTTCGTACGGAAAAGCTGGAAGAGCGGTTTACCATCCTCGCTCACCTTGCCACCTTCCTCATCCATGTCATCGATGAGGAGACAGAAACCGAAATTACCGCCGCCGATTTCGGAAACGAGCACCTGCATCTCGTACCACTCATTGGCTTTTACCTCGAAGGGTTCGCCTGCCACGAAACCGCCGAACTGTTCGTTCCAGAAGTCACAGGATTGGTAATCAATGATCTCGCGGCCCTGCGCGGCAGAGGGATTCGAGACAATGTGCAGCCCATTCCATTCAGCGGTCTTCAGATCGTGGAATCCGCATGCCAGCACGTTACGCCCATCAAAACGTACAGCGAGAATGGAGTCACCCGCGCCGACAAAGCGGAAGCGACCGGTTTTGGGTGCCTGCACCTTGGCACGATAGAGAGCCACCCAGCGGCTGGGCTTGAGACCCATTTTACCATTGGGATCGTAGGCATTCGAAGCCTCCTGGTCCATGCAGTTGGGCAGGTAGAAGCAAGAAGCATACAAGCGAGTCTTGGCCTCGCAGTAGGGAGAGAAGGAGCTGGTGTTCCACCCGCTGTTGTAAAACTGGCTGATAAGAGAGAGTGTACCGCGATTTCCGGTAGCATCCTTCAACTTGGAAGGACCACCGCCGGGCGTCTTCTTGAAATCCCAGAAACGCCCTTCAAAGGCATTCTCAGCCTTCTTGGAAGTACCAAGAGCAGAACCGCCGCCCTCACCAAATCCCTCACCCAGACCATCACCCCCGCCAAGACCTTCAGCCAAGGTATTACTATCCATGCTGAGCCCCTCCACATCGATATCGACTTCCGTCATGAAGGAGACATCCGAGGCGGAATCGGCCACAATGATGTCCAGATTCGGCTGGACAGGGCGCACATTACTGGACATCTCCTTGGGAGTGGAATCCTCCGGAGCTTCCTCAGCCTCCTGCTGGTACATGAGGAAAGCAGCCTCGGGCTTATCCTCAATGAACACATTGACCAGCCAGAACACCAGACCAAGCAACAGAACGAAGCCCGAGGATAAGGTAATTGCCAGCACGCGTCTGCGTTTGCTCTGAGCGGCTAGTTCGCCCGTAACATCTCTTCTTGTTCTGAATCTGACGGCCATGATAACTTGATAGCTATTATATATTTTCGACCTATCATGTCAAGCGTGTACTTCAAGAACAGTCAATTTTTTCGTGATAGGCTTGCATTTACTCTGTACAGGGGTACAATATGGGCATGACCATCCCGCAAGACACGAGAAGATCACTCTGCGAACAGCTCCTCACCTACATCAGCAGGCATCCGCAGCGCCGGGAAACCGCCACCCGCATGCTCAACTTCGTAATGGAGACTCCGGATTGCCTGGAGCGCCGCCACAGCAGCGGGCATATCACCGGTTCTGCCTGGATCGTCAGCCCGGATGGCAGCAAGGCTCTGCTCACCCTGCACCGCAAACTCAAGTTATGGGTACAGACAGGCGGGCATGCTGACGGCGATGGCGACATTCTGCGAGTGGCCATGCGCGAGGCCTTTGAGGAAAGCGGCATCAGCGGTATCCTCCCCCTGAGCACCGATATCTATGACGTGGATATTCATACCATACCCGCCAGACCAACAACCAACGAACCGGAACACCTCCACTATGATGTCCGCTATATCCTCCGAGCTCCGCATGAACACTACGTCATCTCGGACGAATCGGACGCCCTGGGCTGGTTCCGCGAGGAGGAACTTTCGCAGCTTACTCCCCCGGCAGATGAGGCAGTTTTGCGCCTTGCCGCCCTGTGGAAAGGAGCAAAAGAGAGATTACTGCCCTGCTTGTGACACAAATCATGCTTGACGCCGGGGAGTCGATATCGCATGATAGTGATCGTGAAAGTTTTCCATACCGCACAACTGGTTCTGCCGACAGTACTCTGTCTGTTCGTGGCGGGTTGCAAACCTCAGGCACCCGATCTTGAACGTCAGCGTACCATTGAAAAACACAACGAACAACTCTCCGCTGAAATCTCCGACATGCACAAGCGCATACGGGAGGCCGGAGAAATCACCCCCGGTCTGCGTGAGACGATCGATGAGCGGCGTCAGGCCGTCAATCAGGCTCTCAGCCGCAAGACCGAGCTCCGCCGACGGGAGACTACCCTCAAACTGCGTGTCATTGAGCTGGAAAGCCGCCTCAAGACTTTCCGCGATGAGTTCAAGAGCCTGCAAAGCAAAGCCGTAAGCCAGAACTAACAGATATGAGCATCTCTGCAAAGAATACCGCACCCGAGGACGAGGATTTCGCTGATATCGAGTTCCGCCCCCGTCCCCGCAAGACCTCTGACAGTAAGCCAGAGAACAAGACTCCACAGGAACCGGTCGAGGATAAAGCCGCTACCTCCTCGGCGAGCAATGAGAAGAATACTACCGATTCCGCTCCGACGGATAAGGAGAAGGCTCCGGTCACGGACAGCTCTGCCAAAACGGAGAAATCCGCCCCTGAGGGTCAGGTCAACCAGCAGAAAGAAAGCGACGATAAGATCGCCGTTGCAAAGCCGGAGCCTGCTGCCAAGGCAGACAAAAAGAAGAGCAACTGGTTCTCCGTATGCTTGGATGTTCTACTGGTTCTCATCCTCCTGCTTATTCTGGTAGGAGGCGGGTACTACATTAAGATGCAGATGGATCTCTACCGCGTACCCACCTCCATGGAAATCGCACTTCAGGAAAACTCGCGGCTACAAAACCAGCGCGATGAACTGGTCGAGGCATATTACAGAGCGGATGAGCAGATCATCATGCGGAAGAGCATCGATCACCTCAACACCGAACTCCAGAAGCTGAATGCCGAGTGCGCAGCCATCGAAGCCTCCATCTCCGAACAAAAGGACAGAATTCTCGCCTCTCAGCACGAGATCCGTACCACCGACAAGGAGTACCGCAGCATGGCTCTCAGCCTGTTGCCCGGCATGGCGATTGGTGATGCCACAACCACCCGCGGTAAATCACTTCGGAATGCCTACATCTATCGTCTGGAGGGCAAGCTCATCACCCTGCGTTCTCCCGAGGGACAGATCCGCATCCCCGTACGCGAGCTCATCAAGAAGGAGCTGCCCAAGCTGGCACGCTATGCCTTCGGAGAAATCGAGCTTGTTGACATGTCAGATTTCGATGTGAACGGCGAGGCCCCTGCTACCGCTCCGGCCGCCGAACGACCGGCAAACACAACAGCTCCTGCTGCTGAGCCGGCACCGGATTACGAGCCAACCGGCGGAACCCCTGTGGTCGACACCTCTGCCGGTTCCACTATCTCTGTGCCCGAAACTCCTCAGGAAGCTCCGACCGGCACTTGGGACGCACCAAACGGCGATCTCCCCTTCTGATTTCTGTGGAATTTTCTGAATTACAAAGACCTCACCCCTCCCGGGTTGAGGTCTTTGTAATTCAGAAGACAACGAACTGCTATACCTCAGCCGGCAACCACACCATCGCGAATGATCAATCTGCGATCACCGCGGGCAGCAATCTGGGCATCATGTGTAACGATGACGAGAGTCTTGTTCCCCTCATCAGCCAGTTCAAACAAAAGATCCAGGATCTGCGAACCATTGCGAGAATCGAGATTACCGGTAGGTTCATCTGCGAAAATAAGCTCAGGATCATGAGCCAAGGCGCGAGCGATAGCCACGCGCTGTTGCTCACCGCCGGAAAGCTCATTGGGCAGGTGATCCATGCGATCTCCCAGCCCCACTCGCTCCAGCAGCCCCTTCACACGTTCAGTAGCCTCACGACCGGCAATAGCCGTGGCAAGGGAGGCATTTTCGAGCGCCGTAAGCTCGGGCATGAGCATGTAATTCTGGAAGATAAATCCCATGGTCTTGTTGCGGAAAAGAGCGCGGCGGCGCAAATTGAGCGCGTAAATATCTTCTCCGGCTACCAGCACTCTGCCCTGCTGCGGTTGTTCCAACCCTGCGAGCGTGTACATAAGCGTAGTCTTACCGGCACCACTCGGTCCACAGAGAAAAACCTTCTCTCCACGGCGAATTTTGAGGCTGAGGCCATGAAGCACCTCCACGGTCTTGCTGCCAATGGAGTAACTACGGTGCAGATCTTCGGCAATAATCATATCCCGCGAGCAAGTTCGATGTTATCAATCAGGCGCACCTCTCCGAAGAAGGCTGCAACAGCCAGTAGCGCGGGACGGCTGTCATCTCTCACGGCATGCAGATCCTCAGCATCCACCAACTCCACATAGTCTATGGTAACTCCATCAAGAGCGCCCAGAGCCTCTCTTACGCCACGGCAGACATCCTCCGCAGCAGCCCCGGCAGCATATTCCGCAGCAGCGGCTCTCAAGGTCTTGTAAATAGTCGGAGCTCCGGCCCGATGAGCAGGAGTGAGCCGCACATTGCGACTGGAAAGGGCCAGCCCGTCAACATCGCGGACGATCTCTGCCCCATGAAGGGTAACAGGTATGTCCAAATCGCGCACCAGACGACGAAGAATGGCGAGCTGCTGATAGTCTTTCTTGCCGAAGATGGCATCCGTAGGCTGCACTAGATTGAACAACTTATTGACCACCAGACATACACCGGCAAAATGACCGGGACGACGAGCACCGCACAGCACGGTGGAAAGGTGCTGTTCCTCCAGCAGAATGGAGCGATCCGCACAGTACATGATGCCAGGAGTCGGCATGAATACCACATCCACCCCACAACTGCGGCAGGTTGTCAGATCTGCCTCAGGAGTCTGCGGATAGGCGGCCAGATCTCCGGCATTGTCAAACTGAACCGGATTGAGGAATACGCTGGCCACCACGCAGCCATCGTTGCCGGCCAGAGCACGAGCCCGGCGCAGCAGGGTGGCATGCCCTTCATGCAGCGCGCCCATCGTCGGAACCAGTACGATTCTTTTTCCCCGTACCGGTGCCAGAAGGGCACGCAATTCTTCCTTGGTACTTGCAGTCTGCATGAGAGACAATATATCACCAGCCCCCTTCATTGGCAAGAGCAAGATATGTCCTAACGATCATATTGCTTGCAATTGTGAATAGTCTGTGATCTAATGATTGCAGTCCTCCGCACAGCTTGCGGAAGGAATCCTCCGGGAGGCGGTGACGAACCGCAGGAAATTGATGGGAAAGGCAGTGAAAATCTGCCGCTGTGCCGCAACCGTGATGTCGCCGGAAAAGCCCGGTAACTCAGTCGGAAGACCAGCCCGGGGATCAGTTCGAACCGGGCGGCGTTGCACCGCCCCAACGACATCACCACACAATGACATACAACATAAAAGCCCTGACCATCAGGGTTTCGACAGTCGTGCCGTTCAGCATTCTGACCGGCGGAATCGTCGCAGCAGAACCGACCGCTCAGGAGGTTGAGCTGCCACTCATGACAGTTAGTGCTCATGAAGGATTAAGCATCCCCGGTAACAGCACAGGAGTGAGTGTGGAGATACTGGATGCCCGGTCTCAGAGAGACAAGGGAGTAACCAACATTGCAGAAGCGCTCAGCACAGTTCCCGGGGTGGCTGCACTCCCGGAAGGAGGAGCTGTGCGGCGTGGAAATGTGGCCAACATCGCCATCCGCGGAATGAGTAGTGACAGCGCCACCCTGACCATGCTGGACGGCATGCGCCTGTTCAATTCCGGCGGCAGCGGACTGCTCACGGCAAACACACTTGCCAGGACGGATCTCTTCTCCATCTCTCAGGTCGAAGTTCTCAAGGGCAGTCAAGGTGCCACCTTCGGCAGCGGCGCCATGGGAGGCACCATCTGCATGACCACCCCGCGTGGAGAAGGAGCCCCTTCCCTGAGTATCTTCCAGGAAGCGGGCAGTCACAACAGCTACACCTCCCACGCCTCCGCACAAGGGACCTCCGGGCGGCTCAGCTTCTATCTGGCAGCAACGTACAACCGTAGCGACAACGATCTGCGCTTTGTGGGGGGATACCGGCCCACACGGCGCAACGCCGGTGAATTTGAAGGTACAGGCGAGGCTCTCCGACTGGACTGGCAGGCAGACGATGACAACAACGTCACCCTGACCTATCGGCGTGACGATTCCGAGTATGGGTACGGCAGCTTCATGCCGGACTACTACAACGGAGGAATAGCCGAGAGCTATTACCGCTACAGTTTCCGCACCAACCTGATTACAGCAAAATGGCAAACGCGCCTGACGGATAAATGGACCTCTTCGCTGATGGCCGGCTATTTCGGTTACGATGCCTCACTCGGCAGCGGCTACTGCCAAGATCTCCGTAACGTGCAGATCGAATGGACTCAGACCTATCAATGGTGTCCCCATCAAACTACAACGAGTGGCTTCAGCTGGAACCGCAGCACCTTCGGCACAACTTCCGACGGCAAAGCCATTGCTACGGATAATCACTTGGAAAACAGCTATGCCTTCTTTGCCGAGCACATGTACAGCCCCATCGAAAACTGGACCTCCTCACTAGCGGCGCGCCTGGAACTGAGCAATCTGTACCACCCGCAAACCACGCTGAGAGCCGCGACCAGCTATCGCTTCCATGACGACCGGGGACGCCTGTTCGCCTCTGTCGGCACCGGCTATCGTACACCGAGCGCTTTCCAACGCAGCCAAAACAGTTCGACAATCTGGGGAACAACCTACCGGGGCAATCCGTCTCTCAACGTGGAAGAAAGCGTGAGTGCAGACCTCGGCGCAGAGCATGACATAGCAGAGGGACATACATTCGGAGTAACCGGGTTCTGGTTGCAGCGCAAAAATGCCATCACGACCCTCTATACCGCCCCGGCACAGGCCACCTACGAGAATGCGAGCGATCACTGGACCATCACCGGGGTAGAGCTCTTCCTGAGAGGGCATTTCGATCAGGACGCCCGCTTCGGCTACAAACTTTCCTGGACCTACACATGCCCGGAAACATCCAACGGCAGCCAGATTCCCTGGACCACACGCCAGACCTGGGCAGCAGAGCTGTACGCCACCCCCGTTGAGGATCTGACTATCGGCTTCGGGCTGGCTGCCGCAACCGGACGAAGTAACTTCGAGGGCTATACTCCCACCCGAATCGACAACTTCTACACCCTGCGCTGCTACGCCCGTTACAAAGTCAACGAGCATCTCACCCTGCACCTGAGAGTGGAAAATCTTACAGATCAGAAGTTTGTGACGGAAGGCAACTACAGCCCCGACTGCGCCGTTGTCAGCCCCGGCATGTGCATATACGGAGGAATGAGCCTGGAGTTCTGAGCATGAAGATACTGCGTCACATCGCCACAGTATCGGCCCTGTTGCTATTCCTCTATGGGATGGCTCAGCTTGCGCAACCATCGTCTCCCCCGGAAACGGAGGAGACGATGGAGCGCCTTATGCCCCCGGCCCCCTACCCGCAGCATTTTGAACGCGATCTCCAAGCCTGCCGCGAGATCTGCATCCGACTCCATCCGGCAGAGGACCTGCCGACCTTAGACCTGTGGCAAAGCTACCCGTCAGCCCCCCCCATCGGCAGCCCGCAGGCGCACAAGGGCGGCACTCTGCGCCTGAGCTCCCCGGGACCATTCCCGGCCAACTTTCTGGCCTTCGGCAGTCCCTCTCCGCAATTTTTCCATTATAACCTCTTCGAGAGGATCGACATCCCCCTACTTCGAGAACATCCGGCAACAGGACAAATTCTGCCGGGATTGGCGGAGAAATGGAGCATGCAAGGTAACTTCCTTTACCTCAGGCTTCACCCACAGGCTCGTTACTCCAACGGACGCCCCCTCCGCGCGAGAGATTTCGCGCTGGGACTGCTGCTGCGCCTGCGAGCGGGGGACAAATCAGCCGTTGGTCACATCAGAGAATTACATGTATACGGAGATGAGTTCCTGGCGGTGGTATTGCCCCGGGCTACTTACGGAGCAGAGCTGCTCGTGAGCGGATTGCTCAAACCGGCGGAACCGGGATTCTATGCAGATTTCGGAGGGAATTATGCTGAGGTTTACGCCCGGCGTATACCTCCGACCACCGGGGCCTACACCCTTTCCGAGGTACAGTGGGGACGCCTGCTGGTGCTCAGGAAAGTTCCCAGGTGGTGGGCGGCCGACTTGCCGGGATTTCGGCACACGCACAACCCGGATCGCATAGAGCACCACTTCCTCAACGATGAAGCGCAGACCTGGGAGCTCTTCTCCGCCGGCAAAATTGACCTACTCCAGACCAGAAATGTGCTGGCCTGGGAAAGCCGAGCAGTCGAGGCAGAGCAGTCAGCAGGAGGAAAAATACATCTACGCACTTTGCGGCTCACCCGCCCCGTACCACCCTACGGCATCGCGTTGAATGCCGAAGCCCTACCCGATATAGAGTTGAGACGGGGAATCCTGCAAGCTCTCGATATGGACAAAGTGACCCTGCAACTTTTCCGCGGCTATGCCGAGCGAATGCCGCAATTTGCCGCAGGGTACCATAACATGCATGAGCCGGACAAACCGGTACATTACTCCCCGGAAGCCGCTCGAAGCGCCTTTGCCCGTGCCGGTTACAGACGGACAGGCGGCGATGGGATTCTGCTCCGCGAGAATGGCACCCGATTGAGCGTCCGCTTGAGCTATACGCCATCGGACAAGCTCAACCAGCTTGTCTCCATTCTCGTACAGAGTGCTGCCGCATGCGGTCTGGAGCTCGTCCCCGAGCCGCTCCCCTGGCAGAATATCAGCCGCAGACTCCGCGAAGGCAGACATGAACTGATCTTCTGGGCTACCATGCCGGGCTTCCCTCACCCCGATTACCGCCACTGGTTCCATTCCGAGGCACAGGAAGCCGAATCCCCTTTCCGCCTACGCAACAAAGAGATGGACGCTGCCATACAAGCCATGGAAAACGCAACAAATCGCGGAGAATGGGCCACAGCCTGCTCCCGTGCAGAGGCTCTTATCCGGCAGCAGGCTGTCTGGCTCCCCGGTTGGATGGAAAATCACGCCAATGTTGCCTATCGGAACCATGTACACATACCGGAGGACTATGCAGGTCCCTACGATGTAGCGGAATCGCATCAACTCTGGATTTCCCCGGAAGAGCCATGAAACGAGATCCCTCACCGAATCCGCTCCCGGCTGCCATCGTGACAATCATCCTCCTGGGGCTCATGACGATTGCCGGCATTCTCACCATCCTCCCCCCATCGGATGAATCCAACGATAACACCACGCAGATCTATTTCACAGAGCCGGAACCACGGTACAGCCCTCCTCAGCCATCCCGACTACTGCCGCCCCCTCCGCAGTTAATCTTGCAGGCAGAGGTGCATACTGCCCCGGAACTGCCGGACCTGAGTGATCTATCCGCAGAAGAACAGCTGCCACAACCACCATCAGACCACGCACTACCCTTGGAAATCGGAGCCGAACTCACCCCACCGCCACCCCCGGTTTTTCCGTCGCATCGGAATAAGTCCCCCCACGCACCCACCGCAGACAAGCCCCGTTTCACCCCCCCGGTTTGCCTGCTCGCGCCTCAACCGGACTATCCGCCCGCACTACGATCAACCCGCCGCAAAGGAAGTGTACGAATTCGCATCGCGATCTCTGCAAACGGCTCTCCCACGCAAGTCACCATCCTCAACAGCACACACCCGGATTTTTCCGCCAGCGTCCGCCGCTGCATCCTCTCGCGCTGGAAATTCCAACCGGCTCATCAAAATGGTATTCCCATAGCCTCTACCGCCACACAGACGATTTATTTCCGTCCCTGAGTGCTCAACATTCGCTACCACAGGGGCTTTTTTGAGTCTACTTGTTTTTTAACATCATTTCCTGCTTGACGTGAGGAGACGAGAGTGCTAGATTAAGGAAAGTGACGATGAAGAGCATTGTACGGAAATTAACTATGTTTGCCCTCCTTTCGGGAGGAATGGTACTGGCAGAAGGACACCACGAGGGGCTCCCCATGAGTGCCCCCGTCATCACCGAAATTCCACTTTGGGGCGATCATGCCATTCCGGTGAACAACTCGCTGATCATGTATAGTCTGGCGGTGCTGGTGCTCATCGTCATTCTGCGTCTTGCCACCCGCAGGATGGAGCGAATTCCCCATGGTCTGCAGAACTTTGTGGAGTGGGTGTTTGAGACCCTCTACGGCTTTGTCGAAGGCTTGGCAGGCAAGCGACTCACCAAGAAGTATTTCTGGTACTTTGCCACGGTATTCCTGCTCATCCTCACCAGCAACTACATGGGTCTCATCCCCGGAGTGGGCGAGATCACCTACGATGGACAACCCATCTTCCGTGGTGCAAACGCCGACCTGAATGTCACACTCTTCCTCGGCTTCCTCTACGCCATTCTCTGGTTCATCTGGAGCATCCGCGAGCAAGGCATCAAGCACTTCCTCAGTCACATCTTCGGCGTAAAGGGCGGTCTGACAGGCTTCCTTCGCTACGCGCTCATGCCCATCTTCTTCTTTGTGGGTCTCATCGAACTGCTTTCCATTTGCGTGCGCCCCGTTGCTCTGGCGGCCCGACTCTTCGGTAACATCTATGCCGGCGAGGCCATTCTGGAGAAGATGGGAGCCATAGGCTGGTACGCCATGCTGCCCTTCATGTGCATGGAAGTACTGGTAGGCTTCGTGCAGGCACTGGTATTCCTCATGCTTACGGCTCTCTTCCTCAAGACCCAGGTGGGTGGCGATGAGGAAACCGCGCACTAACCCCCTTCCCGCCGCGCCGGATCATGCAGCAAAGACGTGACGGACGGCTGAAGAAAACAGATAACCATAAACCAACCATAACACTATGCTCGAAACACTCGCCAACGCAGTCGCAGGTACCGACCTGACCCCGCTTAAGTCCGCTATCGCCGTACTCGGTGCCGGTCTGGGCATCGGTCTCATCGGCATGAAGGCAGCAGAGTCCGCCGGTCGCAATCCCGGCGCCTTCACTCAGGTGCTCATCATCTCCATCATTCTTGCCGCTCTCGTTGAAGGTGTGGCATTCGTTGCCATCTTCATGGGCTGAGCCCTTCATCGGCGGTGCCGCGGAGAACGGCACCGCCGCTTCCCTCTCCCTTTTCTCCTTCCCCTCACATACTTCAACCATCATCCATCATGTTCACTCCGGTAATCGCTGGCAGCATTCAGGAAATGGCCGGTAAGTTCGGCCTGCACACAGATATTTTCATTGCCCACTTCATCGCTTTTGCGATCTTGGTGGCAGTAGTTGTTCTCTTCGGTGTGAAGCCCATCATGAAACAACTCGAAGAACGCCGCGCCCGAATTGAGGAGGGCGAGGCCATGCACGCCCGCAGCCAGAAAGAACTTGCCGAGGTCAAGGCAACCGGTGAGCAGATCCTGGCCGATGCTCACGCTCAGGGCAAACAGGAGATCGAACACGCCCGCCGGACAGCCGCCAAGCTACAGGCTGACCTCAGCGAAAAGGCCGCTGCCGAGGCTCGCACTATCATCGATAATGCCCGCACTCAGGCAACCCTGGACACCCAGCGTGAAAAAGACGCCCTCAAGGGTGAGTTCGCCCGCTTGGTTGCGGCTGCCACCGCACAGGTCACCGGTAAGGTCCTCACCGAAAAGGATCATCGCACCATCAACGAAGAAGCCATCCGGCAGCTCTGAACCGCTGCTCAGTCCCCATTCCCTATACCGCCATGAAGATCACGAAGGAAGCTCAGGCTCAGGCACGGCGCCTCATGCGTCTCTGCACCGGAGCGGATGGGCTGTTGCAGGAGGATGTCGTGCGCCGTGTCGCCACGACCCTTTGCACCGAGAAACCCCGCAATTATCTGGTCATCCTCCATGCTTTTACCGAGCTGGTGCGCCTTGAAGTAGCCCGTCATACGGCAACCATTACCACGGCACGCCCCGTAGAAAAAGCCGAGAAAGCCGCCATCCGCGCCAAGCTGGATCCCCGCCACCCCGGTCTGAATTACGTCTGGAAGACCGATCCCTCGCTCATCGCCGGCATGACCGTGCGCGTGGGCGATAACGTGACGGATGCCTCCGTGCGTTCCCGCATCGACCGCCTTACCAAACTTATTTCCTGATCCCTCCCTCATCCATCTGCAATTTTCATAAAAAATCACTAAGCGTATGAGCAACATCGTACAAGAACTCGAAGCACAGATTCGCAACGCCACCACAGCTACCATCAGCGAGAATGTGGGTACCATCAAGGCCATTGGTGACGGCGTGGCCCGCATTGAAGGTCTGAGCAACGCCATGCTCAATGAAATGATTGAATTCCCCGGCGGTATCATGGGCCTCGCCATGAACCTCGAAGAAAACGAGGTCGGTGCCGTGCTCATCGGCAACGGCAACTCTCTTCGTGAGGGCGACACCTGCAAGACCACCGGTCGGCTTCTGCAGGTTCCCGTAGGTCCCGGTCTGCTCGGTCGCGTGGTGGACACCTTGGGTAACCCTCTCGATGGCAAAGGTCCCATCACCGCAGCTGATTACTACCCGGTTGAGAAGATTGCCTCGGGCATCATCTCCCGCCAGGGCGTGAGCCAGCCCGTGCAGACGGGCATCCTCCCCATCGATGCCATGATCCCCATCGGTCGCGGTCAGCGCGAGCTCATCATCGGTGACCGCTCTACCGGCAAGACCGCCATCGCGACGGATACCATCATCTCCCAGGCTCGCCAGAACAAGCTCGCAGAGGAAGGCAAGCTGCCCGGACATCGCCCGCTCTACAGCATCTATGTAGCCGTAGGGCAGAAGCGAGCCACCATCTCCCGCCTGGTTGCCAAGCTCGAGGAAAGCGGTGCCATGCCCTACACCATTGTAGTGGTCGCCTCTGCCTCCGACAGCGCCGCCATGCAGTACCTGGCTCCCTACTCCGGCTGCGCCATGGGTGAATACTTCATGGATCAGGGACAGGATGCCCTCATCGTCTACGACGATCTTTCCAAGCACGCCGTGGCCTATCGTCAGGTATCTCTCATTCTGCGCCGCCCCTCCGGTCGCGAGGCCTACCCCGGCGATGTATTCTACCTGCACAGCCGTCTGCTGGAGCGCGCAGCTCGCATCAACTCCGAAGGTGGACGTAAGGGTGGTTCTCTGACCGCTCTTCCCATCATCGAGACCCAGGCCGGCGACGTCTCCGCCTACATTCCCACCAACGTCATTTCCATCACGGATGGTCAGATATTCCTGGACACTGACCTCTTCTACCAGGGTGTACGTCCCGCCATCAACGTGGGTATCTCCGTGAGCCGTGTGGGCTCCTCTGCCCAGACCAAGATCATTAAGAAACTGGCCGGCTCCGTTAAGCTCGACCTCGCCCAGTTCGAAGAGCTGCAAGCCTTCGCTCAGTTCGGCTCCGACCTCGATGCCAACACCAAGGCCAAGCTCGAGCGCGGTCGTCGTATCGTAGAGCTCTTCAAGCAGGGACAGTACGATCCCAAGAGCCTCGGCATCGAAGTCATCGACCTCTACGCCATCCAGAAGGGCTACCTCGATGATGTTGCCGTGGATCAGGTTCAGAAGGTCTGCCGCGACATGGAGGAGGAAGCCACCACCAACAATCCCGACCTTCTGGCCGCCATCGAGAGCAAGAAGGAGCTCACCCCCGAGCTCGATGAACAGCTCAAGGCCTTCATGACCGGCTTCAAATCCCGCCTGACGAAGTAACACCCCATGGCTAACCTCCGAGACATTAAGCGCCGCATCAAGTCGGTACGCAACACATCGCAGATTACGAAAGCGATGCAGATGGTTGCGTCCGCCAAGATGCGCCGCGCCCAGGAGCTTGCCCTCAAGGGGCGCTCCTACATCAGCGCGCTCGCCAACGTGCTCAAGCACCTCCAAGACACCATCGCCTCGGCGACCTCTCCCTTCATGCAGAGAAGAGAGACCGGCAAGCAGCTCATCATCGTTGTCAATACCGATCGAGGGCTTTGCGGCGGGCTCAACTCCAACCTGCTCAAGGAAATCCTCTCATCCTGCCCGGCAGATGCCGACTATGTGACAATCGGTGCCAAGCTCAACCCGCAGCTTATTCGCTGCGGTCGCCGTCTGGCTGCCACATTCTCGCTGGGAGACACCTTTGACGAGTCCGACCTCAAGCCGATATTCGACTTCATCCGCACGGGATTCTCCGATGGGACCTATCGCAGTGTGCAGGTCATCTACCAGAAGTTCGTCAACATCATGGTACAGCGACCCCAGCTCACCGAGCTGTTGCCCATCACCCCTGAAGAGCTGCTGAAGGTAGCATCCCAGGACAAGATCGAGGATGACGAGAACCCGAATTTCCTGCTGGAACCGGCTCCTCAGGCTCTGCTCAATTCCATTCTGCCGCTTTACTTCAGCCACTTGCTGGTACAGATGGTACTGGAAGGCAAGGCCAGTGAGCAATCTGCCCGAATGGTAGCCATGAAGGCCGCCACAGAGAACGCCAAGACCCTCATCGGCGAGCTGACGCTCGAGTACAACAAAGCCCGACAAACGCAGATCACCAACGAGCTGCTTGAGATCACCACGGCCATGAAAGCCATGGAATAACCCATCCCTCCCATACATCATTTTCAAAAAACACAAACACTCTCAATCATGAACAAAGGTAAAATCGTGCAGATCATCGGCGCTGTGGTAGACGTCGATTTCTCCCAGTCCGAGATGCCCGCCATCTACAACGCCCTGACCGTTGACTATGTGGTGGAAGGCGAGACCAAACAACTCGTGCTCGAAGTAGAGCAGCACCTGACTGACGGCTGGGCCCGCACCGTTGCCATGAGCGCAACTGACGGCCTGAAGCGAGGCATGGAAGTGGTGGACACCGGCGCCCCCATCTCCGTTCCCGTAGGTCCCAAGGTACTCGGTCGCATCTTCAACGTCCTGGGTGAGACCGTGGACGAGAAAGGTCAGCTCGACGGAGTGAAGCGCTACCCCATCCATCGCGATGCTCCCACGCTGGAGGAACAAGCCACCTCCTCCGAGGTGCTGGAGTCCGGCATCAAGGTCATCGACCTCATCTGCCCCTTCCTGAAGGGTGGCAAGGCCGGTTCCTTCGGCGGTGCCGGTGTGGGTAAGACCGTGCTCATCATGGAGCTCATCAACAACATTGCCAAGGCTCACTCCGGTCTGTCCGTGTTCGCCGGTGTGGGTGAGCGCACCCGCGAAGGCAACGACTTCTACATGGAAATGAGCGAGTCGGGCGTGATCGACCAGGCTAACCCCGAGAACTCCAAGGTAGCCCTCGTTTACGGACAGATGAATGAGCCCCCCGGCGCCCGTCTGCGCGTAGCCCTTTCCGCGCTCTCCATGTCCGAGTACTTCCGCGATGAGGAGAACCGCGACGTGCTGCTCTTCGTGGACAACATCTTCCGCTTCTCCCAGGCCGGATCTGAGGTATCTGCACTTCTGGGCCGCACACCCTCTGCCGTGGGTTACCAGCCCAACCTCGCTGAAGAAATGGCCGGGCTTCAGGAGCGAATCACCTCCACCAAGAAGGGTTCCATCACCTCCATGCAGGCCGTTTATGTACCTGCTGACGACCTGACGGACCCCGCTCCTGCCACCACCTTCTCCCACCTGGACTCCACCGTGGTGCTCGAGCGAGCCCTGGCAGCCCAGGGCATCTACCCCGCAGTGGATCCCCTCGCCTCCACCTCCAAGGCACTTGCTCCCGAGCTCGTGGGTGAGGAGCACTACCGTGTGGCTCGCGGCGTACAGCAGACCCTGCAGCGCTACAAGGATCTCCAGGACATGATCGCCATTCTCGGCATGGACGAACTCTCGGAGGCGGACAAGCTCACCGTGAGCCGCGCCCGTAAGATCCAGCGTTTCCTCTCCCAGCCCTTCAGTGTGGCAGAGGTGTTCACCGGCATCAAGGGACAGTACGTTCCGGTCGCCGAGACCGTGCGCGGTTTCGCGGAGATTCTTGATGGCAAGTGGGACAGCGTGCCGGAAGGCAACTTCTACATGAAGGGCGGAATCGACACCGTAGAGAAATCGTAAGTACCATGCCCCTGCACTTCCAGATCATCACCCCCATGCGAACCGCCCTGCAGGCGGATGTGACATCCATCAAGCTGCCTGCCTCGGAGGGTGAAATGGAGATTCTGCCGGGTCACGCCGATCTCATTACGGCTGTAGCCAATGGCGAACTCGTCTACCGCCCTGAGGGCGGTTCCCCCCACAGTCTTTTCGTAGGCGGCGGGTTCCTGCAAGTGGAAAAGGAGAATGTTCTTCTGGTGACCGATACGGCTCTCGAAGCCGGAGAAATCGATCCGTCCGCTGTACAGGCTGCCATCGACAAGGCTCAGGAAGCTCTCCGCAACAGCGGTTCCGTTCTTTCCCGAGAGGAACAGACCTATCTTGCCTCGCAGCTCGCCAAGCAGCTGGCGCTGCTCGAGTACAGCAGCAAGAGACGGCGCTGATCATCCCCCCCGATTTTCAACCGGTCAAGCAGGTGGCAAACAAGCTACCTGCTTGTTCACTTAGGTGTCCCAGTTTACTTTCACCAGCTTCTCATCATTATGAAACCACACCTTCCCCGCACTCTTCTCAACAGCCTCCTGGCTCTCATGTTTGCAGCAGCCTCCTCTCTCGAGGCTGCTTATACCGCCCCCTCCTCCATCACCATCCCCGGGAATTACTCCGAGGTCATTGTGACCGACATCTCTGACATGGGCGAAGACAGTAAGGCCTACAGAATAACTCGTGATCTGATAGTTGATGACTCTATTTATCGACCTTCCGGATCTTACATAACGAGCGACTCGGCATCTTCTCTTTCCTCGCTGATCTTTGATGGCACTCCGCTATCTGCGGGTAACGATAAACCCACGATCTTCACAAACCTCAATGAAGTCTCTTTCATCAATAATTACACAGATGGTTATTCGTGTGTGCTGGAGGGACAGATCAACCTGACGAACAACAAGCTCGTCAGCATCAGCAACAATTCAGATGATTGGGAAGCAACGGGAGAGGTTTCGACTGTCTTTGAAATTTGGGGTGCTCAAAGCCATATTTTGATAAATAATAACCGAAACGTCAACCTGTGCAATAACACTTATACAGGTGGGCTGATATGGACTGATGGCTACTCAGTAAGAAATCCCGTAAAAATCAGAGATAATGACAATGTAACGATCAGCGGAAACTTCGCTCCGGAGATGGCTCCCGATGACTCAGAAGGGGATTGGGGTAACTCCTATTACGCGAATTTTGGGGCTATCAATCTCATGAATGGTGCAACATTCGATCTTCTCAACAACAAGAGGGTAATCCTGGAAAAAAATGGCAGAGTCTATGACGGCTCTTGGCGTCTGCGCAGTATCTATGCGGACGAGGGCGGCATTACCCTGTCAGCCCCCAAGGGCGGCGAAATATGCATCCGCGACAGCATTTATCTGGAGGATTGCGATGAAGGCTTGAAACTGAATAAGGATTACGAGACAGCCTCGGGGAGTACCATTAAGCAGACAGGCGATATCATCTTCAGCGGCGCCTACACCGCAGCCCATCTGAAAGAACTCAAAGGAGGAGTGGCCGCGACCCGAAGAGAGATCATCAATTCCCAGACCTCCGAGGTAGAAGGCATCACCACGCTTTACGGCGGTCGCATGCGAGTGGAGGACGGAGCCATCTTCGTCGGGAAAGGCTTTGATCTCGCGGCAAACAGCGGAGCGACTCTTCGTCTGCACAATGGTCATTTCCGCCACAGCAACTTCGACATTATCATCGACAAGGGGACCACGTTTGAACTGAGCGGCACAAACACCGTTAACGGCAATATCCACCTTGAGGAAGGCAGTACGCTGAGCTTCAATCTTGGTTCCACGCAGAAAAACTCTGCGGCGATGAATTTGGCCGGATCCCTGAATATATGGGGGGCCATCACCCTCAGCTTCGCAGCGGATGGAGTGGTGAGCAGCGGTAATTATCGCCTGATAGACGGAGCCTACCTGCCGACCAACTGGAAAAACCTGATCACGCTGGACGCTCCCTCTGATTGGCAGATCACCAAGGATTCCCTGTACCTGGATCACAACAGCCTGTGGATCACCTGCCAGTTCAAGCCGATGACATCCGGCACATGGAAGAACAGCAGCGGCAACAGAATATGGAGCACATCCGCGGTCAACTGGGAACAGAGCGGAGCGGCATACGCCTTCACCAAGGGGGCCGCAGCCATTTTCTACAACACAGGGGCCGGCACAGTTACTCTTTCCGGTGCGCTGGCGCCATCTTCCGTCCTGGTCCACAATGCCGCCACCGGGAACTACACCTGGACCGGCACAGGTAGCCTGACCGGCAGCATGAAGCTCACCAAGAAGGGAGCCGGCTCGCTCACCATCAACACGGCAAATACCTTCACCGGCGGCACGGATCTCTATGCCGGTACCATTAAGATCGGCAAAGTCACGGCTCTCGGCACAGGTAAAATCAACCTGCTCGGAGGTACGCTCAACCTGAGCTCTCTGGCTCCGACCAATACCATCACCCTGAGCGGCAATGCTCTCATCAGCAATGGTGCTAATTACAAGGGCAGCTTCTCAATGACTGCCGGCACGCTCAAGACGGGCTCGGTTCTGGGTATAGCATCCGGCAAGACTGCCACGATTAAGGGCGGCACCATCTGCGGTACCATCTCCGGAGCCGGTTCCACCGCCATCGCCGGACAGGTTAATCTGACCAATGGCTCCATCACGACAAGCAAACTCACCATCTACAGCGGCAATAAGCTCAATGTTACTCAGGCCAAGGGGCTTGTAGCAGCACAAAACATTCAGATGGGTACAGGCGGCAAACTCAGCTCTGCCGGGCCCATCTCTGCCACATCGCTCAGCGCAAGCGGTAACTCTCTGGTCACCATCAGCGGAGCCTATCCGCGTGCTGTATCCATTGCCGATACAGCCACACTCAGCAACTCCGGGATGAATCTCGATGGTTATCTGACAGCCAAGAATCTCACGCTGAGCAGCGGACGCCTCTATCAGCACAACAGTGCCAATGGCATAAAGGTCACAAACAAGCTCACCATGGGCAGCGGCTCCACCCTGTCCACCGGGGCAGCGCTGTCGCTCAACAGTGCAACCATCTCCGGCGGTACGATCAACATGACATCGAGCACCATCCAGCGCATCAACGTCACCTATACCTTCAATCTGACGGGTGCCATGGACCTGAATCTCGGCTGCAATCTGACCAAGGGCAGCACCTACAAGCTCATCACCTACGGCAAGACGAACCTGACCTCCACGAGCAAC
>JAZQCA010000028.1:0-10110 GCA_045545975.1 Akkermansia sp.
GAGGGATGTTCCCTTGTAGAATGAGAGAGAACGCAGGGACTTGACCCCATTGCTGGTAAAGTACCAGGAGCCAGCCTTATGAGTCATAAGGGGAAGATCCGGCTTGTTGAAGGTGACGTCCGTAGTGAAAAAGAAAGCTCTATTCTGAGAATTGGTACGGAAAAGGTCAATGGTATCGGCCGAGGTAGCACTCGATTTTCCATATCCGGTTGGGCTGGTGATCGAAGTGGGCGCGGTGTATGCAGCGTAGAGCGCAGTCGGTGCAGCGAGCATGAGCGCCAGAACAGCCTTGAAAAGTTGATGGGGAAGATGGAGCTTCATGATTGATGAGAAAATGTGAGGAAGGGAGAATTTGGCGGATATAATTGTAAAAGGAGAGACGGACATCGGTATTATGCCATAACTGCCATGAAAGACAAGACGAAATAAGGGACAAGGCGTAGAATTGCGATCTGATAGACTTTGCAAAAGCAGGAAAGAAGTCGGCGTGTTTGCGGAAATGATGCGAGATGATTGCAGAAAGGGGGAGAAACAACCATTTTTTCTGACATGATACGCAGTATGGCGTGCGGATAGCTTGTCTGCGAGCTTGAGAGAGCATAAAATGAATAACAGAGATGATCTGCTTCACACTATTCAGAGTACCGGTAAGCATACATCCATCGCTGTGGGTGATGTTGGTGCTGCTTGGCTGTCTCCTCACCGGGTTTACGATGAGTGTAGCCGGGGTGGCTCTTTTTGCTGTGGCATTGTTCATCTGTTTGCTCACCCACGAGATGGGGCACGCTGTTGTGGGGCGCTGGCTGGGAGGTGGGCATCCCTTGGTATATCTGGCATGGCAGGGTGGCGATTGTTGTAATGAGACGGCTCGGCTCACGCGGGTGCAGGGGGTGCTGATGACTGCTGCGGGGCCGCTTGCCTCGCTCCTGCCTGCGCTGCTGGTGGTTCCCGTTGCTGCAATGGCTCAGGGAAGTCTGACCGAAGGCGTGAACGTAGTGGGGAATTTTGTATTGGGGCAGGTACCACAGGTGCTGCTGGAGGAATACCCGCCGATGATGGTAATTTTCGGGCTGTACTTGGTACAGATCTGTGTGTGGTGGAGCTTGTTTAACCTGTTGCCGGTCTTTCCTCTGGATGGGGGGCAGATCATGCATGGGCTGATGCGCTCGCCACAGAATATGCACCGCATCAGCCTGACATTTGCCTGCATACTGGTGTTTTTCTTTCTGGCTCTGGGCGCTTGGTGGATGGTGCTCATCATGGGGGCTTTCGCGGTGTTCAACTACCGCTGCATGCGGGATCTGGTTGATTAAAAGCATTGACATTTTTCCAACAACATATCATAATCAATCCGTATGGCACAACAGAACGCAATTTCACCCACGCGCGCGGAGGACTTCCCCGAGTGGTACCAGCAGGTTATTAAGGCCGCCGACCTCGCCGAGAATTCCGAGGTGCGCGGTTGCATGGTCATCAAGCCCTGGGGCTACGCCATCTGGGAGCTCATCCAACAGCAGATGGATGCAGAGTTCAAACGTACCGGGCACACCAATGCATATTTCCCCATGCTCATTCCGGTGTCTTATCTTGAGAAGGAAGCCGAGCATGCCGAGGGGTTCGCTACGGAGTGCGCCGTGGTGACTCACCACCGCCTGGAGGCAGTGAAGGATCCCGAAACCGGTAAGACCAAGATGATTCCCAGCGGTGAGCTGACGGATAAATATGTCATTCGCCCTACTTCCGAGACAGTGATCGGAGCCGCTTTCTCCCGTTGGTTGGAGAGTTACCGCGATCTTCCCTTCAAGGTGAACCAGTGGTGCAATGTGATGCGTTGGGAGATGCGCCCGCGTATTTTCCTGCGTACCGCTGAGTTCCTGTGGCAGGAGGGACATACCGCTCACGAGACTCAGGCTGAGGCAGAGGAGGAAACCGCCGTCATGCACAAGGTATACGAGGATTTCCAGAGGGATGTTCTTGCGGTACCCTCCATTCCGGGGGAGAAGACAGCTCACGAGCGCTTCCCCGGTGCCGTTCGTACCTACACTGTGGAGGCCATGGTGCAGGATCGCAAGGCTATTCAGGCCGGCACCTCCCATTTCCTGGGACAGAATTTTGCCAAGGCTCAGAACATTTCCTTCGCCGGTCGAACCAATGAGCGCCAGTACGCCTGGACGACGTCTTGGGGTGTGTCTACCCGCATGATCGGCACGCTGATCATGGCGCATTCCGACGATGACGGGCTGGTTTGTCCGCCCCGTGTGGCACCGCGCCAGATCGTCATTATTCCCGTCACTCCCAAAGCAGAGACGAAACAGGCCATCCTGGACCACTGCCAGGCTTTGGCAGACAAGCTCAGTGCCATGAGTTTCCATGGTCTGCCTCTTCGTGTGCAGGTCGATACTCGTGACCTGAACGGCGGCACCAAAAAGTGGGAATGGGTGAAGAAGGGGGTTCCCCTCCGCGTTGAGATCGGTCCGCGCGATCTGGAGAAGGGCTCCGTCTGTGTCTCCCGACGTGACAAGGCCAGCAATGACAAGAGCTTTATCTCTGAGGAAGAGTTCATCTCCGGAGCCGTAGATTTGCTGGAGGATGTGCAGAATAGCCTGTTGCAGCGCCAGCTTACTTTCCGTGACAGTCATATCCGTACCTGCGACAATCTGGAGGAGCTCAAGGCTAATTTCAGCGCCGGAACCGATGCTGACTGGTTGCTTTGCCCCTGGGACGGCAGCCCTGAGGAGGAGGAGGAGCTCGGAAAGAGTCTTCGCATCTCCATCCGTTGCATTCCGCATGGAGAAATGGGAACCGGTCCGGAGGCTCCCTGCATCCTGACCGGACGTCCTACTACACGCCGTGTGCTCTGGGCACGCAGCTATTGATAATTCTCCCGAACATTTGTCGGCCGGGGTTCCTCATCGGAGCTCCGGCCGGATTGCGTATGAGCGATGGGGAGAGCGGAGCCCGAAGCGATGCGCCGCTCCGTCAGAGAGGCGGGAGGTGTGTCAGCGCCCTCTGTCCTCGGGGAAGTTTCGGTAGCCGATGGGCAGGGGAGAATGGCGATCGAGAAGCCCGCGATCATAGCGGCGTGAGGGGGCGGGCATATTGCCGATGGTCGGTACTCCTGTAAAGAAATATTGCAGGTAATAGGTGCCATTGTAGCCCAAGGTGTGGCTTTCCCTGATCATTTGCAGGATATCAGCTTCATCCAGCAGGTCGGGGTGGACAGTGGTTCGGATCTCATAGGGGAGCCCGGAGTCACGGAGCAGTTCCAGGCTGCGGGCAAATCGTTCATAGAGCACATTGCCACCCGGTAATTGCCAACTGCGGGTGGATGGCATCTTGTTATCCATGGCAACGTAGTCGATGAGCTTTTGCTCCAGCAGCTCCGTGATGACGTGCGGATTGCTGCCGTTTGTGTCGATCTTGATGAGGTAACCCAGTGCCTTGATTTTGTGACAAAGTTCGGAGAGCCCTGGTTGAAGGGTGATTTCGCCGCCGGAAAGCACTACGGCATCCAGAAAGTCACGCCGCTCCCGCAGAAATTCCATCTCGTCAAGCTGAATGGTGCTTTTCTCTGTAACAAGCTCCGGATTGTAACAGTAGGGGCAGCGCAGATTGCAGCCGTTGAACCACATGATGCATGCCGCCTTCCGGGGATAGTCCAAGAAGGTGAGCGGGGTGATGTCAACGGGATGGCGGTGGGACATGTGCGGCTGTACCGGAAGGCACGAAACCCCGTAACGGCTCAGAGTCGAGCTGACGCTGTTTTCTGTGACCGTTACGGGGCTTGGCTCCGTAAAAAGTAAGGTGATTACTTGAGGATGGCGTCGCAACCGCAGCCGCAACCGGGCTCGGCGAAGTGAGCGCGCTCCTCGAACTCGCCCTGCTTACCGGCGTTGAAGGTTTCCACCGGGCGGTGGTAGCCCATCACGCGGGTATAGACGGTGCACTTGGTGCGCTCGGACTCGTGCTCTGCGAGGATCTGCTCATCGGTCTTAACGACCGGCTTGACTTCTGGTTCCATGGTTTGTGGGATTGGGGATTGGAGGTTGTGGTTCGTTCTATAAGATCAGAAGAGGGGAAGTTCGGGCTGCTCTTCGGCGCGAGCCTTGGCGATGAGTTCTTCGTCGCAGAGCGGGCAATAGTCGTGACGACCCTTCAGGTAGCCGTGCTTGTCGCACACGGAGAAGAGCGGAGTGACGGTGATGTAGGGCATCTTGAAGTTGGTGAGAACCTTGCGCACGATGTCGCGGCAGGCTTCCGGTGAGGAGATGGCCTCGTTCATGTACATGTGGAATACGGTGCCGCCTGTGTAGCAGCACTGCAGTTTGTCCTGCATCTTGAGTGCCTTGAAGAGGTCGTGTGTGTAGCCTGCCGGGAGCTGAGAGCTGTTCGTGTAGTAACGATGACCCGGTGTGCCGGACTGGATGATGTCCGGGTAGCGCTTGAGGTCTTCGCGGGCGAAGCGATGTGTGGTACCTTCGGCGGGGGTTGCCTCCAGGTTGTAGAGGTTACCGGTCTGCTCCTGGTAGCCGCGGATGCGCTCACGCATGAAGTGGAGCACTTCCTCCGCGAAGGCGATGCCTTCGGGGGTGGCGGTGTTGAGCGTATCTCCGGAGAAGTTACGCAGCATCTCGTTGATGCCGTTGAGACCGATGGTGGAGAAGTGATTGCGGAGGTGGGGCAGGTAGCGCTTGGTGTAGGGATAGAGCCCACGCTGGTAGAGAGTGTTGATGAACACGCGCTTCTTCTCCAGAGTGTCCTTGGCCAGGTCCATCAGCTCACCGAGCTTGCTGTACATGAGGTTCTTGTTGCCCTTGTACAGATAGCCGAGGCGAGCCATGTTGATGGTTACCACACCGATGGAGCCGGTCATTTCTGCAGAGCCGAACAGACCACCGCCACGCTTGAGCAGCTCGCGCAGGTCGAGCTGCAGACGGCAGCACATGGAGCGCACGGCATCAGGCTTGTATGCCTCCTCGTCGATTACGCGATTGCCGTTCTCATCGATCTTGTACTGAGAGCCGATGAAGTTCTGGAAGTAGGAGGAGCCGATCTTGGCTGCGTTCTCGAAGAGCAGCGGCACGTTTTCGCCATCCCAGTCGAAGTCCTCGGTGATGTTCACGGTGGGGATGGGGAAGGTGAAGGGCTGCCCTGTGCTGTCGCCTTCGGTAAGTACTTCGTAGAAAGCTCGCTGGATGACGTTCATCTCGGGCTGGAAGTGCTTGTAGGTAAGGGCGGTCAGGCTGTCAACACCGCGCTCTCGGGCAACGGCCAGCAAGGTTTCGTCCTGCACGCCTTCAAAGATATGAGCACCGCCGGAGAAGGGGGACTGCTCGCGAAGGTCGCGGGGTACGGTCCAGTCGATGGTGACGTTCGTGAAGGGGCTTTGCCCCCAGCGGGAGGGAACGTTCAAGTTGTAGACAAAGTTGCGGAGAGCTTTCTTCACAGCCTTGTAGGGCAGTTGATCCTTGAAGAGGTAGGGGGAGAGGTAGGTGTCGAACGAGCTGAAGGCTTGAGCACCGGCCCATTCGGACTGAAGAATGCCGAGGAAGTTGGCCATCTGCCCCAGGGCTTCGCGGAAATG
Source organism: Akkermansia sp. (assembly GCA_045545975.1). Lineage (GTDB taxonomy): Bacteria > Verrucomicrobiota > Verrucomicrobiia > Verrucomicrobiales > Akkermansiaceae > Akkermansia. The sequence continues at coordinate 5,585 of JAZQCA010000028.1, forward strand.
CTTGGGCGGACGGCTGTTCACGCGGCTGCGTACGCCGTTGAAGCCTTCGTTGAGCAGGTTGCGCAGGCTCCAACCGGCACAGTAACCGGTCAGGCAGTCCAAGTCGTGGATGTGGTAGTCGCCATTGCGGTGGGCTGCACCTTCCTCGGGTGTGTACACTTGATCCAGCCAGTAGTTGGCAATGACCTTGCCGGCGGTGTTGTTTACCAGTCCGGCGTTGGAATATGTGGTATTCGAGTTGGCTTTGATGCGCCAGTCCGTGTTGCCGATGTATTCTTCTATGGTCTGCTTGCAGTCCACCCAAGTGTTACCCTGGTACACACCGGCGATCTGTTCGCGCTGCAGCTTGTGCAGGAAGCGGTATTTGATGAAGTTACGCGCGGTCTCAAAGGCTCCGGCGCGCATGAGTTCGCGCTCAATCGTGTCCTGTACTTTTTCTACCGGCAGGTATTCTTCCTTCTTGAGGGCATCCAGCACGTTGGCGTACACCAGTGGATTGTACTCCTCCTGGGAGGCATGGTATGCTTTCTCAATGGCCTGCTGTACTTTGTAGGCCTCGAAGCGTTCGCGTTTTCCGTTGCGCTTGATAATCATATAGTGAGAGTCTTTTTAGGTAAAGAGTATTATGGAGATTTGCACCTCACCATCACTCCGGCCTGCCCGTGTTCTTGCAGTGTGGTTTCCCGTTATCATCTGCGAGCTCACGAGCTTGCCGCTCATGCCTGCGCGAATGGCGTGACTACCTGCCGATAGCTTCTTGAGGTGAACGCCGCACAATGTAGCATATTTTCCGGCACGTTGCAAGCAGAAAAATCACTTCGCAGCATTATTTCATTTCCTAAATGTGGTGGGTAATTTTTTCTTGTGCCACAATATATTGTATGTTTTGTTTATGTAGGATTTTAGATCCATTCTAAAGTCTCCCGAAATGGGGTCGGTGAGCAATCCCTTGATGATACGGAACGAGAGAGGTAAGGGAGTTATGCAAGATATGCACACCGATGAGGAGGAAAATGAAAAATTACTACAAGATATGGTATTGGGGATGGTGGCTGAGAAAAAATTCTTGTGGTGAGAAAAAAAAGGCTGATTTTCCGGGTCAGAGGGTGATCCAGATCGTCTTGAGGTAATCCTCTCCATCGAAGTCGAAGGGCATCGGGGAAGTGGACAAGTCTGCCCCGGGGGCGCCGCTGAGAACCAGTTTGCGGAACTGAGCATGGGAAAGCTTGCGGCAGTTGGTGGTGCAGAGGATCCATCCTCCCGGTGCCAGGCAGGCAGCAGCCTTTGCCACGAGGGTCCCATAGTCTTTCTCTACGCGCCAGATTCGTCCTCTTTCATCGCGAGAGAAAGTGGGAGGATCGAGGATGATGGCATCGAACGTCCTTCTCTGGCGTGCGAAACGATCGAGCCAGTGAAGAGTATCGCCCTTGCAGAAGAAGTGCCGGGTGGGATCGATGTTGTTGAGCAACATGTTTTCTTTGCACCATGTCAGGCAGGGCTGAGCAAGATCGAGAGTGGTAGTCGTGGCTCCTGCCAGAGCTGCACATACGGAAAACGCTCCAGTGTAGGAGAATGTGTTGAGTACCCTCGTGCCTTTGCGGCAACGGGAGCGAACGGTGGCTCGGTTATCCCGCTGATCCAGGAATATACCCTGGGAGTAGCCGGAACCCATGTCCATGATGTAGCGCACGCCGTTTTCTTCGATCGGGAAACGCAGCGGAGCTTCGGGACCGCAATGGTGGGAAGGGGGCTCCTTTACGTCCTTGTCGAGGCGTTTGATGTAAACCGGGCGCCCGGTGCTGCTCAGCTGCTTGGTGAGGGAGTCTGGGATCTTGGTGTCGCGGAGAGAGACGAGTAATCTGTCTGCGAGAGCATCTATGAATATCCCTGGCCATGGAGAGCCGTCTGCTACCCGGTAGGCATTTGTTTGTGCGGGTAGCTGTGCCTGTCGGCGGCTGATGAGCTCGGTGAGGGTGGACATGGGTGGGGTTGCCCGTGTTGGGCATCAGGCGAGAGCCGCGGCTGCTTTTCTGATGGTTGAGGCCATGGTGGAGAGGGCGTTGGCGCGGGTGGAAGCGAGGTGTTCCTTGAGTCCGCATTCATCGAGCCTGTGCAGGTCGGCTTTGATGATTTCGGCCGGGGTAAGACCACTAAGCAGTCGGATGAAAAGTGCGATCAGACCCTTGGTGATGAGGGAGTCGCTGTCGGCATAAATGACCATGCTCCCATCTTGCTGTAGTTTTGTTCCGACCCACACGCGGCTTTGACATCCCTTAATGAGATTGCCCGGTTTGCGGTACACATCGGGCATGGAGGGAAGTTTTCGACCGAGGGAAATGATGAACTCGTACTTTTCTGTCCAGTCGTCAAAGACGGACATGTCGTCCAGCAGATCCTCTATGCGTTCATCGTAGCTCATGATGATTGTTACTTCGCAGAGGTTGCAAGGGCGTACAGGACGGCCTTCTGGGCGTGCAGACGATTCTCGGCCTCCGTGAAGATGACGGGGGCATGCGCCTCCAGTACCTCGTCCGTGATTTCATATCCCCTGTAAGCCGGCAGACAGTGGAACACGCTGTGCTTCGGTGCTGCCACGCTGAGAAGTTCGGCGTTGACTTGGTAGGGGAAGAAGGCTTGTTCCTTGGTGCCTTTTTCGGATTCCTGCCCCATGGAGATCCAAGTGTCTGTGTTGATGATGGTGCAGTCGCGCACGGCTTCCGCTGCGTCTGTTGTGCAGATGATGTTGGGACAGTTGAGGGCTGCCAGGATGTCAGCCTTGGGAAGAGCATGTTCGGGACCGGCCAGAGCCAAGGTGAAGCCGAGGTGTTTGGCTGCCCACATCCAAGATCGCCCCATGTTGTTGTCTACATCACCGAGGAAGGAGATTTTCATGTCTTTCCAGGAGCCTATGCCGTATGTTTCCTCCAGCGTAAGAAGGTCTGCGAGGATCTGGCAGGGGTGCTCTTGGTCCGTCAGCGCATTGATGGTAGGCAGTTTGGAGTAGTGGGCAAAGTCTACGACTTCGTCTTGTCCATAGGTTCGGATGACGGCACCGTGGATCATGCGACCGAGTACGCGGGCTGTATCCTTGATGGGTTCGCCGCGACCGAGCTGAATATCGCGTGTGGAGAGGAACATAGGGCGTCCGCCCAGTTCGGAAATGCCTACTTCAAAGGATACTCGTGTACGGGTGGAAGATTTGGAGAAGATGAGAGCCCAGGTCTGCCCGGCAAGCGGCTGAGAGCTGTGGCAGCCACGCTCTTTCTTGAGCCTGTGGCCGAGTGCAAGCAGTTCGCGGATCTGCTCGCCTGTCAATTCTTCGATGGAAAGTAACTGCTTCATGGTATGTTCCGACAAGTGGAAGGCACTAAACTAGCATAGCCCGGACGGGCTGTAAAGCTCAGAGTGAGTCAGCTGTCGCAAAATGTTTAGCCGGATAAAGGGGGGCAGGAAATATCCAATTGAATGATTTGAGATTCATGGCGGATATTTTGCTTGCGTGTGTACGTTGCCGGTGGTAGCATGTGTGCATGATGACTCCTGTACTGGCTCAGTTCGGCTCTCCTGCTCACTGGTTGATCTTCCTCACGATTCTTCTGGTTGTATTCGGGGCAAAGCGCTTGCCTGAGATTGCGCGTAATCTGGGTAAGAGTCTTGGGGAGTTCAGGAAGGCCAAACGTGAGTTTGAGGAGGAATTGAAGAATGCTCAGAAAGAAGATTCCTCGCTCGAGAATCAAGATAAGAAGAAAGAGGTGCAGTAAAGCACCTCTTTTTTTGAACTGTTCGGACGGGGGATTGGCGCTCAGATCGTGCTGTAGCTAACGATTTCTGCCTCCTCTTCATCATCGTTCTCATCATCAGGTGTGATGAATGCAGACGGATTGTCGCCGTTGCAAAATGTCTGGGGGCAGGTATCGCCCATGAGATCGGCCAGAGTGTAGCTTTCCAGGTACTGTTGAATGACTTTTTGCAGGCCGCTCCAAAGCGGCAGAGTGCTGCATGCCTGGCTGAGGGGGCAGTAGTTCGTGGGGGTGGAGAGACAGTGTACCGTGGCAAGATCTCCTTCTGCAGCCTTCAGAATTTCATAAACTGTATAATCTTCGGCGGGGCGGGCCAGGTAGTAGCCGCCTGCTTTGCCGCGTATGCTGACTACCAGCTGGGCGCGCAGGAGGTGGGTCATGATTCCCTCCATGTATTTCAATGTGATATTCTGACGCTCGGCAACGGAGCGCAGGGATACGGGTACCCCACTCTTCTGCTGAGAGAGGTCTATCATGATTCGGAGGGCATAGCGTCCCTTGGTAGAGATTCTCATCATGGCTGGTGGGCTATTTTTATCACAATATCAGTTGTTCTGTCAAGAGAAAAACCGCTTTTCTGGCAGGAATGCAAGTTGTAAAATCAAATGCGACACCGAAAGCCCGCCCAAAAAGTCTCCATAGGAGCCCAAACTGCCCTAGCAGGATGGGGGGATAGGGGGAAGGACGACAATGAGTCCTTCCCCCTTGTGGAAGCGATGAAATAAA
>JAZQCA010000029.1:0-27215 GCA_045545975.1 Akkermansia sp.
GAGTGTTGCGTGATTGCAAAGTGGATGACCTCCATAAAGCCAATAAGCAAACTATCAGCGCATTGAAGCAATCCATACCCATTATAGACACAACGCGCAAGATTGATGTTGCCGGGCATCTATATGCCGATACTGTAGCTCATTGCGGGGATAGTATCCGCGGCAATTTCGTTTGGACGTTAACGGTTACGGATGATTTGACCTTATGGACACTCAACCGCGCAATATGGAATAAAGGTCAGGATGCCACATGCACGGCCTTTCTATATCTGCTACGCGAGATGCCGTTCATGGTTCGCAGCATCAACACAGACAATGGGTCAGAGTTTATCAATCACCATTTGCAAAGAATGCTCAAAGAAAAGTACAAGAGGTGTAAATTGACTCGTTCCCGCCCATACAAAAAGAATGACAATGCCCGTGCAGAAGAACGCAATCGCCACAAAGTCAGAGAATTAATAGGCTATGAGAGAATAGACAATGCGCAATGCGTGTTTCTGCTCAACCAGGTATATCGATATCATAATCTGCTCACTAATTTTTTCATAGCCAGCACAAGATTAGTATCAAAGCAACGTAATCCGGTCACCGGCAAAACGAGAAAGAAATACGACAAAGCCCGGACCCCATATGAAAGAGTCATGGAACAAATGAAAGACGGGGCAAGGAAAAGAAACCTTATAGCTCTGAGGGAAGCCCTCGATCCCATCGAATTGCAGGAAAATATCCAAAAATCACTAAAAAGGCTCTTCCACCTCATGAAACCCGAGAGCATTTTATGAAGTTATCCCCCCCCATCCGGCGAATTTTTCTGCCCCAAAATGCCCACTCGCTACGCTCCCTGTCATTTTGGGGCAGAAAAATGGTGGATTTGCCTTGTTTTTTAGTCAATTATCCGCTAAAATTTCGGTGACCGCAATTTTGAGGCATCCACTTTTCGGTGACTGTTTTTTTTGAGGCAATACCGAAGATGATATACCATGGGGTCCGATGAGCGCCACCCCGACCATTGCTTCTTGCCATCCCCTGCACCGCCTCTTACTCTTGCTGGGCAGTACGATCGTGCTTCTGCTGAGCAGTTGCGTGACGAATGTATCGGGCAAGGTGGCGGAGCTGTCCTACAGCTCGGTAGAGGGTGTGTACATTCCCTGCCGGAGCGAGCGCGTGGGGGATGTGACAGTGCAAAGCCCTGAGCTGTACCGTGCCGGTGGCAGGTTGTATGTAAAGGGGGTACGCACGCAGTTGGTTCCGGATTCTTCCTGGCTGTACCCGCTGAACAAGGATGGCCGCTACGGCAGCTACACCATTGCCCCCGGGGCTCAACCTGCTGAGGTATACCACGAGCTTGTAACGGACAGCAGCTGTCTGTCCATACCGATCGATACGACCTATCACCCCTCGCGCTGGGACTTTGCCATGCGGGAGCGCGATCTGGAGCGCTGCCGGGCGCTGCGCTGTGCAGAGGGGCGCCGGTGGCAGCCGGAGCTTCCCGTCGGAGCAGTTCCCTTCAACCCGACGGAGCAGCAGAAGCTGTACTACCGCTTGCCGGCGGATGGTTTCGTACGCGTGCGCGGCTACTATGAGCGCCAGCCCATGTGTACGCCACCGGAGATCAAGCGGGGGAATGCCGCTCTGTGGGCGTACCCGCTTGCAGGGGTGGCGTTCCTGTGCGTAGATCTGCCGATGTTCCTCTTCAGCCCCATCTGAGCCCCGGCAAACACCCGAGACCGATGCTCTGAGGCGGCACCGAAAAATCCCCGCAATCCGGAAGATCGGACGGCGGGGATTTTGTACGTTAAAGTTGCGGTTATTCTCAGGCCTTCTTGCAGAAGGCTTCGAGGCGATCCAGACCTTCCTTGAGCACGTCGAGAGAGGTGCAGTAGGAGATGCGGATGGCGTTGTCGTTGCCGAAGGCGATGCCGGGGATGGCTGCCACCTTGTAGCGGTCCAAGAGTTTCTCGCAAAGCTCGAGGGAGCCGATGCCAAGCTCGGTGGTGTCGATGAAGAAGTAGAAGGCACCCTTGGGTTCCACAACCTTGATCTTGGGCATGGTACACAGGCGGCTGTAAACATACTGACGGCGGAAGTCGTACTCCTCGCGCAGATCGGCGATGAAGGACTGGTCACCGGTCAGAGCCTCGATGGCACCATACTGGCAGAAGGTAGTGGCGTTGGAGGCGCAGTGGTCCTGAATCATCTTGATGTACTTGGCGATTCCGGCGGGGGCAGCGGTGTAGCCGAGGCGCCAGCCGGTCATGGCATAGCCCTTGGAGAAGCCGTTGATGGTGATGGTGAGGTCGTAGAGCTCCGGGCTGAGGGAAGCCATGGAGACGTGCTTCTGCCCGTCGTAGATGAGGTGCTCGTAGATTTCATCGGCAATGATGAGGATGTCCTCGTCCACCGCGACTTCACCGATGGCTCGGAGCTCCTCCTCGGTGTAGACGGCTCCGGTGGGGTTGTGCGGCGTGGTAAGGATGATCATCTTGGTACGGGGAGTCATGGCGTTGGCAAACTCCTCAGCGGTGATCTTCCAGCCGTTCTCGGCCTTGGTCTCTACAAATACGGGGGTAGCGCCGCAAAGCTGTACCATGGAGGGGTAGCTCACCCAGTAGGGGGAGGGGATGATGACCTCGTCGCCCTCACTTACGGTAGCACGAAGAGCAGCGTAGACAGCGGGCTTGGCACCGGAGCATACGCAGATCTGGTCTATACTGTAGTCGAGGTTATTGTCGCGCTTGAGCTTGTCACAAATAGCCTGTCGCAGCTGGGGCAAACCAACGGAAGGGGTGTACTTGGTGGCGCCATTCTCCAGAGCCTTGATGGCAGCCTGCTTGATGTTCTCCGGGGTATCTTTGTCGGGCTCGCCGCCGGCAAGTCCGTATACCTGCTCACCCCTGGCCTTCATCTCTTTGGCCTTGTTGGTAACAGCCAGCGTGAGGGAAGGTGAAAGTGCAGCTACTGTGGGGGAAATAAAGTCCATTGCAGGAAAAAGTGTTAAAAATTGATATGTGTGTAGGGACATACCTGCGCGGCATGTCGCGGGTATGTTACTCTCTTACGCACCAAAAGGCAAGGAAAATATGCCGACGTGACAGAATAAAACGCGGCGACCGGAACCGGCCGCCGTGTGAAAAAGGGGTATGAGAGAGAGCTCAGGCGAGCAGAGACTTCCAGTACTGCAAGCGGCGCTCGGTATTGGCGGGGTTGGGTGCGCCGGGATTGGTGCGCAGCGAGAAGGCTCGGTCGAGGTTGAACACGCCATGTACGTCATCTCCGTACTCGGGAGAAATTTCGTGGAATTGTTCCGGGCTCAGCCGGTTAAGCGGGGTACCGCTGCTTACGGCCACGGCTACGGCCCTGCCCACCAGCTCATGAGCCTGACGGAAGGGTACACCGCGGCGCACCAGATAATCTGCCAGATCGGTGGCCAGCAGCAGGGGGTCGCTCACGGCAGACTCGCAGCGGTCAGGGTTGATCCGCATGGCGGCAATCATCTCGGCATTCACGCGCAGAGCCAGGCTGATGGTGGCGAAGGAATCGAAGAGCGGCTCCTTATCCTCCTGCAGGTCGCGATTGTAGGTGAGGGGCAGACCTTTCACGGCTACCATCACACTCACCAGATTGCCATACAGGCGCCCGGCCTTACCGCGAGTGAGCTCGCAAACATCGGGGTTCTTCTTCTGGGGCATGAGGCTGGAGCCCGTGGTGTGGGCATCCGACAGGGTGCAGTAGCCGAACTCGGAGCTGCTCCACAGCACCAAGTCCTCGCTCAGACGGCTCAGGTGAGTACCGATGACGGACAGGCAGAAAAGAGTCTCCATGATGTAGTCTCGGTCGGCGATGGCATCCATCGAGTTCTCCGTCACGCCGTCGAAGCCCAGCTCAGCGGCGATCCCTGCACGATCGAGATTAATGGTGGAGCCGGCGATGGCACCGGAGCCCAGCGGGCTCACGTTCACCCGGCGGCGGCAGTCCGTCAGGCGCTCCACATCGCGACCGAGCATCTCGACATAGGCCAGAAGATGGTGGCCGATGGTCACCGGTTGTGCGCGCTGCAAGTGGGTGTAGCCGGGTATGCGGATGGCGGCATATTCCTCGGCCTTGGCCACAAGAGCCCGCTGGAGGTTGTGCAGGAGCTCCAATGTTGTGTCGATCTCAGCGCGGCAGTACAGGCGGGTATCGGTCGCCACTTGGTCATTTCGGGAGCGAGCCGTGTGCAGCTTGGCGCCCGGGGCACCGATTCTGCGGGTAAGCTCGCTCTCAATGTTCATGTGTACGTCCTCCAATTTGATGGACCACTCGAACTTACCGGCCTCGATATCGGCCAGAATGTCCCGGAGCCCCTGCTCTATGCTGCTGAACTCCTCCTGAGTGAGCATTCCGGCCCGGAGCTGTGCACGGGCATGAGCAATGGAACCCGCTATATCATGACGGTAGAGTTTCCAGTCATAGGAAATGGATTCACCATACTGCAATACCAGATCGGCCGTAGCCTGAGAAAATCGTCCTGTCCACATAACGCGGGGAGATTACAACAAAATGCCCTCAAATGCAAGCAAAATTGCACGTTGCCGACACGCTGCCGCCGGAGGGCTACTCTCGGACGTCCCCTGCGCAATCTTCGCGAGGTCAGGAGGCTGAGCTTTCCTCTTCTGAGGGCTGAGGTGGGGACGGCTCCGGCACACCGCAGAAGAAGAGCTGCTGCAAGCGGGCCAGCTCTTCATTGTAGAGCACCGGACTGAGGGAAGTCCAGTTAGAGGGAAAACTCATGCGGCTCAGCACATTGCCAAGCTCACTGGCAAAGGGCGAACTGAGGTCAAGAAGTTTGAGCAGCTCTGCGGCAGCACTTGTAAGCACCCGCCTGCTGGATGAACGTCCGCGCGGTCCACCCACGGCGGGATTTCTCAGGCGGAATCCTGGTGCCATGTAGTAGAGATTCTGCAGCAGGAAAGGAGCTCCGGCTATTCCCTCGATGTCCATGCCTATACATATTCTGCAGAGCAACTGCATGAGATCACAGAGCTCACTTGCCGGCAAGGTACTCCCCTCCGCAACCATGATATCCAGCGGAGTACCATCTATACGTTCCTTGGCAAGGTGCCAGGTACCATCGGCAAACAGCAGTTCCAGGCAGGAGGCTATGCTGCCACCGCCCAGCCGTGCCTGCGCACGAGCCTTCTCCAGAAAGGCCTGCACCTTGTTCACGTCCCCCATCAGTCCGGGGCGGAGAGTCTCCACCACGACCTCTCGCTGCATGTCCTTCTGCCTGGCAGAGTACAGCACGGTATCTTCCGTCTCCGTCAGCACGGAGATGTACACATACTGCCCTCCCACAAGGGTTGGTAACTGGTAGATGGGAGTCGCTTGCATGTTGCCCGGGTGCGTGGAATCAATGTGCGTAGATGAGCTTGATGACCGGCAATCCCTCCACGGCATTTTTCCAAGCCGAGGCCGGAATGACAAAACGCATGAAGGCACGCGGCTCATCCTTGCCGGGCAGCTCAATGCGCTCCACCGTCACCTTGCAATCGGGCTGACCGAGCACTTCCGGCTCAACGGTATCGATCTCATGCGCCGGTATGAGCAGCTCCACGTCGTGCTCGATCACAAGATCAGGCGGGAAGAGGTAGGTATCCTCATATACCAGGCTGCACATCCAGCCCTCCGGCAGCGTAATCTCGTAGACGGGAGTGCTCTCGTAGATTGACTCGCCGTTCACCTCCATCCACTTACCGACGCGCAGGAACACATCTTTGATGTAGGGCGGCACGCTACCATCCCCCTTGGGTCCGATATTGAGCAGCAGGTTCCCCCCTTTTGCCGCACACTGCTGGAGCTGACGGATAATGGTAGCAGGCGATTTGATATTGAGGTCGAACCGATTGTAGCCCCACTTATCCCCTACTGTCATGCAGGATTCCCAGTCGATACCGGGGTAGCCCCTGGCGGGGATGCGTTTCTCGGGTGTGGTGTAGTCACCACAGCGCAGGTCAAGCTGCACGCTGTCGCAGGCGGGGTCGAAGCCGGAGAACGCGTACAGGCGATTGTTCATGATGACGGAAGGATTGAGCTCACGGCACATGGTCATGAGGGCCGGAGCCTTCCAACCGCGCTCGCCGGCAGCAGCCCCTTGGGAATAGTCCCACCACAGGATATCGATGGTACCATAGTTGGTCATGAGCTCACGAACCTGGTCATGAAGGTACTTTTGGTAGGTAGCGTGATCACGAGGTATTCCCCTGTTCTTCAACATCTCAGCCTGATTAACCGGGTAGCAGAGATCGGGGCAGATGGTATTATCATACGCCGGGTGGTGCCAGTCAATCACACTATGGTAAAGCCCAACCTGCATGCCGCGCTTGCGGGCAGAGGCCGTGAACTCCCTCACGATGTCACGTCCGACGGTCTTGGCCGAGCTGTAGTCAGAGGTCTGCGTGTCGAACAGGGCAAAACCATCGTGGTGTTTGGAAGTCAGCACCATATAACGGCAACCGGCTTTCTCCGCCAGATCGGCCCACTCCTCCGTACAACCGGGAGCCGGTCGGAAGAGCGGCAACGCCTCGGCTGCATAGGTCTCGGTATCCAGCCCGAGATTTGTTTGCAACCACTCTGCCCCACCGGGCTGCCCCTTGAATACGCCCCCCAGTCCCGAGTACAGACCATAGTGTACAAACATGCCGAACTTGGCCTTGCGCCACCAGTCCATGCGCACATCGCGCTCATCCCGGGTTTCGGTCACGGGAGCATGGTCGGCATCTCCGGCTGCGGGCAATTCCTGCTGAGCTACGGCGACGGGCAGTAGCGCAAGGGCTGTCATCAGGGCAAAATGAGTCAATTTCGGTATAGTCATGATAGAGTCTACAAGTTTATGATCAATCGTCAGATAGTTCCAAGCTCATCTGCGTGGCGGTGGCATCCGGGGCAGCCGCTGCGATGGTCTGATCTTCCGGAGTAGGAGCGGGCTCCACGGCGGGAGCGGGCAGATGCGGCTCCTCGGAGGCGGGCAGAGCCGCATGCTCGGCGCCTTCGGTCGGCACCTCGGCAGTCGGCTGAATGATACGGGCAATGCGCTCAACGGGGTTCTTGGTAACCATGTTGCCCATCACCGTGCGGCTCTTCACCCGCAGGCGAGAGAACTCGAAGGCGAAGGGGCGACGTAGGCGCTTGAACTGGTTCTTCAGGTAAACATTGACAGCGATGGCAGCGCTCTCCTCCTCATTGGAATGAACGGAGAAGAAGAAGATTCTGCTACCGGGAGTTCCCATGGTGAGGTGGTACTCCTTGTCACGAGTGAACCCGCCGAGGCGGAACCTCTTGGCATAGGTCACCCCCTCCTTGCCATCGCGGTAAATGAGGTTGAACACCCAGTCATCCCCGGGGCGTAGTACGCGAATGAGCAGTAATTTCCGCCCCACATAGAACTTCTCCTGAATGCGGCGCACCATGAGGACCCCCTGATTGTCAATGGTGATGATATCGCTGAGGGTGGAGCACTTTTCCACCGGTTCGCCCTTCCGCACCCCATATCCGGCAAATCCCTCCTCATCGACATAGAGCATCTCATTCTCCACGGCGGCCTCCGCACGCGTCAGCGAATCGAAAGTAGCCAGCTCAGTCCTGCGAGGCCAGGCTGCACCGTACTTGCAGCGAAGGTTCTCGAACCAGCGAATGGTGTAGCGGGTCAGCTGGGCGAGGTGCTTGCGGGTCTGCTCAATCTCAGCCTCAAGCCCTGCGATGTGGTGCTCGGCTTCGTGGATTTCATAGCGAGCAATTTTCTTGATCTTAATTTCGGTGAGTCGGATGACATCCTCGCGGGTAACCGGGCGAATGAAATCCACAACAAAGGGAGCCAGTCGCTCATCGATCTCGGAGATGGACTGTTCCCAGCTCTCACTCTCTTCGAGCACCTTGTAAATGCGGTTCTCGATGAAGATTTTTTCCAGGCTGGCAAGCATCCAATCCTCCTGCAACTCCCCGAGCCGCACTTCCAGCTCACGGCGGAGAGTATCGCGAGTGAAATCAACATTGTGACGGAGGATCTCGCTCACCCCCATGAACACCGGCTTGTTGTCCATGATGACCACCGCCTTGGGTGATATGCTCTTCTGGCAATCAGTAAAGGCGTAGAGAGCATTGCATGTCTTCTCCACGTCCGCACCGGGTGCCAGGTGGATAAGAATATCGGCAGAGGCAGCGGTATTGTCCTCTATGCGCGCGACCTTGAGCTTGCCCTTCTCCATGGCCTTCTCGATGCTCTCGATGAGAGAATCGGTCGTTGTGCCATAGGGGACCTCGGTGATCCGGATCACCCGTTTGCCGCTGACATCGAGCCTGGCGCGTGAGCGCAGGCGGCTGTTGCCGGTACCGTCATTATAGGTACTTACATCCAGCAGACCACCGGTCGGGAAGTCAGGGAAGAGCTCGAATGGCTCATCACGCAGGTAATGGATGGCGGCATCTATGATCTCATTGAAGTTGTGGGGCAGGATGAGGCAGTTCATGCCCACGGCAATACCGAGTGCGCCCTGTGCCAACAGCAGAGGGAACTTGATGGGCAGAGCTATGGGTTCCTTGTTGCGACCATCGTAGCTCAGTTTCCATTCCGTCACCTTGGGGCTGTACACAACCTCCTTGGCAAAGGCTGACAGGCGAGCCTCGATATATCGCGCGGCAGCCGCACTATCGCCGGTAAGGATGTTACCCCAGTTTCCCTGAGTATCAATCAACAGGCCTTTCTGCCCGAGAGTCACGAGAGCACTGCCGATGGAAGCATCGCCATGGGGGTGGTACTTCATGGTATCGCCCACGATATTGGCCACCTTGTTGTAGCGCCCGTCGTCCATGCGCTCCATCGAGTGGAGGATGCGGCGCTGAACGGGCTTGAGCCCATCCACAATGTGGGGAACAGCTCGTTCCAGAATGACGTACGAGGCATATTCAAGGTAATAATCCCCGAACATGCGCTGAATCTTGCTGGGGTTCTCCTGCAGATATATAGGTGTGCCGTCGTTGCTCATACGCTCTGCGTATTCTAGCAGCTCAAGCCTGTCATTTCAAGCTTATTCTGTGTCGTGAAGCGGGATTTCCGGGCTATCAGGTCGGGTTACTCCCCATGATCCGGCGGTAAAAATTGCAGCCGACAAAGTTCCCCGGAACAATGGAAAGATAAAAAATAAGGATGACACCGAGGTGACAATGCCGGATAACCAAAACCGGCAATCCATACACACACGCCCGACATAAAAGCCGATTTCCAAATATTCAGAACTTCACCCTTCATTTCACCCATGCTAACATATCCCCCCTCGGGCAAAAGGGAAAAAAATGTCACAGGGAGGAAATTGCCGCTTGGCAATTTCAGAGTGCCGTGTATAATGATGGGCATGAATTGGTTTATGCACCTTACCATACTGCTGAACTTCATCAGCACAGCGGCGGCTCTCACAGCCGAAGCACGCTACACACATGGTGTATTCTACAGGGGCGTACCCCAACAACCGGTGTTGCAGCTTAAAATCACCGGTGAACCGGGCGAAAAAATCAAAGCTCTCCGATTTTCCGCAGGAGCCACAAGCAACACAGAGTATATCAAGGCAGTACGTTTCGGCACCACCAGGGGATTTCATGGTTTTACCGTCAATACCAACAGACTCATCGAGCAGCTTGCCTCAGGGAACTACAAAAAAGGCAAAATCCGCTTCAAGACCGATCTCACCCTCGGAGAAGATCCGCTCTACCTCTGGCTCTACTATGACCTGAGCCCCGGCGCCAAGCGCAATGCCAGAATAGACGGAATCTGCACCGCCATCGAGACCGACAGCGGCATAGAAATACCGCAGGTTATTCTGGCTGAGGGCATAGAAGATCGGGTTATCCCCCGCGTATATCCATTCCCTTTCCGCATCGTTCCCTATTACCGCCCTCGCTGGGTCAAGGGTTGGGGCAATGCAGAGCGAGCCATACACCTCACCCCGGCACATTTCAATCTCTTTACCGACATCGTACACTTTGCCTACAGCGTAACAAACGAGGGCGACATCTGCTACCAATGGGCAGGAGAAAATGTGGATGCAAAAACCGTGGCCGATGAGGCGCTGGAAGAAATCAAACGTCTGCACGCCAGCGCAGGCTCGCGCGCTAAGCTCATCGCCGGTTTTGCACACATGGACGGTCCCATGACAGCGGTCGTTGCTAATCCGCACACACGCCGCACACTAGCTCGCAACATGGCTCAATGGGCCATCACGCGCGGTTATCAGGGGATCGACATTGACTGGGAGTATCCGGACTCCTGGCAGCAATGGGAACAGCTGGGCTACTTCATCGCAGACCTGCGCGAAGAACTGTCAGGCAGCAGCATCTCCATCAGCATAGCCGCCTCCGTCGGTTACAAAATCCCCAATTACTGGACAACTGATCAGCTCGATTTCCTGATGACCATGTCATACGATGACCTGGCGACAGACAACCATGCCTCCATGCGCCTGTTTCAGCGAGACGCCGACATCTGCCGGAATAAGTTTCACATGCCCAAACCCAAAATCGTACTGGGTCTGCCATTCTACAGCAACGAACAGGGCAAAATAGGACCACAATATGGGTACACCAGCATTTATGGCTGGAATCCCCGCATGAAACCCGACGTCAACAGTTGTCGCCTGAAAAATGCGGATGGTTCCGAAGGGCCCATACACACCTTCAACGGTCCTTCCCTGATCACCGAAAAATGTCGATGGACCAAGGAAAACGAGTTCGGCGGGGTTATGGTATGGGCCTACGAAACGGACTTGCCCCTCAGTCACAAAGCATCCCTCGGCCGAGCCATGTACAAGGTACTGCGCCAACCCCGGAAAAAGGGAAAATAATCGCATGTTACGCCATCTCATAACCGCTCTGATATGCCTGATGTCCATTACGCAGGCTGACATCGTAACCATCTGGGCCAAAGGAGTCAACGCAGATGGCGGCTGGCGAGATTTCGACAAGAAATTCGACGGCAGCGACGATGAGCAGTGCTGGGCCATCACCGCCGGCAACCTCATTGACTGGTGGCAAACGCAGAATGCAGACAAACTGCCGGCCAACACTCCGCAGGGGCGAGCTGTGGTGCAAGCCTTCATGCAGAGCTTCACCAATGCCGGCAGCGACCCCGATGAAGGGATCCGCTGGTGGTTCACAGGAGAGTACTCCCCCGGACACTCGGACTGCGCTGCTCGCCGGGAGGGTGCTACCGGAGCGTACCTGAAATCCGTTTTCCCGACCACATCGGCTCCTCTGGTCACCCTGCTGACAACCCTCCGCGAGCCGCAGACAACGGCAGATCTCACCGCCGCAACCCTCATCAACGGAGCCAAATGCGGAGCAGCCTTCTGGATCGGGGTATCATATAAATCTCCCTCGGGGCGGGCGGCTCAGCATTCCCTCAACGTATGGGGAGTTACTTATGATGAATCCGATCCAACCTCCTCTCATATATGCGGAATATGGATTGCGGATTCGGATGACCGCAAGATCGGGCTCACCTATGTTCCGCTGAAAGAAGATAAGGGCATGCTCATTTTCAACAGCCCCGACCACCCGATATACGGGCGCATGCCACGAATTGTCATCGATACCATTTCCACACTTAAACCTTCGATTTCAGACCATTCCATATCCGATTAATATCGCCCATCTTTTCAGATCCTTTTCCGCTCCGGCTCCTCCCCTTGAGCGGACTTTTTTGTAATAACAGGTCAAATCATCATTTTTACGATAATTTTGTCTACTAAGCCGCACAATATTATTGACGCTTGGCTGAAATATATGGTATATAGTACCCGTTGATCATATAGTCTCTCCGAAACACTACTCCGATAATATTCGCGTCATGAAGCTACATCTACCCAAGGGGCTGCAGATCTGGCTGCTGGCGACAATCTCAACAGCGATTGTTGCCTCAACGATTCAGATTGTTCAAAAGGGAATGTCCGAATCCAACTCCCGAGGAGTAGTGACATACAAGGGCGCCGACAAAGCACAACAGCTCGAACAGCCGTTGCACGCCTCTATGGTTGAACGTACCGGTACAGTCCCGGTCAGCTTCACCCTCGCAGCGACCACACAGAGCCCGATCAAGTTCGTGAACTACGGCATGCACGCCACAACCATGCTGACGGAAGATGAGGAGCAGCCATCCGTCACAACCATCAGAACAAGTACGGACGACAGCGGGGAGCAGCTGACGACCTCAACACCCTCAACAAGTGTCATTTCCTCAACAGGAACAGATAACCAACCCACCCTGTCCGGCACGATCACCCCGTCACTCCTTGCGGAACAAGGTCTTTCCCCCATCGCAGCCATTGCAGCAGCTCCCGGTGATACTGCCGTCACTTATGGGCTGAGCGGAAACACGCTGACTCTTACCAGCGGAGAAGATGCGGCTATTCGCATGAGAGGAGCCGACTCCGACACCACTAACAGCGGCAGGGTCGGAACTAATATCACTTACAGGAATGGGTCATTTTACGGAGGCACTACGCTCAACAACCGAACTATCACCGCTATCAACATTCAGGGAGGTGGCGCCCTATACCTGTACAATCGGGGAGACGGCAATGACTTCCAAGGCACCATCACCATCAGCGACGCCACCGGTGACATGGCCGTCATCGGCACCTACAACACCACCGCTGCCGATCTGCAGATAGATACGCTGAAAGGCAGCGGCAACCTGCTGCTGCGAGGTCACAACACCAACACCAACAACATCTCCAGCTTTACCTTCACCAACAACGAATTTGCCGGCACGGTTTACATGACCGCCAACGGCGGCAGAGTACAGGTGAACGCCGCCGGCACCGGGTGGGCTCAAGCAGTCTTCGACTTCACGAGAAATGCCGCCTATAGTAACAGCCTCATTGACAGCAGCGGTTCAGCCCCGGCGAAACAAACACTCAACCTGACGGCAGATGCCACAGTTGCAGGTCTGCATAACGGCTCTTCAACATACGCTGTTCTTGCAGGCAACAACCATACCCTGACAGTAGGAAAGGATTCCTCCGACACCTACACCTACAGAGGGGCCATCTCCAATCTGAGCGGTCTGACAAAAGTCGGCAGCAACACCCAGGAGATCTCACAAAGTGCCGATATAGCGACCGTGACTGTGAATAATGGTACGCTGGGATTCACCGCAGAGCTGAAAAGCTCTGCCCTCAACCTGACCGGCGGCACCCTCTCCACACAACAAGCAACCATAGGCACAGCCAACCTGACCGGCGGCAGCACGTGGGAGCTGGGGAGCAATGTCAGCCCGAGTGAGCTGAACCTGACAGCGGGCAATGGCTCGGTGACCCTCAGCGGTCAGAATGTCACCTTCAACGCCCCCTCAACGATTAACTTCAGCGGCTACTCAGCCGAGAGCAGCTCCCCCATCTTCACGCTCAATGGCACCACCCTCGATCTGACCGGCAGCACCCTGAACTTCGAGGGAACGGATCTCGCCGGAGTCTCCACTCTGAACTTCGCGGAACTGAGCAATGGCGGCAGCTACACCTTCGGCAATGGTTCCATCACCGTAACGGCAGGCGGCACCAGCTACGAAGCAACGCTGACCACAAATGGGAGCATGCTGCAACTGGTCTTCGGCAATACCACCGAAGTGGTCTCAGGCTCCATCCTGTGGGTGAACACCGACAGCAGCGGCAAACCGACCGATGGCTTGAGCAGCGCAAGTTACTCAACCAACGGCTGGAGCGGCACCGCAATGAATGCCAACGACCTGCGATCACTGAATCTTGCCGGAGGGGGCGAGGTGTACCTGCACAGCGAGGAAACGGCAGCGGCTTATACCGGCAACATAGAACTAACCGGGGGCAGCACCCCTGCTCTGGTACACTCCGACACACAGAATGCAGCGTGGGAACTCAGCGGTAGCTTAGGAGGCAGCGGCAATTTGCGCCTGGTGGGGCACTACACCGATGGCGCCACCATCTTCACCCCCACCCGAGCAGACATAGCAGGTAGCCTCAGTGCGGCAGGAGCCCGTGGCGGCGATGTACAGCTGAACCTCAGCGGCAACATGCAGAGTACTGTGGCAGACCTCAACGCCTACGTTCAGGACAGCATTTACACCGCTACGGAGGAGACCACCCGCGGGCGCACGATCGTAACCCTGGAGGGCGATACAGCGCTGAAGGGAATAAGCGGTACAGATGCCCGGGCCAACCTCGCCGCCACTCAGAATGGGGCTAACCTGACCATCGGCACCTCGGAGAGCGGCAGCAACTACAGCTATGCCGGCACCATAGGCGCCGACTACTACACCAACACCACCTCAACCGCAGCAGCCGGCAAACTCAACCTCACCAAGATCGGCAGCAACACCCAGCACTTCGAGCAGGATGCCACCCTCGGCAGCCTTAGCCAGCAGGGCGGCACACTCAGCTTCGGCGGACAGCTCCACGCAGAGAGCCTCACCCTGCAGAGCGGTACCCTATCCACTCTGGGGAATGTGAATCTGGGTGCAGCCACCCTGTACGGCGGCACTACCTGGGAACTGGGTCGCAACTGGAACAGCTCCAACACCACCCTGAACTTCCGCAAGCTGAATGCCGCCCCGGTCAATTTCACCGGCAACGGAGCTACATGGACTCTGTCGCAGGATATTCAGTTGGCTGACAGCGGACTCAGCAACTACAGCGCAGCCTTATTTTCCCTGGACGGCGTGAATCTGAATCTCGGAAATTCATTCACCCTGAGCGGGATACAGAGCGACCTATCAGCAGGCGACTCCATCGTGCTGGCCCATCTCAGCAATGGCGCAGTGGTCTCGGCGGCAGCCGACACGATCCGGCTCAACGGCGGTGAATATCTGGCCAGGCTGAACATGGTTGACAATCAGGCGGTTCTCACCATCACGGCAGTCCCCCAGACTGTCAGGAATGGGCAGTACATGTGGATTCACCGTTTCGAAAATGAGACCGGTCACACCAATGGCGAAATGGAAGGCATCCTGGGAGGCACCTATTCCAACAATACCTGGACGGGAGACACCTACATATCCGACCAATCCAAGCTCTCCAATATTCGGCTCGAACAGGGTGCGCAGCTCTACCTGCGAGATGGTGCCATGAACGGCGGCTCCATCAACTTCGACCGCTCCAATACGGTGTACGAAGGCAACATCACCATACTGGAAAGCGGTGGGGACAGCCCTGCCCAAATCCACTCCGAAGGCAAAACCTGGGCCGTCTGGAACTTTACCGGGCAACTGTCAGGCAGCGGAGAACTGCAACTGGTCAGTCATGGTCAGGACAGCAACTGGAACAGATGGGATACCGTCTTCAACTTCTCCAACTTCAACGATGAAGAGGGGTGGTTCGATGGTACCGTCAGCATGCTCTCCCTGCGCGGCGGTCCCGTGCAACTCAATATCGGACGCGAGAACAGCCGTGATCTGCGCTGGGCCAACAGCATCATCGACCTCAGCAATCCTGACCCAAGCCAGACCAGTATCTACGACACCTCGAGCAGCGACCGCGCCACAGGCGTCGTTCTGGGGCTCGTAGGCGATGCCACCATCAAGGGTCTGACGGCAACGGTAGGAGGCGATGCGAATTACGCCGTTGGTGTCTCCACCAATATCACCGCCGGCGGTCAGTCGCACACCCTCACCCTCGGTACAGACAGCGGAGAGAATTTCACCTTCGGTGGTACTCTGGGTTACGATCGTTTTTACCGGGGTGGCAATGGCACCCCCGGAGAAGGTGGTTCCGACTATCTGGCAAGTGCCGCCGGCAGCCTGAACCTCACCAAGATCGGCAGCAACACCCAGACCTTCACCGGTAGCTCCGTTCTGGGTGAAATCACCATACAGAACGGCACGCTGCAGTTCGATGGAGACCTCACAGCCTCCGTCCTCACGCTACAGGGCGGCACCTTCATCAACAACAACACTTTCAACGGACTGCACATTGCCAACCTCAGCAGCTCCGCCGCCTGGCAGATGGGAACCGACACCACGACAAACGCCGTGGTATTCAACCTGAGCGGGCTGAACAGCTCCAACTTCACCATCACCGGCACCGGTAATGGTGTGACCTGGACAATGGGCGGCGACCTCGTGCTCAGCAACAGCGGCCGTACCGGCAGCCCGGACACCCCCTTCTTCACCCTCGATAACGTAGGGCTCACCATCGGCTCCTTCCTCACCGTGCAAGGGGTAAAGCTCGGGGCGGGTGTGGACAGGATCGCCCTTTTTGACCTCAACGGAGGTTCGTTCAGCTATGGGGACAACGAACTGGCCGGACTGACAACGATTGACGGCACCTCATACAAGGGCAAACTCTACGAAGAAAACGGAATCGTTTACATCGGCACGCTGGAGCCGGACACCGAATGGCCTACTCCGATGAATCCCCAGACCGGGTATATATGGAGCGGCGAACCCAGCAACACCAGCCCCGGCGGATATGACCATCGTACCCTTGTGCTGGGACATATCTGGCGGGCTGACGGGCAAGCTGAAAACACCGGCTGGCACGAACAGGCACTCGGCGGCAAGAATCCCGGTGTCTATGTGAACGGCAATGCCGTCACCTTTGCCGATAGCAATCTGCACGGCGATCGTGTGGAAAGCGAAGGTCGAACAGTTGACATTCGCGGACAGGTGGCCCCCGGGATCATCTATGTCACAGCAAACGAGAATCTCGCCTCCGTCTCCAATGGCGGAGAGGCGCAGATGATGTACGCCTACGCCTTCACCTCTGAGGACAACAGCGGTAAAATCGTCGACGTGACAGATACCGAAGGCAACATCCTGCAGGCAACCAAAATCGTCAAGACAGGTACGGGGCTGCTGGTGCTCAATACGTCGGATAACACTTTCAGCGGCGGAATAGATGTCCTTCAGGGAGGTCTGTACCTGGCCTCAGTAGGAGCCACCGGCACGGGAGCTCTCACCTTCCACTCTGATGGTAAATGGGAGATGCCGGTCTACGCCAACATCGCCGCCGATGGCTCTAGCCAAGGCGGTAATGGCAGCTGGAAAATGGAGGAAAAAGTAGGCGGCGAGCTGATGGTGTGCTACCTGCACAGCAATGAGCACGCCTCGGGCTACCGCTCACCCACCGTGTCGAACGACATCTTCATAGCCCCCACGGCAGATGGCAGCGGCGGCCGTTTCACCATCTCTTTCGGCACCTCATCCTTCGTCTACACCACTTCCGGCAACAGCGACATCAACAACGTACCTCGTCACTGGCGCAACCTGACGCTCAACGGAGCCCTGATAAGCTCCGGCAACAGCGATGATGTACTGGTCCTTACCGGCTACTCTTCCAACTGGCTCAAGTACCATGACCAGAGCTATGTAACGTCCTTCACTCTCAATGAGGACAAGAAGCTGACGACTCAGGAAAGCAATTTCAACGGCACTGTGGTGCTAAAGAACACCATCAACACCTCTCCCCTGTATTCCAACCTGCTCGAAACCCGTACCGCCGGTACAGTACAGGTCATGCTGCGCGATGACAAGTTCCAACATGCCATCATAGACCTCTCTCGCGAAATGGTCACTCAGGCGGAACTTGCCGCAATGGGAATCAACGATACCGGTGACCGCATGACCTACAACAGCATTCTGGTGCTCACCGGCGAAGTAGGTCTGCGCGGTCTTTCTGCCGAATTCCGAGGCAGCGGCTACATCTTCCCTCACGCCGAAGAGGCTCGTGAGGCTCTCAGCGACCGATATTATGTGGAAGATCTGGCTCAGAACGATGAAGTATGGCACGTTCGTACTGTAGCCAACGCTACTTCCACCCTGCGCATCGGCGAAAACGAGTTCAATGAAGATGCCGTCTACGTCTACTCCGGCGCGCTGGGGTTCGCACAGTCGTATACCGAGCCTACGGAATCGCACCTCCAATGGGGTGACGGTTTCGACACACCGCCCACCGACGACTCCGATGCCTTCGTAGCCGAAGCAAAGAACCGCTACCACATGGGTCTGGAGACGCTCAGTCTCATCAAGCAAAGCGACTCAGAGCAGTACATCCACACGGCCCTGCTCAACGATGTCTCCCTCTACGATGGTGTGCTGGGCTTCAACAACTTGGAACTGCGGGGCAACATGAGCCTGGTGGGCGGCTCCAATCTTAAACTGGGAGTAACCGGCACAGTCGGCAATCAAACATGGGACTACATAGCCCCCGGCACCACCTCTGACCACAAAACCCAGACCGAGCGGAACTACGCCGTTTCCCCCACATCATCAGACATCACCGTGCTCGATGGCAAGAAACTGACCGTCTACACCCCGGAGCCATCGGTCGCACCGGGCAGCGCGGGTTATCTGCCACAGGCAGCTATAGTGGACGGTAACATAACCATGAGCAGCGGCTCCGGGCTCTACTTTGAAGTAGAGCGGGTTGAGCCTTGGTTCCACGAGTTCACAGACGGCAAAACGCTCAGCGATTACACCGCGAGCAACCCCTTACCGACCGGCACGCATGGTCCCTCCGGCAACATGCTGCTGGATGTGAACGGCACTCTGGACCTCATGAGCAACACCGCCGACATGGAACTGCGCTTCCGCGGCGTGAACTTCTCGCTCACCCCCTTCTCCGACCGCCTGTATTATCTGGCCGAAGCCGATAACATCACCGTGGGCGGCGACGGCGATTCATCCGCCTTCTCCTCACGTCTCATCTCGCTGGGCTACGGCTACTTCGGACTGGTGGACACCCTCGACAGCTCCGATGCTGCGCACAACACGAACGGCAAGGATTACCTGGTCATGTCCGTACTGGGCGATCCCCGCCACACCTGGTCAGGAGCAGTTGAGCTGACCGATGACAGCTTCGAGTGGATATCCTACACCGACAATACCGACAACATGCCGCGCTATGACTACCACTGGAAGGAGAATACCGCCTTCATGAATGGTCATGTGGTGCTCTTCGGCAACCTGTACAACCCGAGGGACTGGGAACAGGAGGCGCAGCTCACCTCCGATGAATCCGTTCGCGTGCTCACCCGGGGTACCATCGCCACGGACAAGGGCTCTGATCTGGATGGGCATGATGTCCTGCTGTCCGGCACAG
This sequence comes from Akkermansia sp., assembly GCA_045545975.1. Taxonomy (GTDB): domain Bacteria; phylum Verrucomicrobiota; class Verrucomicrobiia; order Verrucomicrobiales; family Akkermansiaceae; genus Akkermansia. Next base: position 19,089 of record JAZQCA010000029.1, read on the forward strand.
TCGCCATCAGCGAACTGGAGGTCAACAGCCTCAATGAACATGCCCGCTTCGGCACAGACTACCAGAAGGTTCACATCAATGGTGAGGTTGCGCCGCTCTCCATCATCATCAACTCTGAATATCTGGATGTGACGGACGGACAGAGCGAGATCGTGACCGAGGACGGCACGAACTACTGGTTCTATGGTGAGAATGGCACCATCCGCGATGCCACACCGACTGAACTCAGCGACATGTTCGAAGATTACGAGTTCGATGGCGGCGAGTGGAAAACCAACCTGGAGAAGTACGGCAGCGGAACAGCAGTCATCTCCACAAGCAACTCGTTCACCGGCGGCACCAAACTGTATGGCGGCAAGATTGTCATGCAACATTACAACGCCCTCGGTCAGGGGGGAATCATGATCACCAATGGTGCTACCCTCCAAGGCGACTTCGCTGACGACAGGAATACTGACCATGGCTGGCCTTACGGGGACAGCGCCGCCTTTGTCGGTGAAGGCATGGACACCAGCACCGTCAACGGTACTCTGGAAGTGCGCCTCAACGTCAACCCGGACGGAACGGAAAGCGAGGACGATGTGGACGCCCGCCTGTCCAATGCGGTGGACAAGAAGATGGTGCTGGCAGAACTTCACGGCGATTCCGGCGCCGTGGTCACCCTGCATGGTTACTCTGCCCCCGAGACCGCTGAACAGGGCATGTTTGCCAGCGATGTATGGCACGTCGGCGACAGCGATCGTCCGGCCTTCACCTACGCCATTTTCAAGGTACTCGACCCCAGCAACTTCTACGGAACCATCCGCATGGACGGCAACATCTGGGGACAGCCCGAAGGTACGGATGGCGGTAAAGTCCAGCTGGAGATCATGACCTCCGCAAAGGCTGACGTCTCTACCGAGGAAACCACAAAGGACTGGCTCACCACCACCATTGATCTCTCCGTCAACAACGGCACCGAACGTACCGTACTGGCGCTGGATGCCATCGAAGGTCCCGACCAGCCCACCACCCAGGAGGCATACATCAACAGCCTGAACGGTACCGAGGGTACCCGCATGGCAGACGGAGCCATCAACTCCTCGGTCGTGAACATGAGCGAAAATACGAACGTTACTCTCGTCATCGAAGGTATGAGCAGCGGTGACTACGATGGCGTGCTCGGCTATGGCGATTTCCAACGCACCACAGACTACAGCTCCGAAGGAGTAACGTACCGCGATGACGTCCCCGCCGTGGGCGAGGTCTGCCACCACTACGGCAACGCCTCCTTTGGCACCCTGAATGTCCTCAAGAAGGGCGCGGGTACTACGCAGAGTGTGTACAATGCTTGGTTGAACAAGCTGACTGTCCAAGGCGGTGTATTTGCCGTGGATCATGCTCTGCTGGCAAGTGAGATCAGCTCCGGTGCCGGTCAGCGCGTGTTCGTGGGCGATGTACAGAACCTCAGTACCATCTATGCTCTGACCGTGGGCGAGAATGGCATACTGGGAATGGATACAGAGATGTTCAACGAGGACGGCAGCAAGCATGATGCCTGGGAGAGCATTCAGGCCGGTGTGCCGGCAGATAACGTGGGCTGGGTACAGCTGGAAGACGGCGCTACTCTGACGGCACACAGAGACTGGTACACGGATACTCAGATCGATATCCGAACCGGGGCTGCCGTCACCTTCAACGCTCACAACTTCACCCCCGATCCCTACATCACCTCCGATCATTCCCAACACGATCATATCGATGAGGACAGTACGGCTCACGAGCACTTCAACCACTTCAACAGCAGTCACATCATTCAGATGCTGGGTAACTTCACCGGCCAGAATGTCAACCTCACCTTCACCAACGAGCAGATCAGCCCCGGCGCCAATGCAACGGAGCTCGGCGGATCGGACTACATGGGTTACATCGCCATCAATGATCACAACAGCATGACCGGTGAGTTGCGGGTTGAAGAACAGACTGTGCTCCAGGTGTTGCAAAACAACAGCTCCGCTGCTGCCATGAACGCCACGATCGATGGAACGGATGCCGCCCTGCAGATGGTACATGGGCGATCCCAGTACGTCAACTCGCTCTCTGTACGGAACAAGGGCGCCATGCTGCTGGGCGGTGCGGAAAAAACATCTCTGGGAACCGGCAATGCCGCCCTGAAGACGATCGATTATGCAGCGGAGGGAATCCAGCTTTCCGTCACTCACCGCGGGACCTCTACAGGTACCATGAGCACGGTCTACTCCGATACAAGGTCCGACAACAGCTACTACCTGGGCGGTACGGATGCCCGGCGTTCCGAGGCGCAGTCCGTACACATCACTGTACACGATGCCTCCGCGACAACAGGCAATTATGTACACGACATCAATCTGCACAACGTGCTGGTGGAGATGGAGAACAGTTGCACGGTGAATCTTGCGGACTCCGTTCTCATCGACAAAAACTCCATCGTCTTCGGCAACGAAGGTGAGTTCTTCAACAGCGATATCTACTCCCTCTCCGCTTCCATCGGTACCATTGAGGACTTCGAGACCATCGCTCCCAAGGTCATGAGCGAAACCGCTTACGTCAGCAAAAATACTACTGTGGAAATGACGATGGCCGGCGATCGCGCCACCTACTCCTCCGGCGGCAAAACAGTGTACACCGTCAAGACGGACCAATTCCAGGGAACAAACGTGGACAACATGTCCGGCTCCGGTCTGACGATCAAACTACAGCAGGACATCATCGGGCAGGCGTACGGCGCCGGTGCCGATGTGATCGCCATCCAGATCGGCGGCAATCAAACCGGGAACTTCTCCGATGTGAACGGCCGTTTCCTCTTCGAAACCGCCGCCGGTACCTTCGAGATGTCTGACTCCGAGCGCCTGATGTACGATGTACACGGCACGGATATCACCGCCAAGTGGATAGACTCCGCTACGCTCTACGAGCAATTTGGCATTCAGGGTTCGCAGAACATGCTCTACATCGTTGTACCGGAACCCGCAACAGCCACGCTCAGCCTGCTCGCACTCGCCGCTCTCGCTGCACGCCGACGCAGAAAATAATCCCTCAACCGTCATCGACCAAAAGGTACCGCACTCTTGCAGGGCGCGGTACCTTTTCTGTCATCTTCCCACAAAAAAATCAAAAAAATGACTTGACAAAAAAGTTAGTTTAATCTAAACTCTGCTTCGGATTTATTAGTCTCTCCTAACTATATGAACACATCAGCAGAAAAAACCCTGCGGCGGACGAGAGTCGGCGAGAGGGTGACGGTTATCAAAGTCGCGGGCGAAGGAGCCCTGCGCCAGAGGATCCTGGATATGGGGCTGACCCGCGGAGCCATGGTGGAGATCCGGAAAGTGGCGCCGCTGGGTGATCCGCTCGAAGTAACAGTAAGGGGGTATGAGCTGTCGCTCCGCAAGAAGGAGGCAGGCTGCATCATCGTGCGATAATTTTTTACGGCTAAGTTAGTCTCTCCAAACACATGAAAAAACGCATAGCACTTGCCGGCAACCCGAACAGCGGGAAGACCTCCCTGTTCAACGATCTGACCGGCGCGAACCAATATGTCGGCAACTGGCCGGGCGTGACCGTAGACCGCAAAGGCGGTGAGCTGAAAGATCACGAAGAAATCGAGATCCAGGATTTACCGGGGATATACTCCCTCTCTCCGTACACACCGGAGGAGGTAGTAAGCCGGAACTATCTGCTGGAAGAGAAGCCGGACATGGTAGTAAACGTGGTGGATGCCACCAACATGGAGCGCAATCTGTACCTGACAAGCCAACTGCTGGAGACAGGGCTTCCTGTGGTGGTGGCGCTCAACATGATCGATCTTGTGGAGAGCCGCGGCGAGCAGATCAATGCAGAGGCTCTGAGTGCCCGCCTGGGCTGCCCTGTAGTGAAGGTGAGTGCCATCACCCATGTCGGCATGGCTGAACTGCTCTCTCTCATGGTGGCTCCCCCCCCTGCCCCGGGCAAGCCGCTCAGCTACGCCCCTGCGGTGGAACAGGCTGTGACCACCATCCGGGAACGTCACCGGGTGACCCGCTTCGAGGCGGTCAAGCTGCTGGAGGGCGACAGTGCTCTGCTGGCTCCGCTGAGCAAAAACGAAAGCCATGCCTTGGAAGACCTGCGTATGGCAGTGGAGGCGGAGCTGGGCGATGACATAGCCTCGATCATCGCCGGTGGTCGTTACGATGCCATCTGCTCCTTCATCCCGCAGGTACACACCCGCCGCAGCACGCAGAATAACCTGAGCAGCCGCGCTGACAGTCTGCTGACCCATCGCGTGCTCGGTCCGATTATCTTCGTGGCGGTCATGTACGCCATTTACTTCATCTCCATCAACACAGTAGGAACGTGGGGAACAGACTGGGCCAATGATGTGCTCTTCGGACCGGTCGTCGGCGGCTGGCTGGGCGGGTTCATCGGCAGCGAGCCTGCCGGGGTGGAGGCGCTCACCATGTTCAGCGCAGTACTGACGATGGTGCTGGTGTTCCCGAGCATGCTCAGACGCCTACACGATGTAGGCATGAACGGAGCCTGGCTGTACATCATGGTAGCGCCCTTCCTGCTGGAATATGTCTGTCCGCACATGCCGGAACTGCTGCACAGCGCAATCATCTGGCTGCTGCTGGCGATGAACCTCATCCTGCTGGGCATCTGCATGCTGCGCCCCGGACAACCGCATGCCAATGACTACGGCAGCCACACCCGAGCCTTCTCCCGCAACCCGCTCAAGCTCACCGGGCGCGGCAGTCGCCGCGAGTTCAACACCTGGTTCGTCCTCATGAGCCTGCTGGCCTTCGGCGTAGCCCTGCTGGGACGCACCCCGCTGAACTGCAACCCGCAGTTACAGAGCATCATAACGGACGGAATCGTTGCCGGCGTGGGATCTGTGCTGGGCTTCCTGCCGCAGATGGCCGTTCTCTTCTTCCTGATGGCGCTGCTGGAGGACTGCGGCTACATGGCCCGCGTGGCCTTCATGCTCGATCGACTGTTCCGCAGCATAGGCCTGTCGGGCAAGTCCGTCATCCCGCTCATGGTCAGCATGGGCTGCGGTGTACCCGGAGTGATGGCAACCCGCACCATTGAGAATGAGAAGGATCGCCGCATGACCATCATGCTTACCACCTTCGTCCCCTGTGGTGCCAAACTGCCTATCCTCGCCCTCATCGGCGCTATGATCGGTCAGACTGCCACCATTGCCACCATCGCATACTTCACCGGGTTCGCCTCTGTCATTCTGGGCGGGCTCATGCTCCGCAAGACCCACATGTTTGCCGGCAGTTACACCCCCTTTGTCATGGAGCTGCCGCCCTACCACCTGCCGCATGGCGCAAATATCAACCTGCGTGCCATGGAGCGCTGCAAGAGCTTCGTGAAAAAAGCCGGTACCATCATCTTCCTGGCCTCGGCTCTCATCTGGACCCTCTCCAACTACAACTGGAGCTTCCATTACCTGCCGGAGCAGGAGGGGCTGGAGGGTGAACCCATCCACCACAGCATGCTGGCTGATGTAGGCAATACCTTCGCCCCCATTTTCACTCCCCTCGGCTGGGGTGACTGGAAACCCGCCGTTGCCACCGTCACCGGCCTCATTGCCAAGGAGAACGTCGTCAGCACCTTCGGTGTGCTCTATCCCGCCGCTGAGCAACCCGCAGCAGAGGACGGGGAGGAAGCTCCCACAGCAGACGAGCTGCCCCGCAGCTCCGACCTCAGCAAGTCGAACGCCCTGACCGCCCTCACCATGCTCGCCTGGCAATGCGATCCCGAGGCGCGCAGCACAGCTCCCGCGGCTGAGGAAGAGACAGCCGAGGAGCAACCCGCCGCTGAGGAAACCGCCGCTGCCGACGCCGGCTGGCTGGATCTCCTGAACAGATTCGTTGCCTTCCTCTTCCCCGAAGTGGAGGAGGATGACGAGACCAGCGGTGTAGCGGGCAACGTGAAAGCCGCCGGCTCCTTCACAGGACTGAGTGCGCTCTCCTTCATGCTCTTCAACATCCTGTGTGCCCCCTGTTTTGCCGCCTGCGGAGCCATACGCCGCGAAATGAACAGCGCACGCTGGACCTGGCTGGCTATCGGTTACATGTGCGTATGGGCCTATGTTGTGGCCTTCCTGGTCTACCAATTCGGGCTCTGGATGTCGGGTGGCACCTTCAGCTCCGCCCAGGCTCTGGCCTGCATGCTGAGCATCGGGATCCTCGCCCTGCTCTGCCGCCCGAACCCGCACCCTGTACAGGAAAACTAATCCCCCCCCCCTCAAGCTCCACCCACCTTTCAGAACCATGGCTGACATCCTCATCATCATCATTCTGGCAAGCCTCGTATTCCTCATCATCCGCAGCCTGCTCCGGCAGCGCACTCGCGGAGGTTGCGGCTCCTGTAGCAATGGAGGCGGCTGTGGCTGCGGGTGCAGTGGCTGCACTGCCGTCAAAAAAGACAGCGATAAGCACAGCTAATTCATACTGAACTCCTCACATCATTTTCGCAGAGTTCCCACAGAACCCTGCCCGGGCTACTGACTTGCTCCAATCACTTATTCAATAATAACCAAACACACACATGAACAACAAACACATCCTCGCTCTTGCCCTCGCCGGGTTCATGACCTCCACAACCTTCGCTCAGGAAGCCCCCGCCGTTGGCGATATTCTCGACTCCATCAACATGTTCACCCCCGAAGAAGGCGACCCCGCCTACAAGGTGAAAGCCAACGAGAAATATGGTACCCAGTGGGCCGTTGACATGGCCTATGGCTACTGGCACAGCTCGAATGCCGCCCGTGGCTACAACAACAATGCCAACATGGCGCTCATCCACGCTCAGCTCAATCAGCGCCTCATCGATGACAGCGTGAACGGCGGCACCTGGCTGCGCGTGGAATTCTCCGGGTCTTGGGGGCTCGATCGCGAATCTGCCCAGAGCGACACCATGATTACGGATGCCTTCGGCGGTGCCACCTACCCGCACGCAGATGTTTTCGGTCCCCATGACGGAGTACTGCCCGAGGTGGCGCTCATGCACTACTTCGCCGGCAAGCGCGCCTGCATCATCGCCGGTATGGTGAACCTGACCAACTATTTCGACGCCGTGGGAATAGCCAATGACTCCTTCGCCTCCTTTACCAACGATGGCTTCATCAACTCCTCCGTTCTCGCCCTGCCGGATGCCAACGCGGGCGCGGTCCTGCAGGTAGAGCTCAGCCGCCGGAGCTATGCGATGATCGGCATATCGCGCGAGACGACCGGCTATGGTCACAACCCCTTCTCCGGCAGCGGCAGCTCCTACATGGTAGTAGGTGAATACGGACGCAGCATTCTCGATGGCGCTGCAACCATCCGCATCAACCCCTTCTTCCGTCAAATCGAGGAGGAGAACACCAACCACAGCAACTTCGGCCTGGCTGCAAGCATAGAGTACACCATCTGCGACAACCTCACCATCTACGCCCGCAGCGGCTTCGGCGCACACCAGGAGTACGGCAACGCCTTCGACTTCTCCTGCGGTGCCAACATCAGCCTCATCCCCTCCCGCGAGAACGACTTCCTCGGCGTGGCTCTCGGGGTCTTCAAGGGTTGCGCCCCGGCTGCCAACAACCGCGAATTCGTGGCAGAAGCCATGTACAGCTTCCGGGTGAACGACTACTTCAAGATCGTTCCCCACATCCAGTACATCGCCAATCCGGCCTACGATGCCGGCAACAGCGATGCCGTCCTCATGGGGGTACAGGGCGTGCTCTCTTTCTGATGACCTGATCCATTTTGTGCTGTAACGTGTATGTAGCAGGGCGTCGGGGCTGTGGCTCCGGCGCCCTTTTGTATGTTACCCGCCGCTGTCGGCAGACGGGGCGCAACCGGCAAGCCTTGTTCTCACATTCGATTATTGATGAGGCAATTAAAGATTGTTGTGTTATCCGTATTGGTGGTGACGGACAAATTGGAATCTCTATACAAATTTTGTGGTAGGTTAAACCTGCACGCGGTAAAATAGCCGCGAGCACGGAGCAGGAATGAGTGGGTAGCTTTGGCGAGCCGCAGGCGAGCGGCATTCAAAGCCCGTGAAACGGGCGACATACCCATAGCGAGGCGGTGGAGCACTCCACGCGGTAGCGTGGGGTGCGGAACCCCTCGTAAG
>JAZQCA010000030.1:0-126909 GCA_045545975.1 Akkermansia sp.
TCATCCTGTCTGTGTTTCGCCTCCGGCTTCCTTCCCACCCCACATTACTGTGGCGCAGTTGCCTTTGGCTATTTGATTCCGCCCTGTCAGCGGCTCATTGGGGACTTCCACCCCAGTTACGCGTCATGCCTGACGTACACGGAAAAAGGCTGCATCCCCTCAATTTAAGGAATGCAGCCTTTGGCAATAGCCCCGGCGGGGCTCGAACCCGCGACCAAGCGATTATGAGTCGCCTGCTCTGACCACTGAGCTACAGGGCCGAGGGCATGGTAGCAAAGAAGCGGGAGGGAGTCAAGCATAAAAATGCGTGGGAGGCAAAAAGAATGGTGTCATACAAGCCGCAAGAAGCAGGAAGAGTTAAATTTTTGGGAGATGGCAAGAAAGATGTTCGACAAGCGGTATTCATTGTGGTATGGTAGGCATAAATCAGATTTTTGATTATGAAGAAAGCCATAACGACAACGCTATTGGTGATGGCCGGAACGGCAGGGCTTGCGTACGCGCAGGCACCGGCAGAACCGGCCACAGTAGAACCCGCCGCCGCTGCGGCAACCGCAACAGAGGCCGCAGCTTTGGATTTGCAGCTGAAGCAGGATCCGCAGCTGGTTATCGGCAAACTGCACAACGGGCTGACGTACATGATACGCCCGACAAAGGAACCGGCCGGGCGCGCAAGCGTACGCTTGTTTGTGGCCACGGGCTCACTGGATGAGAACGAGGAGACGAGTGGCATATCCCACTTTTTGGAGCACATGGTATTCAACGGCAGCCGCAATTTTGAGCGCGGGGAGTTGATACCGGCCATGCAGCGATTGGGCTTGGGCTTTGGCGGTGATGCAAATGCCTACACCTCATTGCAGCGCACGGTGTACATGCTGGATTTGCCGAACTTGCAGGAGGAGACGGTGAACTTTGCCTTCACCATCATGCGAGATTTTGCGGACGGCGCCAAGCTTGAGGACGCAGCGCTGGATCACGAGCGCGGAATCATTGTCAGCGAGCTCAAGAGCCGAGATTCCGAGAGCTACCGCGCCATGATTGCCACCATTGATCAGCTGGCAGAGGGCACACGCATTGCAAAGTTCATGCCCATCGGGCGAGAGGAGGTAATCCGCCATGCCCCGTATGAGCTCTTCCGCGAGTACTACCGTAAGCACTATGTGCCGGAGCGCATGACCCTCATCGTAACCGGTGATTTTGACCCGAAAACCGCCGAGAAGTGGATTCGCAACCACTTTGTCAGCATGCCCAAGGCAGAGAACCCGGAGCATCCGTCCGTGGGTACCGTCACCAACTTCGGGCGCAGCGTACGCATCTTGCCCGTTAAGGAGCAAGCCAATACCAACATCAGCGTAACAACGGTTAAGCCTTATGAGGAGAAACCGGACACCATGGAGCAGCGCATCTTGGACATGCCGTTGCAGATTGCGGCTGCTATGCTGAACCGCCGTTTGAGCCGCATCTCCCAGCAGCCGGATTCACCCTTCATTTCCGCCGCTGTCGGCGAGGGCACCGTATTTGACACGGTGGACACCTTCGGGCTGGAGGTTACGGCTTCTCCGGAAAAGTGGCAGGCAGCCCTGAGCCGCGCCGAGCAAGAGCTGCGCAAGGCCATTCAATACGGCTTTGAGGACCACGAGTTCACGGAGGTTCTCTCCGGCATAGCTTCGGACCTCACCCACTCTTGCGAGACGTGGGAAAGCACCACTGCAGCCACCATGGCCGGCTATCTTGTAGATGTAATCGCCAACAAGGAGGTTGCAACCACCCCGCAGGAAGATTTGCGCACCTTCAAGTTGGCCGTACAGCTCATTCTTCAAAACCCGGACTGCTGCCGCGCTGCGTTGGAGGCTGCCTACAATGCCGCAAACTCCAAACTTACCGCCACAGGGACCATCCCTGAGGGTCTGACGGAAGAGGCACTCGGCGCCGCATTCGACGCCTCCAACAAAATCGCCGTTGAGAAACCGGAGCTGCGCGCTGCCAAGCCCTTCGCGTATGATGAAATCGGTGAGCCGGGCAAGATTGTCAAGAAAGAGTTCTTGGAGGACCTCGGCGTTACCACCCTCACGCTTTCCAACGGCATTAAGGTAAACCTCAAACCCACACAGTTCCGCAAGGGCGCCATTACGGTGAGCGCTGCGGTGGATGGCGGCAGCCTCAAGATGCCGACCACCCCGGGGCTTACCATGGTTGCAGGCTCCCTCATGAGCCTCAGCGCCTTGGAGGCGCATGATTTGGACGAGCTTAAACGCATCATGCTCGGCCACAATGTGGATCTTAACTTCTCCTTGGGCGACACGCGCATCTCCTACTCCGGCGGCACCACTCCGGATGATTTGGAGCTGCAGTGCAAGCTGATTGTTGCCGGCATTATGCACCCCGGCTATCGGGAGGACGCCATTGCCCTCATCCACCGCCGTCTTCCGGCCATCTACCAACAGCTGGAGACCACCCCACAAGGAGCCTTTACCGTGCATAGCGCCAAAGCCCTTTACGGAGATGATCCCCGCTTCAACATCGCTGCACGCGAGCAGGTGGAAGCCATTACCGTACAGCAGGTAAAAGACGCCATCCAACCCGCCTTGCAAAACGGCGCTATCGAGGTAACGCTTGTCGGTGATTTTGAGGTAGAAAAAGCCCTGCCCATCATTGAAAAAACCTTCGGTGCCATGCCGCAGCGCGCCACGGAGTTCACGGAGCTCACCCCGGAGCAAAAGACCGTCAATTTCCGCCCGTGGGGGCAAGAGGAGTTCTTCAAATACCCCACCACGCTGGACAAAACACTCGTGGTACAAGTGCGCCCCGCCGGCAACGGCCGAGACGTAAAACGCACCCGCAGGCTCAGCGTGCTTACCTCCATTGCACGCGCCAAGCTGTTTGACGGCATCCGCGCCAAGATGGGTGAAACCTACTCCCCCTCCGTCTCCCTCACCGCTGCGCCGGATTTGGAGAATGCAGCCACCATCTTAACGGTGAGCGCAGGCGTTAAGCGCAACCGTAAGCTGGTCAATGATGCCATGCTGGAAATTCTGGACGCCGTAGGCCGTGGCGAGTTCACGGAAGACGACTTCCAGTGCGCCATCCGCCCCATCATTGCACGTGCGGAAAAATCCCTGCGCGAAAACTCCTTCTGGTGTGCCAACCTGGCCACGCTCCAAAGCGACCCGGAAAAACTCACCAACATCCGCAACATGCTGGATGACCTCAAGTCCATCACCTTCGAGGAAATCCAACAACTCGCCAAGGAAATCTTCGGCAACCGCAACGTAAACTGCTACTACACCGTCCCGGATGACTACACCCCCGCCGATGAGGAGCAGCCCGCCACGCAGGAATCCCCTGCTCCGGCTCCCGAGGCCACTCAGGCAGAGCCCCCCATCGCAAAAGTGGCTCCCACCGTGGAAAACTACACCGTAGTCACCACGGAAAGCACCTCTAAAGATCCCGCCTGGGCTGCCGTGGCCGATGCTTTGGTTGCCAAATACCCCGGTGCTCAAAAGGTAGTGCTTCCCGCCATCACGGAAAAAGCTCTTGCCGAGGCTCTGCGCAAAACGGACGCCCGCTATGCAGGCATCGTCCTCCGCCCGGAGGAGATTGGCCACACCACCATCAACAACATTCACCGCGCTACGCGTCAAGTGGACGATGACATTTGGGGTGACTGCATGTGGGGTGTTGTAACCGGCCACAGCGCGGAGGATGCCTTGCGCATCGCTAAAGATGCCAACCCTTTGGTCATCAAGCGTCTGCTGGGCACCACCAACGTCGGCTGGCACCACTTTGAGTACAGCTTCTGCATTACAGACTGGACCAACAGCCCCATCCTGGAGCAAACCGGCGGTGTAGAACCCACCGCCACCACCTACGACACCTCCACCGCCAAAGGTGCAGAGCTGTTGAATGACGGCTTCCAGAGCCTGTTTGCAGAGCGTTTGGAGAACGCTGCCGCCCAAATGGTAGTTTCCTCCAGCCACGCCACACAATTCAATCTGGAAATGCCCTTCTCACGCGGCCTTATCTTCCCGTACAACAACCGCTTCTACCAGCTCAAGCGCACCCAAATGCGGGACTTCTTCCGCCCGCTTTCCATGGCTCTGCGCGGCAACGCTGCAGACCTCGGCAAACTGGTGGAAAAAGACGAGTGCCCCGCCATCAAACCGGACGGCACCACCCGCATCTGGCTTGCCGCCGGCAACTGCCTGTTCGGGGATGCCCACCGCTCCAAACACAGCATGGCCGTAACCGCACTCTCCGCCTACACCTGCAACCAAGTTGTTGGCTACACAGTACCCTCTTGGTACGGCGCCGGCGGTTGGGGCACCCTCAGCTGCTTCTTTGATGCTGCAAACGGCACCCCCTTGGCAGAAGCTTGGTACATGAACAACCAGTTCATCCTAGCCAACACGCAAAAGTTGGACCCCGTCCTGCTCAAGGTTCACTTCAATGACGATCAAGTCAGCGCCCGCCTCCAAAACGATGTGATGCGCTCCGGTGCCAAACTCACCCAGCAAAACGCCAAGGACGCCCTCGGCCTCGTGCATGATCGCGACGTCGTTGCCTTCTATGGTGACCCCGCTTGGTCTGCTTCTCTGGACTGCTCTCAGGCTCCCTGCCCTTTCACCATCAAGTGGCAGAACCCCAAGAGCTTCACCATCACGGCTAACATGGACCACAAAGGCCGCCTCGGCGTTTGGTTCCCCTCCGCTGCCACCGGAGAGGGCGCTACCTCCTGCAATGTGGACAACGCCATCCTGACGGACGACTTCATCCTCATCCCCGAGATTTCTCTCAAGAAGGGTGAAAGCAAAACCGTCACCATCAAGTAACACATAGGGATTCCCCCTACCAACACACCGGGCGCGGGTTACTCAAACCCGCGCCCGCACTTTTGTACGTCAGGCATGACACGTAACTGGGGTGGAAGTCCCCAATGAGCCGCTGACAGGGCGGAATCAAACAGCCAAAGGCAACTGCGTCACAGTAATGTGGGGTGGGAAGGAAGCCGGAGGCGAAACACAGACAGGATGAACAAGAACCGAATAGAAGGCCAAAGCGCACGAGGTGAGGCAGCCTTGGATGCTCACGCCCGATACTCTGTCAAGAGTGCGCATGGTAAATTCGGCTTGCACTGTGTGAAAGCTGCGTGCCTTATCCTGAGAGACCCTACTAAAGCGTGAAAACGCTGCGGAGCAATCCGTCTGTAGGGAGTCAGCAGAGGCCATACTACCACCATAACGAACAACCCCGGTGGGAAGGGCTGAATCCGGCGTGGGCAACCACTCGAATCTCAGAACATATAGCAGCAGAGCCAAGAAGTACTGAAATGTACGAAGCCTCGACTGAAAGATGGAAAGCGGTGCAAGTCCGAATCCATGTAACGGTGCGGAGGAGTTGTCAGGGTATCTGGCGAGGAGAGATAAAAGAGTTGCGGCAGGAACAGAGGTTCCCGGGACTAATCACGCGCCGAGAAACCGCCGTATGCCATAAATGGCACGTACGGTGGTGTGAGAGGGGGACGAAAGTCCCCCTACTCAATTGAGTGAGTGGTGTTCAGAAGCGGAATACGCCCTGCAGCTGGAAGATGAATTCTCCGCTGCGGTCCTTTTGCTGGATGGGATTGAAAATATACTGCACATCCGGCTGCAGGAAAAAGGTCGGGGTAAGTTGTACAACAGCGCTGAGTTCCAGTCCGTACTCGTCCTTGTGGCGGTAGGGAGAATCGGCCGCTCGTTCCCACAGGAAGCCGAGAGCGATCTGGTCATTGTTGGAGCGGCTTCCCCAGCCCTCGCTGCGGAAGGGCGCCTGGAGTACCAGTCCGGCCGTGGCTGCTGCGCGGACGGAGCTGACGGTGGCGGCATCTGTATCCATCACGCCGCAGCGGGTGAAGAAGCCGAGTCGGGAGCCCCGACCGAGCTGTTGCTGGATGTTGATAGCAGCACCGCATCCTGTCTTTCCTTTGTAACGGGTGAGGGTGTACTGGAATCTGTAGGTGCCCTCACCCAGTCCGTAGAAATCGTCGGTGATGAAGCCTGCTTCTGCCAAGTGTACCCAAGCGTTGGATGAAATGAAGGGGAATGGGTTGTGGTTCACCTTTCCGTTACAGCCGGTGGTAGTGTACATCGCATAGAAGTTGCGGGTGGGTTGCCAGGCTGTCAGATACCCCCAGTTGGCCCATTCGAGTGGCAGACAGGGGTTGAGATTGAAGGCTTCGTTCATAAGGTTGCCGTTCCAGTCGGCGGAATAGATGTTCTGGTCCAGATAGGAGGAGGTGTCGATTGTACCGATCATTCCCACCCATTTACCGCGGAAGGCGCTGTAGCCGAGGGCCAGATGGGGGATGAACACGCCATTGCCGCCTCTCAGGCTACCCTGTGGGTTGCTCAGGCTGCCGATGGTGTTCTGGGCGCTGCTGCGGCGTTCGTTGAAGTTGAAGCCTTGTCCCCAGTCGGCTTCTATGCTCAGGAAGAGTCCTTGGCTGTTGTTGCGCTTCTTAAGAAGGAACCAGGTGCCGGAGAATGAATTGTTGGTAGACCAGAAGTTGTTCCTTCCGCCCCGGGAGTGCGGGACTATGCCGGTGTAGTTCGTGCTCAGAGTGAGATTGTACTGTATGCCGAGCCGGGAGAGGCGCGACTTGATCATCTGCGCGGTGGTTGAGAGAGGGTCGTGCTCTACGATGTCGCAGGGTTGCACGCAGGTATTTCCCGGAACGAAGATGGAGTCGAGGTAGGGGGCAAATCGCTGCGGGCGGGAGGGGAAGAATTCCCAGCCCGTGGTCAGTACGCTTTCCTCTTGGGTGAGTGCGTGGTTGATGACATTCGCCAAGGTGTAGATGCCGGCGTGGCGGGTTGGCTGTTGTTCATCCGCTTGCATGGCTGGTTGCAGGCTTCCGATGTGGCGGGTTGCCATAGGTTGCGGGCGTCGGCCGAAGGCGGTGTCCAGGTAGGTGGGGTTTTGTTGAGCGGCACAGGTGAGAGCTGCCGCTGTCAGCTGGATAGCGGGGATGAGGTATCTCATGGTGCGGGTGTGACATGTGATGTTCGGCCCGCGTTTGATAACAGGTGGAAATCAGGCTTTCCGACCACCGGCGGTTACGGGAAAGTCGGGGGTGAGCAGCTCATTGATGAGGTCAGCAGCGGCTGCCGGTTCGTAAAGGGCTCGACCGAGGATGAGCGGTCGTGTGAAAAGTGAGCCTGCGAACGTGCTTTCTGCCGCACTTTGCAGGGCTGACAGGGTGTCAGCACGATGGCGGTAGAGTTCCCGGAGGTGCTCAGGTCGGCAGTCTGCATAGATGTGTACCGGGGCGGCACCCGGGGTGTGTGGCACGAGGCAGAGCAGATAGGTGGGAGAGAAGGGAGTGCCTGTGGCAAATTCATGCAGGCGCACATCGCCTGTATTGCGGATGAGCCAGATGTGGCGATAGCGGGTACGGAGCTGTGGTGCTGCGCTTTGCATGGCACTCAGGAGCGGCAGTTCAGCTGCCGTGGGATAACAGGCGCTGCGTGCATACCAGTCCTCGGCGGCATAGGAAGAGCCATCTGTCGGCTCTTCTCCCTCTCCGTATTCGAGCCGGATGGTGTGATCGCGGAGCAGTTCTGCGGCCGGAGCCGAAGTCAGGATTTGCCGTCCTCTGCGGTGTTGTTCCGGCTTGGGGAGCTGGGGTTCGAGCTGTTGCAGGGCAGCGAGTGCTATGCCAAGCTTCTGCCGGCGGGTAAGAGGGGTGGCGGCTGTACAGCCGTCAAGCTGTATGTTGAGCCCGCCGAGGTAGAGAGGGGAGCTCATGAATTCCTCCAGGCTGTTCAGTTCCGGGAAGATGACCTGCAGTCGGTCCAGTCGGTAGTGCTCCAGTCGGTTGAGAGCTGCGCGCAAGAGGTGCCGCCCCAAGGAGATGAGGGGGAGTCTGTAACTTCCCCTGCGGAGCTGTAGATTGATGCTCAGTTGTTTGATTAGTCGGTCTGACAGGGCTGCTTCGTTGCCGATGAGCTGCTCGCAGCGGTTGAAGTACAGACGTGAGGTAGTGAAAAAATCATTTGCCCGAAAGGACTCCTTGAGGGGGATGGGCAGAGAGAGCGTGTGGGGGGCAATCAGTCCGCTCTGGACCATGGCGGAGTTGAGCTCCTGCACATAACGACTGTCGGATGAGCTGTGGTAGTGGAGAGTTTCGAGCAGTCTGCATGGGTTCTCTTGCTCGCGGTCGTATTTGCGTTGCCCCACCGGACCATCCGGCATGTTACGATCATAAAACGGCAGATACCGAGCCCCGCGACCGATGAGTTGAGCTTCCGCTACGGTTTTTGTACCCGGTTTGCCATTGGCGCTTGCGCGAGTTTCGTACAGGCGCACGATATCGCAGAGGTTGAGGACATCCCAACCCTCATTGAGCATATCGACCGCGAAAATGCCGCGGATTTTGTTTGTAGGCGATTCCAGGGAATTGAGCAGGAGTTGCTTGTCGGGAGAAATGTCGCTGTTGTCTACCAGCAGGAGCTTCTCCTCGGAGAAGTCTTCCCGGAGTTCGTTGATGAGGTTTTCCGTGCTGTAGCCCGTGGCTTGCAGATGCTGGAAAATGGCGGCGCAGTCTCCCTCGGCTGCTTGTCGTAGGCGCTCGATATCTGCCGTGCTCAGGTTGCGGATGGCGCTGATGAACTTGCGGTGGAAGGCCGTGTTGTCCCTGATGAGTCGCGACTTGAAAAGAATAACCGGCTTGTGCTCCAGACCAATGGAGGCGAAGAGCTTGCGCTTGTACTGGCTGAGCAGGGTGGCCAGCAGGGCACGATCGAGGGGCGGCAGACTGCTCTGCTCCACGCGGATATTCTTGGAGTAGCCATCTTGGCGGAAGCGGCGCAGCGAGTAATCGAAGAGGGTTTTGGTTCGATATTTCTCGGCAATGTGTTCATCGTCGAGGTCCATGGTGGCAGAGAACTCCAGCAGGACGTTAGGTAGAGGGGAGGCCGTACCGGTATTGAAGAGGCGCAGGGCGGTATTCTCGTAGCTGGGAGTGAAGTCAGGCGCATCGAACTCCAGCTCCAGCTGTTGCAGTGACAGGTGGTGCAGGGGGCGGCTGTTGCGCGTGGCTGCATTCATGTGGTGAGCCTCGTCGGAGATGAATACGAGGCTCTGCTGAGCAAAGTCCTCGTAGCTCAGCGTGCCCTCCCGGGGGGTGTTCAGGTCGCTGTGCAGCTTCTGGATAGTCGTCAGGCAGAGATTGATGCCATCTGCCTGCACCTGAGAAAAGTTGCTTACGGCGCGCACCTCTACTCGCTTGCCTTCTATCATGATCGTGGGAGCGAAGAGGTATTTGGCCGAGCCGGGGTTGAGAAAGTTCTCGCGGGTTTTTCCGATGATGTTCGTGGAGTTCACGAAGAACAGGAAGTTCCTGTAGCCTTGGGTGTACAGGTGCAGGATGAGAGCCGCCATGATGAGGGTTTTCCCACTGCCGGTGGCCATGTGGAAGAGCTGGTGGTGCAGGGCGCTGGGGTTTTTCCCGTAGCGTTCCCAGTACTTCAGCCAAGTCATCAGACAGTCGATCTGGTACGGGCGGAGCCGCAGGGTCGGGTTGAGCCCTGAGGTGATGGCTGCGGGCAGAGGTGCCGGAGCTGTGGCGCTGCTGCTCATGCCTGATCGTAGAAGGCTTGGTTGAGGTGTATGTTCTCTTGTCCGAGGGCGAACTCTGTGCTCTGTATCTCGTTGAGCGGGATGTAGAGCATGTTTTTGTCCAGGCTTTCCAGCAGGATAGCCTTCTGATGATCGATCGGCAAGTTGCTGAGTTCTTCATCGTTGCTCAGCATGGTCTCGACATCCACCTTCCAGCTCAGGTAACCATGATCAATCATTTCTTCCAGTAGCTCCCGGATCTCACCGGCTGTGGCAGCGGCTCCGATGGCGCCGATGTAGCGACTGTTGGCTGCTGCAAGCTCGCAGTAGACAGGTGAGGCATCGCGGAAGCGGCGGTGCATGATGGTCATGGTATCTTCCAGCTGTTCCACGAGTATGTAGCGCCTCTTGAGGTACCCCGCCACATATCCGGTGGTTCCGCTACCGGCGAAGAAGTCCAGTACGAGATCTCCCTCGTGGGTTGCCTGGCGGATGAGTCTCTCCATAAGTTTGTAGGGTTTCTCCGTCAGATAGCCCGTGCGCTGTACACCATCCACGCGTATGCGAGCCGCGACTGCCGCCTTGAACCAGTCGGCATCATCGATTTTTTTCTGTTCCTCGCTCAAGCGCCGGAGCTCCTCTGCCAGATCTTCGGGGGTGTGGAACGTCTCCCACCAGTCTTCGGGGATCTTGCCTTTTTCTGTATAGCTGCTGCTGACATGGGAGCTCATCTCACCCTTGAATCCACCGGCATGCACCTCGGACTTCAGGCGAATATCATTGCCGTTGAATACCCACTCATTCGGACTGCGGGAGTACCACAGGATGGTGTCGTGCTTGCGGTTGAGCTGCTTCATGCCCGGAGATCCGGGACCGGTGTAGCACCAGATGATCTCATTGCGGAAACAATCGCGCCCGAAGATTTCATCCATCAGCACTTTGCAGTAATGGACCTCGTTCCAGTCCAGCTGAACATAGATGCTCCCATCCGCAGTCAGCAACTCTCGCGCGATTTCGAGCCGATTCCGCATGAAGGTCAGCCAGGTACTGTGGTTGAACGTGTCATTGTACCCGAAGCTGTCGCCTCCCGTATTGTAGGGCGGGTCGATGTAAATCATACGCACCTTTCCGGCGAATCGCTTTCGCAGGCTGTAGAGAGCCAGAAGATTGTTGCCCTTGATGATGTAGTTATCGTCCGGTGCCAGTTCGGTAACGGGCTCCTCGCCGGCAGCGGTCATGCGGTGGAAGCGGCTTAGAGCTTTCGGCTCTGTCAGCAGGTTAATTTCCTCGGGCGCGAGAATCTCGTTCCAGAACACCTCCCGGCGCCGGGCTTCCTCGCGAGTCTGTCCTCCTTCGAGCAGGCAGTCCTTGTACGGCCAGCTGAGCACCACTTGACGATGTTCTGCCAGCAAGTCGCCTGTGCCGTCTGCCAGTCCTATTTTGTTGCGGTAGGCGGTGAAGCTGTCCGGCAGGAAGTTCTTGTTGGCAGCAAAGCGCAGGAATTTTACCTTGTCGAATACCATTACGCCTTCCACATCAGCGAAGAAGAATCCCCTGAGCTCCTCGTGCCCGAGCAGCAGACGCAGCAACTCCGGGCGCAGCTCCATGGCGGCCTCAGCAATCGTGTTGCGGATGAGCACTCCCTCGCTTGTGCAGAACCCCGGCTCACGCCGCAGAAGTTGTTCCAATTCTCTGAAAAGTGCGGTGTTGTTCATGTTTGTTCTGCTCTGGCGTGACCTGCTCATTTTCTATCACATATAGCCTATGGAGTCAAGCCGCAAAGCGCTAACCCCGCCTTCAATCGGATCATTACGACAGGCATCCCGCCTGATGTCGGTGCCGAATATGATGGATGGAAAAGAAAATTGAGATTGACATGTAGTGTAAGAGATGGTAGAAATCATGCGGAGAGTAAACCCCTCTTCGGATATCGATATGTCATATAATCTTGTCAATTCCTTTACTAGCTGTATGAAGCGTTATGCCGTATTTGAAGGACGTGCTTGTCGTTCGGAGTACTGGTTCTTCAATCTGGCTCTGTTCATCATCGCTTTCTGTTTTCAGTCGGTGCTGAATGTGGCCGGTATAGAGAGCAGCATTGCTTCCACCCTGTTCCAGTTAGCGTTCCTGTTGCCCAGTCTTGCTGTGAGTGTGCGCCGTCTGCACGATACCGGTCGTAGTGCGTGGAATTTGCTGTGGCTGTTATTACCGTTTGCCGGTGTGGTTGTGCTGTTGGTGTATTACTGCATCGGCAGTGAAGGTCCCAATCGTTATGCCTCCATTCCGAATCCTCCCGAGGCTTGATAGGGAAGAATAGTTTGATTTTATTCAGGAGGGGTGCATCTGCGAGGGTGGATGCACCTTTTCCATGGCGTGGCGGTCGGTTACCAACGATGGGTTCCTTCGTGCATGCCGAAGGCAGAGCGGTGATGGCGGATGATGGGGCGCTGTCCGCCGATGAGAAAGACCTCCACGATGTCGAAGCGGGTGGGGATGTCGTCGCGCTTGAGCATGTAGAGCCAGTTACGCATGCCGCGGCGCAGTAATTGGCGCTTGGCTCGATTGACTGCTCGCATGGGGGCGCCGCCGGCAGGAGAGGCGCTGCTCTTGACCTCACATGCTACAAGTACATCACCCTCGCGGCACATGATGTCGATTTCGCCGCTGCGACCGAAGCGGAAGTTACAGCGCAGAACCTTGAACCCTTGTGAGCGCAAATAGGAGGCCGCTGCCAGTTCGCCGTACCTGCCCAGTTCCGCCCGATCGGGTGGGGAGTCAGATCCCCAGGGGCAGCTCCATCTGTGCAACAGGTGCAAACGAGCGGCGATGGTGCGGAGTAATTCCATATTGGTGAATGGCTTGCAGGTGGGCTTTCGTGCCGTAGCCGGCATGGCGCTCGAAGCCGTACTCGGGGTAGAGAGCGGCTAGTTCGGACATGAGACGATCGCGCGTGACCTTGGCCAATATGCTGGCAGCGGCTATGCTTAGGCTGCGAGCGTCGCCCTTCACCAGATTGGTGGAAGGAATGGGGAAGCCCGGAACGGCCAGCCCGTCAATCAGGCAGAAGTCGGTGCTCGGTTCCAGCCCCTGAGCAGCCCGGGCCATGGCCAGGTGGGTGGCACGCAGGATATTGAGCTCGTCAATTTCCTGTACTGAGGCAGAGGCTATGTTCTTGTGGACTCGGTCATCCCCCATGAGTTCGGTGAAAAGTTGTTCTCGGCGGCGGGCGGTGAGTTTTTTGGAGTCGTTCAATCCGGGCAGGGTGTAGTTCCTTGGCAGTATGACTGCGGCAGCTACGACCGGTCCGGCCAAGGGGCCACGCCCGGCTTCGTCTATGCCGCACACGGAGCTGTACCCCTGTGCGTAGGCTTCCTGTTCGGCGCTCATGTTCGGAGCGGGGGGAAGGGTAAACTCCTGCTTAGTTCTCATGGCTTGTGGTGGTGGAACGCGTGGGGGTGATCTGTCGGCGCAGACGCTCGGGAAGTTCCTCGCCGGACTTCAGGTTGCAGAGCTCCTCGATGTCTTGCAGGTAGCGGCTGATGGGGGTGTCCGGTCCCGGGCTTTCGCGGCGCAGCATACGCATGGTTTCGAGGTAGGAGGCGAACCCCTCCTTGTGACGGCTCCTGCCCAGATGGGTGATCTCGTACCAGTCCAGGTAGTCGCGGGCGCGCAGGGAGGTGGTGATGTAGGCGGCTCTCAGTTCGCGCAGCGGTCCCAGTATGTTCTGAACCTCATCGGTCGGGGTGCCGTCCAGCAGGGCTGCCAGGGCTCGGCAATACTCTGTAATGATGGCTCGGTAGCCGGGGAAGCAGTGGAGGTTGAGCTCCATGAGGCGGTCTATGCAGGGGCGGATCTGCGCGCGCCATTCCGGCAGCTCGACGAGGTCGTACACGTTGTCTGCACTGATGGGGCGCGGGGTGAGAGTTTCCTTGTCGTAATGGAGTACGATGAGGGCCTCGGCCAGCTGCTTCTCTGTTTCCATGGGGGTGAGCATCTCCGTGGCGGGGGCTATGGAGAGAGCAGCAAGCTCCAGCGCCCACCATTTGTTGAGCATGCCGGCATCTATCCCTAGCTCATGGAAGTGGGCCGTGATGATTTCGCGCGGGGAGCCATCTGCCAGGGCAGACTCCGAGATGAGTTCGCGCAGTTGGGCTTGTCCGCCATCGCGGTTGATCAGGCACATGATGAGCACTCCGCAGGAGACTTCGTAGACTTGGCGGGATGAGGCATCGAGCTTGCGTATGTCCTGAGTGGAGATGATTTCCTCGGGCGAGAGCATTTCAGCCTTGTCAAAGAGATTGCGGTACAGGCGGCGATCAGCTTTGCCGCTGCGCCACAGGACTGCTTGCTGTATGCCGGTGACGAGCCATTGGGGGATGTGGACATTCTCCGGCAGAGAATCCGCCCGTTGCGTACATAGGGCTCGTTCGAAGAGGGTCATGGTGATGATGGCATTCGTCAGGCGATCCAGGTCGATTCCACCGCCGGGGTAGATTCTGATCTGGAAGTTGGGTTCCTGCCCGATGATGCTGATGCGGGTTCGGATGGGATTCGGCTCGGCGGGGTCGGTGGATTGTCCGATCAGGCGGATGGAGATGCCATATTTCCAGGTGGTGTCTACCCCGAGTAGGCGGCAGACAGATCCGCGAATCTCATCCGCTTTTGTAGCGATGGCTCCCATGCGGAGAGAGTCGCCTCCGCTGACGGAAAACATGCGCGACTGCGAGACAACGTGTTGATCCGGCTCTTGAAGGGCTGCCTCGACTTTGCGGCGTTCGGTGCGGGTGGGGTCGGGCTGGGTGGTGATACCGCTCTGAGGTTCGCTCTCCTCGCTCTCTTCGATGGCGGCGGGCAGAGGTACTGTGGGATCTTGCGCCGGGACCTGGCTCAGCATCGCCACCGCACACAGTGTCAATCGTCTCAACATGGGTGGCATTCTAGCATATTCTGTTCCTGTCTGCAAACTGCAATCATGCCTTATTGTCTATTTTTTATATTTTTTTCAATTTTTGAGGATTTTCTCTTGACAAATGGCGGGGATGTGGTAATATCTGCCTGTCGATACGCGACATCACATCAAAGTCCCCATCGTCTAGGGGTTAGGACATATGATTCTCAGTCATAGAACCGCGGTTCGAATCCGCGTGGGGATGTGAAGAAAGCTCCGAAGGAAGACCTTCGGGGCTTTTTTTGATGCCGAGTGGTTCAAATGGCTTGCCAGCCGGGGAGGTGGGTGCTATAGTGAGGGCATGGATTTATCAGCCTTTCGAGAGGAGTACCTGAAGGATACTTTGCACCGCCGCGATCTGGCCGAGTCGCCCTTCGAGCAGTTTGACCGCTGGTTCAAACAGGCGCTCACAGCCGGGGTGCCGGAGCCGAACGCCATCAGCATAGCCACGAGTACGCCTGAGGGACGTCCTTCGTTGCGTACTGTGCTACTGAAGTATTATGATGACAGGGGCTATGTGTTCTTCACCAACTATACCAGCCGCAAGGCTCGGGAGCTGGACAGCAATCCGCAGATTTGCATGTTGCTGCCTTGGGTTACCCTGGAAAGGCAGATCATTGTCTATGGCCGCGCGGAGAAAATCTCGCGAGCGGAAACCTTGAAGTACTTTCTCTCCCGGCCCCGAGAGAGCCAGTTGGGGGCTTGGGTATCGCACCAAAGTCAGGTGATATCAGCTCGAAAATTGCTGATGATGAAGTTGCAGGAGCTCAAGCGCAAGTTTGCGGACGGGCAGGTTCCACTGCCGGATTTTTGGGGCGGTTATCGAATTGTTCCGGAGCAGATGGAGTTCTGGCAGGGGGGGCCGGGGCGGGTGCATGATCGTTTCATGTACACGCGGCGTGCGGATGGCAGCTGGGATATTGAGCGATTGCAGCCGTGATGTATTATATCAGTTGTAGTCTGTGGGCTTGCCCTCGCGCTCTCGGAGTCCCCGGTACATGTTGCTGTACATGATTTTGCCTTGGCGGGAGTTGCGCCCTTCGTCGAACCAGCTGGGGATGTAGTCGTTCCATTTCTTGCCGCTCTTGACCATGGCCCAGTGTTCGATGGGGAAGTTGTGTCCCTCGGCGTATACCCAGTTGAGGAAGTGGGTGGTCTCTGCGCGCTCCTGCCAAGCCTCGAGATCGATCTCGGTGGCCGCGAAGGTAACCAGTCGGCCATTCTTTTTCCAGGCATCGAGCACGATGGCCTGCGGCCAGACTGAGCCTGCCGCACAGACGTACACGCAGTTGTGCTCCGAGCCTTTGTTGCGATCTCTTACGCAGCAGCCCAGCGTGAAGAAACGGAGCTTGCGGCGGCGAAGTTCGCGGTAGAGGTCGTGCTGGTAGTGCCAGCAGAGGCCGCGCTCGCGAATGTTGAAGGGTGCGTTGACGAGGCGGTTGTTCATCCAGGCCGGCCAGAGGGCGGGATCGTTGATCCGGGCTATGCTGACGGAGGCTTTGTAGGCGGTGTCGGAGAGCCAGTTGGCCTCCTCGATAGCGGCTGTGGATTGGCGCTGTTCTTCGGGCAGCAGCGCAAGAAGCTGGTCGGAGAGCTCCTCACGTTGTTCGACTACGGCGGGGAGCTGAGCGTAGTTGTGTTGAGGAGCGTATTGACAGGATGGCAGGAGCATGGCAGCAGCAAAGGCTATGCTCAGTGTGGCCAGTGCAGATGAGATGTCGGACTCTATGTTGGAGGAGAGAATGTGTGACATGTGTTGGTGCGCGCGCATTCTGTCACATGAAGGTGAAAAATACAAGAGGAAAGTCTGGCAGTTTGAACCCCGTTCGCGTCAGTATGTAGTCGGGCTGTCAGGGTGTTCCTGCGCGCCTTTCAGCATGTTCTCATACATGCGGGCATACTGGGCAGAGCAGCGCGCCATTCTGGCGATGGAGATGAGGTAGCGCCCGTCATCGCAACGTACGCTGAACCAATGTTCTATGGGGTACTCGTGCTCTTCGGTGTAGGTCGTGCTGAGCATGGTGCAGATCTCCGGCAGATCTTTCCAGTCATCGGCATCCAGTTCTGCTGCGTGGTCCACCTTGAGACGTCCGTTCCACATCCAGGCATCCAGCACCCAGGCACGAGGCCAGAAGTCACCCGCTGCGGCGATGTACACGCAGTTGTGCTCCGTAAGTTTGGTGTGGTCGCGCACGCAGCAGCCTATGCGGAAGTAACGGAGCTTACGGCGGCGCAGCTCGCGGTACATATCGTGCTGGTAGTGCCAGCAGAGACCACGGTCTTGCAAGTGGGCATTGATGAGTGCATTTCCCGCCCATCCGGGAAAGTTGGAGTCATTCAGGCGGGCGATGGCGGCAGCGGCCTTGTAGGCGGTGTCTGCGAGCCAGCGGGCTTCGGTTCGGGCTTCCGGCAGGTTGCGTTCTTCCGGGGGAAGAAGTTCCAGCAGGTTGTCCTGAAGAGTATTGCGCCGTTCTGTAACTAAGGGGGTGTAGGGGTATTGCACCGGTGGGGGGTAGCACCCGGTCAGCAGGAACAGGAGGGTGATGAGCCCGAGGAACTTGCAGTGGAGGGGGGCTGAGATCATGGCGGGGGATCAGCTGCGGCGGATGAGCTCGAGGGTGCGCACCATGCATTGGTTGAGATCACCATGGGAATTGGTGCAGGTAGCCGGGTTGTAGCGCAGGGCAAAGCTGTGCTCGCCTTCATCGAGAGTGATGGTGATGGGTGCGGTCAGGGTGTAGTCATCCCAGATGTCTGCCTCGGTATTGTGCGGCAGGGGGATGACGGCAACGGGTGAGCCATCCACCAGCAACTCACGCAGCGCGCAGGTATCACCATCGCGCAGGGAACCCGTGGCATTGCAGTAGCTGATTTGCAGTTGGTAGGTTCCGGCTGTCAGTTGCGTGCTGCCATAGCTGAGCAGATTGGTGCAGGGGCGAGTGTCCAGCCATGCCTGTCGATCTTCTACCGGGTACTCTGTCTGTTCACCGATTGTTTGCGGGTGCAGGAGGGTGCGGCAGTCAGCGGGGCAGTACAGCCAAGGGCGGCTGAGGCTGCCGGCGTTGGAGCTACTGATGGCCTGTACTCTGTATTCCACACAGCCGGGTGTGGGGCGCGAGGGGGCGAAGGTACACTCGGGGGTGGCTCCCAGCGCCCGTCCGTTGGCAAAAATGTAGTAGCTGGTGGCTCCGGGTACCGGGTGCCAGCGCAGGAGGGTGGGGGTGGGTGAGTCCCACTCAGGCTCCGGGAGATCCTCGCAGGCGCAGGGCATGTCGGTGGGGCTTTCCTCGCTTTCATCGGGCATGAGCTCTATTTCGATTTGGAGGTTGCCCTTTGTGCTGAGCGGGAGGATGGGGGTGGCCGGTTTGCCGTTTATGCGGACGGACCATATATCGGTGCCATAGCCGTTCAGTCGGACATTGAGCACCATATCGCGTATGTGCAGATTTGTCAGCCAGTGAGTACCATTGAAGCTCCGAGGTACACAGGGGGTGAAGACAAGATTGTCGCTCTCGTAGTGGATGCCGAACATGCCGTAGTAGAAAAGTCCCAGCATGCCGGCTACACTCCATAACTGGCTGTCGGAGTTCTGGATGGTGCCGCTGGCCTCCCCGGTTACGGCGTGCAGATTTTCCTTGCAGCTGCCGTGGGCAAGTGCTGCCCTGAGCAGGGAGGACATGGAGAAGGCCGCGCCCTCCGTGTCTCTCAGGTCGGCCTGCGCCAGTAGTACGAAGGACTCCACAAACGGCCAGATGGCGCGATTGTGGTAGGAGACCAGTTGTTCTGACTTGTACGGGGAGAACACCGGTGTACCCCACAGGCTACGGGGAAGAGCCGACATGGTTCTGGAGGCATGTTCACCTGCCAGACCGCTGATGACGGCCAGGGCATTTGCCAGTGCATCGGTACGTTCATCGGGGCAGCCATCAGGGGTACGCAGCATGCAGTACTGGCTGTTGGCTTTGTTCCAGAAGTTCTGCTCGATGGCCTGACTGAGCTCAGCGGCACGTTGGCGGTAGGTGAGGGCCTCCTTCTCGCGGTCAAGCTCAGTGAGCATGCGGGCGAGGATGTTGTTGGCCATGTAGTGCAGGATGTTTGTGCTGAAGGCATAGCAGGCCCCGATGTCGGCAGGGGTCATCCAGTCGGGATAACTCTGGTCGCGCCAGTCGAGGAAGGAGGTTTCGCCTGGGCGCAGCGGGCTGTTTGCGGACAGAGTGCGGTCATCCTGTGCAAGTGTGGCTTGCAGCACATCGCAGCAGTAGTTCAGCCATTTCAGGTCTCCGCAGGACTCATAGAGGCTCCAGGCGCCCAGCGCCCAGACCACTCGGTCTGTTGATATGGGCCATCCTCCACCTGTGCCGGTGTCTTGCAGGATGGTTCCGTTCTTCACACGCGACTCCAAGCTGCGTTGTACCTCAGCCGGTGCCAGCAAGGCTGCTCCCAGGGTGGCGGCGTAGGCGATATCGCGGGTCCAGACGGAGTTCCAGGTGGCACCGGCGCGCAGGAGCCCGTTCGGGAGGATGTTGCTGCACAGCTCATGGACGGCAAGGTTGTACATGGCTGTAAGGACGGGGATGCTGCTGCGCATGCCCGTGTACCCCTGAGGGGGTGGGGGGATGGTGAGCTCTCGTTGTTCTTCCCCTCGCGTGATGATCAGTTTGTTCCCTCCTTCCAGTCGGGCGGTAAGCCCCTCCTGCTGCAGCCCGTCTGAGGTCAGGCTGTAGGCTGCATTGCTGAAGAGGAGCTGTTCCGAGGTGTCCGACATGGTGGAGGGAAATCAGAGGATGGCGCCGGGGGGGTAGCCCACACCGGCAGGATAGGCGTCGGCAAGCTCTGTCACCATGCCGCAGAAGGCATCCACCTGATCAGCGGCCATGCCGGTGTCGCCGGCGTTGGCATCATAAATCTCCTGAATTTCTGCGCGGCTGAGTTTCAGGCGACCATCTGCACCCAAGCGATCCAACAGGTCATTGGTCGCTATGCTGCCCTTGCGGAGATCATCGGACACGGCAACGGCGTGCTCCTTGATGACCTCGTGAGCTTCTTCACGACCTACGCCGCGTTTCACCGCAGCCATCATGATGGTGGTGGTCATGAGGAAGGGAAGGTAGCGGTTTAGCTCGGTAGTGATGACGGGACGGTAGATGTCCATCTGGTCCATTACTGTGAGGAAGGTTTCGAACAGACCATCGGCTGCCATGAAGGCGTCCGGCAGTACGCAGCGGCGCACCACGGAGCAGGAGACGTCACCCTCGTTCCACTGATCGCCGATGATGCCGCCGATCATGCTCAGGTGACCCTTCAGGATGGCGTGGAAGCCGTTTACTCGTTCGCAGGAACGGGGGTTTTGCTTGTGGGGCATGGCGCTGGAGCCGGTCTGGCCCTTGGCAAAACCCTCTGTGCAGAGCTCGTGACCTACCATGAGGCGCCAGGTCTTGCAGAAGCTGCTGGGAGCGCAGGAGAGCCCCACGAGACCGGAGATGATTTCAAAGTCGAGGGAGCGGGGGTAGACCTGCCCGACATTGGTCCATTTGGTGGAGATGCCGAGGTGGGTGCAGATGCGGCTTTCCAGCTCGCGCACGATGTCGGGGCTCTTAGCGAAGAGGGAGAGCTGGTCCAGCTGGGTACCAACGGCGCCTTTCAGACCGCGCACGCGGTAACGATCCATCATGCTGATCCAGGCCCAGGTCCAGTGGACGAGTTCCTCTCCGAACATTGCCACGCGCTTGCCCATGGTGCTGGCTTGGGCTGCAACGTTGTGGGTGCGGGCGGCAAAGACGACATCGCGCCAGTTGGCTGCGTGCTTGCTCATGCGGTCGAGCACAGCAACGGCCTTGTCGCGGATGATCTGCATGCCTCGCCAGATCTGGAGCTGTTCGACATTTTCCGTGAGGTCGCGGCTGGTCATTCCTTTGTGGATGTGCTGGTGACCGGCCAGGTCGCAGAACTCTTCGATGCGGGCTTTCACATCATGGCGGGTGATTCGCTCGCGGTTGTTGATGGAGTCGATATCAACGCTGCCTTTTACGCTTTCGTAGGCATCGATGGCTTCTTGCGGGATATCGAGTCCCAGGTCCTTCTGTGCCTTCATGACGGCGATCCAGAACTCGCGCTCAAGCACGATCCGACCCTCTGCGGACCAGATGGCTTTCATTGCATCGGAGGCGTAGCGCCCTGCCAGTACGTTGGGAATTGCGTTCATATCGTTTCTCAATGAGTGAGCCGGGAGTATAGCATGCAAATGACCTGTTGGCAAGTGCAAAAAACACGCAGTTCGAGTGAGGAACTGCGTGGTGCATGAGCAGGAAATGAACAGTTGAGGCTCAGATGACCGGGGGCTCGACTACAACCTGCGGCAGTTCAGGTGTGGGCTGCTGCTGGCTGATGGTGGTGACAGGCACCGGTGCAGGTGTGGTCGGTGTGGTCGCAGTTGCCGTGAAGGTAGGATAGCAGGCCTCGACCTCTTGGCAGACCGTTACCCGAGTGCGACCTGTGGCGGTTATGCCGAAGAGATCACTGGCCATACGGCTGGGGGTGCGTATGCAGCCGTGGGAGAGGCGTCGTCCGGCACGCACCTTGCCGGTGTGCATGCCTATGCCATTGCCGGTGAGTCGCTGCCAGTTGGGCATGGGCGAGCCGATGAACTGACCGCCGGGGGGGATGGTATCCGTACGGGAATCTGCATTGCTGTTCACGCACTTACCATCGGCATCGAGTATTTTACCCCAAGTACGGGAGCTGTATCTGCGTTTTTTCTCGGTGACCCGGAAGGTGCCGAGGGGAGTGGGGTGCTGGGTGGTACCTGTGGAGACCGGCCAGTCGGCCGCCACTTTGCCATCCACATATAATCTGCCGCGCTGCTGGGATATGCAGATGTAGATCGGGCAGGTGGGATCAGCTTTGCGGAGCAGCTCGGCATTCCGGTAGATGGACATCGTTTTGGGGTACTTGGGATGAGCCTTCACGAAGAGTTCGTAGGCATCCGGTTCGACAATGATCGGTTGGACTTCCGGTGTCTGCTGAATGGTGCAGGATGTGCCGAGGCTCAGAACGAGCAGCCCGGTCAGAGCTGTAAGGGTTCTTGTGATGCGGGTCATGGTAATTGGGGGAGGTTATTTGATGATTACTTTTGTCCCCACCGGAGTGTTGTCGAAGAAGATTTTGGCCATATCTCCGGGCAGACGTATGCAGCCGTGACTCTCCGGCGCCGAAGTGACGAATCCCTCGTGCATCCAGATTCCGGAATTGGTGATCTGCATGCCGTAGTTCATGGGAGCTCCCTTGTAGATACCACCTGCGGGCATGGGCTGTCCTGCGGTGTAGTCGGAGATGAGGGTGTTGCCCATGGAATCGACTACGCTGCCGTAGGTGGAGGATTTGTGGTCTTCGTCCTTGCTGAGGATCTTGAATGTTCCGGCAGGGGTTCCGTGGCCGGCTTTGCCGGAGGAGATGGTACTGCTGCCGACGAAGACGTTGGCGATGTAGTACTTGGCTTGCTGGAGCTGGGTGTCGATAACGATGAGGTGCTCACCTTCCAGCCCTATCGGGCGGTCCCAGTAACCATGAGCTACTGCTTTGTGCGGGTCGATCTTTATACGCTCGGGGCGGAACATATATCCCCCCTTGGCCATGGCTGTCAGGTCGTTCTGGGTGGAACAGGCTGTCAGTAGGGCGGCGATAGTAGCGGATATGATCAGGGATTTCTTCATCAGTTATCGGCGTTTGGTTTGGCTGCGCTTGCGCGTGCGCGCTCCTTTATGCACTCAATGTGTATTATTGTCAAGTTTTTTCGCCTTAAATCGAGTCAGCAGGGGAACGGGCAGATGTTAGTATGCGTTGCATATCAGCTATATCAGTACAGCGGCGCAGGGTGTATTCCTGTTCAGGGGTGAAATCAACATAGCAAAAGGCAAGATATTTCTTCATGCGGTTGCAGTGGCCGACAGCTGTACG
Organism: Akkermansia sp.; assembly: GCA_045545975.1. GTDB lineage: Bacteria > Verrucomicrobiota > Verrucomicrobiia > Verrucomicrobiales > Akkermansiaceae > Akkermansia. Next base: position 22,496 of record JAZQCA010000030.1, read on the forward strand.
TTTGGTATGGAGTATACGATTGGTCTCATCGATGAGGATGTCGAAGTAGGCTCTCATGTCCTCGTCCGATGGGGGCGGACCCCCTCTGAGCTGACGGAAAATGTAGGGGTTACGGATGGCTCCCCGACCTATCATGACTCCTCCCGGGCAGATGTGCTGTTGCCAGTGATGGGCTTGTTTGGCGGTGGTTATGTCCCCATTGCCCATGACGGGGCAGGTGAGGAAGTCGGCGGCTGTCCGGATCGCGGCTGTACTGACGGTGCCGGGTTTGTAGAGGTCGGCACGTGTGCGCCCGTGTACCATGACCAGATCGGGGCTTGCTCCGGCAAGTTCGGCAAGAATGCCGGGGAACTCTGCCTTGTCTGCCCAGCCTGTTCGGCATTTCACGCTGAATTGTCCCTGCGGTACAATGGAGCGAAGTCCCCGCAGGCAGTTGCGCAGGGTAGGTAGTTCACGCAGCAGACCGGCTCCGGCCCCATGGCGGTTCACCAGCGGGGAGGGGCAGCCGATGTTCAGGTTGATGCCGGCGATGGGGCGTTGCAGCAGGCGGGAGGCATCGCGCATGAGTGCTGCAGGGTCGCTGCCTGCTAGTTGGGCAAGGATGGGGGTGCCGGTCTCGTTCTCTTCTATGCAGCGCAGGTTGGCTTCTGCTATGGCGCAGGTGGTCGGAGTGCTGCGGAAGTAGGCTGTTATAAACAGATCCGGCAATGAGCCGATGCGCGCCAAGGTACGCATGAACGCCAGATCTGTGACGTCTTGCATGGGGGCGAGGGCTGTGAAAGGAAATGGGGACAAGGTCTGTGGGGCCTGGTGGTAAGCTGGCTTTGCCATGATTTTACCGGGGGTCGGTGATCAGTAACTGCCTGGTGCCATCTGCCAGTTGCAAAGTGGCTGCGCTGCCGGGTGGTAGGTCTGCCGTACGGCGAGCCAGTCGCCCATCTGCTGTGTGTACCAGAGCAAAGCCTCTATCCAGCGCGCGTTGGGGGCTGGCTGCTTCGATTCCGGCAGCGTGTACCTGCAGTGCTGCCAGAGCGGTGCTCAGGCGGGCGCTGACTCCTGTGGTGAGCCGTTGATCCACGGCTTGCAGGGAGGTGCGGGCAGCGATCAGTCGTGCTCGGAGCGCCCGGGGTTCTACTCCGGCAGCCAGTACGTTGAGGCGAGTTCTGGCTGTTGTTGTTTTTTCTGTTACAGCGCTCAGGAACTGGGATTCGAGGAGGTCGAGCTGTTGGGCAAAGGGTGCAAGTGCTTGCAAGGGGATGCCGAGCGGTCCCTGCTCGATGAGCCGCAGACGGAGCCGTGCCGTTTGGAGGGTGCGGCTGAGGCTGTGTTGTAACTGGGTTTCCGTCTGTAACAGCCGCCGATGAAGGGCCGGACCATCAGGGGTGCTCAGTTCAATGGCTGCGGTGGGGGTGGGGGCGCGTAGATCAGCCACGAAGTCAGCTATGGTGAAGTCGGTTTCGTGACCGACTGCACTGATGATGGGCAGACGACTGGCTGCTATGGCTCGGGCCAGTATTTCTTCGTTGAAGCACCACAGATCTTCCATGGAGCCTCCACCGCGCGCGATGATGAGGTAGTCAACCGGGGGGAGCCCGTGGAGAGCCGGCTCATTCCAGCGCCTGATGGCCTCTGCCAGTCCGTACTCGGCTCCTTTGCCTTGTACCTGCACCGGCAGTAGGTAGGCCTGTATCCACGGAGCCCTGTCGGCTAGTCTGTGGCGCATGTCCTGAATGACGGCTCCGGTGGGAGAGGTGATCAGACCGACGGTGAGCGGGAAGCCGGGTAGGGGCTTTTTGCGCTCCGGAGAGAAGAGCCCTTCGTCTGCCAGACGACGCTTGAGGAGCTCGAACTGTTGCTGCAGACTGCCCTGACCGGCCTCCTTCACTTGACTGACGACGAATTGCAGACTACCTCGACCTTCCCATACGGTAGCCCGCCCACTGAGCTCCACGAGCAATCCGTCGCGCAGCTGCACTCTGCATGCTCCGGCTTGGTAGCGGTAGAGCACGCATTGCAACTGGGCGTTGTTATCCTTGAGGGTAAAGTACACATGACCGCTGCCGGCCGATCGGCAGGAGCCGATTTCTCCGATGACCTGCTGCTCGCCTACCTGACCTTCTACGGCAAACTTCAGGCGGCTCACCAGCTCTGTAACACTCAGCGGCATGCTTTGTCCGGTCAGTCCTGTTGGGGAACCAGTGCTCTGTTCGGATCCTGCCACTCGGGATCATAGCCTTTGGCGTAGGAGAAAAGGTCGCGGTGGATGTACTCGTAGTAAACCTCGCGCTCTGTTTCGCTCAATTTCTCCCATATTGCCACATTGAGGGCGCGGGCTACCTTCTGCATCATCTTGAGGGTAAGCTGGCGCCCTTGGCGGGCTTTCTGTACTTGTTTGTGGGTCAGTTGCTCGATGGAGACTGTTACCAGATCATGGTTATCCAGTCCCCACTTCTGCATGATGGCATCGATGCGCTGTGTGCCGTGATTACGTTCGTTTTCTTCCATAAAATCCGTCTTTGGTGATTAAGCAATAAAGCAAGTCCGCAGATCCCGACGGAACAGCGGAACTTGCATTGCCTCATGGGGTGGCGATTTCCTCAGTATCCGGGAATGTGGCGTACATAGAAACCTCCGCATCGGCGTGGGGTCGTGTACCACCGGGGACCTACTCCGCGACCGCTGCCCGAGGTGTCGAAGCGTATGCCGGCCACCATCACGAATACATGACCGCGCTTGGTGTACACCGTCAGCCACTTGCCGAAACCGGGACGACCCCATCTCATGAAGGTGTGGCTTGTGGGATGGACGTCTTTCTTCAGCAGTCCTGCCTCACGCAGCACAAAGGCTGTGGAGCCGGAACAGTCGTATGCGGTATCGTGGTGGCGCCCATGACCACCCCCACGGCGGTATGGTTTGTTGATAATCTTGTTTCCTGCGGCAATGACGCGTTTGATGCGCGCCGGGGCTTTCTGTGGTGCTACGGCCCTACCATTACGCAGCACATAGGCGGTGTACCCTTTGCGGTACTCATAGCGCGGCGTGTATGCATTCTGTTGCATCTGCTGCTGTTGCGAACACCCGAACAGCATAAGCAGCATTACAGAAAGCAGTAGTGCTGATATATGTCTCATATGTGTGAGCGGGAACAGTACGGCTGCATTGTAACACGAATCTATCAATTAGGCAAGACAAATAAGGAACAAAAAGCTGCTGAACGGGGACGAAATGCTGCTCGACAATTTGTTGGGGGGTGGTATACTCTTTGCTGAGAAATGGAAAGGAACAAGAGCATGAGCGAACAGGCTGTGATGGGGGTGAAGACAGAGCGAATAGTGAGCATAGATGCGCTGAGGGGATTGGCAGGATGGAACTCCGTACAGTTGGATCCTGACATCGCTGTCCTTCGGTGCTCTTACTCTTCTGGGGGGGGATTAGCGGAAGGGTGGTAGCTTTGTGCCGGGGCAGGCGGGCGGTGTTGAGCCTGGTAATCGGAGGAGGGCTTTTGTAGGCGGCTGCCTGTTTGCTGGAGCAGGATACACCTCTCATCAAGCATATCTACACGACAACCTGTGTGCTGTGGTCCGGTGGTTTGTGTGTGCTTCTGCTGGCTGTTTCTGTTCTTCCTCTATCGGAATCGTGCTTTTCTGCGCGTCTGAGGCAGAAAAAGCAACGGTCGCTGTGCGGAGAATAGCACAGCGACCGGGATGTTAAAAGTGACAGGGTGCAATCCGTTCAGACGAGCCCCTGATCGATCATGGAGTCTGCTACCTTCACGAAACCGGCGATATTGGCACCGGCCACATAGTTGGTGAAGTCGCCGGTGGAGTCCGGGGAGAACTCGCGGGCGTGGTTGTAGGCGTTCTCGTGGATGTTCTTCATGATGCCGAAGAGCTTCTCATCAACCTCCTCAGCACTCCACTTCAGGCGCATGCTGTTCTGGCTCATTTCCAGACCGGAGGTAGCCACACCACCTGCGTTTGCTGCCTTGGCCGGACCATAGAGGATCTTGGCCTGAAGGTAGGTCTGTATACCATCGAGGTCAGTAGGCATGTTGGCACCTTCGGCCACGAGCTTGCAGCCATTTCGGATGAGGGTTGCAGCCTCGGCACCGTTGATTTCGTTCTGCGTGGCGCAGGGGAAGGCACAGTCGCAAGGGACGTTCCAAGGGCGCTGTCCCTCGAAATACTGAGCTGTCGGGAAGGCCTCGGCATATTCCTTGATGCGGCCGCGGCGAACGTTCTTGAGTTCCTGGATCCAAGCGAGCTTCTCGAGGTTGATGCCATCGGGGTCGAAGATGAAACCATTGGAGTCGCTCATGGTCACGGGCTTGGCACCGAGCTGATTCAATTTCTGCACCAGGTACTGAGCCACGTTGCCGCTGCCGGAAACCACGCACACCTTGCCCTGCAGGTCATCACCCTTGGTGGCAAGCATGTTCTGGGCAAAGTAAACGGTGCCGTAGCCGGTAGCCTCCGGACGGATGAGAGATCCGCCCCAGTTCAGGGACTTGCCCGTCAGTACGCCGGTGAACTCATTGCGCAGGCGCTTGTACTGACCGAACATGTAACCGATTTCGCGGGCTCCCACGCCGATGTCGCCGGCGGGAACATCCGTGTCCGGGCCGATGTGGCGCTGCAGCTCCGTCATGAAGCTCTGGCAGAACCTCATGACCTCACCATCGCTCTTGCCTTTGGGGTCGAAGTCGGATCCTCCCTTGCCACCACCCATGGGAAGTGTGGTGAGCGAGTTCTTGAAAATCTGCTCGAAACCCAGGAATTTCAGGATACCCAGGTTGACTGAGGGGTGGAATCGCAGTCCGCCCTTGTACGGGCCGATGGCACTGTTGTATTCCACGCGGTAGCCACGATTGACGTGTACCTTACCATTGTCATCTGCCCAAGGCACGCGGAAAATGATGGTGCGCTCAGGCTCTACGATGCGCTCGAGAATGCAGTTGTCCTCGTATTTTTTGTTCGCGGCAAGTACGGGGGTAATGGTGGAGAATACCTCCTGCACAGCCTGCAGGAACTCGGGCTCGGCGGCGTTCTTGGCGCGCACCTGCTCCAGCACTCGTGTTGTATAATCAAACATAGATTGTAATAATCTGGGTTCCGCTGTCACGGCCTCGCCGACCGGGCTTGGCGGGTCAGACGCGCGGACTATAGCAAAAAACTTTCTTTTTGAAAAGACTTTTTTGTAAAAAAATAAACATTTACCACTTTGCAAGCACTTTCTTCCCCTCTATATTACCCGTGTTTTCCACGCGGCAAGAGCTTGTCTGCTGCTCCGGAACGAAAAATCATCCAGTTGTACACTCTCGGTTAAGAACATACCGATGGGGTGTTTCCGGGGTGATCAATTCTGCTCTTTCCCGGGTGGAAGCTCTGCTGCAAGGAGCTTGAGGGTGCGCAGGTCTGTGATCAGCTCCTCCATGTCATCGAGGGGGAGGACGTCGCTACTCAGCCGTATGGCGGAGCCTGATTTCGGGTGGAGGAGGATGGTGCAGGTGGCTATGCCTCCGGCATCTGTCTGCTCCAGCTCAGCTCGCTCGATTTCATTCCAGTTCAGGCGGTGAGTACAACGTAGGTAGAGGTGACGGGAGATCCCCTCTGCCGTGATTTTGTAGTTCAGGGTAACATAGTAGAGCCCCCATATCGTAGCAGCACATCCGAGGACAGCAGCAGACCAGATTTGCCAGGTCGGCATGGATTTGTAGAAAGCGCAGTAGGTAATCGCTGCTATGACCAGCAGGACGGAACTGCCGTAAAGCATGGCATTGGCGGCGCGAAGGGTTCGGGGAATCATGTCGGATGGTCTTCTGGGGCAGGAGAACGGCGAATCCCGCAGGATTCGCCGTTCTGATGAATGGTATGTCAGCTGATGGGGGTGACCGGTGCTGACTGGGGCGGTACCACAGGCGGGGTCATGGGCATGTCGGTGTGGTCACCACCCGGGCGGTACTTCACATCAATGGAGCGAACGGCTCCACCTCGATTGTAGTCCTCGACCGCACGGGAAATATAGGCGGGCATGCCTACCACGCTGTACTCGTAGAACTTCTTGATGGCAGAGCGCGGGGAGCGTATGCAACCATGCGACAGGCGCTTGCCGGGAACAACCTTGCCAACGTGCAGTCCCACTCCATCGAGAGTGAGGCGGTGCCAGTAGGGCATGGGGGCTGCCACGAAGGTGGTTCCCTCGGGTATGCCCTTGGCGGTATCGGCGTTGGAGTTGGTGGTTTTGCCGCTGGCATTTACGAACCTGCCATATCGGTTAGAGCTGTGCTCTTCTTTTTTCTCGATGATTCGGAAAGTACCGGTGGGGGTTTCGTGACCATCCGTACCTGTGGAGATGGGCCAATCCATGGCTACTTTGCCGTCCACATATACGCGGGCGCGCTGTTGAGGAAGGCAGATGATGATTTTGGCGTTGTTGGCGGTGAGCCGGCTGAGCAGCTTTTCGTCGCAATACTCCTCCATGGTGGTTGGGTAGGCCGGTTTGGCTACGAAGTGCTCGTAGGTACCGACGGGGAAGGGATTCACATAATTAGGGTGATTCTTTCCTTCCATGATAAGCGGATTGAAGTTCAGCTGACCCGGTGTGGTGATGGGCTGCAGCACGGGTTGCTGCGGAGTGTGAACATTGGCTCCGGGGTTTGTCTGGGAGCAGGCGGTCAGCAGAGCACAGACCGCCGAGAGTGTGAGTGTGTGCCGTGTTTTCATTGTCAGTTACTGGGCAGGAGAATGCGCTGACCTATGCTCAGCCTGTTGGCCTGAGCATGGGTCATTCCGTTCGCCTGGATGATCTTGGCAATAGTGGTATTGTACAGGCGCGCGATACGCGAGAGCGTGTCGCCGGCTCGTACGGTGTGATAACGAGCAGCACTTGTCGCGGGTGCTGCCGGAGTGGGCGTTGCTTGTTGCGGTGCCGGAGCTGTAGCCGATGGCTGCGGAGCTGTGGAGGGGATGGTCAGTACCTGACCGATCCGCAGGGCATTCGGATTCGTGATGTTGTTTGCCCGGATGAGAGCTGCCATGCCTACGTTGTGGCGGCGGGCGATGACGGAGAGGGAATCGCCTTTCTTTACGGTGTAGGTGGCAGGGGTGGTGGCAGGGGTGGTGGCAGGGACCGTGATCTCGGGTGCGGGCTGTCGCTGACTGATGGCACCTCCCTCCACCTGTTCGGAGGTTGCAGAAGGTGTAGTGGCAGGCAGCGACTGCTGACCTGTAGCTACGGGCTGTTGTTCTGACGACAGGGGGGCTGTGCCGGTAGGCTGTTGATCTGCCGACTGTGGCTCAACCGGTGCGGCGACAGTCGCGACCGCCGCCGGGGGAGAGGTGATCTCTCCCTCGGGCGGGGCTGCGGGAGCAGCTGCCTCCTCTTCACTCAGACCGCTCCCTGCTTCTACAGTAACCAAGTCGTCTTCCGCAAGTGCTATGGTATCTCTGAACCAAGAGTAGTCCACGCGTTGTTCCGTGGTGTCGCAGGAGCAGAGAGCACTGCAGGTGGCGGAAAGAGCTGCCAGATGGTAGAGTTTGGGCTTCATTCTGTGAGCGTTCGGTTCCGGGCGGTGGGCTGTCAGCGCTTCTTTTTGGCGGGGATGATCAGGCGCTTGCCGGGGCGCATACGCATGGCATCCTTCTGGCTCATACCGTTAGCCTTCAGAATCTCAGTGTAGGACACGCCATATCGCTTGGCTATGCCGGAGATGGTCTGTCCCTTGGCTACCACATGCGTGCGGGTCTTGTTAGCTGCGGGTTTGTCCTTTCCGGGCTTGTAGCCCTTGGGTATGTAGCGTACCTTGATGATCTGCCCGGGATAGATGGTGTCACTCTTCAGGCCGGAGTCCTTCTTAATCTGCTTGACCGTTGTGCGACTGCGCTTGGCGATATCGCTCAGGTTGTCGCCCTTGCGAACCTTGTAGGTGAGGAGGGTCGGCTCGGTATAGCGCTTGCCGCGCTTCTGAGCATCCCTCTTACCCTTGCCGCTCTTGCCGGGTTTGGTGGTGGAGGCAGTGCGGGTAGGCGGTTTGGGGGTAGCGGTGGGGCGCGCCGTGGGGGTGCTCGGGCGGGTAGGCTCGATCCCTATGTGTGTAGGTGTGCCGGGAGTGTTTGCTGCGATCTCTGTTGAGGGGGAGGTAGTCTCAATCACGGTATCAGCAGGTGCGCTGTGAACGGTGGCACCGCCCTGATGTGCAACAGTGGGTTGTTTCTGACTGGCGCCGCTTCCGTAGACATCTGCCACGGCCTCATCCGGCTCGGGGATGGGATAATGCTCGTGTGTGGTGGCTCCTGCCAGTACCTGACCGCCACCCCAGCCGTCATCTTCGTCATCGATCAGCCACGGGGGAATTTCTCCATCGGCGATGCTGTCGCTGGCCATGGTGGCGGACTCAAAGTCATCATAGCTGCTGCTGCTACTGCTGCATGAGTTCAACGCCACTAGCATACAGGCGCTCATGCCGAGCAAAGTAAGTGTTTTCTTCATACGAGGTTCAGCGTAGCAGATTTTCAATCCTCTTGCAAGTCTTTATAACGTCAAATTACAAAACTATCTATTTGTCCCCTTATCGCAGAAAGAACAGCACAATTTCGTGCTGTCCTTTCATGCGGGGAGGGAGGAGATGGATTAGCGCCGACCGCGACCGCTGTGACCTCCGGGGCCTCTGAACCCACCGCGTGAGCCGCCGGGACGAGAAATGCCCGCCGGGCGGGTTGATCCCGGTATGCGGTTCATGTGACCGGGGCGACCGGTTCCTGATGTGGGGCGGATCCCGCTGTTCGGTCTGTTGCCGCGGGAAGGTGTGGCACCGTGGCCGGGTCTGTTGCCGTGGGAAGGCGTGGCACCGTGACCGGGTCTGTTGCCGCGGGAAGGTGTGGCGCCGTGACCGGGTCTGTTGCCGTGGGAAGGCGTGGCACCGTGACCGGGTCTGTTGCCATGGGGCGGCGTGGCGCCGTGACCGGGTCTGTTGCCATGGGGCGGCGTGGCACCGTGACCGGGTTTGTTGCCATGGGGCGGCGTGGCGCCGTGACCGGGTTTGTTACCATGGGGCGGTCGGATCCCATGCCCCGGATGGTTGTTGTGGTGGTTATGGGAGTGGGGTGGGCGTTTGCCCGGGTGGTGACCATGTGCGTAGTGGGGCGGGCAGGCTACCCGGCGGATATGGTGCGGGTAGTGCCAGTGGCCATGGTACCAGGGTGCGGGACCCCAATCCGGCACAAAGCACAGAGCCGTAAGCGCCGCAATGGAGAATATTGCTGCACCTGTTGCGGTATAGCCATAGACCGGGCGACCATACGAGTAGCCGTAAATCGGGAAGCCGTTGACGTCGTAACTGGCACTGGTCCAGGCTACGCTGGAGTTGTAACCATTCGTGGAATAGGTGAAGGTTCCGTATCCGTCAGCCGGGGCAACTACGCACGATGAGCATATCAGCGATATGCCCGCAAGCGTTGCTATTGATATGTGCTTTATTTTCATAGTGTGTTATCTTGTATGTTGTGGCTGGAGTACTGCTGGATTGTTGAGTAATGAATTGCTATAGTTAAAAAATAGCAACATTTCTCAAAATTGCAAGTATTTATTGCGCCTTAACTGAATTTTTTTTCGAATTCTGCTTAAAATTGTGATCTTTTGTGGACAGTTGTTGATTTTAGGCTTGCATGTGATCTTTTCTTGTGGTAAAAACGGCGCGCAGCCGTTCATTGAACGATTGCGAGGCGTGGTCTCGTGGTGTAAAGGTAGCACAAGAGATTTTGATTCTCTTTGTCTTGGTTCGAATCCAGGCGAGACTATAAAAAAGATAGTCCGATAAAGTCCGTTTAAGGTCGTAACCCCTTGAACGGACTTACTTTTTTGTTGTGGTGGTACGCTGAAGTATGATAAAGGTGCTGTACAGTTTGCTGGGGCGGTGCTGTACAGGGTGTACAGCATTTTAGCCAAAATAACAAAATTGCTGTACAGTTTGCTGTACAGTCTGGCAAGCTGTAAAGAACTAAAAGAAAAATAATTATGGCTGGACTCAGGAAAAGAAGTGGCGTTTTTTACGCTGTCATTCGTGTGAATGGAAAGCAAAAGGAGCTTTCAACGGGCGTTCCCGTGGAGCAAAAAGGGCGCAAGGCTAAAGACCTGAAAGCGGAAGCGGAGCAAAAAGCCGCCTTGCTGGAAAGGCGAGCCAAGGGCGAGATTAGTCACTCCGCTGCACTCGATGCCTTGCGAAGCGTTGAAAAGATAAATGGAGGCGGGGGAGACATGCCGACTGTAAGAGAGTATCTGACCAATTACCGGGGACAGGCTAAAGCGAGTACTGAGAAGAACCGCCAACGGGCGATTAAGTACTTTCTGGAGTACCTCGGGAAAGGGGCTGATGTGCGACTGGATGCCCTATCCCGTCAAACTGTGATTGATTTCCTGCCTTGGGCATTGGAGCGCGTGGCCGTGGGTACTGTGAAGCTATACCGCGCCATGTTGGCAACGGCATTCAATGCCGCTGTGGATGATGAATTGATACCCCGTTCCCCGATGCCCCGTATTGTGAAGATGGAGCGCATGGCTGAGACTGTTAATCCCGAAATTAAGCGCGATGTAGTGAAGCGACAGCCGTTCACTCCCGATGAATTGAGCCGTATCTTTCACACGTTCCCGCAACCTTGGGCAGATATGGCTCTGGCTTCATTCGCTCTTGGCGGGCTGCGTCTGGGTGAAGTCTGTTGCCTGCGATGGGAGAATGTAGACCTTAAGCGCGATGTGGTAATTGTGGAAACCACCAAAACAGAAAAGACCCTAGAACAAGCCTTGCCGCCGTTGTTAAAGGCGCGACTCATGGCACGCCGTGAGATGGTGGAGGAAGCGGAGCCGTATATATTCCCGAACATGGCGAGACGCTATCAACGGGAAGATAGCAGTATCAGCTCTGAGTTTAGCGCATTGCTGAGGGCTGCTGGTATAGTTCGCGCCATGCCTGAGACGTCACTAAAGGGGAACCGAAAGAAAGTAAGTCCGCTATCGTTCCATAGCTTGCGACACTCATTCTGCACCCTTGGCCGCTGTGATTCCGGCGTAGTGCCTGATGTGATGCGCTCCATTGTCGGGCATAATTCGGAGCAGATAGAGCGTGGATACACAACGGCCAACTTAGAGCATAAGCGCGCCGCTGTTGATGCTGTGATGGCTTGTATACCCTCGCCGCCCGTGGCTGAGTAACACCGGGAGAGAATGAACCTTGCGCCCGTGCCGTGGCTGTACCATCTGCGGTCGTGACATCTGGTAGAATATGCCCGCCGTGCGTCAGATTGCCGCCTATTTGAGCCGCAGATGCTGCGGGTGCATACTTGCCGCCAAAGTACCCACAAGCGCGAAATTGGCGTGATTCTGTGCGATTTTGGCGTATAGGCTGCTTGACTCTATTCCTCGCCGTGGTAAAATGGAGCCATGAAAGAGAATGTTGATCTGATTCGCCTGAAAGCTGCTTTGCGACCTCGCTTGCGTAAGAGCAAATCTGCCCGCACCGGGAAAGATAGAACTTTCTGCGTAAGATTCTGCATTCAGAGGCAGGGGCGAGAGTATAACGCCCGCCGGGTAGAGATAGGACTCGGCACCGCCGATGAAGAAAAGGCACTTCACGCCGCCGCCGTTTTGGTGCGCGTGCTGGAGGGTATGGGCATGCACATTACAAGCAAATTGCCGACCATAGCGTGATTGAACAGTGTTAAGAATTGTTAATGCCGATTGAAATTTGCTAATGCTGTGTTAATGTGTAATGTGTTGATTTTTGTGTGTTTTGTGATTTCAGGTGTTAAAGATTGTTGATAATGTTGAGATTTTTTCGCGCGTAGTGGACGCATTCAGCCCGCGGAACAATACGCGCGCGTGCGAGAGGGCTTGCATGGCGAGCCGATGGCGCGTATAATCCGGGCATGAGAGCAAGCAACTATAAAGACAGTCTCGCCGCGCAAGTGCTTTTCTTCATTCAGTCCGGGCAGAGCTTGCGTCAAGCCTGTTCACAAGCCAAGATTGCCAAAAGTACCTTTATGCGCTGGATGGATTCTCGCCCGATGCTACAAATGGCATACGACTTAGCCAAAAGGGGGAGGGATGATCGCCGCCGGGCTGAGATTGCCGAAATAAACAAAGAGATTAAGAGGCTCGAAGCCACTATTCCGAAAGCGCGCGAGCGTGGGGAGCCGGGATTCATGTTCCGTATACATCGCAAAGTTGCCCGGGGGCAAGTTTGGCCGAAGATTGCCGACCTCCGCATGCGCCGCGATGTGCTCAAATGGGAGCTTGGCCGAATGACCGCCCGCGCCCGCTTATGGTGGAATGATTGCTCCGCTGCCCCTCAGGATGGAGGAAAGAGGGCAGTTAATGCCTAATTTACACAGATTCTAAATTAACTATTAAGGGGGACTTAACTAAATGCAAAATTACTTGCAAAAGGGGTGTAAAAATGCCTTAACTATTCGTAACTTACCGATATTCAATAAGAAATTAGTTAAAATGCCTTTTCGCACTTCAGGCAATAACGCACACTACAAAATGCAACTATCTTCACAATGTGCTGATATTAGGGAAGTTGTGAAGAATTAACTATCGTTGACTTTTTGGCATTACAACTGTTATGAGAAGTTATCTTCGCTATATGGCGCATGTCCTGCGAAGTGTGCCGCCTGGGTGAAGTCTCTTTCCCGATGATCGCCGGGGCAGGGGTGCAGCTGAGTTTGGTACATAGTACGCGCGGACGCATGAGACGATTCTTTACCGATGACATCGGAGCAGGAGAATCATCTGCCCCCGGGGAGGTGTTTTTCCACGGGCAAAGACGCCTTGACAGTTGCACGCCCCTGCTGTACAATGCCCGCGCCGCGAAAGCGGACAATATGAAACGTACAGAATTATTGTATACTATGCTGCCATACAGTGAGGCAGTAATCCGGCTCATAGAGCTGCTGATAGTAATCTGCCATAGCTAACGGGCAGTACAGGGCGGGGGAAGGCATAGACCCCCTTTCCTCGCCCTTTTGGGGTGCGAAAAATAAAAGCTTGACTTTATTGTTGTGTATCGTATAATGACGCCATCCCGAAAAGGATACAATAATTCAATGTTTCATAAGCGGGCGCGGTGGGTCTATTTAACCGCGCCCGCGCGTTTTTTATCCACCGCCACGGGCCAATGATTCATTGACAGTTGCCTGCCCCTGCTGTACAATGCCCGCGCCGCCTGGTGCGGCAAATCATCAGGCGGTGTAAAAACAATGATAAACACCATACTGATACACATGATGGCAGTTGCCCCCGTGGTGACTGAGTACCTTATCTGGATTCTGTTTGTTGCGTTCCGTCTGTGTTAAGAGTCCGCGCCCCTCTCCGGGCAACCAGGGCGGGGCAAATCTTTTTTTTCGATAAATGCTTGACTTAACCGCTGCATTCTGTTTTAATGACGCTTGACGGGAAACCGTCCTTCCATCAGTGGAAGTGTTTATCATTTATTTACAAAGAGCCCGCCGGTGTTGCCGCACCTATGGCGGGCTTCTCTTTTGCCCTGATTCCACCTGCATTCCGCGACAATACGCGCGACATTCTGCAAGTCTGATGGGGTGCGACATCGAGAGCACGCAAAAAGCGGCATAGATACGCCCCGGAAGCCGTCATGACGTGGCTGAAGAATAGCTAAATGGCTTTTTTGATACGCAATAATCAATCAAGAGATAAACAACAAAGAATACTAAGAATATGGCAAATGAAGCAGAAGTAACGCTGAACAGTAAGCAGACGGAAGAATTGCTACAAAGAGGCAATGAAGCAATCCTGACAAGAGGAACACAAGACGATAAAATCATGTCTCTGATGATTGATCAAGCAAAGTTTAATGAAAGCGTGACTATAAAAAGATAGTCCGATAAAGTCCGTTTAAGGTTGTCCCCCCCCCTTAAGCGGACTTACTTTTTTGGGGCTGCCCCAAAGTTCATCGAGGGAATGGATGGATCTTGAAAAAAGAAGGAAGGAAGCTGTGCTCCCTTCCTTCTTCGGAAAGTTCAGAGGCGCCAGGCACCTGAGAGTGCAGATTTACTCGAGATCCAGATCGAGGTCATCATCGCCGGTGTCCTCCAGCAGATCAACGGACTGGGGAGCATCTTCAGCCTCCTCCTCTGCATTGGCAGCGGCAGCTTCGCGGGCAGCCGCAGCTTGTTCCTCGGCTTTCTTGATGAGGTCATACTTCTTCTGAGCTGCATCGGAAAGGGGCTTGGAGATGAGGTAGTACTGCTGGGTCAGACCGGCAGCCTTGCGGGTGTCGATACGGAACTTGTCGTAGCCGGCATCAGCCAAGGACTCCATGATGGCATTGCCCAGAGCTTTGCGCTGAGGAGTTTCGCACACATACATGGTGTGCTCGCTGGTGAAGGGGGCATCCCAAGCCGGGCGACCATTCTTGGGGATAAGCACACCGACCATGTTGCCGTGACCATCCGAGCAGATAGCCCAAACAGTTTCTTTCTTGCCGCCGGGGGCAACCACAGAAACGTAGTACTGGGGATAGGCGTATGAGAACTCTTTTACGGTGGAGTTGCGCAGCCAGCCGTACAGAGCACGCTCAGCACGTGCGGGCAGGGGACCGGCCGGGTAGACGTCGCGGTTCATGGGGGATGCCGCATCGTCATAGCTGTACACGGTGACGGTGCCGCCGCTGCGCAGGGCATTGGCCGCAGCCATGGGGGAAGATATGCCGGAGCAGGAGCTGACGGCCGCGAGAGTGGCCAGGGTGCAGCCGGCCAGAGCGATGTTCTTGAAGAGGGAAAGATGTTTCATGTCGTTTCGGTGTTCCTCATTCTAGCCAATAATGTAGGGGAAAGACAAGCAAAAACTTACGGAAACCGATTTTTTTTGTCATTTTTATGACCAAAAGGGGGTGAAAGTCTGTTAAAAGGAGCTGATTTTTTATGCTAACTCAGAAATGGCTTGACGAAAGCCCCTCTCTCAGTACAGAATAAGCAGCGTTATGAAGATGTCTACGATAAAGAGTGTTGCAGATAAACTCGCAGCAGCGGCTATGGGGGTGGCAGTTCTGACTGTATTGAACTCTTGCGATAAGATTGCACAGGAGCCGGCTGCTCCTGCCGAGGAGGGGGCTGCTCCGGCTGAAGCTCCGGCTGAAGCCGCTGCGACTGCTGAAGTGGCAGCACCGGCACAGCCGGCGACGGAGGCTTTGTTGGAGACATTGATATATGATCTTGGCGCGAGGGCTAGTGAGAATGCCGCTCATCCCGAGCTGACGGAGGCTGTTCGCAACATGCTGGCTCATCTTGAGGGGTACTACACGCAGCAGGCGGAGTCCCTTGCCGGCAAGCCCGAGAAGGTTCGTTTGGCTCTGCGTCTGGCCGACACCGCAAAGGATCTTACCGCCTGGGAGCGAGCCTGCGGCTCGTATGACCGCGCGCGTGCTGATTTCGATGCACTGCCGGAGGCTGATCGTGAGCAGACCGATAACAAGAGACTGCTGAGCTCCATTTGCAATGGAAAGGCCTTCTGTCTGCTGAGAAGAGGGA
Organism: Akkermansia sp.; assembly: GCA_045545975.1. Lineage (GTDB taxonomy): Bacteria > Verrucomicrobiota > Verrucomicrobiia > Verrucomicrobiales > Akkermansiaceae > Akkermansia. Next base: position 38,035 of record JAZQCA010000030.1, read on the forward strand.
TGGTCAATGAGGCGCTGGAGATGTACACGAAGGCTCTGGAGATAGACTCTGCCCTGTATGCTCTGGTGGCACCGGCTGAAGGTGCCGCACTGCCGGAAGGGGATGTAGAGCCCGGGTTGGCACGCGCGGCAGAGGAGGTGTTCTTCTCCTATCGCTGCTTGGGCGAGTGCCAGGAGGTCGCAGAAGATCCTGAGGAAGCTCGAGAGACGTTCAAGGCGGGCATAGCGCTGGCGGTTCGTCTGGACCGCCTTTCGCCGGGTATGAGCCTGCAATATATCCGTCTGCTTGGAGCGCTCGGTAATCTTGAGAGTCGTTGCGGTAACGAGCGAGAGGCTCTCGCGCAGTGGCTGCAGGCTGCTTCGATGTGCGAACGCTTGCATAACAGCACGACTAACCTTATCATCCGCAGCAAGACGGCTCGGGCTTTCCAGAGCCTCGTTCCCAATATCCAGGCTTTGCAGAAGAAATTTGGCGAGGAACAACCCGCCGCCGGGGCTCCTGCCGTTCAGCCCGATATCAGGCCCGGCGAGCAACCCGCTGAGCTGCCTGCCACACCTCAGCCTTAAGGGGGGGAAGAAGGACGATGGCCGCCTATCTCATCTCGCTCCCTGCACTGGAGCGCAATGCCCGGCTGCTGGCACAAACAGCCCAAGAGTGCGGGGCTCACATGTTGCTGGCTCTCAAGGCTTTTTCCACAACATCGTGTTTCGATGTTCTGCGTCCATATGTCGCGGGGTGTTGCGCTTCCGGGGGGTACGAGGCACGCTTGGCTGCCCGCCACATGGGGCGCCATGTGGCCGTGTACTCTCCTGCATATCGGTCCGGCGAAATGGAGGAATTGCTGGAGGTGGCTCATCACATCGATTTCAATAGCTTGCCCCAGTGGCAGCGCTACCGAGAGCGCTGCCTGGCTCATCCCCGCTCGCAGAGCGGAGAACTGTTGTTCGGTCTTCGGGTGAATCCCTGTTTTTCCACGGGTCACACCCCGTTGTATGATCCCTGCATACCCGGCTCGCGTCTGGGGATCCCGCCGGAGGTTCTCGCCGGTGCTGATCTTAACGGGATATCAGGACTTCACTTCCATACCCTCTGCGAGCAGGGAGCTCAGGAGCTGGTGGATACCTTCCGGGCCTTTGAGAAGAATTTTGCGCCTCTTCTTGCCTCGCCGCAGATTCGCTACCTGAACATGGGGGGCGGGCATTGGATCTCCAAGCCGGATTATGATCGCGCTGCACTGGTACAGCTTGTGCGCGAGGTTCGCGAGTGCTATGGTGTGGAGGTGTATCTCGAGCCCGGCGAGGCCTGGTGTGTACATACCGGAGTATTGCGCGCACGAGTGCTGGATGTGTTTGAATCCCTTGGCTATCGGCACGCCATTCTGGATGTGAGTGCTAGTGCGCACATGCCTGATGTGCTTGAGATGCCCTATCGACCCGAGGTGTATGCTGTTCGTCCGGCAGAGGAGCAGGCTACCGGCTGCCCGGCGGTGCGGCTGCCCGGGGAGAGCTATGCCGCCGCCGGCGATCCCGGGGAAATGCCCTACACCTACCGATTGGGAGCACCTACCTGCCTGGCGGGGGATGTGATAGGCGATTTCTCCTTTGCGAAGCCCCTGCAACCGGACGATGAACTCATTTTCGACGACATGACTCACTACACTATAGTGAAGACCACCCACTTCAACGGGGTGCCTCATCCTGCCGTCCAGCTTCTTCATGCCAATGGGCACATCTCCACCGTTTGCAGACTCGATTACGCCGATTTTGAACATCGACTGGGCTGAATTGTGAAAAAAAACGGATATTTTCAAAAAAAATCAAAAATTATTGTTGACATTTGTTTCGGATGTGCTATACTGTGCGCACCGCAACAGCGGTAAGAACATAAAGGCAAAGCGCCCGTAGCTCAATTGGATAGAGCATCTGACTACGGATCAGAAGGTTTGGGGTTCGAATCCCTGCGGGCGTGCTTCCTTAGTCCAGAGGCCTTCGGGCTCAGAAAATGCCGGTCGTACTCAACGAAACCGGCTTTTTTTGACTCTTAACCTATGGAAAGGTTCTTATTACAGATATGGGGGCGTCCCGGTTTCGACTGAACATTCGAGGCGCCGGCTGCATGTGGAGGTTGGTCGGCTGGCCTCCTTAAAAGCCGATCAAAACATTAAATGCCTATTCCAAGAACGAATACGCAATGGCTGCGTAACATACGCGCCCGATCCAACGCCTGACGCCTACTAAGGTCGAGGATCTCAGCTCAGTAGGCAGGTGCCGTGCGGGGGAACCGCGTACGACATGACATCCACAGGTTCCTGGCTAGGTGAAAGGCTGACGCAGAGCGGATCACCGGTGAGAGCAGCAATCTGCGTCTGAACATGGAGATGCTTGCGTCAACAGTGTCCAGGACAGGGGTTCGACTCCCCTCGCCTCCAGCATAAAATCCTGTGTAAAGTCAATGCTTTACGCAGGATTTTTTGATTTCTTGCGATGATGGCTTACAGGCTGCTGCGGGTACGCTCGATAAAGGTAAGGTGGTCCATTTCTGCGCAGCGGTTGCCTTCGGCATCTGCGTACCACAAAAGCATGCCGGAACTTTGTTTCGGATATTTCGTGAAGGATAGTACGGCATTATTTTCTGCGGGGTGCTGATTGAAGAACCAATCGTGCTCCGGCTCACCTCTGCGACATACTCCCTCGAAGATATAGAGCTCGCGGAAGCCGTTTTCCCATACGAGATCACCCGGGAGCATCTCCCGTCCGTCGTTGTAGAAAAATCTGTCAGAGCGTCGGATCAGTACCAGGTCGGAAGGAGATATCTGCTCTACGGGTGCTTGTACCACGCCGTACCAGGTATGGGAGGGAGGATCGCCTTTTCCCAGCAGGTGCAGTACCGGTACATCCGCCGGAGGTTCCCAGCCTTCCGCTCGGCGGTTGACCAGGGCATCCAGGGCTCCTATTCGTATGCGCTGAGTGCTGCCATCGGGCAAATGCCATTCTGCCTCATCGCCTATGCAGATGAGCTCTCCTCCACGATAATGAACGGGGTATGTTCCCATTGTTTTTTCAGATGTTCAGTTGTTCAGGTACCACCCATTGTCTCCGTGGTAGATCATACGGCGGGTCATGCCTCCGTCTATGCAGATGTTCTCCCCGGTGATGAAGCCGGCTTTTTGGGAGCACAGGTAGAGCACCATGTGAGCAATATCTTCCGGGCTACCCACTCTTCCGGCGGGGTGCTGCGCTACATCGGCTCCGGTGTGGCGAGTGCCCAGGGTCTCGATCCAGCCCGGTGAGATGGAGTTTACTCGCACTTTTCCGGCAAGGGAAACAGCCAGAGCATGTGTGAGAGCGGATATGCCACCCTTGGCAGCGGTATAACACTCCGTTCCGGGCATGCTCATGCGATCCCTGCTGGATGATATGTTGACGATGGCAGCTCCTTCTGCAAAATGGTTCAACAGTAGGCGGGTGAGCATGTACGGAGCTGCTACTCCGACATGCAGCGCGTTACGGAATTCCTCCCAGGTACAGTCCGGCAGTCCTTTGAAGAGAGGTGGTGCATTGTTAATGAGGAAGTCGACCCGTCCGTAGTCGGCTAGTACCTTGTTGCAGAAGTGGCGTAGGTCTTCCTCTCGGGAGAGATCTCCGACAAAATAGGGGTTTTCCTGAACATCGAAGACGCACACATGAGCGTCCTTTGCTGTAAAGGCTTCGGCTATGCAGCGGCCTATACCTTGTGCGCCGCCTGTCACGATGGCAACCTTCCCGGCAAACTCATTCATGCCGACATCATACCGCAGCGGGGAGCTGTTGTCAAAGCTATATCTTTGTGTGCCGGTCGGTTCCGTGGCGAATTATTCATCCGCCGAGTTATCGTTGCCGGAGTTGTCATCGCGGTTTTCCCAGAGGGTGACGATAAGTCTGACGAGGATGAGGATCAGTATGCTGATGCCTATTCCGATGATCCCTCCCAGGGGTGTGCGACTGTGCCAGATCAGACCGAGGAACAGGCCGGCAATAACGAAGTTCAGGCAGAGAAATACAATGAGAAAACGGCAGGTAAAGCGGAGCAGTGCTGCTGTGTGCTCTGTGTTGTACGCGATATGTTTTACATTGGTGGCCAGAGATGTTTTGGCCTGTTTTTCTGTTGCTGCGGCCGAAGTGTATTTTCGTTGAGTTTGTTGCCGGGCGAAGCTTGTTGCGAGGTTGTGGAAGCCATCGCTGTCTTTCCAGTCGGCCCAGGCGAACTCGGTGGAGGTGGTGCCGTCGTTGTAGCGAAGGCGAAGTAGGGTACCGGCTTCGTCTTCCTTCGAGAGATCATCGGGAGAAATGGGGCACCATTTGCCGTTGGGCGTGAGAATGAGGATCTCTGAGATTTGCGGCTGAGATGGTGGGGGCATGTTTGCAGATGGGCTGAGGATGGGTAACGGAAAGCCGCACTATCTGTCAGATGGTGCGGCTTGAGTGATACGCAGTATAAGATTCGAACTTATGACCCCATCCGTGTGAAGGATGTGCTCTACCACTGAGCTAACTGCGCGTTTTTTGAGGCTCCCCATAAGGAGTGCGGCGGGATTTTAGCGTGTTTGACGTCAGAATGCAAGCCTTTTTTTTGGGAAATGTCAATTTTTTGTGTTGCGAGAGGGCTGTGTGAGTAGAGATGTGCGGGCGAGTGTGGCTCAGAACTCTTTGTGGGCGAATATCCAAGCGGCAACGAGGAGGTGGATGAGCATGTAGGCTGCCGCGATGAGGGCCAGGCTGCCCATCATGCCCCAGGTGAGAGGGGTGCCTGCGGTGGCAGCATCCGCGATGGTGAACAGGCTGAAGTCCGGCAGCAGTAGACTGACAATCTGTTGAGTGTGCTGCATGAAAGGTGATGTGCCATCGGTACCGGTTGCGGTGATAGCGGTGAAGAGCTGCCCTTGGAACATGCCGATGAAGTAGGCTCCGAGACCGAAGATCATGCTGACGATGGTGCCACTGGTGAAGCAGGAAAAGAGCAGGGTGAGGGTGGTGAGTACACCATAGCCCAAGTACATGGCTAGGATGGCTCGCTGTGTATCGGCGGTGTTGGCTGCGAGATGGATTTGCTCAAGGTAGGGAGCCATCTCGTCAGGGGCTATTCCCTGATGTCTGAGCGCTTCCTGCATATCGGCGGAGAGCTGGACTTCTCGTAGGCTGAGCAGGGCGCTCATGAGACCATCCATGAGCAGTAGCATGGCTCCGAGCAGTAGCATGACCCCCAGAGCTTTTCCGGCCAGGTAGTCGAAGCGGGGGACGGGTTTGCAGAGGATGGTGTAGAGTATGCGATCTTCGGTGTCGCGCGGGATGAGCAGAGCGGTGGCTCCCACGCAGAAGATGAGACCGAAGAGTTGCATGCTCCCCATGGCTATGTCCTTGATGAGCTGCAACTGTTGAACTCCCCGGAACTCTACGCCCAGTTGTCCCTGATAGGGCATGAATTGCAGCGCCAGAAACCCAATGCCGAACACTGCCAGAACCAGAAAGAGGCGCATGCGCACCAGCTGGGTAAAGGTTACGCCCGCAACGGCAATTATGCGTGCGGGCGCTTGTGCGAGGCTGCGTAGGATGGCCGCCATCTTGCAATCAGGCTGAGTTGATTTATCGGCGCGGCGCATTTTCGCCGGCGTCAATCAGGCTCCAGAAGGTGCGGCTGGCGCCCAGGGCGTGATCTTCGGTTCCGCCCATATTGGCACGGAACATGAAGTCTTTGAGGGAGTCGGCGTGCAGCACTCTCTGCACGACAACGGCTCCGTCCTCAATGGTGAAATAAATGCGGTAGTCCTTCGATCGGTAGCGGAAGATGCGGCGGCCGTCGCGCTCGACAACGCCGAAGGCGGGGTCTTCCTTTTTACCGGTGAGGAAATCCTCATCTACTTTGAAGCCGGAGATGAGTTCCAGCTGCTCAAGTGTAGGAATGGCCGAGACTTCGCTCGCGCTGATTTCGTTGAATACGATCTGATGCATCGGCTTGAGTGTAGTCTAAAATTTGTCTTTTGGCAAGTCTTAAGTTTGCACTTGCATATTTATTTGCTTGAAGGCAGATCGTGAAGAATTGTCAGAATGAGGGGGGAGATGTTAGGCTGAGGGTGCGGCGAGGTGAGCCAGCACAGCTTGTTTCATGGCATCGAGCCCGGTGCGGAGCATCTCGGGGGAGGTTGCAAAGTTCAGGCGCACGCACTGTGGATCCCCGAAGTTGGCTCCGTTGTCGAGGTATACACCGGCTTTTTCTCGAAAGAAGGTATGTGGGCTTTCCACTCCCAGAGCAGAGCAGTCGATCCATGCGAGGTAGGTGGCCTCTTGGTGGCGGGTGCGGAGCATGGGAAGCTCGCGGGCGATGTAGTCGGTAACGAACTGTCGGTTGGAGCGCAGAGTCTTCAGAAGCTGTGCATGCCAGGGCCATCCATCGGTGTAGGCAGCGAGGGAGGCTGCATAGGCGAATACATTGAGCGTGGGCAGGCTATGCCCCTGAGTCTTGCAGATGGCTGCACGCAGTTCAGCATTCGGCACGGCCATGTAGGTGAAGCAGATGCCGGCGATATTGAAGGTTTTGCTGGGGGCGCTGAGCATGACGGTACGCCGGCGGATGTTCTCTGGCAAGGTGAGGGCGCACACATGTTCCTTGTCTTCATCGAGTACGAGATCGCAGTGAATTTCATCTGAGCACAGGATGAGGTCGTGGCGCTCGCAGAAGTCGCCCACTCGCTCCATTTCTTCGCGGCTCCAAGAGCGACCGAGTGGGTTGTGAGGATTGCAGAGCAAGAAGAGCCGGGTGTTCGGACTGACAGCTGCTTCCATGGCCTCCCAGTCAAATTCCCAGCGTTCTCCTGTGTGGATGAAGGGGACGGTGAGCAGACTGCAGCGGGCATCTTCATGGCAGTGAAGCATGGGCGGATAGGAGGGGGAGCACACTATGACCTCGTGCTGCGGTTCCGGACAAACGGTGCGTGCCACGAGGGTGAAGGCCGGCACGCAGCCCGGCAGCTCGTGCAACCATTCCGGTGCGGCGTCCGCTACATGGTGCTTGCGGATGAGGTAGGCGGTGATGGCAGCGCGGAGCTCATCGGTCATGAAAGCATAACCATAGAAACGATGGTTCAGGCGTGCCTGCAGAGCATCCACTACGCAGGGGGGACTTTCAATGTCCATATCGGCTATTCCGAAGGGTAGCGGACCCTGAAGATCCCATTTGATATTGCCGGTTTCTCGGCGGCAATCAGTAGAGGCAAAGCGTATCATGGTAGGAGTTTTCCGATTATTTTCGGATTATACAACTTGCCGGTTTTACGTCAAGTAGAATCTCCCTTTTTCGGGAATTTCATTACGGGTTGACCGCGCATTCGCTCGGAGTGGTAATGATGATGTGGCAGAATGGGAGGAAGATAAGAAAAATATCATACAGTTCATCTGCGGTGTGTTGAAATATCTCTTTATGTACATCGATATGCGATTACTTAATGAATATATGAAGAGTGGTCTGCTTTATCATAAATGAGCGGATTATTATTATTGTTAATTATGCAAAGATAGGGTATTGTAATGTCAACTCAGAATAATAAAAAATCCCCATGTCCCATAAGCGGGGCATGGGGGAGGAGGTGGTGTCGCCGGACGGGGGCTCAGGCAAGCCCGGTACGCATGGAGAGTGTGGTAAGCAGCGACAGGAAGCGGGTATAGTCGTGCTCACGATCGGCGGAGACAAGGGCAAACTGGTATTCACCCTGTCGGGCGTCTTCTGCAGCAGCGTTGTGCAGACGCAGGCGGATGACGTCCTCGCTGTCGGTCTGCCGACCGCGCAGTCGAGCCTCGAGCTCAGCGGCGGGAACGTGGATGTAGACGTCAGCATAGGCGCGGCGGATGATGGGGTCATCACAGGCGCGGATGGAGGCTGCGCCCTGTACATCGATGTCCATGACAACGTTTTTACCCTGCCGGAGCAGATCTATGATGTCGGCTTTCAAGGTGCCGTAGGAGTTGCCGTGTACGGTGGCGTGCTCGAGGAATTCTCCGGCTGCTACCTTGGCTGCGAAGAGCTCGGGGCTGAGGAAGTGGTAGTCTGTACCATCTTGTTCACCCGGGCGCGGGGCACGGGTGGTGCAGGAGATGGAGTAGGCGGTGAGACCATCGGCCTCGGCACGGCGGCAGAGTGTTGTTTTTCCCGAGCCTGAGGGACCGGAGACGATGAGGAGGGTTCCAAGCATGGTTGGTTTTTGGCGTGGGGTGGATTATTCTATGTTCTGGACTTGTTCGCGGATTTTCTCCAGTTCGGTCTTGGCTGTGACAACGAGCTGAGCGAGGGCGGCATCGTTGGCCTTGGAGCCGGTGGTGTTCAGTTCGCGGAAGATCTCTTGGCAGAGGAAGTCAAGGGTACGCCCCACGGGCTCGGGTTTGTCGCAGATGTTGACGAACTGGTCGAGGTGTGAGGCCAGTCGAGTGGTTTCCTCGCTTACGTCGCAGCGGTCAGCGAAGATCGCAATTTCCTTGATGATACGCTCATCATCCGCCGGGATGGGTAGACCGCTTTCTTCCAAGCGTTTGAGGAGCTGCTCTCGGTAGCGCACCGGTACTCCTGCGGCGCGCTCGATGAGCTGCTCGCGGTAGCCGCGCAGGGTGTCGATGCGGCGCAGGAGGTCCGCTCGCATGTTGGCTCCTTCCTGTGCACGCAGGGCGAGGAAGGCGGTGAGAGCCTCGCGAATGGCCGGCTCAGCGGCATTCCAAGCCATATCCGGGGTGATATCGGCTTCTGTCTCCTCTCCGATGATGCCGAGGCGCAGCAGAGCATCGAGGGTGAGGTCAACTTTGGAGCCGGTTGTGGCGGCTATCTCATCGGTGCAGGTGAGGAGGTTCGCGAGTTTGGTCTTGTTGAGACTGAGAGTGCCGGAGCCGCTTGTTCCGGACTGCAGGGAAATGGTGATGTTGACTCGTCCGCGCGAAACGCAGCCGGCCACGAGGTCGCGCACGCGTGTTTCGAGCTCAGCCCAGGCGCGGGGGAGTGAGATGGCGATTTCTGTTTGTTTGCGGTTGACGCCACCTATTTCCACGCGAATGGAGGCGTTGTTGAGCGGGGCGGTTGCAGCCCCGAATCCGGTCATGCTGTTCATAAGGGGGATTTTCCGATGATGTCGAGCAGTCGCGAGTCGAGAGCGAGTGCTTCGTTTACGTTGAAGTTGAGATCTGTGCGCAGGGCATCGACGGAGCGCATGCGGCGCAGGAGGTCAGGCACGCTGTGGGTGGCAGCCACCGCGGACAGTTCCGGCGTCAGGGGGGCGACATCCGGCGCGTGCGATGCAAGCAGGACTGCCTGACCCAGACTGAGGGAAAGCAGTTCCAGCATCTGTGAGCGTTCACCGAGGTACTCGCTTTCTATGCGTGCATTCGTCACATCTTTCTGCATGGCCTCCCAGTTACGGATGTCGGTGCCTTCGGATACGGCTTTGGCCTCGGCCTTCAGCGCGGAGGTGATGCGGTCGGTGATTTCCTCCCGGCGTTTGATCAGCAGGTTTTGCAGGTCGGCTCGTAGGGCGAGGGCTGCTACATCGTTGCCCAAGCGGGGGAGTGCGGCGCGTACTGCCGGCAGGAATGCCTGCTGAGCGTCCGTCAGACGTACGCCTCGGCGAGGGTCGCGCAGGTCGAGTCGCACGCAGCGCGACAAAATGGTGGGGAGCAGCTTCTGCGGAAGGGCGGTGATGAGGATGATGAGGGTTTGGGGAGGGGGCTCTTCCAGGGTTTTCAGGAAGGCGTTGGCCGCTTCATCGAGCAGGCGGTCAGCCTCATCTATGATGACGAGCTTGGTCTCGTCTTCTGCTGCACGCAGGGCGAGGAAGGGTTCGACGCTGCGCACAGTGTCGATGGAAATGGTACGGATTTTGGAGCCGGGGCGCAGCACGCGGCAGGAGGGGTGGTGGAGGTTCTCCAGGCTGTCGGCGCGTGCTCCGTTGAGATCTGCTGCCAGCGAGAGGGCCAGTCGGTGCGTGCCGGCATCTGTCGTGCCGGTGAACAACAGCGCGTGCGGCTGCCGACCGTTGAAGCGGGCGTTTTGCAGAAGGGATCTAGCCTGTTCGCAGGTGAAGGCCATGGTGAGTACGGTATATCAATTTTCGGGGTAGGAACCCAGTATTTTGAACATGGGGGTGTGGTCGTGAACAGCTTGCAGACAGCTCTTGAGCGGTTCGACTTCTTCGTGCCCCTCAACATCGATGTAGAAGAGGTATTCCCAGGCTGTGTCGCGGTTGGGGCGGGAATCCATGCAATAGATGTTGACGTTGTGAGCCCTGAAGATGTTGAGCACTTCCACCAGACTTCCGGCTGTGTGTGGTACGCCGAAACAGATGGTGGTGCGATCTTTGCCGCAGGGGGCATTCTTCTGACGACCTATGACGGCAAAGCGGGTAGTGTTGTCAGATTTGTCCTGAATGTTTGAGTTGAGCATTTGCAGACCATAGAGCTCACCGGCCATTCGGCTGCCGATGGCGGCGGCTCCCCGGTCGCTCTCTGCTGCGGCACGTCGGGCGGCATCGGCGGTGGAGGGCGTTGCCACCTGGGCTGCGTTCGGGTAGTGCTGCACGAGCCAGTCACGGCACTGGCCGAGCGCTTGCGGATGCGAATATACGGTGCGAATGTCAGTAGGGCGGCAGTTGCCCAACAGGCAGTTGAGAACGGGTTGGTGGACTTGCGCACATATTCTCAGACCCATAGCCCCCAGAAGATCGAGGGCTTGAGAGATTTTGCCGTCGCTGCTGTTCTCTATGGGAACCACACCATAGTCAATCTCTTTGCGATCTACGGCATGGAAGATGTGGTTGAAGCTCGGGAAGGGTACCAGTTCCACGCTGTCACCGAACCTTCCTTGTGCCGCTTGGTGGCTCCAAGTGCCCTCCGGTCCCAGATAGCCGACCTTCATGCCCCCCTCCAGCGCGAAGCTCATGCTCACTATCTGGCGGTACACGCTCTGCAGACCTTTTTCAGGAAGTACTCCTGCATTGTTGGCCATGAGTTTGGCGAAGAGTTTGCTCTCGCGTTCCGGTACGAAGATGTGTGAGTTGCTGCCTTTTTTGATTTCTCCCACGCTGTGTACACAGTACATGCGCTGCTTGAGCAGCTCAACGATCCGGGCATCGATGCGGTCTATCTCCTGTCTGAGCTCGTCTAAGGTCATATTGCTCCCGCTATTCTACCATAGTACTCAGCGTCCTGCAATGCCAAATTCAGACTGTCCCTCCAATTCTCGGTGTAAATCGGCGTCGGAATGGAAGTGAATTGAACCGCAGTCCGATAAGCAGTTTTCCGCGTTTGTGCATTTTTCGGTTGAGAGAGGCATGCCATGTGCCAGCCCTTACTTGTGGAAAATATTTTAATTTGAAATATCAAGTTGTAAACATGCGAAAATTACGAAAATATAATATAATATAAACAAAAGATCAAAAACTAATAATAAAATAAATGAAAAATTGCAAAGAATGCAAAACAAACTAATTAAAAAACATAGTATGATTAACGAGTTTTGTTCAACGTGAAGGAGCCATGCAACGTGAGAATAAAAAAAGAACGGGCTCCATTTTTGAAAAAGGATGAAATCCTATATATATGGAAGGAAAATAAGAAAACGGATTTCTGCGTGACCGGATGTTCGTGCCGATTGGTTTCGAGTGGTGGCGTGATGGGAAAATTAAGAAAAGTTGACTTTTATATACCTGCGATAAAGTAGGAATATCATGCGCGCCTTTGTTTTGGTGTGACCATCTGCACGCCTGTAAGCAATTCTCGCAAGGTCATTTTGGAGGTGGAATAAGGCGAAAATGAGCAAAATTGGGCATGAAAAGGGATGAAAATGCGGTTTTTTTTGAGAAAAGGAGATACTAAAGCTCCGATTATCATTGTGGAGCGCTCTAAAAACGAGTTGCTGGAAGAGTAAACAAAGAGTCGCTTTGCTGAAGAAAAGTGAGAAAAATGTGTCAAAATTTGTCCAAAAATGGCTTGAAAAAGCAAAAAAATGTAAATAATAATAAATCGCGCTTTATTATAAAGAAAGCTAAAAGAAATGAGAGGGGATCTCATGTGCTATATATCAGTTGGTTATGTAATAATGTGGTCGTGTATACGGGGCGCTGTGAAGTGCAGCGCTGAAAGTGAATCGGAGGTCATGGCGAGATGAAAATGAGTTTGAGCTTTATTTGCCGGGAAAAATCTGCTAGTATGGGGGGTGTGAGCGCTATTTTGAAAATCTTGTCAGGTATAGTAGGGATGTTGTTGCTGAGTTCTTGCGGTGTGCAGATTCAGTTGGCAACTCTTCGACCGGCAGCTGTGGACATTGGTCGCGGTGCTCTGATTACGGTTCATAACTTATCCGGAGGAAGAGCAAGTGCCGCTCTGACGGAAGCATTTTGCAACCATATATTGACAGATGGCTTTTACGAACTTTCTCATCGGGGTAGGGGAGTTTGCTTGGAATTACACAATGTTCATTTGGACAATCCTCCACCTCCTCGTCACCATGAGGAGAGACCAAGTGGGAAGAAACATTCCACCTCCCGCCCCTCGCCTCGCCTGAGTGCAGTCGTCATTGTGAGAGCTTGTGGGCAGCAGCTCTACCGCAGGGATCACACGGAAACGGTGTGGGTGAATAGTGATGGGCGCATGGATCTGCTCGAGGCTTGTGAAGATTTTGCTGAAGAAATCATGGATGATCTGGTGCCTCGACGAGTGCTCTACAGCGAATACATAACCCCGGATGAAAATATCCCCGCGCTTGAGGAAGCAGCACGCGCCTGCGCTGCAGGTAACTGGAGCATGGGGCGTACTCTGGTAGAGCGAGTCCTGGCAGTGAATCCTGCTTGTGCCGAGGCTTATTATTTGTTGGGACTTATTGCCCGGAATGAAGGGGATTACTCTGCTTCCGACTCCTGTTTTTCCCGAGCGAATTCTTTGTCACCGCAGAGTAAATACACAGAAGGACTGCGCGACAATGCCCGCATGCAGCAAAATGAGGCGCGAGCTCAATCGCAAATGCACTAAAAAGACGGTTCTGAACAAATTCCGCCCGCGCCCGTGTCATAACGCGCGCGGGACTTGCTTTTTTTCAGAATCAGTGTAAAATACACTTTCTTTCATCAACAACACAACACTAGCAATGAGCGACAAAGTATTATTCTTCGACACCACGCTTCGCGATGGTGAACAGTGTCCGGGAGCTTCCATGAATCTCCGCCAGAAGCTGGAGGTAGCACGTCAGCTCGAAAAGCTAGGAGTAGACGTCATCGAGGCGGGGTTCCCCTGTATTTCTGATGGTGATTTCGAGTCCGTCCACACGATTGCGCGAACTGTGAAGAAGTGCCGGATCGCCGGTCTTGCACGCTGCGTGGAGAATGATATTCGCCAGGCGGCGGCGGCTGTGGCACCTGCGGGAGACCGCGCGCGCATCCATGTTTTCCTTGCCACGAGTCCGCTGCACCGAGAGTACAAGCTGAAGAAGAGCAAGGAGGAAATTCTTGAGATGGCAGTTGCCGGCGTAAAGCTCGCCAAGAGTCTCGTCGATGATGTGGAGTTCTCTGCTGAAGATGCCAGTCGTACGGAGCATGACTATCTTGCGCAAGTAGTAGAGGCTGTCATTGCAGCCGGTGCTACCACCGTGAATATCCCGGACACGGTGGGCTTCACCACACCCTCCGAGTACTACACCATCATCAAATACCTGAAGGACAATGTGAAGAATATTGATCAGGCCATCATCTCCGTACACTGTCACAACGACATCGGCATGGCTGTGGCGAATTCACTTGCTGCTGTGCAGGCCGGCGCTCGTCAGGTGGAAGGTACCATCAACGGCATCGGTGAGCGCGCCGGCAACACCGCTATTGAAGAGGTGGCCATGGCGCTTTCCACTCGCCCTGAGCCCTTCGGCTTTGAGAGAGGTCAACAGCCCCACAACCTGAATACGCGCGAGATTGTCAAGACCAGCCGCGTGGTTTCTCGCATGAGCGGTATGATTGTGCAGCGCTCCAAGGCCATCGTAGGTGAGAATGCCTTTGCTCACAGCTCCGGAATCCATCAGCATGGTATCCTCGCTAAGCGTGAGACGTACGAAATCATTGATCCTGTGGAAGTCGGATGGGGTGAGACGGAGCTACCTCTTACCAAGCACTCCGGTCGCGCGGCTGTGAAGGCTCGCTTGGAGAAGCTCGGCCACACGCTCTCGAATGATGAGTTGACGGCTGTATTCGAGCGCTTCAAGAAGGTGGGAGACAGCAAGAAATTCGTGTACGACGATGATCTTTCTTCTCTCGTTGACGATTCGCTGGATACCAGCAACGGCGTATGGAAGATGGCTCACATCCAGTTCATTGGCGGCGATTCCGCACGTCCTACAGCGACGGTCACTCTCATCAAGGACGACGAGGAGTATACAGACTGCGCCATTGGTAACGGTCCGGTGAACGCTTGCTTCAAGGCGATAGACCGCATCACTCAGACCCAAGGGGAGCTGGTGGATTACAACGTACGCGCCACCTCTTCCGGTCAGGATGCTCTGGGTGAGGTGAGCGTGAAGGTACAATTTGGCGACTGCGAGTGTAGTAAGCCCATCTCCGGCAAGGGCGCTGCGACAGACGTCATCGAGGCTTCCGCTCGTGCCTATCTGAATGCCGTCAATCGTAACCTCACCTTCAACGCGCTGGGTATCAGCGGGAACTGATGCTCCCGGTTAAGATCATCGTCGGACTGGGGAATCCCGGTCGAGAGTATGCCGAGACCCGTCACAATGTCGGGTTCATGGTGCTGGATCTTCTGGCAGCGCATTTCGGAGCTGAGTGGAAGTCGGACAAGCCCCGCAAGGCTGAGCTGGCTGCCGGTCCCGGAGTGCTACTGGTGAAGCCCCAGACTTATATGAACTCCTCCGGTGAGAGTGTGGGACCGCTTATGCGCTACTACAAGTGGGAACCGGAGCAGGTTTTCGTCGTGTACGATGATATTTCCTTTCCTGTCGGAACCATGCGGCTGCGCGCCGGTGGTTCCGCAGGTGGTCACAATGGCATGAAGAGCCTCATTGCCCACTTGGGAACGGAGAAATTCCCGCGCCTTCGCGTGGGGATCTCCGCCCCGGGGTGCAAGCAAATGGTAAGCCATGTGCTCGGCAAATTTGCACCGGATGAGCGTCCCCTGTTGCAAGAGGCGCTCACGCGCGCGGCTGCTGCTACACTCATGACTCTTTCCCATGGCTTCGATGCGGCAGCCAATCAATTCAACATCAAAAAGGAAAAGAAGAAGAAGCAGACAGCTGAAGTTGAGCCCTCTCCATCGTCGGATGGGGAGTCTGCTGCGGATGCTCCTGTACCATGATTTTTACCCCGAACCTCGTAATGGCAATGAATGCTGAACAACTGGAAATGGTGCGCCGCTGGGCGGCCGAAGGCGTGGATCTGAATGGAATTCAGAAGAAGCTGGTAAGTGATTGTGGCGTACACATGACCTACATGGACGTGCGTTTTCTGCTGCTGGATCATGGTATAGAGATTGCTCGTCCGCAGGAGAAAGCTGCGGCGGCACCGGCACCTGCTGCGCCTGCCTCTGAGCCGGAGCCTGCAGCTCCGGCTGCTGCCGGCAAGCCGGTTGTCACTCTCGATGATCTGCAACTGCCCGGTACCCTGATCTCGGGCAAGTGTGCGTTCCCGAGTGGTACAAAAGGCTCTTGGCAGATTGACCAGATGGGGCGCTTCGGGTGGACGGAACTTAGCGGTACCCCTACGCAGCCTGAGCTTCAGGCTTTTGAGGTGGAGCTGCGAACCATCCTCAGTCGCATGAGTTGATGTTTCATGGAAAAAACTTGCTTTTTCATGCGGTCCGGGTTATAGTCGTGACCGCATGAACTTTTCTCTCAACTCCCTATTGATCGGGCTTCTGTCTGTTTTTTGTCTTGTGGCTCAAGCCATTGAGCCTGATGCTCGTTATACTCAATATATGCCCAAGCCTGACAACGCGGTGAACCTCCGCATGGCACAGGCGGAGGACTTTCCGACGAGGGACTGGTACGATGGCAAATACTGGGATATGTGGGGTGACAAGCGGGCTGTGCCTGCTGAGCAGCCGCAGCTGATCTGGTACGCACTTAAAGATACGCCGCCTTCGCTCAAAGTCTTCGACGGGATACCTGTGGATTGGACGACGGATGCTACCGGAGATATCCTCATTTTTTTTCTTGATACGTTGGGGAACTGGAACTGCGGCTACTTCGTCATATATCGCCGCAATGAGAAGGACATGTTTGAGTATGTGGGGAAAGTGTTCACCGGAAGCCAAATAGGCTGGTTTGATTTGACGGAGATCGAGCTTCAGGAAGATGGGTTTGTCCTTAGCTACAGGAATCGTTGCGATCTCCCGGAGGTTCAGCATAAGTTCTTATACGACGGGCTCGAGGACTTTATCATACCTGAGCATGATTTCCGCTTGGCCCCCACTCCGGTCAATGATCAGGGGTGCCACCTGGTCATTTGTCGCGAGGCTGCTGAGCCTCATCGTTTGTTCTTCCGCCTGGAGGACAAGTCGGATCCTTTTGGGCAATCCCGTATGCTCAGGACGGAGGATGGTAGCCTCTATTACCTGCCTGAGCTTGTATGTCCCTACGGGGAGGATTCCTGTTTTTATGAGCCGGAGATTTTCCGCCAAGGGTTCCGGTGGGAGGATTCCTCTACCTTCCGCACGTACGGCGAAAGTGGTACGGCTTACACATGGCAGCTTCTTCCGGAGGGAGGTATACGGCTCATCGAAGCTTCGTGATGTCGCAGCGGTAGCACTAACAATCGGCAAATTGCAGGTGCATCCAGTCCCGGTTGTACTTTCGGCCGAGCGAGGTGGCTCCGTGGCTTTCCCAAATCTGCCACCATCGCTCACAGTCCGGATGACTGAGCGTGGCACGAGGTGCTCGGGTATTGTAGCTGTTTGCAGCCGATGAGAAGTCCAAGGCAATTCCCCAGGCGTGCATGGAGAGTGCTTTGCCGGAACTGGTGTGGCGGTAATTGTAGGACCCGCCGTAGAGATCAAGCCCCAGACGATGGATCTCAGCCTCGCCGTAGTGCTCCAGTACCTCACGCAGTGCCTCCTGTACATGTGCAGCAATCAGTCGGTGTACCCGTATGCTGCGAACGGGCTTTCCCTCGTAGTACAGAGGGTAGGGCGGGATCAGGCTGGCGAGCTGATTTTCGCAGCCGGGGGAACCGAATATACTGGTACCACGGCGTACATCAGCCTGTGTGGGCCAGGAGGGGGTACTTGTTGTTGGTAGTCCCAGGGCTTTCTTGAGGGCTCGGATGGTCAGGGGGCCTACCACTCCATCCGGACTGACCCCGATGTGGCGCTGTATGCGGGCAATGTCATTTCTCATGGTTTGTCAGGGGGGTGGCGGTGTTGAGTTCAATGTGCGCGAGTCGGGCATCCATACTGCGGAGCACATCAACGGTGTGTGCCGCGGTGGTGGATTGTTCGCATGCCATCTGGCGGAAATCGCTGTAGACGAAGCACATCAGACAAAAGCCGCCAAAAGTGACTATCTCGCGCGTATAATCACGCAATAGGTTCAGGTAATCTCGAAATGGTTTGCACATGAACCCTATATAATGCAAAAAGTCCCGTCCTTGCAATGCAAAAACGGGACCCGGAAGCGGGTGACAAATTGCTATTTATTGAAATATAGCTTATTGTGCGGAAATTAGAGAATTTGGCTCGGCGCTGCGGGATCTGCTGCCGGAGCAGGAGTCGGTGCCGGAGCAGGTGCCGGAGCAGGTTCCGAAGCCGGTGCCGGAGCTGACGTGGGAGCCGGTGTCTTGGGATCCGGCGAGGTGTAGTAGACCTGACCGTCCAAGCTGGCGCGGTAGCGCCCACCGGGCAGGATGGTTATACCGATGGTCTTCCCGGTGTAGTCGGCAGGCGGAGCTACCTTGTAGCGGCGCAGTTCGGGGGCATCGGGCTTATCGGGGTCACGGATCACAACGGTGAGTTGTCCCTGGATGGGGCGAGCCTCGGAAGGCGGCGTGCTGAGGTTGGCTCCGGCGAACATGTAACCCACCGGGAATACGTTATCAGAATCATCGAATACTTCCACAAACAGGCGCCCTGTTGTGCCGTTGATCATCTGTACGGCGTAGTTGGCGCCGGCTCCGGCGGCAGGCTGCGGGGTTGGTGCGGGGAGCGTCGGCTGTGCTGCCGGCTGGGAAGGATCTACCGCAGGTACTCCGGTCACAGTTCCCATACCGGGCTGGGTCGGGGCGGGGTAAGCGGGAGTGGTGGGCTGTACCAGAACCGGCTGACCGGTTACGGGGTCGACCGTGTAGGTTGGCTGAACGGGAGCCACGGGCTGCACCAGAATAGGCTGACCAGTCACGGGATCAATGGCATAAGTGGGTTGAGCTGTCGGAGCCGGTTGCACCATGACGGGCTGACCCGTTGCGGGGTCGGTCGTATAGACGGGCTGAACCGGCTGAGTTACCGGGTAGGTCTGCGGGACTGTCGGCTGAGGATAGGCGGGCGTAGCAGGTACCTGCGGGGTTGCGGTAGCCGTCTGCTGCGGACCGGTCGGCTGAGCTGTAGTCGCCGGGCGGATCTTGATCGGGGAACAGGCGGAAAGAAGGAGAGCGCCGCCTGCTGCAATAATGAGGGAGCTCTTCATGAGCAGCACTCTACCATATTTTATGTCATTATGCAAGTGTTTATATCATTAAATTGTAAAAAAATGATAAATATTGTCCCTAATGGCAGATATTTTGCTTGCCAAGGCGTATTTAATCGTGTAAAATAACGCGCCCTTCCGTCGGACATTGTTCCGTGGAGAGCTTAATCAAATCCGTACATCACGTCATTTAGTTATGAAAGAACTCAAAGGTGCATGCATCATCGGTCAGTCCGGCGGTCCTACCGCTGTGATCAACGCCAGCGTACTCGGCGCTGTGCAGACCGCCCTCAACTCTCCCCAGATCACCCGCGTGCTGGGTGCCGCTCACGGCATCACGGGTGTGCTCAACGAACAGCTTTACGACATGGGTATGGAGGATCCCGCTGAGCTTGAGCTGCTCAAGTTCACCCCCTCTTCCGCCCTGGGTACTTGCCGCTACAAGATGAAGGATCCGGATGTGGATCCCACCGATTATGAGAAGATACTCGAGACTTTCAAGAAGTTCGACGTTCGCTACTTCTTCTACAATGGTGGTAACGACTCCATGGACACCTGCAACAAGATCTCCAAGTTCATGCAGAAGTCCGGTTACGAGTGCCGCGTGATGGGCATTCCCAAGACCATCGACAACGACCTCTTCGGCACCGACCACTGCCCCGGTTTCGCCTCCGCCGCCAAGTACATTGCTACTTCCTGCATGGAGGTGCAGCACGATGCCTCCTGCTACGACACGGGCATGATCACCATCATTGAGGTGATGGGTCGTCACGCCGGCTGGCTTACCGCTGCCAGCGCCCTGGCTAACTACGCCGGTGCCGGTCCCGACCTCATCTATCTCCCCGAGGTGGATTTCGATATGGAGACCTTCCTTGCCGATGTGGAGAAGCGTTACAACGCCACTTCCAAGTGCTTGGTTGTCGTTTCCGAGGGTATCCACGATGCGTATGGCCAGTTTATCTCCCAGGCCAAGACCAACAGCAACGACGGCTTCGGTCACGCTCAGCTCGGCGGTCTGGCCAACAAGCTGGCTGAGGTTGTGCGTGAGCGTATTCCCTCTGCCAAGGTTCGCGCCATCGAGCCCTCCCTCCTGCAGCGCTGTGCCACCCACCTGGCTTCCACGACGGACGCCATGGAGGCCTACCTCGCCGGCAAGACTGCCGTGCAGGCCGCTGTCAACGGCGACACCGACAAGATGGTTGCCTTTGAGCGCAACGATCTCTATGGTCAGTACGTTTGCAACACCAAGCTCCTCCCCCTGGAGAGCGTGGCTAACTTCGAGCGCAAGGTTCCCCGTGAGTGGATCAACGCCGCGGGTAACGGCATTGAGCGTGCCTTCATCGACTATGCTCTGCCCCTTATTCAGGGCGAGACCGGCATGAAGACCGTGCAGGCTCTTCCCCGCTTTGCACGTCTGCGCAAGGTGCTTGCCAAGCCCTGCTGCTAAGCATAGCACGCACAGCTTAAAAGCCTGACTTTATGGCCGCTGTTCCGGAGGGAGCAGCGGCCGTTTCCATGGTGCGAACAACAGGAAGCCGCTGCTCCTTTCGGAACAGCGGCTCAAAATTGGTGGCATGCGGAGCCGGTTACTCGAGCACGATTTTGTCAAATCGTTTCTGAATGTTGTAGCGGCGATCCATGAATTGCCAGATGGCGCGGTGGAAGCTGCGGGAGCGCACGGAGGTCGTGCAACTGCCGATGTTAACACCGAATTCCTCTGCCGGACAGGTACTGATAGGCAGACGATTGCTGCCGGAGCGCAGCTCGAAGTTCAACCAGTAATCGAGTGTTTCTCCGTAGTCGGAGCCTGTTTTCTCCGCTGCCAGTTTTTGTAGTTCTGACTGCGGCATGGTGCCTAGGCATATCCACTTTGCCTCTCTTGCGGCAGGAGATATACACCACTCAAAGGAACCATCGTCCCTGCGGGTGGAGGCACTGTACCAAAGCTCAACCGGGACGGAGCTTTGCAGGAAGGGTGCCAGGGCTTGTTGTAGCTCGAGCTGTTCCATGCTGCTCATGGGGCGGAACCGTGCCTCTCCTGCCATGAGTGGCGGCTGTTCCGACCGGATGGCCGGGGGGCTGTGCCGGCAGGAAGCCGGTGCAAGCAGGAGAACGGCTCCGCTGCAAAGGAGCAGAGCCGTGCGCTGTACCTTCTTACCCGGTAATGAGTACATGGTTGATTATTTATTGTGCTCGAAGATCACTTCGTAGGTGTACTTACCCTCCTGCTGCGGGGCCGTGAAGTACACACGATTGTCGGTGGGCGGAGCGATGAAAATCCGGCGGTGCTCATCGCATTCTATGGGTGCGGTTCCATTCACGTTGCATTCGGCTGTTCCCACAACGATGATCCTGCTGGTGCGGGGCGGCAGGGGCAGACTGAACTTCATCTCGGTCTTGCCGTTGTTGAAGAAGGTGGTGAGGTCGGAGTCGGTGAGGGCATCCGGGTTTATATCTGCCTGATCTGCGGGCAGTCCCATGCGGAACAGGGTGAGCTTGACTTCCTTGTCTGTACCGCCGGCGTGCCGGAGGCAAAGCGAGGTGATGGGCTTGTCGGGAAGCTCGGATTTTTCGAAGTAGAGTCTGTTGTTTTTCGTCTTGCCCTTGATCATGGTACGGGTGCCATCTGCCAAGGTCAGGATGAGCTCGGCCCAGTTGCTCAGCTCGGCATTCTCCATGTTGATTTCCAGCCATTCGGGGGAGATGGTCGCAGGAATTTCGAGCTGGATGTACTCACCGGGTTTCATAGTGAACACTTCCATGATGCGGTTGAGTCCAATGGTCTTTTCGTCTTGGTAGGCAACGAAGCCCGGTGCTTGGGCGAGGTTGTTGGTCACATAGGGGGGCAGAGTTCTGTTGATCGTGAACTCACAGATGGAAGCCCAGCGCTGCAGCGGCTCGAGTATGCGGTAGCGCAGCATGCGGGCCTGAACAGGTTTTTCCTCGAGGTTGACCACGATAGTGCTGCCACCCACGGGTTCACCCACGGGGGTCCAGTTCTTACCATCATCGGAGATCTCGAATTGCCCGCTCTTCATGATATCGCCGGGGCGGGGGCCTCCGGTTACCATGACGATGTTGCGGATGTCGGTGGGTTCACCGAAGTTGAGGCAGTACCAATGTCCGGCTTTTTGTTGACGGTCGGAGGACCAGAAGGAGCGCGAGTTGCGGTCGGAGAGGCGGTAGCTGTCGTTCAGCGCCGGGCCGCCGTTGGTGGTGAAGGTCGGGCGGGTGCTGTGGCGACCGGCCAGCTTGGCGTAGATGGCGTTGTTGAGGTAGCGCAGGGTAGCCTGCATGGCGGGGGTCATGCAGTACATGGCAACCTCGGTGTCCTTCAGGTAAATAGTCCCCCGGGGGCTCCACTCATCGCGCTCGGTATTCTCCATGTCGGCATAGGTGTTGACCGCGTTGAAGAAGAGATTCATGCGCTCGGTCGCATCCGTTGCCTGAATGGCTTTCATGGCGGCAGCACCGGCGCGTCCGGCCAGGATGAACTGGGAGATCCAGGGGGCGATGTCCTGCTGCAGTTCTGTGATGCCGCTTGCTTGTTGCAGGGTGATTCCGGCGCGTTCCATGCGCTCGAATTCTGCCTGGAGCGGAGCTGCTGCCATGAGGGCGGGACTGTTGCTGCTGAGGGATTGCAGGTAGGTCTGAGCCATGTGCTGCATATTCACGGACTCCTCGCGGAAGTAGCCGTGACCATTGGGCAGGAGGTAGGAGTTGTGATCACAGAAGCACTGCATGGCCTCGGCACAACCGGGGTACAGGCGGGCTATGCCGGCGCGCCACGACTTGTCGGACTCGAACCCGGTGATATTCCAGGTGTAGTCCGCCACGCCAAACAGACCGACCTTGCTGGCCTCGGCATGCTCCATGGGGTTGGCCACAAAGCCGCTCATGGCCTTTTTCATCTCGGGCTCTGTCCCCAGGCCATAGGTGCGTCCCATGGAGATGCGACTACGCTTGAAGTCGTTGCAGGGCCAGTTCCACCAGATGAAGGTGGGGCGCTGTACATGTTCGTTCACCCACTGCTGGCCGCTCAGGGTGATGTCGTGTACCACGGTATCGCCCGTCCACATGACGGGAATGGACTTGTCCAGTCCGCTGCCGAGGGTTTGCAGGAAGCGGGCATTCGTCCAAGCTTTGTTGTAGCCGGTGGGACACATGATGAGGGTCTGGTTGACGTCCGGGTGCTTGCGGATGAAGTTCTCGAGGATGTAGTTGCAGAGCTGGACCTGGCGCTCGGCCCGACCGATTTCTCCGCTGGAATCATCCACCAGTACACCGAAGTCTCTCACGCCCAGATCATACATCAGTTGCAGCTTGTGGCAAAGCCCGTCCAGCTGGGTCTTGCCGCCGTTTTCTTTCCATTTGACGGTATTGGCCGGATGGATAGCCCAGACGAAGCGGACGTGATTGCGACGAGCATGAAGAACGAGCTGACGGAGCTCCTCTGCCTTGTCGGCGGGGTAGGGCTGGTAGCAGCCGAGCCCATGATGGTATGGGTCATCTTTGGGGGCATAGATGTAGGTGTTGAGCTTGTTGCGCCCATAGAAGTCAAACTGTGACTTGCGGGCTTCGAAGCTCCAGGGGGCTCCATAGTACCCCTCTACGGTTCCGCGGAAGGGCAGATCGGGCCAGTCAATGACTGTGCCGATGGGCAATTCCCCCAGTATGGCTATGGCGGGCAGGGGCGAGTCGGGGAAAGGATCGCGCTGGGCATTCTGTGTACCTTCCACGCCGCGGAGCATCTGGCTGAGGGTCTGTTTGGCATAGTACAGTCCTTCGTCGCAGTTAGCCCAGATGGTGAGTGAGCCGGGACTGACTTCGAGTGCGTAGGCACCGGGATTGTCAGCAGGCAGCTGCTCCCACATGGCGCCGGAGCTGTCCGGCTTGCGCAGTTTGAGGCTGACGGAGGAAACTCGGGTGTAATTATCCTGCAGGTTGACTTGCTGAGGTTTTGGGAAAATATCCGGGGCTGCTGTGAGGGGTAGGGGGGTGCTGCCCAAGAGCAGACCGGCAATCAGAGTGTGTGTATTCATGATGTCAGTTTTGTTAAAAGGGGTTCCAGTTCGGAGAAATCTGTTAATCTGTACTCGGGGTGGAGTGCCAGGCAGGTGCTCTCATCGGCGCTTGCTCCGCTGCCCCAGGCTGCGTTGATGATGGCTACGCCCACACTATGGCAGAGCGTGATATCACTGGGAGCATCGCCGACATAGATGATTTCCTGAGGAGAGAGCTGCCAGGCTTCCATGGCGCGTTTGAGGTTGTCGGCCTTGCAGTTATAACGGGGATCTCCATAGAGCTGCAGGTCGAACACACCCTCCATTCCATACTTCTGTATGGTGGGAATGGCTGTATAGTGCTCCTTGCCGGTGAGCAGGGCGAGCTTGATCCCTCGCTCTTTCAGCCGCCGCAGCAGTTCTATGGCACCGGGGAAGGGGGCGGGTGCCAGTTCGTCGTGCCTCTCGCAGTATACGCGCACGAAGGTATCGATAGGCAGTTGGGGCGAGTCGGGATCCATGCCCAGCAAGCCTCCCAGCACCCCCCTGTCACTTAGCCCGAAGAAGCTCACCACTTCCTCTGCAGTCGGGGTGTGCCCGGTGAGCTCCTGCACTGCCCCGCGGTACGCCTCAATGCACAGCTGCATCGTGTCGCCCAGTGTGCCGTCCATGTCGAATATGATTCCCTTGAGCATAGATGATGATGGTATACTCTACCAGAATGGCTGCTATTTGGCAAGCTGCAAGTGCGACAACGGAAACCCGGAACTCACCTTTTGCCATTTAGCAGTTCAGCCACCTGCTGTTGCAGCTTGCGCCACTCGGGCTTCAGTTCCTCCGGTTTCATCTTCAGTAACCACGAGGCCGAGAAACAGGTAAAGTCATAGCCATCTACATAGTAGACATTGCCACTCGGGTGCAGGGGGCGAGCCAGAGTTTTGTTGACCTGCGCCACGAACAGACGCCCCTTGCTGTCACGGGTGACTTCTTCGGATTTACCCTGAATCATCAGCAGCACCACAGAGCCGGGAGCAATGTCGGTACCGATGCCGCCGAGTGCCTTGCCCACTACCAGAGTGGTACCGACTTCGCCATCGTTATTGTGATAGGGCATGGTGGTGAACTCGGTTTCCTGTACCAGCACCACGGGGCAACCGTCGTTGTTGAAAATGTGTGGCACGGCCTGCACACTGCTCACGCTGAGCAATAGAGCGACTATGGATGTAATTATTTTTTTCATGATTTATTGAGTGTGTTTGCTTATAAATATGTGCTCAGCGGTGGCGATTTTTCCGAAAAAACACCTAATCGATTTCATTCAGCACAAGCCCGGCATCGGTAAAGGGGTAGTGATAGCTGTCGAACTCTGTTCCCAAGCCTACGTTGCCCCAGTAGTCGCGCATGCGGGTCGGGGGAAAGATCTCATCCTTATCCGCGATGTAGGCTCGGTCCCAGGTAAGGTGCGGGGCGGAGTGAACCTTGGCTCGCTCCGCGAGGTTCAGCAGTTCATCCACCTTCTCTTCGGCGCTGCGGTCCGGGTAGGGACCTGCCGGGATATAGCGCCCTTCCGCTGCCGCACCCGAGGCGGCAAAGGAATTCTCCCCGCCATTGCGGGCGATGCTTTGCATGCTGCGCAGAACCACCTTCAGTCGCATGCCCCAGCGGGGATCTACCGGGTAAGGGGTGCCATTGAAGGCGATGGCGCGGTACAGCGGCAGCTCGCGGCAGCTCTGCTCCGCTACCCATACCCCGAAGGACCAAGCAAAGAGGTATATGCGGCGGTAGCGTGCAAAATCCACCGCCTGTAGTACCTCCGGTGCTCCGCTGTGATTGTGGCACACCAGTACATCACACCCCGGTGGAGTGATGTGGCAGACGGCATTCGGCGTGGCTGCCCACCCAAGCATGAAGATCACCAGATCGGGATTTTGCTCATCCTGACACAGCCAGTCTTTTTCCATGGTTCTTCGGGCGGTTTATTCGCTGTACTCTGCCCAGCTGGATGATGTTTCCCACACCCGCACTCGCTCCAGTCGCACGCAGCGGCGAACCGGGTAGGTGGTGGTGGTGCCATCTGCGGCGGTAGCGAGTGCTGCCTGTGCGAATTTGAACACGGTGTGAGCCATGGCCTCGCTGGTGGGGTCTTGTCGGTCGAAGGGGATGATCCTCTCACCATAGATGCGGCGGAACTCGTCGAAGTGCGGATCTGCCGTGTTCATGCAGAGGGAATGATCGAACTGCTCGAGGAAATCGCTCATCATGTCCTTGATTGCCTTGAAGTCGAGTACCATGTCATTCTCGTCCAGAGTGTCCGCCACGAATACCAGCTCCACACTACGCGTGTGACCGTGGGGAAATGCACAGCTCCCGGGGTGCTTGGAGAGCAGGTGCCCGCTCTCTAGCTCAATGGTCTTGCAGATCCTGTACACGATTGGTTCAGCAGACGGGGGTGACACCCTTCTTCAGGATGATGTTGCCGTACTTGGCCGTCTCACCGGTCACTACAACCGCATAGGCCGCTTTCGCACGCTCGTAGAAGGCGTAGCGCTCTTGGCGCTCGATCTCTCCATCGTACCCGAGGGCTGCGCGGTATTTTGCCTCGACGGAGGGGTCGAGCGTGTCGCCGGCAACGGCCTCCATCATGATGACGGGGGTGGCGTAGGCATCCAGCTCAAAGAGGGGAATGACGGCACCCAGCAGGGTATCCACCCCCAGACCATCGGCGCGAACTACATTGCTGTTGAATGTATGTCCGGGGAAGTGAGCATCAGAGAAAACGATTTCGTCACCATGGCCCATTTCAGCCAGGATCTTGAGGAGCGTGGGGGAAATAACGGGGGAAATTCCTTTTAGCATAGCACCTGTATACTATCACAGAGCTCCCGGGCTTGCAACCGCAAAAGTCGCGAAAACGAGGCGAGTCGGATTTTTCTTGTCTTCGGGGGAGCGTGTTTCGATCGGGGTTCCCGGAGATAGGCTTTTATTCCCCAATCGGTCTTTGTGACGATTTCGTCACAAAAACTGTGGCGTATTGTTCACTTTTAAGGGCGTGCAATGGGGCGGAATGTGTGGTAGAAGAGAACTGCTATGAGCACAATGTATACAGTGTTGTTGGGCATACTGCTGCTGCTTGCCATCTATGATCTGGTGGTGGGAGTATCGAATGATGCGACGAACTTCCTGAACTCTGCCGTCGGCAGCAAGGCTGCCGGGCGCGGGGTGCTGATGGGGGTGGCATCGGTAGGCGTGGTGATAGGTTGTTCCTTCTCTACGGGAATGATGGAAATCGCGAGGTCGGGTGTCTTTGCACCGGCGATGTTCGGTTTTGATGAAATCATGGTACTGTTTCTGGCTGTTATGTTGACGGATGTCATACTGCTGGATCTGTTCAATACGCTGGGGCTGCCCACATCGACTACCGTATCTCTGGTGTGCGAATTGCTCGGGGCTGCCATGGCGGTGGCACTTTTCATCATGGCGAAAGATCCGGCAGCGGTCCAGCAATTGAGTGATTATATCAATACAGCGGAATGTTTCCGCATGATCACGGCTATCTTTTGCTCGGTTGTGATCGCTTTTACCGTGGGTTGTGTGGTGATGTGGTTTTCGCGTCTGCTGTTCAGCTTCCGCTATTCATCGGTATACAAATACCTGGGGGCGCTGTGGTGCGCGCTGGCTCTTACGGCTATCAGTTATTTCGCGGTTTTCAAGGGGTTGAAGAACAGCACTCTTCTGGATAAGCAGTTGCTGGATTGGCTGAATGCTAACCTGGCGCTGGCTACATGCGCGGCATTTGCTCTCTGGAGTGTGCTGTGTGCTGTGCTTCAATATGTTCTGAAGGTCAATACGCTGAAGGTGGCTGTTCTGGTTGGAACCGGTGCGTTGGCCTTGGCCTTTGCCGGTAACGACTTGGTGAACTTCTTGGGTGTTTTCATGGCCGCCATGGATTCCTACGATGTGGCACTTGCACATGTGGCCGCCGGCGGTGAGTTGAGCACGCTGAAGATGGGCGCACTTGCCGCTCCCGTACAGGTGAATACTCTTTGGTTGCTGGGGGCAGGGGGAGTGATGGTGCTGGCTCTTCTGTTCTCAAAGAAGGCCAGAGCGGTTATCGAGACCGGTCTGAAGCTCTCGCAGCGCAATGCTTCCGGGAAGGAGCGTTTCGGCTCATGTTTGCCGGCGAGAGCAGCTGTACGCTATGCTCTCAACGTGGGGCGGGTGGTGAGCCGAGTGACCCCGGCGCCGGTGGCTCGCTTTGTGGAGTCGCGCTTCCGGCCTCTGGATGCCACGGAGGATGAAGGACTGGCCTTCGATCTCATCCGGGCTTCGGTGAACCTGACTGTGGCGGCTCTGTTGATTTCACTGGCCACCAGCATGAAATTGCCGCTTTCCACGACCTATGTGACCTTCATGGTTGCGATGGGGAGCTCCCTGGCAGATCGAGCTTGGGGACGCGACAGCGCCGTTTACCGCATAACCGGCGTGCTGGTGGTGATAGGCGGATGGTTCCTGACAGGTGTGGGGGCTGTGACGGCCTCCTTTGTGACGGCTGCGGTGATGATGTATGGTGGCTGGTGGGGGATTGGTCTCATGTTGGTTCTGGTCGTAATCATCCTGACGAAGAATGCTATGGCCGGACGGCAGGGGGAGGAAGACGAAGTCCGGGTGATCAACCTGAGCGATGCTCAGACCGTGCGCGAGGTCGGGGTGGCTTCTGCCGATCGGCTGGGACAGGTGCTGGAGATTTATCGTGCCACGGTGCAGGCTTTGCTGGCAGAGGATCGCTCCGCTCTGAAGAACCTGCGCCGGAGGGCCCGGTCGATTGTCCGTACTCTGCGTGCGCTGAAGGAGGATGATTTGTTGCCGACCATGCAGAGGATCGACTCGCAATATGCAGGGCGCGCGGAGCTGCTTTGCCGGATCAACGAAAGTTCACTTGACGTAGCGGAAATCCTGCTCTCGATAGTCAAGAGTTGTTACAGGCACATCGACAATAACCACATCGGGCTGACTCCTGCCCAAGCAAGTGATTTGCTGAAGATGTGCGATGAGGTGGGACGCTTTTTCCCTGAAATCGGGAACATCATGCGCTCGGGGGATTACAGTGATATGGAGCTGGTCATCAGGCACGCCGGGGATTTGCGTGCGGAGTTTGCAGCGTGCATTACTCGTCACTTGTTGCAGGATGGTGACGATGAGGGTGGTATGAGGAATGGAATTCTCTACCTCAATCTGCTCAATGAAACACGCTCCATGGTGCGCCAGTCATTCACTCTCATCCGCGAGCAACGGGAGCTCTTCGAGCTGTGATGCTTTTGGTCTGTCTGTGGGAATCGTGAGAACAGACCGAAAGAAAGGGGGAGGTTGCAGATGCTCTGTGACCTCCCCCGAATCTTTCTGCTTGCCGTTTTGGAAATTGTCTTACTACGGAACGTCCGGCGACTCCGTTGAGGGCGCTTGCTGCCCGAGAATGGTCTCGCGGGTATCGCGGGCCGTGGTGAGCCAGCGCAGCACACCGGCTTTGTCCTGATCTTCCAGCAGGAAAATCAGTCGGTGGAGATCGTTTACGCAGTTGGTGAGTACCTGGCGGATGGCGACATCATTCTCCCACAGTATGTCTGCCCACATGCCGGCAGCCCCGGAGCACACGCGCGTGGTGTCGCGGAAACCGCTGGAGGCCAGTCGCTGCAAGTCAGGCAGGGGAACCTCTCCGGGCTTGGCGTTGCGCGCACCGAGTGCGGCCATGATGTGGGGCATGTGGGATATGCGGGCCACGGCTTTGTCGTGGTGAGCAGGGTGCATGCTGTAGGCGTGGCAGCCGAGTGCCTGCCAGAAGTTACTCAGACGTACTTCCATCTCCGTGGGGACACCGTGGGGGTTTGTAATGGCTACGGTAGCTCCGTCCAGAAGGGTGGGGGTGGCATGCTCCAGCCCTTGGGTTTCGGCACCGGCCATGGGATGAGAGCCGATGAACATGCGACCGCGGTCGGTGAGCAGTTCACCGGTGGTGCGGTGAACGTAGGCCTTCACGGAGCCCACATCGGTGACCAGTGCCTGTTTGCTGATGGCGGGGAGGATGAGACGAGCCAGCTCCTCGAAGGCTCCGATGGGAGTGGCGAAGATGATCAGGTCAGCTCCCTGAGCCGCTGCCCGGGCATCCGTATATGTATGCTCTATTCCCAGGCTGTTGGCGAGTGCAAGGGGTTGCTCCCGCCTGGCCCAGAGGCGTAATTCGCAAGATGGGAGCCTGTCGCGCACAGCCAGAGCCACAGACCCGCCGAGCAGACCGGGACCATAGATAGTGACGGTGGAGAAGGGGGACTCCTGCATATCTCTTAAGGTACGATGAACTTGAAGTTCGTGCCTTTGACCTTGAGCACCTTACCACTGGGGTGTACCTTGCCGGTCTTGGGATCGATGATCCGGATGGTCTTGGTGGGATCCAGCGGGTTGTACACGCGGATGGGATCACCCTCTACCCGGGTCGCGACCGGGATGGGACCGGTATTCGTGATGAGCTTGGGATCGGTCGGGGCGGCGGTCGGTGTGTCCGGGGTGGGCGGTGTGACCGTACTGACGACAGGCGGCTGTACAGCCGGAACCGGAGTGGCCGGAGCCATGGTGGGAACGACCGGTGCTGTGGGCTGGGTGATGTGTGTGCCGCTCGGGCGCGGGATGACCGGAGCCGGAGTGGGGGATACCGGGGTGGCAGGGCGTACCGCCGGAGCCGGGGTGGCAGGGACTGTAGGCAGCGGGTGCAGTGCCGGGGCTGTCGGCTGGACACTTGCGGGCACCCAAGTAGTGCCGGGGGTGGCATAAGGCTGAGTAGTGACAGCCGGTTGCAGTTGCGGCTGCACAACCGGCTGTCGGCGTGGGCTGTAAGGCATCTCCGGCACAGGGTTGGAGCGGTACACGCAGGAGCTCAGCAGGCAGCCAGTCAGCAGGATGACCAGTGTGGTGTGGCGAAGGGGGGAAGTCATGGTGTGCAAACTTTTCTTACAGGGTGAATTTTAGGAAGATTTGCTTCAAAAGTCAACAGTAAATCGCGTATTCTGCTGCTTTGTGCTTGAAAAAGGGGGCTTTGGCGGGTAGAATAAGGCTATGAGCACATCGTTGCATTGTCCAAGTCTTTTTCGTTATAATCGCCGCCTGACCCGCGAGGTGATGGTGGGCAATCTGGGGCTGGGTGGGGAGAATCCCATTCGTATACAATCCATGTTGACCAGCGCTACGCTGGACACCGCTGCCTGTGTGAAGGAGGCCTTGGCTCTGGCTGAGGCCGGTTGCGAGATCATTCGCCTGACGGCTCAGACCAAGGTGCATGCCGCCAATCTGGAACATGTTGCTCGTGAGCTGAGAGCCGCCGGTTGCGCGGTACCGCTGGTAGCCGATATCCATTTCAAGCCCGATGCCGCCATGGAGGCGGCCAAGTGGGTGGAGAAGATCCGTGTGAACCCCGGTAACTTCATCGATAAGAAGAAGTTTGTGGAGCGTGACTACACGGATCTTGAGTATGAGGAGGAGCTGGAGCGTGTGCGAAAGGCCTTCACTCCCTTGGTGCTCTTCTGCAAGGAGCACGGGCGCGCTATGCGATTGGGTGCCAATCATGGCTCGCTTTCCGACCGCATCCTCAATCGCTATGGCGATACCCCCGAGGGCATGGTGGAGAGTGCTCTGGAGTTCGCCCGGGTGGCGCGTGAGTTGGATTATCACCAGCTGGTGTTCTCCATGAAGTCCTCGAACGTCAAGGTAATGATTCAGGCATACCGCTTACTGGTCAAACGATTGGCTGAGGAGGGCTCCGACTGGAACTACCCCATTCACCTCGGGGTGACAGAGGCGGGTGAGGGGGAGGATGCCCGCATCAAGAGTGCTACAGGCATAGGCTCCCTACTGGCAGACGGCATAGGCGACACCCTGCGAGTATCGCTCACGGAGGATCCTGTTTACGAAGTGCAGCCCGGGTTCGAGCTGGCTGCTCCCTATCAGCCCGGTGTGGGGCTGACTACCGCTACCATGGAGCCGGAACCGCCTGCTCCCTTCGATCCTTTCAGCTTCAGCAAGCGCAAGTCTGAGATCTTGACGATCAATGGGGTAAGCTTGGGATGGAATGAGCCGGTACGGGTGGTGCTGCCGCAGTCTGCCTGTGAGGCTTTGGATCCGGCTGTGATGAAAGATTTCATGCCTGAGCTGGCATACGAATCCTGCGGAGCCGTGGAGATTGATCCTCGGAATCCCGCCGAAGTAGCCCCTCTTGCAGAGTCTGCTGCTTGCCTGGTGACGGTGAAGGACGGGGTGGACATGCCCTTGCCGCAGGCTTTCCGACTGCTCGCTGCGGTCATTCCCACCCGCCACAGCATACTGTTGAAGGATACTCTGGGAGCATCCACCGATCTGAGTGCGCCAATGGCTGCCGGGCTCAACATGGGGTCGCTGCTCTGCGATGGGATCGGCAATGCCGTGCTGGTGCGTGGTGAGTCCGACCCGCAGAAGGCCGCCTATCTCGGCTTCAATGTCCTGCAGGCTGCCGGTGTGCGCCTGAGTAAGACGGAGTACGTCTCCTGCCCGTCCTGTGGTCGTACCCTTTACAACATTCAGGAGGCATCCGCCCGTATTCGCCGAGCCACCGGACATCTCAAGGGCGTGAAGATCGCCATCATGGGTTGCATCGTTAATGGTCCGGGGGAGATGAGTGATGCCGACTTCGGTTACGTCGGCGGCGCCCCCAACAAGATCAACCTGTATGTGGGGCATAACCCCGTGGAGTTCAATATTCCGCAGGAGGAGGCCGTGGACAGGCTCATCGAGCTCATCCGCAGCCATGGTCGCTGGGTCGATCCGACCTGAAACTTACGAGCAAAGGAGAAAAATGTCATGAGCAATCTCATAAGAGTCAAGATGTTGCAGAGGGATGTCGGTAGTCGCAACTGCGGTGATCCCCAAAGGAAGTATACCCTGGAGCATCAGGGCTGCCTGTTTATTATGGATGGTGACTGCCGGGACTATGACTGGTTGGTGGTCTACGAAGAAGTTCCGAGGGGCGGTGGTTCGGTTGTGGATGAGGCCGAGCAGCTTGCCTGCCCGAAGGAACACACCATTCTCGTAACCTCGGAGCCGCCCACCATTAAGGTGTACCCGAGCTGTTACACCCGGCAGTTTGCCCATGTGCTCACCACCCACACCCCGGAGCAGCTTGCCCATCCGAACCATCATTTCAGCGAGGGCAGCCTGTTCTGGTGGGCCAAGTACCCGCTCGAGGAGGTGTTCTCCATGCCTGATTATGAGAAAACTCACGATCTGAGCACCGTCTGCTCCGCCAAGCAGCAGACCCACACTCTCCATCAGCGCCGTTATAATCTCGTGAAGTACATCTCCGAGCATATCCCGGAGCTGGACTGGTATGGTCGTGGGGTTAAACCCTTGGAGAAAAAGTGCGATGCTCTTTCTCCCTACCGCTACCATATCGCCATGGAGAACTACATTGCCCCCTATCATTGGACGGAGAAGATATCCGACCCGTTGCTGGGGCTCTGCCTGACATTCTACGCCGGAGATCCCCGCTTGGGAGACATTCTGCCGCCGGAGAGTTTCATCCCCATCCCGGCAGATGACCCTGAGGAGGCATGCCGGATCATCCGGACTGCTATCGATAATCATGAGTATGAGCGGCGTCTGCCTGCCATTCGCGAGGCTCGCCGGCTCCTGCTGGAGAAGTACTGCTACTTCAGCCGGGTGGCCTCCGTCATTCACGAGGCCATGGCTACCGAGCAGACTCCCCCGCAGGTTACTCCCTGTCTCATTAAGGGACGTCATCGTCTCCGCCGCAACCCCATCAACGCCATTTCCGGTTTCCTGGAAACCCTGCGTTGCCGCAAGCGGCTCTCTGCCGGTAATTGAGCGGTGTATACCTCGTTGATATTTCCCCCCTGCCGGAGAGTGGTTCCGGTAGGGGGATTTATATTCAGGGCATGGGAGGAGGAAGAAGCTCTGCAAGCAGGGCCGGAACATCTCTGGTGGGATGTGGAGTGGAGGCTGTGCTGCTGCTGTTTTCCTTTTCCTCCTGCAACTGAGCCAGTCGGGTATCTTCCGTCATGGCCTTGAACTTGTCAGCCTGACTGAAGTCGCCGCTTTCGTCCCGGAAGATGCTTGCCAGCCAGTCGCGTTTTTCCTCTATGGTCAGGTGGCGTTTTTTTCGCATGTCAGGTGTGGGTGGGGAGAAACCGCAGCAGGTGAGCTATGGTGCTTTTCCCTTTTTCGGTCAGGCTGTAGTACTCGGTATCCCGATCCTTCAGCACAATGAAATTCATGTGTTCGAGGCGGCGGAGGGTATTGCCTGTATTGCCATTGTTGCAGCCGTTATTGAGAAAGTTGTTGATATCTTCCTTGTAGTGCAGCCCGGCGGCTATGCAGAACATCACGCGAATGCAGGCCTCGCTTATCGTGTGCTCACTAATCGTTTTCAGTAGGTTACAGGCGAAGTCGATTGCTTTCATATTGATTTGTTCACAGAGTTATTCACAATGGTGAGTATTGTTGTAAGCCGTTTACCCGTAAGTGTTTAGTGTGCTTATTGAAGGGCTTATGCACAGAGTTATTCACAAATGCGCCCATGTGAGTAACTATTTCTCCAGAGTTTGTAGAGCGGGTGGGAATCATTGGAGTGAGACTGTATGGCATTGACATGAGCGGCCTGCGGCAGGGCGAGTCGGTGGTATTCCTGAGTGAGAGCTTCTCGAGCGGTGCTGCTGCTGGTGAGCGGTATGCAGAGTTTACAGGCGAGCCGAGTGGCGAACGCCTCGATAAACATGGGATCAAAGAGTACCGGATCTTCGACATCTGCAATGAAGAGCAGGTCGATAGTCTGCTCCGGGCAGTAAATGCAGCGTCCCCTGAGAGCCCAGTCGGGGCTGTTGACTTCCAGCACGCGCAGACAGTTGACGGGAAGATCGTGAGGTTTGCTCTCCTCCGGGTTGCCCTGCGGTGCCGAGATCTGAACGAGTTGGGTGGCGAAGCTCCATCTGTTCGTACAGAGGATTTCCCGGCGGACAGGATGATAGTGAGCGTGGCAGAGTCTGGCTGCGGGATTTCCCAAGGCTGTGATTGCATTGATGGGTGCTTCCCCGAGTTTGGCGAGGGCCAGGTTGCAGATGCTGAGTGCCGTTGGCGTGGTGGCAGGTGGTGCGGTTTTCATTGTGTGTATGGAATGGAGTTGTTTGCAGTACGGCACAGAGTCTCACATAGCGGGGAATAAGGCAACAATAAAATGCTGCTTGGCAGCGGCGTGTCAAAAATGGTAGCTCGCTGCCAAGCCCCGGAAATTTCTTGGCTGCGACAGTAGACTGCGTTAAGCTGGTCTGCGTATGAGCACAGATGCACGCATATTGGCCTTGCGTTACTACCGGGAAGCCGGTCGTGACTGTCGAGCAGATCTTGCGGCCCTGGCTGCCAATCCGCAAGGAGTGGTAGTGTGGCTGCCAAGGTTGGTAGTACTCATGAAGGCGGCTGACAGCCGCCACCCTGAGCAGTGGCAGGAGCTGTCTGAGAGTCCGCCCGAATCAGACGGGTGGTACATCCACCTGTTGACCGGGGAGCTCGAGTTGGCAAGACGACTGGCCTGCAATGTTCCTCGTCGGAACTGGGCCTGTTTTCAGCGAGGTCGCCGTAGTGCAGCTCCTCATCGTCTGAGCTGGCAGCGTCTGCTACCGGCTCACCCCACTCACGGACGGAAGGGGGCTTCCCGCTCTGTCCGATGATCTCCTCCATATCAGAACCATACACACAGAAAGGAACATACACACCATGGGATTCTTGAAACCCTCCACCCCCTCACTTACCGCTGCTGCACCCGCCACCGTCACCTCATCGGAACCGGAGGTCGTAGCAGAGGTTGTCCGCACGGATGCCGCAGCCGATTATGATCAGAAAGCTTCCCGCCGAAGGGGACTGCTCTCCACCATTCTGACTGATCAGCACCATCATTCCTCCCCTCCGCTTGCTCAGTCAGCCCGAAAAAATGGCAATACCACTCTCGGCTGAGGTCTCTACTTCCACATTCTCATGCCATGCAACAGGATTCCCTTCTGAGTACCTACCGCAGTTTGCAGGCAGCTCGAGCCCCTTGGGAGAGCTGGTGGGATAAATTGCGGTGCTATGTGCTGCCATCTCGCCGGCAATCCGGAGAGCCGTTCAGCTCCTCGGACGATCCGATGGGCTCGGAGCAAGCCCTGAGCGATACAACCGCCGTTGAGGCATGCCAGAAACTGGCTAGTGCTCACATGAGCTACATGACCCCCAGTAACGAGCTGTGGTTCAAATGGACCAGCCCTGATCCGGCAGCCGGTGACGAGGCTCATTCCTGGTACAACCGCTGCTCGGAAATCGCCAACCGTGAATTGGCCCTCTGCAATTTCTATACGGAGCTTCACGAGTGCTTTTTGGACCGTGTGGGCTTGGGGACAGGTAGTCTCTTTTGCGGCAGTACGCGCAGCGGTCGCCTTCTCTTCCGTCACATTCCCTGTGGGCAGTTTGTCTGTGCGGAGAACGATGAGGGCGCGATTGACACTTACATGCGCGAGTTTGCCTTTTCTCCCCATCAGGCTGAGAGCCGGTTCGGCAAGGCTGCGCTTGGAGCTCGCGCCCGAGCCTTGTGCGAGAAAACGCCTGATCGGCACACTCCCAGTCTGCGCTTTCTGCACATCGTTCGTCCCCGGGAGCGGCGCAATCGCTCCCGGAACACAGGGCGGGACATGGCCTGGCAGAGCATTTACTACAGTCTGGATGACAGCTGTACCATCGAGGAAAGCGGTTACCGGGAGATGCCCTACATGGTCACTCGTTTCCTCAAATGGGGAGAAAGCCCTTACGGACTTGCTCCTGCACGCCTGGTTTATCCCGACATTCAACAGGCTCAGTTCCTCAACCGTATACTCGACATGTTGGGGGAGGTAGCGGCTTTCCCCCGCATACTCGAACTGGCCAATCAGGTGGGGGAGGTTGATCTCCGTGCCGGTGGGCGTACCCTCATCAGCCCGGAAAGCGCCAGCCTGGGCTACCCCAGGGAATGGGCCACCCAAGGCCGCTACGATGTCGGTTTGGAGCGCCTTCGCCAGAAACAGGAGTCCATTCGTCGCGCTTTCTTCATCCCCATGCTGGAGCTGTGGAGCGAGCGCAAGATGCAGATTACCGCTGCAGAAGTCTATGCCAGGGAGAATGAGAGAGTCATGCTCTTCTCGCCCTCCTTCACTCTCTTTGCCTGTGATTTTCAGCCGCTTATGGTGAGGGTGTTTGCTCAGCTCTTCCGACTGGGGCGCTTCCCCAAGCCACCGGTCACGGTATTGCAGACGGATCGCCGCGGCGAATCCGTGGTCGCTGAGCCGCACGTTGTTTATCAGGGGCGGATTGCCATGATTATGCGCCGCATTCAGTCCGAGGGATTGGAACGAGCCTTGGTACGTTTGCAAACCATGGCTGCCATGGAGCCTTCCATTGCCGATCACATCGATTTGGATGCCTCCTTCCGATTGACCTCTCGCTTGGATGGCGTTCCGGAACAGGTGCTGCGCTCCGAGCACGCTGTCCGCCGCATGCGGCGCAAGCGCGAGGTGCAGGCTACCCCACAGGAGGGAATATCTGTTCCCCCGGCTCCCGGGGCTGATGCCGGACCACCCCCTCCGCTTGTCGCAACTCCCTCACCCCTGCCTGACATGCCATGACCATGCCCTCTCATTCCGCTGTCGTGGAGCGCGCCAAGGCTGTCAGGAGGCGCCTGCGATCTCTTTTCTCCACGCCTCTCGGTCAGCAGGTGCTGGCTGAACTTGAGGCGCGTTTTGAGACTGATCTGCCCGTCTTTCAGGGCAGAAGCGGTGCTTACGACCCACTGGACGCCATGCGTCGCGATGCCCACCGCGAAGTATTCCTTGTTATCCGTCGCCAGCTTTCCCTGGCTGAGCAGGAAGCAACACACAACAACACAGAACCCAATGCATAATACCATGCCTGATAAACATGATGATACCCGCGACGGCGCTATCGTCGCTGTCGCCACCGACCGCCCTGAGTCCTCCGTCCCTGATATTCCTCCGACCACTCCGGCGGAGCTTCTCCCGGTGATGGATGCCGATGGAGCCTTCACTCCCGATTGGTACAGCCGCTTCGAGGAGTTGCAGCCGTACGCCTCGACGCTTGGTAAATTCAGGCGCCCCGAGGCACTAGCCAAGAGCTATGCTCTGCTGGAGCGCATGAAAGGTTATCCGGAAGTGACCGACACCCGCCGCATGGCTGCCTTCCGCGCAGCTGTCGGTCTGCCGGAACTGGCCGATGATTACTCCTTACCGCGACCGGACGATACTCCCGATGAACTCTGGGATCCCGCCTTGGTGACTGAGCTTTCTCGTGTGGCACATCAGTACGGAGTACCGGCTCCCGCCATGGGGGCACTCTGCGAGAAGTATGCCTCTGAAGGGCGCCGCATGCTCGCAGCTGCCCGCGAGGCCGAGAGTGCTGCCATTGCTCAGGCAGATGACGAATTGCAGCAGGACTGGGGGCGGAACTACGAGGATAACATGCGCACCATCAGCGATTTCCTTTCGCAGCTGGGCTCCCGCGCCGGAGTGGATGTGGAGGCTCTCACTTCTCATCCGGCTCTGAGGGCCAATGCTGATTTTGCTCGTCTCATGCTTGCTGCCGCTTCCTTGCTGGAGGAAGCGCCCATGCACGCAGGGGCACCTCTGGATTCCCGTGAGGAGGCGCGACGCATCGTCTCCGATCCCTCACATCCTCTGCACGAGGCCTACATGCGCACCTCACACCCCCGTCACCGATATGCCAACGAGCAGTACGATCGTTTGGCCTTCGGTCGCCCGCTCTGAGTGCCGTTCGGCATTTAGTTGTCCCTCTTCCCCGGCGGGTCTCGGGGAAGGTTTGTGAGATGATGTGATAACGGATCCCCCGGTTTCGCAGCAGCGGAGCCGGGGGATGCCGTGGTACGTCAGGCATGGCACATTTCCGGCTTGCTTTGTGTGAAAGTTGCGGATCGGCTTCTTTCCGTCAGTCTGTTGGTACTGATGGGGGAGTTGGTCTGTCAGCGTTTTTTCGTTTGCCCTCACTCCATTGCCGGAGGCTACGGAGCAATTCCGGTGTGAGATCATCATCACAGAACAGCCCTATGCCGGCCGTATAGAGGAGCTGCAGACCTTCCAGGTGTGCTCGCAGGGAGTCTGCATTCAGGTCCGGAAGATGGAGCCCGGGGGCCAGGGGAAGGCGGTGCTCGGTCTGTTGAGCCGCCTGTTCGGTGCAGGTGGCAATCCATTGCTCCGGTTCGTTGTAGAAAGCGTTGTAGAGCATGGGCAGGGCCAGATCCAGCCGGAAGAGGCTCCAGTCTTGCCGGACACGCTCAGCCGCGATTTGTGGGGTGGGGAATACGGCACAAGCGGCTTGCAGGTGGTGCTGACGTATACGCTCGCAGAGGATGTTTGCCACGCGTGCTACACTTTGCTGGCGGAATACGCGCCAGTTCTGAGCGGTTCGATCGTGGATCTGAGAGTTGGAGAGAAAGTCCGTTCGGCAGCGTTCGCAGTAACAGTAGTCGTACTCCGGCAGCTCCTGCGTCATGTCCAGCCCGTATTCTTCCCATAGCCCCCGCGGGAGGATGACATCCGGTAGCCGGAGGTAGTCGAGTTGTATGCCGGATAATCCCGGGATGGCGGCAAGTTCGTCAACTTTGTTCAGGAGATGACGGATGACCTCAGGATGGTTTGGGCAGAGGAACTGGTAGTACTCGACGAAGGGGCGATCAGCCGGGGCATGACAGGACTTCCCATGTCGGTTGACTGCGTACCATTCCGGGTGCTGCAGAGCGGTGGAATCCTGCGGACGATTGAGGGTCCACAGCCAAGCGTAGACCTTCAGCCCCTGTTCCCGGGCAAGGGGGGTGAGCTGTGCAATTTGTTCCGTACCGCCGCCGATGATGACAGCGTGAATCCCGGCCTGAGCGAGCTCCGTAAAGTGCCGGCTCCACCAAGCGGGATTGTCCGGGTGCTTGTTGCCCTGTACCCAGAGGTAGAGGGGCGGGTGAGTGCCGGAGCCGGGTAGGAAACGCAGTTGCCCATTGTGGTCAATGCTGAGTTCCGTTCCGTCGGTGGAAGTTGTTTTGGCGATGAAGTGATCTGCATCAACATAGAGCGGGGTGATGCCCGGGCTGCTGAGCCCGGCGGAGAAAGCCCCGTGCTGAGCCCGTTGCCTGAGCTGTGCGTTGTAATAGCGGCAGAGCCGCACTTGTGCCGAGTGTGTGGCGGGAACCGCCATGCTCTCGAATGTACCATCTGCCGGATGGGCGCTCAGCTTCACATAGCCCCAGTGCTCCGGGTAGTGTATGTTGATGATCCCGGTGGGAGCCCATACATGGTTGCTCTCCGGCAGGGGGGAACCATCGGTCGCGGTTCGTTTGCTGTAGCCGTGCGGGGCGGTCGGATCGGGGCTGACCTGCCAGTTCACACGCGAGAAGTTCATGCGGAGAATAGTGCCGGGGGTTGGTGGTTTGCAGCGGCGGGGCTGGTGCGAGTGGGCGGTGATGGAGGTCCAGGGGATGGCCACTTCCACGCTCCAGCCCTCATCGATATCCGAGGGATCGTTCAGCGTGCCGCGCAGACTGACCGCGCTTTTCAGACCGGGTATATTCCAGTCGTGCAGGACCTGGTTTGTGCTGTGGTAGGGGGCGGTGAGGAAGAGATCCCAGATGGTATTGAGCGCGTTTACTTCCAGCTCGATGTAGTTGCGCCCGCTACCCTCCGCATCGATGAATATCTCAAAGTCGGGATCCCGGTAGATGACGGAGTCTCGCTGGGTGAGAGTAGCCCACAGGTGAGGCTCCTGCATGTCAGCTAAAACATAGAGGTACTCATCATCCCAGAGCATGCGGATGGTGCATGTGTGCTCGATGGTCGGCCCTTCAATATCTCGCAGGGGGGCAAGAACCAAGGCGTTCTGCCAAGGTATCTCGTTCCCGCAACCATCGATGTGCAGGGGAGCCTGAGTCCGTTGGCAGACGTAGGTGGGCGGCTCGACAGGGGGCTCGACCGCACTCAGACCGCAGGCGCTGATCAGGAGCAACAGGAGATTTCTCATCCGCTCCAGAATAACATATTTCTCCGCTCTTGAGAAGTAAAAAACGGTCTCCTGCCGGGACAGGAGACCGTGGAAAATGCCTTAGCGCAGGATGAGCGAGTCGCCGGCTGCATCCATCCGGATGGTGCTTCCCTCGGGATAACGCCCGGAGAGGATGGCCAGACTGAGCGGATCCAGGATATCGCGCTGGATGGCTCGTTTGAGCGGTCGGGCGCCATAGACGGGATCGTAGCCATGTGCGGCAACCAGGTCGGTGGCGGCGGGACTGAGCTCGAGCTTGAGTCCCCGATCGGCCAGGCGCTTGCGTACCCGGCGCAGTTGGATGTCTACGATGAGACTGAGGTCACTCTTCTGCAGACGATCGAAGATGATGATCTCGTCAATTCGGTTGAGGAACTCAGGGCGGAAGTGGCCGCGGAGAGCATCCAGAGCCTTCTCATTGCGAGCCAGGGCATCGGACTCCGCGAGGATGAACTGGGAGCCTATGTTGCTCGTCATGATGAGTACGGTATTCGTAAAGTCCACCGTGCGACCTTGCCCATCGGTTATGCGACCATCATCCAGCACCTGCAACAGGACGTTGAATACGTCCGGATGTGCCTTCTCGATCTCGTCGAAGAGTACCACGCTGTAGGGGCGGCGGCGCACGGCCTCCGTGAGTTGCCCACCCTCATCGTAACCGACATAGCCCGGAGGTGCTCCTATGAGGCGCGACACGCTGTGCTTTTCCATGTATTCGGACATGTCGATTCTGACCATTGCGGCCTCGTCATCGAAGAGAAACTCTGCGAGTGCTTTCGCCAGCTCTGTCTTGCCCACACCGGTAGGACCCAGGAAGATGAAGGAGCCCAAGGGGCGGTTCTCATCCTGTAGCCCGGCACGAGAGCGGCGCACGGCATCCGCCACGGCCTTTACTGCCTCTTTCTGCCCTATGAGTCGAGCGCCGAGGCGTTCTTCCATGTGCAGAAGTTTCTCGCGCTCGGCTTCTGCCAGGCGGGCGGCAGGTATGCCGGTCCAAGTGGAGACCACCCTTGCGATGTCGCTCTCGGTAACTTCTTCCTTCAGCAATCCGTCACCGCTTTCCTGCAGGCGCAGCAGGGCTGCTCGGGCCTCCTGTGCTGATTTTTCGGCAGCGGGAATCTCCCCATACAGGATTTCGCTGGCGCGGGCGAGATCTCCTCGGCGCTGAGCCTGATCGGCCTCGGTGCGCAGGGTATCGATTTTCTGCTGGGCGTTGCGGGCGCGAGCAACGACCTCTTTTTCGCTCTTCCACTGAGCAATCATTGAATCAACTTTCTCCTTGGTATCAGCGAGTTCGTGGGTGATTTTCACGAGCCGTTGGCGAGATGCCTCATCTTTCTCACGGGCGA
Source organism: Akkermansia sp. (assembly GCA_045545975.1). GTDB lineage: Bacteria > Verrucomicrobiota > Verrucomicrobiia > Verrucomicrobiales > Akkermansiaceae > Akkermansia. Next base: position 80,195 of record JAZQCA010000030.1, read on the forward strand.
GAGCCTGGCGCTCCATCTCCAGCTGCATGGCGGTGCGGTTGAGCTCATCGATCTCGCTGGGCATGCTGTCGAGCTCGATTTTGAGACGTGCTGCGGCCTCGTCCACCAGGTCCACGGCCTTGTCGGGCAGGAATCGATCGGTGATGTAGCGGTTGCTGAGGGTGGCAGCTGCCACGAGGGCGCCATCGGTGATGTGTACGCCATGGTGTACTTCATAGCGCTCTTTCAGTCCGCGCAGTATGGCTATGGTGTCCTCCACATTCGGTTCCGCTACATAGACAGGCTGGAAACGGCGCTCCAGGGCGGCATCCTTCTCGATGTACTTCCTGTACTCATCGAGTGTGGTTGCACCGATGGTTCGCAGCTCTCCGCGCGCCAGAGCCGGCTTGAGGAGATTGGCTGCGTCCATACCGCCTTCTCCACCGGCCCCGGCTCCCACGAGAGTGTGCAGTTCATCGATGAAGAGGATAATGTTTCCGTTGGAGGAGGTTACTTCCTTGATGAAGGCCTTGAGTCGCTCCTCGAACTCGCCCCTGTACTTGGCACCGGCAAGCATGGAACCGATGTTCAGACTGACCAGGCGCTTGCCCTGCATGCTTTCGGGGACATCTCCATCGACGATTCGCCGTGCCAGTCCTTCCGCAATGGCGGTTTTGCCCACACCGGGTTCACCGATGAGAACGGGGTTGTTCTTGGTGCGGCGTGAGAGGATCTGCAGCACGCGGCGGATTTCGGTGTCGCGCCCGATGACGGGGTCAATTTTCCCCTGGCGGGCTCGCTCCGTGAGGTCCGTCCCATATTTTTCGAGTGTTTCGTATTTTTCCTCGGGGTTCTGGTCGGTTATGCGCTGATTGCCCCGAACTTCCTTGAGAGCCTCCATATATCGGGAGGGCGTCAGTCCGTTCTTTTCGAGCAGACGGCGCAACTCGGGGGCTCCCTCCAGTATGCCGAGCACAACATGCTCCACGCTCAGGTAATCATCCTTCATCTTTTTGCGCTGTTCCTCAGCAGCTGTCAGGCAGCGCTCCAGCTCAGGGCTTATCCCGGGTGCTTGTGCCGCAGCTCCGCTTTGGCGGGGCTGTCTCATTAGTTCTTCCTGTATGCTGCGTGACAGCATTGACGGATCCACTCCGGCCTTCTTCAGAACGGAGCTCAGCACGCCTCCCTCCTGATTGATCAGGGCAAGAAGCAGTTCCGCTGGGTAGATCCGGGCGCGACCTCCGCTCGCAGCACTTTGCTGGGCAGTTTGCAGCGCCTCCATTAATTTTGTGGTGAGGTTATTGTTCATCTTGTCAGGTTGGACTCCCAAGCGTTCCGGCTTGTTCAATAAAAATTATGCGAAGTTATAAAAAGGACCAAATTCACCGCAGGAAGAGGGGAGTGCCGAGTTTTATTTTCCGAAGAGCTGGCTTGGGAAAGCAGCCTCGAGCCTGTCGCAGATGGCCTCCACCTCTTGGGGTTGCACGCTGTAGGCGGCGGTGAGGCGCTCAATGTCAGCAGAGGTGAGGACGGTGTCCAACAGATAGATCGGCTTGTAGTTGACGTTCTCGTAGGCAGAGTAGTAATCGCGGAACTTGTACTCTCCGCCCTTGATGTTATTGCCAAGTACGATGTGGGCATTGGGGATGCCGAGGGAGTCTGCACAGATGAGCCCGTGCATGGCAGAAGAAAGGATGAAGCGGCACTCAGCGAGCTGCGGAACAAACTGCTCCGGTTGCTGGGTGATATCGAGGTTGACTGTGGAGAGCCCATCAAGCCGGAGATGCCCGTCGAGGGAGACCGGATCATCTGCCATGTGGCAGATGATGCCGACATCATACTTTTTCTCTGCTCCAAGGGCTTCGGGGAACATGCGGCGAATGAGCAGACCGGGATCGCCGAGTGGCACATCCGCAAGTGAGGTGCCGAGCATCTTCTCGCAGCGCTTGCGGCTCAGATCACCGCGCAAAGCGTGTATGCAAACCGGACGGCAGAACTGTTCGTTCGGGTCTGCCGGGGCAGAGATGAAGCCTGAGCCGAAGATATGCAGGGTGCGCTTCGTGTGGAGGTTGCGCTTACATTCCAGAGTACACTCGAGCAAGGAACCAATGGCGCAGAAATCCGCGAAATGGTAGGGAGCCACTATGTAGGGGACTTTGAGGTGGCGCAGGAGGGTATGATTGAGGAGATCTCCGAAATTGCTGTGCTGGTAGAGATGTACACGGGGGCAGGGCGACTTCTTCAACAGCGAGAATCCACCACCCAGCACAAAGCTGCGCACGAGGTGGCGCCAGCTCTTGACCGGTATGATAGAAGTCAGAAGGTTAGTGATCTGCCTTTTCATGGTAAACGCTGTTGGAAGCACGGAGAGATGAAACTGAAGATGGTAGTCTCCAATCCCGTGACAGTATTCTATGATGTTAATGGCAATTAGTCAAGCCGAGAATTCGAGGAAATGATGAAGAGAGGCTATTTTCTTCGATTTTGAGTTGTTAATTGAGACGCCAGTCCACGTCCACACGCACGGTCTCTCCCTTCTTGTCCTCATACAGCACATAGCCGTGAGTAGCTCCGAATTTGTGGACTTCCATGGTTACTTTGACGTCGAAACAGCAGTAGCGGGCAATATCGAGCATTTTCTGCGGGTCGCCGTTTTTCTCGTATTCGGCCCACCATTTGAGGGCATCCAGCCCTTCGGCAGTCTTGGAACAGCCGCCGAGCGTTACTTTGGCAACAGAGTCGAGCTTGAGTCTGTGACCTATGCGGGCGGTGAGATCGGAGCAGATATCGAGATTGTTGGAGACATCGGCCAAGGTCCAGAAGGTGAAGGCTTGCAGGACCTGGTAATCGAAGCCAACGTGGTTGTAGCCGACCACGAGGTCAGCGGTGCGGAGCTCTTCGATGAGCTGCTCAACCTCGTCCTGGGTGTAGATGTGGTAGGCACCATCCTTGGTAGAGTATGTCACGCCCACGGACATCCCCATTTTCGAGGCTTCGTGCCAGCCTCCTACCTGGGCGGCGGAGAGGCGGGTTTCGAGGTCAAAGTAAACGATGTTTTTCATAACTGATCGGTGGGCATGGTACGGCGCAGCCCTTCGTAGAGCATGATGGCCACGGAGGTGGAGAGATTGAGGGAGCGGGCGTGCTCACCGGGCATGGGGATGCGGAGAGCCGTGGCAGGGTGGGCGGCAATCCATCGATCGGGAAGTCCTTTGCTTTCCGGGCCGAACACGAGATAATCGCCATCCTGCAGAGCGAGATCCGGCGTCCAGATGGAACGGGTGGCCTTCGTGGAGAGGTACCAGAAGTGAGCTCCGGGGGCAGCGGCTTGTTCCAGTTCCTCCAGTGAGTCCCAGAGCCGGAGATCGACATGTTGCCAGTAGTCCAGACCGGTTCGGCGCACATGTTTCTCGTCCAGACTGAAGCCAAGGGGCTTGATGAGATGGAGCCGGGAGTTTGTGGCAACGGCGAGCCTGCCGGCAGCACCGGTGTTGTGAGGGATCTCGGGGTGGAAGAGGACGATGTGGAACATGCCGGGGAAGGGGATTTACTTGGCACCCTTACCGAAGATCGCCACAGGGATGGTGCGCAGGATGAGGACGAAGTCCGTCCAGAGGCTCCAGTTGTCGATGTACTTGAGATCCTTGGCGATCAGGCGGTCGAAATCCTTGCTGTCGCTGCGGTCTTCTACCTGCCAGTAGCAGGTGAGCCCGGGTTTCACGCTCATGCGGCGGCGCTGGGAAATCTCCGGGAACTCCGCTGTCTCGTACGTCGGCAGCGGGCGTGGACCGACTATGCTCATGTCGCCCAGCAGCACATTGATGAGCTGCGGCAGCTCATCGATGGAGTATTTGCGGATGAAATGACCGAAGGGGAAGATGCGCGGGTCGTTTGTCAGCTTGAAGATAGGACCGTCCATCTCGTTGCCATACTTGGCCTTTATCTCATCCAAGCGCTTGTCGGCATCGGAGTACATGGAGCGGAATTTCCACATGCCGAAGGGTTTTCCGTACAGACCGGAGCGTTGCTGGCGGTAGAAGATCTTTCCTTCGGGATCGCTGATCTTTATGCCGATGGCTGCAATGAGCCAGAGCGGGGAGGTGCCGATGATTCCCGCCAGAGCTAACAGGCGATCGAAACAGCTCTTGAAGAAGCGAGGCCAGGAATAGACCGGGGTGGAGGTGAGGATGAGCACGCGCTGCTCACCGATCTCATTGATGTCGGCCCGCAGGCTGACCGGATGGCTATTCTTCAAGTGAACGTAGATGTCAATTCCCTGTAACTCACAGCGAACGATGGTAGCTGACATGTCGCGGTAGGCATCCAGCCCCCCGAAGAGCATGAGCTGACTGACGTGGTTCTGCTCGATGAGGTTCTGTACCTCTTCCTGAGAGGTCTGCCCGCTGATGACGGTGCCGACGACATTGAGGTTGTTTTTCCAGTACTCGGGCAGTTGCTGCCACTCGCGGTCTATATCCTCCTGTTTGCCGGCAAGGATGACCTGGCGCAGATGGTGCCGACCTACACCGGTGTGGAACTGCAGCAGGCGCAGCAGAGCGTACCGCAGGTAGAGCCCGATTGTTGTAAGCAGCAGGCAGATGAGGATGACGTGGTTGACGAAGACAGAACCTTCCGTGGGGCGGATGATGTCGTAGAGTCCGAGGAACACCAGATAGTGTATGACGAACGCTGCGAGTTGGCGAACGGCCGAGGCTTGGCGCTGCTTGTTATTGCGGTGGTAGAAGCCAACGAGCCTGAGGATGACCGGGACTGCGGCCACGGCTACACCGGCCATGAAGGGGGAGGCGGAAAAGAGGTTGAAGTTCGGTTCCTGCTGCCAACCGAACAACGGGGCAATCATGTTGGTACAGATGGGGGCAATGTAGGCGCAAACTAGTGCCAACATCATATCAATGGCAGGAAGCAGCTTGTAGAGGACTATGGATTTGCGGAGAGTCACGGGGGTATTCTATCATCTCCGGCGCGTTTGGGCAAGCCTAATTATTAGCCGCGCAATCTGTGCGGGGTGAGGTCAGGGGCTGAATGTCGTGAAGGACGGGAGCCTGACCGGGCGTATATGGTAAGGAAGATGACCTCAGTCCAGCGGGGCGATTCGTTCGCGTATGCGGGCTCGTTCGAAATCTGCCGGGCAGATCGTACACAGAACCCGGTCGCCGGGTTGGATGATGTCCAGCAGCCGTGACTCCTTCTTCTGAATGAAGGCAACGGTGGGCTTGCCGTTGGGGAGCGTGGCGCGGTAGGCTGTCGGGGCGAAGCGCTCTACGATGGTGCAGGTGCAGTCGATGTACTGGGAGGGGTAGGAGGATGTGCTGCTCATGGTGTGAAAGTCGGTAAGGGATCAGAAGATGACGTCCAGCAGGTCGGGGACGAGACTGTCGTCCGCTGTGTTCCCGGGGGGAGAGGCGGGCTCCGCGGGGGTGGAAGAACCGGAGAAGATGGACTGGAGGAGGTCGGAGGCAGAGCGCGCAGCCTTTCCTGCGGCACCGGCTGCCGCTGCCGGGATGGTACTGCCCAGCACAGTCATCAGGCGGGCTGATATGTCCTCTTGTGGTGCGTCGAGCGTGCCGCTGAGGTTGATGTTGACCCAGCGGTAACCGGGTTCTCCCTCTGCAACGAAGATCTGGCTGACGGCCTCGGCGCTGATGGCTGCCAGCGCGGTGGCTATGCTCTCCGGCACGCCGATGGTCAGGGAGCCGTGCAGGCTGCGGTCCTGACCGATGATGACGTGACCACGCACGATCAGGCTGCCCTCCGCTGAGCGAATGTCAATTTTGTCGAACAGCCAGGCATTGTGAATGTTGTGTGCCGGAAGCGAGTACGGGTAGTTCACCCTGCAATCTGCCTTTTCCAGCGCCATGCTGCGATAGGGACGGGTATTTGCCAGGCAGAGCTGGGAAAGGATGGGCAGTCCTTCCAGATGTCCTTCACGGAGAGAGAGGTTACCGGTTGCCTTGTGGATGTTACTACCATGACCGGTGAGCTTGAGCTCGCCGTAGAGCTCACCGATCAGGCGTTTTTTCCAGTCGTTGTTGAGAATTCGCGCCACATTGGCCTTGTTGGCTTTCAGCTCCAGGAACCATTGTTTGTCTGCGTTGCGGAGGGAGCCTCGGGCTCGCAGTTCGCCCGGGGTGAGCATGAAACGGCACTCGGAAAGAGCCAGTGCGGAAGGGCTGTAGAGCAAGGTGGCAGACTTCACGCTGCAATTCTGAAGGTAACTCAGCGGGGTGTGTACACGGCCATTCTCGATGTTGATTTGCCACTCGCCTTTCTGTTTGCCGCTGAGTGGTTCGGCGGATATGCTGCAACCTGCCAGGCTGTATAGTGTCTCGCCGTTGTGTAGCTCCAAGCTGCCATCCTTGCACTCGAAATGGTGCAGGAGGAGACTCCGGGGACTCAGGTTGCTCCATATTCCGTCCTCTTCCGCGAGAATGGGGGGCAGGGCGATCCCCAGAGCCTTCCAATCAAGCACGATGGTTGGCTCCTCCATGGTGAGCTTGCTGATGTCGAGCTCGCGCTGCAGGAGCTTGTGACGATCGATGGTGGCAGCCACTCGCTCTGCGGTGAAGCTGCGGAGCAGGTCTGCCCGGCTCAGGCTGATGGTCGGCAGGGTGATGGTGTCATCATCGATGGATAGGTTCTCCGGGATGTTTACCTGCGCCGCCTGTGCCTTATTCCTGATGATGGACTCCAGCTTCTCGCGGAAATCGCTTCCCTGCAGCCAGTTCATGAGCTGGTAGTAACAGATGAAGGGCAGCACCAGCAAAATCGCGGCAGTCACAGGTACCCAGGTCAGAAGCCACTTCCTTCTGCCGGTCGTGCCTTTGCCGCGGCCCCTGTTCCTGATTGCTCGTCTTTGTCTGCGCCTGCTCATGGTCGTGAGCGCATTATGGCACAGAGGACGCCTCCGTTCAAGTACATTGTAGGTCACGGCAATGGAAAATCATCCCCGTTGGTTAAAAAATCAACCCGTGCGGGCATTTAAGGATTGACTTACTCGCAGAAATATGATTTACTGCTCAGCGATAACTTCCATAAGTCTTTTTTCTATGAAAGTCACAACTCTGATCCTTGCCGTTGCCTGTGCCGTCGGCTTCAGCTCCTGCTGCTGCCAGACTCAGTCTGCACCCATCCTGCACCCCATGCCCAAGAACTGCTCCTTCCAGCCCGAGGCTCCCCAGCCCACTGCTCCTGTGAAGGTGTTCGAGGATAAGGGTAAATAAGCTATTGCACTCACAGTTTTTTCAGGGTCGCTGCCTTCGGGTAGTGACCTTTTTTTGTACCCCGGGGATCGCTCTGTCCCGTTGTTGCCCGGTTGTTTAACAATTCCGAAGGAATCGGCTCATGACCGGGTCTGTTCTTCTCTGGTAAAAAGGAGGATTCGGGATATTGTGGAGTGTTTGCTTGCTGAAGGGGGGTGCATGTGGAGTGAAGTGTGGTGCGGCAGAGGGTGATAGGTGCTTGATGGGCAATCGTGAATATGAGCCGGAGATCTGTGGTTGTATGTAGTGCCGGGGAAATGGCTTTCAGCCGCTCAGAGGGTTTGCCTTTCACTATGAGAAAGGGGGGCAAATGCTTTAATTTTGAAAGCAAATCGCGCCTTTCCCTACTAAAAAGCCATTTTTCGGAAAAACTTTCTCGACAAGTTGGGAAAATTTGGTTAAATAGAGGACGTCAATTCTGCATAAACAGCATTTTTACTATTATGAAAGACACGATTATTCGTTACGGCGTACGTGCACTCTCCCTTGGAGTAGTTGCAATGGGCTCTATGTCAATGGCTCTGGCTCAGGAGGCTGCCGATGGTGGTGCCACCGTGACCAAGAAGACCATGCTCGACAAGTGGGTTATCGATGGTGGTTGGACGATGATTCCCCTGGTCATTCTCTTTGCCATCACGGTATTCCTTGTCGTGTTCAGCCTTATGGACCTCACCAAGAAGAAGTTCTGCCCCGAGGAGCTTCGTGCTCAGCTCGTGGCCCTCATGACTGAGTGCCGTGTGCAGTCCGCCATCCAGCACGCAACCACCAGCCCCACCTATGTCGGTCGTCTGGTTGCCTACGCTCTGCCCAATATCGATGCTAACCGCCCTGAGGATCTGGGTAAGGACTCCATCGAGGATGCCATCGCTGACTTCACCGCCAACGAGCGTCCCCGCCTCATGAAGTATGTGGATATGCTGGCTCTCTGCGGCTCCATTGCTCCGTCTATCGGTCTGTTCGGTACGGTGCAGGGTATGATCGACGCCTTCGCCGTGCTGGCTGAAACCGGTCAGGCTGACCCCGCCCAGCTCGCAGGCTCCATCTCCGTGGCACTTCTTACCACCTTCTGGGGTCTGATCATCTCCATTCTCGCCCTGCCGGCCTTCTTCTTCCTGAAGAAGCATGCTCAGGCTCTCGAGGCTGAGTGTGTGAACGCTGTGCAGGAGATGGTGAACACCTCCATCAACGTCATCAATGCCGAGGCTCAGCTCGCTCGTATCCCCGAGGGTCTGGGCGATGACGGCGCCGATGAGGGCGAGGAGGAAGAAGAGTATGCAGAAGAGGAAGAGGAGCAGGCCTGAGCCTGTGTCCTCCGGGCCTGCCCGAAGTGAGGCTCCTCACCGGGCAGGCATGAAACCATGTTAACCTTTTTCTGAATCCGAAAATGGCTAAGAAAAACGCAAGATCACAGGAGGAAGTCAAGAGCGAGATGGACATGTCGCCCATGATTGACTGCTGCTTCCTTCTGCTGATGTTCTTCATCGTGAACGCTGCACAGATCACGGTGTCCAAGGACCCGAGCGTGAACATGCCCAATGCGGTATCCGCCTCGGAGATGAAGGATGCCAACGGCTGTATCGTGGTGAACGTGTTTGCTGATCCCGAGGTTATGGGGGCTAAGAACGCCAAGGCGCTGGAGAAGTACAACAAGGCCTATGCTCCCGGTACCATCTGGGGCGTGGCAGATGCGAGTGGCGCCAGCATCGGTTACAACAGTGGCCAGGTGCAAGAGCTGACCGATTTCATCACCAAGCAGCGCGAGTCCATGGAGAGCAAGGGCATTAAGCCCGAGATGATCCGTCTGTACCTGCGTGGCGATGCCGATGCTCCTTGGGATCGTTCCTCCGGAGCTATCCGTGCCGCCGCCGCCGCCGGTGTGAGCAATATCGTATTCGGTACACTGCCGGCTAAGTGATAAAAACTGACCCCTATCATATTCGACTATGGCAAGAAACAAGAAGATTGCTCCGCCTGAGGAGGAAGAGATGTCTTCCAACATCTCCTCCATGATTGACTGCTGCTTCCTGCTGCTCATCTACTTCCTCGTGGCAACGTCTCTCGTCAGTGAGAAGAAGCTCGACATCAGCATTCCCCCGCCTTCCTCGGGCGCATCTTCCAGCAAACCCAAGGTGGATCCCGGTAACATCTATGTGACCTCCTCCGGTGTGGTGACTTGGAACAAGGATCTTACGGTGGGTGAGGCTTATGATCCCACCCTCGAGCCCGGTACTGCTGCATATCTGGCACAGCGCCGTATGGATTCGCTGGTAGAGTCGCTCAAGCTGCTCAAAGAGCAGGCAGATGCAGTAGATGCCGCACCGGTTGTGATGCTGCACGGGGCTGCCAAGGCTCCCCACCAGCGCATCGTAGACGTAATGGCCGCTCTGGCCGAGGCTGACATTCACTCCGTGGGTCTGAGCACCACTGCTGATGAATGATGAAGGCTCAACCATAAACAAAATCTGACCCCTGAGGGGGGAGCTGTGATGTAAGCAGACCGCAGCTCCCCTCTCTTGTTCGCTCCCGCCGTGGGCGAACCGTTCCCTTTCCCGTTCGTTTTTTCCTCTTCAACAAAACACCTATTCTGTTTTATGATTAAGTACTCAACCGCAGCTGCAGTGATGGCGATGGCCGCTCTGAGCGCACCCATGGTGTGCCAGGCTCAGGATCCTGCCACCGCTGCCAAACAAGTGCAGGCTCTTGTGGGCCAGGGGAAGGTGGCAGATGCCATCGCCCTCTGCGACAAGATGATCAAGACCTACAGCAACACCAAGTCCCGACTGGCAGCCCAGTTCGCTCACTACGAGCCCTATTTCCACTGGCAGAAGGGAAACATCCTTTTTGCCGCCAAGCAGTACGCAGATGCTTACACGGCCTTTGAGACCCTTTACAATGAGCCGCGCTTCAAGGAGAAGAAACTGCGTGATCGCGCTCTTGCTGAGCCCAACATGAACAATGGCAACGGCTTCGAGCCTTTCCTCACTGCCTCTCTCTTCTACATGGCGTACAGCCGTTTCCAAGAGGCTGTGGGTGATCCCGCTGCCAAGATTCAGGGCAACCCCGCCAAGTTCGCAGAGTGCATCCCCGTCATGGAGGAGTACCTGCAGCTCTATCAGAGCGGCAAGGTGTCCAAGATGGAGAAAGCTCAGAAGATGGACGGCAAGCTCTGCTTCATGCTCCTGCAGGCATATCTGCTCAAGCCCGAGCCGGACTTCAAGAAGGCAGGCGAGTACCTTGAGAAGAGCCGCACTGCCAAGGCTACTCTTCCGGACGATATGGCCATGTCCGGTCTCTCCACCATTATCAAGGTTGCCATTGAGAATCCGCAGAATATCGGATGGGTGTACAAGGTGGTGCGCTCCAATCCCCAGAGCTTCAATCTCGGGCCGATCCGTATGGCCCGCTATGGCTCGCAGTTCTTCAACCCCGCTCTTCAGGGCGCCAAGATTGTGGGCGCTGCGTTGAAGAAGGGTGACATGGATCAGGCTAATGAGGCAGCCAAGACGACCTACGCCCTGCTGGGGCTGGTGCCCGAGGTCGAAGAGACCCGTCGTTCGCTTCACGGCATGTACACCACGCTGAAGAGCTACAAGGCCGCCATGCCCGATCCGGCTGCCGGTGCCTCCTATCGTGCCTCCGACTGCGCTGCTCTCTTCAAGAACTACGACAAGCTCGGCAAGTCCAAGACTCAGATTGAGGCCTACGCCATGGTGACTGCCGCCAACCTCGCTCAACAGTACGGCTCCATGCGACTGGCCAAGGCCGGCTATCAGATCCTGCTGGATCGTTATCCCGGGCTTTCCCAGAAGACGGAAGAAGGAATGAAGTCCATGAAGGACAAGAACATCTTCCAGCTTGCACAGCTTTGCCGTGCTACCAACGACGAGCAGGTGGCTATTGCACTGGAAGGAAAGGTTGACATGAAATCCATGGGCGAGGGCGGCCAGACCGCTATCCTTGTCAACAAGATGGCCCGTTTCACCAAGGCTAATCAGTGGGCAGAGGCTACCGAGGTGGCCGCAGAGGTTGTGAAGGCTACCGAGAGTGATAAGACCAGTCCGAACTATGCTGCCGCTCGTTTCGTACAGGTTGCCGCAGCCTGGAAGCTCGGGAAGTGGGCTGACGTGATCACCCTTGGTGAGGCTGTGCTGAGCGATGATGTGTTCGGCGTGGCCATGCAGGGTGGCAAGTTCAAGGAGGCTACGGCCGTTGCCAATGAAACTCAGTGCCGCTACTTCATCATCGATGCTCACAGCCGCCTGATCCGTGAGGATAGTGCTCATCTCGACAAGATTCTCGCTGCAGTCGAGGCATACATTGCCAAGTTCCCGAATGAGAACTCCCTGCAGCCCAACGTCTACTTCCAAGGCATCAATGCTCTGCTTGCCCGCCAGGGTGGTGGAGATCCTGCTGCAATGGCTAAGGATATGGACGCCGCTTTGGCCTACTGCAATACCTTCTCCGAGAAGTGGTCTGACCATTCCCTGGCTCCCCATGTGCTCATGCTCAGTGGTAATATCCTCATCAATAGTGAGGATGAGAGCCGCAAGCCCCAGGGTATCATCGCTCTGCAGAATGCCGTGGAAGCCGGTTTCAAACAGGACGGCGGCAAGGGTAAGAGCGTGGCAGCCAATGCTCTCTACATGCTCGCCTCTTATGGTAGCGAGATCCAGCTTGAGGGTGAGGACAATGCTGCAATGGAGGCTCGTGCCAAGGGCTATGTCCAGCGCTTCTGGGCTGAGGCAGACTTCGAGGGTTGCGAATACAGCCTGAGCATGGTGAACTTCCTTATGAAGAATGCCTTGGAAGGTGACAAGGCTGCGTTCGACGCCGCTGTTGCCAAGGCTCAGGAGGTCATCGCCCGCGAGGCAAACTACGCTCTGGCCAACAACAAGGTCAACAGCGACATGGAAGCCGCCATCAACGGCTACGCTTCCACCTATGCTGAGGGTTACCTCAAGTTCAATGGTGCTGAGCTCACGGTGGATCAGCAGCGTGATCACTTCTCCAACTTCCCGGGTGTCGCGAAGGAAGACAAGTACACCAACGCTATTCTCCGCATGGCCATGCTCTCCAGCATGTCCCAGGCTCAGGCCAAGCTCGCCAAGACCGACAAGGATGCCGCGGCTCGCATGGGTGAGGACATCGCCAAGGAGTTCCGCCGCATGACCTCCGAGTTCAAACCGGCTGATCTGACCAACTTCATCTGCGTGCAGGTAGGTAACTACGAGGTTTCTTACGCTCAGCGCCTGAAGGATCAGGCTCTGCGCAATGAGGAGGCCAATACCGCGCTCTCCTACTTCGAGCAGGCTATCTCCCGTGGTGGTGAATATCTTGATGAGGCCCGAATCGGCAAGGCTAGCGCTCTTGGTCTGACGGATGACAAGGCCAAGCAGGCTGAGTCCGCTCAGCTCTTCGAGCAGCTCGCGTCCTCTCCCAAGCAGGAAATCGCCGGTCCCGCTCTCTTCGGGATCACCAAGCTCCACATGGCTACCGGCAATTATGAGGCTGCTGTCGCCAGCGCAAGCCGTTTCATCGAGGCCGGCATCCGCACCGGTAAGAAGGACATGCAGATGCTCTATGGTGAGGCTCTCGGCAAGTGCGGTCGCTTGGACGATGCACTCGTTGCCTACACGAACCTCTACCAGGATATGGGTAATGTGGCCTACTCGGCACCTGCCTGTAAGGCTCTCATGGAGCTGCTCTGGCAGCGCAACAATCCCAGCACGGGTGATCGTCTGCAGGGCAACTTCAAGCCCTCCGACCGCTGGCGTGCCTGGAATACCGGTCAGGTCTATGTGAAGCGCATTCGCGAGTCCAAGCTCGAGGCCAAGATGACTCCCGATGATCGTGACAAGTGGAATGAAGTAGTGACTCTGCTCGGTCAGTACGCTGCTGATGGTGACGTCCAGCGTGAAGATAAGGAGGGTAAGCAGTTCCAGTCTCAGATCGGTGCCGGTAAGAAGAAGAAGTAATCCTCAACCATTTTATACAACAATATGAAATTTCACACTATTATTGCAGTCGGTCTCGCGGCTCTGGCCGGCTTCTCCTATGCACAACAGCCTGCCAAGCCCAAGGACCTGGTAGCTGTGGTGCAGGTGTCTGAGAAGAGCAAGCCCGGCAAGTTGGTCGTCAAGGGTGCATCCGGTAAGGATACATTCGTTTACTACGATGCCGGTTCCGAGCAGAACGTGCAGCGCAATGCTGCCAAGATGAAGCTCTTTTTCCTGCTGACTCCCGCTGACTTGGTAGAGGCTGAGCAATCACTCGGCGCCAGTGATCTGGAGGTGGCAGCTCGTCAGCTTGCAGCCGTGAAGGAAGCGTACAAGGGCTATCTTGGACTGGACCGCAACCCGGCTGAGAGAGCAGCTGTGCTGGAGCTTGACTGTGCCGTGCGTCGTCTGGCTTTTGCCGAGCTGAAGACTCTTGTTGGCTCCTTCCCCCATCCGGAGTGGCTGGGGGCAGAGGACAAGGGCAAGCTGATGGCTGCCAACATTCTGGTAAAGGCCGTAGGTGGCGCAGCTCTCGCTGATGTGGAGAACGAGGTGAAGGAACTCATGGACTCCGGTGTGGGCAAGACCCTCAATGGCAGCTCCTATGGTTGGCTTCAGTATGCCATCGCCTATGCTACGGCAGCAGCCATTACTCCCGAAGATCTGGCAGGTACCATTCCCGCCGACAAGGAGGCCGCTGCTCACAAGGCCATCGATGCCTATTGCCGCGCTGCGGTTTCCTCCCATGGTCGCGATATGGAACTTCCCATCGATGCCATGGTTCGCGCACAGGCTCTCCTGTGGGCCATGCCCGGTGTGAAGGAGTACGCCGCCAAGGGTGCCTCCATGGATGCCGGCAAGTGGGGTGATGCTCCTGCCAACTTCCGCGATGCCGTGGCTCTTGCCTACATGCTCAAGAATATCTATGGTGCCGGCGGCGAGACAATCGATGCCGCTGCCAAGCTGTTCTTCAACACTCAGGCCGGCAAGGAGTAAAACTTCCATCGCAGGCGGGAGTGCAAGTGGGCACTCCCGCCTGTTTTTTTTATTCATATTCATATTTTCCGATATCTGAATTGCCATGCAAGATATGCTTGTCAGGCTGTGGAACCTGCCGGATGGTTCCGTGCTGCGAACTGCCGCAGCTGAGCAGGGAATCAACATCCGCACCTGCAACCCCTTCGAGGCTCATATACTCGAGGCCTGGGTAGGGCGCCACTTCAGCGCTCGCTGGGTCTGCGAGTGCCGTACAGCCATGAGTCATCAGCCGATCGGGTGCCTCATTGCCACGCGCGCCCATTCCATTATCGGCTTTGTCTGTTACGACGCCACCGCACGGGGCTTCCTCGGCCCGATGGGAGTGGCGGAAGAAGCGCGTGGTACCGGAGTGGGAAGAGCTCTGTTGGTGACAGCCCTTGAGCACATGCGAACCCTGGGTTACGCCTACGCGATCATCGGTGGCGTGGGACCGGCTGATTTCTATGCTCGCTGCGTGGGAGCCACACCGATAGAAAACTCCTCTCCCGGAATTTACGCAGATATTCTGCCAAATCCCCCCGCAGATGCTTAAAAGTGATATTTTTTTACCTATTCCGAACAGTTTACCTTGACAGCAGCCGAAAATCCTGCTAATTTCAGAGAGTAGCTTATCTTATTTCCTCCATGAAACGTTTTCTTCTCATCCCTTCGTTCGCCTTTCTGGCGCTGAGTGCTCTTACCTCTTGCCAGAAGGAAGAAAAGACCGCCCTCGAGCTCACTCAGGAGCTGACTGCTGAACTGCAGAAGGTTACCGACTACCGCACGGCTGAGGCCGCAGCTCCGCGTGTTGAGGTTCTCAACAAGCGCATGCGCAATGCCGGTGCTCGCGCCTTTGCCCTGAATGATCCCGCTCTCACCCGCAGTATGATCGATTCCGAGGGTAGCGAAGGTGCCGCCTATGCTGAGGCACTTGCTCAGCTTGCAGCAGAGGTGGGTCGCATTCAGGCCAGCGCTCCCGTTGATTCCGAAGGCGCCGTTGATCGCGATCGGCTCATGATGGCGATTGGTTCTGTGAGCGGGTCTTCCCCCGATGCTCCCGCCGGAGATCGCAAGAAGGCCGGTGTGGCATACATTAACGACACGACCTCTACGCACGATACCCCCGGCTCTCTCGGTGAGTACTATGGCTCCGAGAAGCTTCGTGCTGCTCTCTCCTACAAGGCTGATCCCGCCTCCTTCGCTCTTACCAAGATGGATAGCGATGAGGATGTGCCCGCCATTCCGGCAGCTGTAGAGGTGCCTGAGGAGGAGATCCCTGCTGATGAGGAGCCTGCTGCTGACGATGAGCCCGCAACTACCGTGAGCGATGAGCCCGCCGCTGACGAACCTTCCGTTGATGAGCCCGCTGCAGATGACAGCGATGAGCCCTCCGTTGATGACAGCTCCGATGAGCCCGTTATTGACGATGCCGGTGATGAACCCGCTGTCGATGAACCCTCTCTTGATGGTGGCGATGAGCCCTCTCTGGACGGTGAGCCTGCGGGCGATGATGATCTTGGTGGAGATATAGTCGATGACGGAGGTGATGACAGCGGCGATGACAGCGGCGACATTAGTGTGGATCTCGATCTCTGATGTAGTCCTTGGCGGAGAATTGAAATAAGTTTATCCCCCCGCAGCAGGCCGCAATCACCCGAGAAGGTGCTTGCGGCCTGTTCATTCCGTCGGTAGTCAGGCGGAACAACCCTTACCGATATATGCCCAGAATTCTCTTTACCTGTGCCTACAATGGTACCCCCTGGCAGGGCTGGCAGAGCCAGCGCGGGGGACAGACCGTGCAGGATGTCATCGAGGCGGCTTTTCTGGCTATCCTCCGTTCGCCGCTGAGAATAGCCGCCTCCGGCAGGACGGATGCCGGCGTACACGCAACCGCTCAGTGTTTCCATGCAGACATACCTGTGACTTGCCGCATGAGCTCCGATAATTGGCGAGCGGCGCTGAATGCTCATTTGCCGGGCAGTATACGCATAGTGAGTGCCGGGGAGGTGCCGGCTGATTTTCATGCGCGTTTCTCCGCGAGGGGGAAGGTGTACGAATATCTGATATGTACGGCGCCTGTGCTTAGTCCATTTCTGGAGGGACGCGCTTGGCACCGCCCCATGGGGGTGGAGCGAGAGCGCTTACAGGAGGCCTTGGCTTTGTACACGGGCGAGCAAGATTTCCGCCGTTTTGCTGCCCGCCGAGGCAATGAACCTACTGATCCTCCGGCGGATTTCTACATTCGCACCATTTACAGCGCTGAGGTGAGCACAGGGGAAGGGGAGGACATGCTGAACCTGCGGTTCCATGGCAATGGCTTCATGTACCGCATGGTGAGGCTGCTGGTGGGAACCGCTCATCAGGTGGCTGCCGGCAGAATGTCACTTGCGGAACTGCGTGCCATGCTGGAGGATCCGACCGGTGCCAAGACCCGCCATTGTGCTCCTGCTGCGGGGCTCTATCTACGCCGGGTGATCTATTGACATTCAAAAAGCCTGCCCCCGGAGCTCCGGGAGCAGGCCTACACCACACAGTACAGACAAACTGTGTATTACATCTCCGTGGCAGAGTCTGCGTTTGCGGGCGCAGCTTCGGCAGGAGCGGCTTCAGCGGCCTTGTCGACCTTCTTGTCCTTGCAGCACTCCTTGCACCACTTCATGATTTCCCGGGCTTTCTCGGGATCTTTCGCCACACCCTTTCCGGTGGCGTACATGTGAGCGAGTGCGCAGCAGGCAGTCGGATTGCCCTCGCGTGCGGCTTTTTCAAGGCCGGGAAGTGCCTTGGAGTACATATCGGCGGCCTTTTCGGGGTCGGCGGGGGTGTCGTTCATGCCATTGTCGGTGATCCAGGCAATCGCATACTGAGCGATGGGATCACCATTCTCGGCAAGAACGGTGATGGTCTCCATATCTACCCAGCAGGTGTCGCCACATTGGGTGCCATTGCCGTTTTGCTGGCAGGCAGGTGTGGCGGGGCAGTCAGCCGGGGTGCTGGTCGGAGTAGGCTCGGCGCTGATGGCAGCGAAACTGCCCAGCGTAACAGCGGTCATGAGTGCTATGTTCTTCATAGACCCCCAATATGTCTCTACCCTCGCCGCTTTGCAAGAAAATAATCTATCTGGTGAGCTAATTGATATTCAGCTAATTGTAAAAAAAAAGTGAAAAAATAAGAAAAAAATAGTTTTTGTGCTTGACGTCTGTGGTGAATTGTAGTATTATCTCCCCGCTTTCACGTCCCAGAAGGGACAACAAGAGCCAATAACGCTTCTGTAGCTCAGGGGTAGAGCGCATCCTTGGTAAGGATGAGGTCGCGGGTTCAAATCCCGCCAGAAGCTTTTTTTCGGCTCATGCAAGAATAAGCAGCCCAAACTAATTTCATACTATTATGGCCAAAGAATCATTCCAGCGCACCAAGCCCCACGTGAACGTGGGTACGATCGGTCACGTTGACCATGGCAAGACTTCCCTTACCGCTGCAATTACCAAGGTTCTTGCAGAGCAGGGTAAGGCTGAGTTCAAGGCTTACGATCAGATTGACGGTGCTCCCGAGGAACGCGAGCGCGGTATTACCATTTCCACCGCTCACGTTGAGTACGAGACTGAGAGTCGTCACTATGCTCACGTTGACTGCCCCGGTCACGCTGACTATGTGAAGAACATGATCACCGGTGCTGCTCAGATGGACGGCGCCATCCTTGTGGTTTCCGCTGCTGACGGTCCCATGCCCCAGACCCGCGAGCACATTCTGCTTGCCCGCCAGGTGGGTGTGCCCTACATCGTGGTGTTCATGAACAAGATGGACCTTGCTGATCCTGAGCTTGCTGAGCTCGTGGAGATGGAGATCCGCGACCTTCTTTCCTCCTACGAGTTCCCCGGCGACGACATTCCGATCGTCATGGGTTCCGCTGTGAAGGCTCTGGAGGGCGATCCTGAGTACTCCGCCAAGATCCTCGAGCTTATGGATGCTGTGGATACCTACATCCCCACTCCCGAGCGTCCCACCGAGAAGCCCTTCCTGATGCCCGTGGAGGACGTGTTCTCCATCTCCGGTCGTGGTACTGTGGCTACCGGTCGTATCGAGCGCGGTATCATCAACAAGATGGAGGAAGTTGAGATCGTGGGTATCAAGCCCACCGTGAAGACCTCCGTGACCGACATTGAGATGTTCCGCAAGCTCCTCGACAAGGGTGAGGCCGGTGATAACGTGGGCGTGCTGCTCCGCGGTATTAAGAAGGAGGACATCGTTCGCGGTCAGGTGATCGCCAAGCCCGGTTCCGTGACTCCCCACACCGAGTTCGAGGCAGCTGTTTACGTGCTGACCAAGGAGGAAGGTGGTCGTCACACCCCGTTCTTCAACAACTATCGTCCCCAGTTCTACTTCCGTACGACGGACGTGACCGGTACCGTTACTCTTCCCGAGGGTACTGAAATGGTGATGCCCGGTGATAACGTCACCATCGGTGTCGAGCTCATCACTCCCGTAGCTATGGAGGAGGGTATGCGCTTCGCTATCCGTGAGGGCGGTCGCACCGTTGGCGCCGGTAAGGTTGCCAAGATCAAGGGCTAAACAGCCCCGCTGAAAACTTAATAATCGGGGGCAGAAGGTTCGCCGGAAGCCTCCAGACCGAAGAGAAGGGCGGTTGCCCACCCCAAAGTGGGTAACCGCCTTCCAGTCGGTCAAAGCGCAGAGCAAGGTAAAAGGGTATTAGCTCAATTGGTAGAGCAGCGGTCTCCAAAACCGCGTGTTGGGAGTTCGAGTCTCTCATACCCTGCTGACCTTCCTCTTTTTTTTTCTCAATTTTTTCACCAAAACTCACTAATAGATCGCAGATGTTCCGCAAGATTTCCCAGTATATATCCAACGTCAAAGGCGAGCTGAAAAAGTGCTCCTGGCCGTGGGAGAGTGACCCGAAAGTCAAAGGATTCAAAAAGTTTCGTGAGTTGTCTGGTTCGACCATCATGGTACTGATTGCCATGGTGCTTCTTGGTGCATATGTCGCCTTTTTCGATTATATAATGGCCAGAGTGACAAACTGGCTGATTATGAGCCTTTCCTGATTCAGCGTACCGGTATATCCCTGTCTGCACACACACATTATCAGATTTATGTCTCGTCCGTACGATAGAAAAAACAGCTCCGCTGCACGAGTGACCCCCGCAGCAAAGGATCAGTGGTATGTACTGCATGTGCTCTCCAACAAGGAGCGACGCGCTGTTGAAAATCTTAAGCGCCTCTTCAAGGAAGATGAAGAGATGGGGGCTCTCGTTCAAAGCGAGCCGCTTGTCCCCACTGAGAAGGTGGAGGAAGTCCGAAATGGTAAGAAGTATGTCCAGGATCGTAAACTTTATCCCGGCTACGTTTACCTTAACTTTGCCCTTCGTCGTCCCGATGGTTCCCTGAATAACGACGCTTGGTACAAGATTCAGGCCGTTGATGGGGTGATCAGTTTCGCCTGCGGGCGTAACAAGGAGCCGCTCCCCATGTCAAAAAAGGATGTGAGTGATCTCATGAAGGAGATCGAGCGCCGTAGCGAAGGACCTCGCCAGAAGATTGTCTTCAACGTGAAGGATGAGGTTGTTGTGTTGGATGGCGCCTTCCAGGGCGAGCACGGAATCGTGGAAGAGGTCGATCCCGAGCGTGGTCGTCTGCGCGTCGGTGTGACAATGTTCGGTCGCTCCAACCCGCTCGATCTCGACTATACTCAGGTGCAGCTCGTACCTGAGGAGGAGCGCGGTAAGGTTGATGTAGGTAATTAACTGACTGTAAGATTTCTCGCTGCTGTGCTTCAGGCTGCTGCCTGCAAGACGGCAGTAACCCAAAACAAACAATACCATGGCAAAAGAAGTAGTAAAAACCATTAAACTGCAGATTCCTGCCGGTGCTGCGAATCCCTCGCCGCCCGTCGGTCCTGCACTTGGTCAGGCCGGTGTGAATATCATGGGCTTCTGCAAAGAGTTCAACGCCAGAACTCAGAAGCAGGCCGGTGATGTGCTCCCCGTCGTGATCACCGTTTACAAGGATAAGTCCTTCGACTTCATCACCAAGCAGCCCCCGGCAGCCAACCTCATCAAGAAGGCAGCCGGCATCAAGTCCGGTTCCGGTGAGCCGAACAAGAAGAAGGTTGCCAAGCTCTCCAAGGAGAAGCTGATGGAGATCGTCAACACTAAGATGCCCGACCTCAATACCACCGATCCCGAGGCTGCCGCCCGAATCATCGCCGGCCAGGCCCGCCAGATGGGTGTGGAGGTTGAGATGTAACCCCCTTCTGCAGGAGGGAAAATTAATAAACCCCGAACGTACTGCTAATTCAATATGTCCAAAAAACGCTCCAAGCGCTACAATGAGGCAGCCAAGCTGGTGGATAGCACCAAGGCTTACGCTGTCGAAGAAGCCGTTGCGGTCATGAAGAGCTTCCCCGCTCCCAAGTTCGACCCGACGGTCACGGTGTCTTTCCGCCTGACGGTGGATCCCCGTAAATCCGACCAGATGGTCCGCGGCTCCGTTTCTCTGCCGCACGGCACTGGTAAGAATGTTCGTGTCATCGTCTTCGCCCAGGGTGAGGCTGCTGCCGCTGCCCTCGAGGCCGGTGCAGAGAAGGTAGGTCTGGAAGATCTCATCAAGGAGATCCAGGGCGGTTACCTTGACTTCGACAGCGCAATCGCCACCCCGGACGCCATGGCCCAGGTGCGTAAGATTGCTCGTGTGCTCGGCCCGCGCGGTCTGATGCCTAACCCCAAGACCGGTACTGTGACGGACGACACCGCCAAGGCTGTTCGTGAGGTGAAGGCCGGTCGTGTGGACTTCAAGGTCGACAAGAACGCCAACATCTCCGCTGCTGTCGGTAAGCTCTCCTTCGACAACGAGAAGCTCGTCGAGAACGCCCGCGCTTTCATCTCCGCTGTGGTGAAGGCTCGCCCCTCCGGCGCCAAGGGTGCTTACATCGCCGGCGCAACGATGTCCAGCTCCATGAACCCGGGGCTCTCCCTCAGCCAGGTAGAGTTCTCCAAGCAGTAACACTGAACCACAGATACGAACATGAGTACTGAAAAGAAAGTGAACGCTGATAAGACCATCATCATCGACGATCTCAAGGCCAAGGTGAACGCCTCTCCCTTCCTGCTCGTCATTGATTACGCAGGTGTGACTGTACCTGAGTTCACCAAGCTGCGTGCCTCTCTGGCCGCAGTCGGTGCCTCTTGCGTGGTCGCTAAGAACACCTTCATGGCCAAGGCTGTTACAGAGGTCGGTCTTCCCGACATCACCGCCGCCCTCAAGGGGCAGACGGCTTATGTCATGGGCGAGAGCGACGTCTGCGCTGCTGCCAAGGCTATCAACACCTTCGCCAAGGCCAGCAAGAAGGCCGCCTACAAGACCGGTATTCTTGATGGTGCTGAGCTTTCCCCCGAGAAGATCAAGGCACTCGGTGATCTGCCCAGCCGTGAGGTTCTGCTTGCCACCCTTCTTGGTACCATCAATGGTGCCGGTTCCGCCCTCGCACGTGTCATCCAGGCATATGTCGACAAGGAAAATGGAGGTGCAGAGCAGGAAAATACGTCTGCAGAGTAAAAAAAGACTTGACCAGATGGCGGCGGTGTGGTACATCCTCTCCGCCGCCTGAAAAAATTAGGTTCTCTGTCGGCTCTACGGCCGGTAAGAACTTAAATGGACAGGGAGCCCCTGTCCGCGACTTAGAACCAATTAAAACATATAGATACTACAATGGCTGATCTCAATACAATCGCTGAGGAACTTGGCAAGCTTACCATCCTGGAGGCTGCCGAACTTGTAAAGATGCTCGAAGAGAAGTGGGGCGTTTCCGCCGCTGCTCCCGTTGCCGCTGCCGGTCCCGTTGCCGCTGCTGAGCCCGTGGAGGAGAAGACTGACTTCGACGTAGAGCTGACCGACGCCGGTGGCAACAAGATTGCCGTCATTAAGGCTGTTCGTACCGTTAAGACCGGTCTGGGTCTTGCCGACGCTAAGAAGCACGTCGAGAGCGCTCCCGCCACCGTTCTCGAGGGTCCCTCCAAGGAGGACGCCGAGAAGGCCAAGGCCGAGCTCGAGAAGGCTGGCGCCAAGGTCACAATCAAGTAACCTTTCTATTCCCGCGATCGCAGGGGAGGATTGTAGTCCTCCCCTGCATTCGCGTCAAGTCATGCAGGGAAGAACTGGCTCTAACTTCCTAATGCTTAATTATTAGCAGTTTATGCCGCGTGCATGACTGCCGGAGCTGCAAACATACAGAACTAAAATCGACCCGGGAAGGTGATGACCTCGCGAGCGTGCGCGTGCACGCGCCATTCCGGGTCGGTTTTACCAGACGTAAACCGATCCGCACCCGGACATGGGTGCAAAACATTATCTCAGCCAACTCCATGTCAAAGCCTAAGCAAGAGCGAATCAGTTTCGGCAAGATCAAAGAGGTTATTGATCCTCCTAACCTCATCGAGATCCAGACAAAATCTTACGAAGAATTCCTGCAACGTTTCAGTGAGCCAGATAAACGGCTCCGGATGGGCTTGCAGGCTGTGCTTTCTGAGCATTTCCCGATCGAAAGCTACGACGGGCAGATCCGCCTGGAGTACGACTCCTACGAAATTTCTCCGCCCAAGACCTCGGACTTTGCGGCAATTCGTTCCGGTGATACATACAGCGCCTCTCTTTATGTGAAGTTCCGCCTCAAGGTGGGTGATTACACCGCCGAGGAGAATGTGTACATGGGTGAGATCCCCATGATCACGGATCGCGGTACATTCGTCATCAATGGTGCCGAGCGCGTGATCGTGGCTCAGTTGCATCGTTCCCCGGGTATCTGCTTCGAGAAGACCCGCCATGCCAATGGTAAGGATATCTACTCCTTCCGCATCATCCCCGATCGTGGCTCTTGGCTTGAGGTTCAGTTCGACACGAACGATCTCATGTATGTGTTCCTCGATCGTCGTCGTCGTCGTCGGAAGTTCCTGGCTACTACTTTCCTGCGTTACCTCGGCTATGAGTCCGATCGTTCCATTGTAGAGCAGTTCTACTCCATCCAGACGCTCCATTTGGCCGATGCCAGCGGCGAAGAGCTCGAGTACCTCATTCCCTTCGAGGATATCAAGCATGGTGATGAGTCGAATGGTCGCCGCGCTGCCATCATAGCCAAGGCGTACGAGCCGCTCAGCCTTTCCACCATCAAGAAGATGCTGGAACTGGGTATTCACGATATCGAGGTCATCGATCTGCGCGAGGAGGAAACACTCGTCAAGACCCTCAAGAAGGATCTTGCCTTCGATCGCGAAAGTGCTCTGAAAGAGATTTTCCGCAAGTTCCGCCCGGGAGATCCGTCCTCTGTTCAGCAGGCTGCTACTGCCCTTGATCGTCTGTTCAAGGAGGAGAAGAAGTATGACCTTACCCGTGTGGGTCGTTACAAGATCAACCAGAAGCTTGGTCTGGACGTTCCCGAGGACATCCGCCTCATTCAGCCCATCGACTTCCTCAGCGCTATCAAGTACCTGCTGCGCTTGAAGAATGGTGAGGGACAGGTGGATGACATCGATCATCTCGGCAATCGTCGCGTGCGCGCCGTTGGTGAGTTGATTGCCAACCAGTGCCGCGTGGGCTTGGCCCGCACGGAGCGCTTGGTCAAGGAGCGCATGACCCTGTGCGACACGACCCGCACCGACATAACTCCCAGCAAGCTGATCAATCCCAAGGCTCTGAGCGCTGTCGTGCGCGATTTCTTCGGTCGCAGCCAGCTCTCCCAGTTCATGGATCAGATCAACCCTCTTGCCGAGCTCACTCACAAGCGCCGTCTGTCCGCACTCGGTCCGGGCGGTCTGAACCGTGATCGTGCCGGTTTCGAGGTTCGAGACGTTCATCCCTCGCACTATGGTCGCATCTGCCCCATTGAGACTCCTGAAGGTCCCAATATCGGTCTGATCAACTCTCTGTGTACCTATGCCCGCATCGATGAGTATGGCTTCATCGAGACTCCCTTCCGCCGTGTGAAGAAGATCGAGAAGAAGGACGAGAATGGCAATGTAATCGACACTGAGGTTATCATCACCAATGAGGTGGAGTACCTTACAGCCAATAAAGAAGAGTACCATCTCATCGCCCAGGCCAACAACCCCATCGACAATGACAATGGTCAGGGGCATTTCGTTCGCAATCGTGTGACTGCGCGTGAGCGAGGTGAGTTCATCGAGGTTGACCCCCGCAAGGTCGAGTACATGGACGTCTCGCCCAAGCAGATCATTTCCATCGCTGCCGGCCTGATTCCCTTCTTGGAGCACGATGATGCTAACCGCGCACTCATGGGTGCTAACATGCAGCGCCAGGGTGTGCCGCTCATGGTTAACCAAGCTCCGCTTGTAGGTACCGGTATCGAGGCCAAGTGTGCCCGCGACAGTTGCGCTGTTGTGGTGGCTCAGGCTCCCGGTATCGTGGCTTCTGCCACGGCTGAGTACATTGTTACCACTCACGATGGACAGTTGCCCGTATCTCCCCAACGCTGGCTGAGCGATCCCGAGAGCGTGCGTACTGATGCCGAAAAGGGTATATACGTCTATCAGCTGCGCAAGTTCATGCGTTCCAATGCTTCCACCTGCATCAACCAGAAGCCGATCGTCTCCCGGGGCGATGTGGTGAATGCCGGCGACGTTCTGGCAGATGGTCCCTGTACGGATGGTGGTGAGCTGGCACTCGGCCGCAATGTGCTGGTGGCCTACATGTCATGGTACGGCTACAACTTCGAGGACGCCATCATTATTTCTGAGCGACTGGTGCAGGAGGATGCCTACACCTCCATCCACATCGAAGAGTTCGAGGAGAAGGCTCGCGATACCAAGCTTGGTCCGGAGGAAATTACCCGCGATATACCCAACGTTGGTGACGAGGCTCTCAAGAACCTCGGCAGCGATGGTGTGATCCGCATCGGGGCTGAAGTGAAGCCCGGTGATATCCTCGTTGGTAAGATTACTCCCAAGAGTGAGACTGACCTGGCTCCCGAGGAGCGCCTGCTGCGTGCCATCTTCGGTGAGAAGGCCGCTGATGTGAAGGATACCTCTCTGCGTGTGCCGCCGGGTACAGTTGGTACGGTGATGGATGTTCGTATCGTCCGCTCCTCTGCTCCCGGTACTCCTCCTGTCGATGCCGAGAAGGAGAGCCAGAAGCAGCGCAAGAAGGTGGACGCCGAGTACGATCGTGACAAGGACGCCCTCATCGAACAGCTCACCAGTAAGCTCTCTGATCGTCTGCTTGGCGAGAAGATCCCGCTCGAGGTGACTCGCGCCGGATCCAACGAGATCGTGATCCCCGCCAACCGCAAGATCACCAAGACTCTCCTGCGCAAGCTCGCTGTCTACCATGACCAGATCGAGATGAGCGCCAGTCCCGTCAAGAACCAGATCTTTGAGATCATCAACGCCTATGCTCCCCGCTTCGAGGATCTCGATGAGGAGCGTGATCGCAAGCTCGACCAGATCGAGGCCGGTGCTGAGATGGATCCCGGTGTGGTGACGGAAGTGAAGGTCTACATCGCCGCCAAGCGCAAGCTCGGTGTGGGTGATAAGATGGCAGGTCGTCACGGTAACAAGGGTGTGTGCTCCCGCGTGCTCCCCATCGAAGATATGCCCTACCTGGAGGATGGTACTCCGGTGGACATCATCCTCAACCCCCTCGGCGTGCCCTCCCGAATGAACGTGGGTCAGGTGCTGGAGGCTCACCTCGGCGTAGCCGCCAAGGCGCTGGGCTTCAAGGTCGCCACTCCTGTGTTCGATGGTATCGAAGAGGACAAGATCTGGGATTACATGAGCCAGGCCAAGAAGGTGCCCGGTTTCACCTGGGTCGGTGATGGCAAGGATGGTTCCGTGGCCGGTAAGAGCCGACTGATTGACGGTCTGACCGGTGAGTACTTCCACTATCCCGTCGTGGTAGGTTATACCTACATGCTCAAGCTCAACCACCTCGTTGCCGATAAGGTACACGCCCGTGCAGTCGGTACATACTCCCTCGTCACTCAGCAGCCCCTGGGCGGTAAGGCTCAGCATGGCGGTCAGCGATTCGGTGAAATGGAAGTGTGGGCCATGGAGGCTTATGGTGCTGCCTATACCCTTCAGGAGCTCCTCACCGTCAAGTCTGACGATGTTCAGGGTCGTACCCGCATTTACGAAAATATCGTTAAGGGCGACAACTCTCTGGCGGCCGGTACTCCTGAGTCGTTCAACGTGCTCATTAAGGAAATGCAGGCACTCTGCCTGAATGTTCAACCGCTCGAGAAGAAGGATCGCGAGAATGCCCCGCAGACCACAGACGAACTCTTCGACCTGCTGGCAGATGGTGGCGATGATGACGAACTCTTCGGTGAGGAGATGGGATTCGACTCTGTTGATGATTTCGATGATGAAGTCGATGACGATCTGGAGGAGGACGTCTCCGCCGATGATGAGGAGGATGACGACGACGACTCCGACATGTAAACCTGTAACCGCCACCCGCCAACAAGGGCGGGTGGCACCCCAACCTTTCAATCACTAACTTCTTTATATGTCTTACATTGACCTTAACAACGAGAAGCCTAAAAACTTCGACCAGGTTTGCATCACCGTTGCCAGCCCGGATAACATCCTGAGCTGGTCCAGCGGCGAGGTCAAGAACCCTGAGACCATCAACTACCGTACCTTCAAACCGGAGAAGGGCGGTCTGTTCTGCGAGCGCATTTTTGGTCCCACCCGTGATATGGAGTGCTCCTGCGGTCGCTATAAGCGAGCCAAGAACAAGGGCATGGTGTGTGATCGCTGTGGCGTGGAGGTGACCTCCGCCCGCGTGCGCCGTGAGCGCATGGGGCACATCGAGCTTGCCGTACCCGTCACTCACATCTGGTTCTATAAGTGCATGCCCAGCCGTATCGGCCTCATGCTCAACCTCACTGCCCGCGATCTTGAGCGCGTGATTTACTACGAGGATTACATCGTAACGGATCCCCGTGGTGTGAACGGCATCGAGCGTGGTATGATCCTTACTGAGGAGGAGTACGAGGAGCTGCAGGATGATTACGGTGATGATGCGCCCGAGGCCGGCATGGGTGCAGCCGCCATTCAGACCCTTCTTGCCACCATCGATCTGGACGCCCTCATCGATGAGCTGCGTGGTGAGATGGAGAAGACCAACTCCAAGCAGAACAAGCGCAAGATAGCCAAACGTCTGCAGCTTGCTCAGGGATTCCGCAACAGTGGTTGCCACCCCGAGTGGATGGTGCTCACCATCCTGCCCGTCATTCCGCCTGACCTGCGCCCCCTCGTGCCGCTGCCCGGCGGCCGTTTCGCAACCTCTGACCTCAACGACCTCTATCGTCGCGTCATCAACCGCAATAATCGTCTGAAGGAGCTTGCCGCTCTCCAGACCCCCGAGGTTATTAAGCGCAATGAGATGCGCATGCTTCAGGAGGCCGTGGACGCCCTCTTCGACAACGGACGTCATGGTCGCCATGTGACAGGTGCCGGCAATCGCCCGCTCAAGTCCCTTTCCGACATGCTGAAGGGCAAGAGTGGTCGCTTCCGCCAGAACCTGCTTGGCAAGCGTGTGGACTACTCCGGTCGTTCCGTGATCGTGATCGGTCCGAACCTGAAGATGAACCAGTGCGGTCTGCCCAAGAAGATGGCGCTGGCACTCTTCGAACCCTTCATCATCCACCGCCTGAAGGAGCTGGGCTATGTACACACCGTCCGCTCCGCCAAGAAGATGATCGACCGCAAGGAGGCCATCGTGTGGGATATCCTCGAAGAGGTGACCAAGGGGCATCCTGTGTTCCTGAACCGTGCTCCTACGCTGCACCGTCTCTCCATCCAGGCCTTCGAGCCTGTGTTGATTGAAGGTAGCGCTATCCGTCTGCACCCGCTGGTGTGTACGGGTTACAACGCCGACTTCGATGGTGACCAGATGGCCGTACACGTTCCCCTGAGCGTGGAGGCTCAGCTGGAGGCCCGACTGCTCATGCTGGCCCCCAACAACATCTTCTCGCCCGCCTCCGGCAAGCCCATCAGCACTCCCTCGCAGGATATCATTCTGGGTTCCTACTACCTCACTCACACTCGCGCCAAGACCGTGAAGGAGAACGAGGACAACCAGAACCTCCTGCCGCTCTTCGAGTCCATCTCCGAAGTGGAGTTTGCCATAGCCGCCCGCAAGATCGGTTATCATGACTGGATTCGCCTGAAGAACCCCGATTACGGCAAGACCGGGCGTGAGTTCGATCGTCTCTCCTTCAACCAGGAGAACACCCACCGCAAGACCATCGTCACAACGGCCGGTCGTGTGCGTTTCAACGAAATCTGGCCCAACGAAATCGGCTACATCAACTGCAACGTGGGCAAGAAGGAACTCGGTGAAATCATCTGGCGCTGCTACCAGACCTGTGGTCAGGCCAAGACCGTGGAAACCTTGGATGCCCTGAAGGCTCTTGGTTACAAGGAGGCTACACGTTCCGGTTGCTCCATCGGTATCGTCGACATGGTGGTACCCGAGCACAAGAATGAGCTTATCTCTGCTGCCTACGATGAGGTGACCAAGGTTGCCGAGCAGTACGAGGAAGGTCTGATCACCAATGGTGAGCGCTACGAGAAGGTGGTGAACATCTGGTCCTCCACGACCGACGCCATCCAGAAGGAGCTCTACACCAAGCTGGAGTACAACGATGGTTCTGCCGTTGCTAACCCCCTCTACATGATGGTCGACTCCGGTGCTCGTGGTAACAAGGCTCAGATTAAGCAGCTCTCCGGTATGCGCGGTCTGATGGCCAAGCCCAGTGGTGAGATTATCGAGCGCCCCATTACCTCGAACTTCCGAGAAGGTCTGAGCGTGCTGGAGTACTTCATCTCCACCCACGGTGCCCGTAAGGGTCTGGCCGATACCGCTCTGAAGACCGCTGACTCCGGTTACATGACCCGTAAGCTGGTCGACGTTGCTCAGGACGTCATCGTGCGCGATGAAGACTGCGGTACTGCCAACGGCATCACCATGACCGCCATTTACGATGGAGATGATGAGATCGCCAGCCTGTCCATGCGCATCTATGGTCGCGTGACCTGTGATGACATCTACGATCCGACCTCCCACGAGCTCATCGTGGGGCGCAACGAGATCATCACCGACGAGGCTGCCAAGAGAATCGAGAAGGTGGGCATCGAGAAGGTTAAGGTCCGCTCCGTGCTGACCTGTGATCTCACCAAGGGTTGCTGTGCCAAGTGCTATGGTCTCAACCTTGCCACGGGTAAGAGCGTGAAGGTGGGTGAGGCCGTGGGTATCATCGCTGCCCAGTCCATCGGTGAGCCCGGTACTCAGCTGACCATGCGTACCTTCCACGTTGGTGGTACGGCATCCGCTTCCACCAGCCGCCCCGAGTATGTGGCCAAGACCGATGGTCAGGTCATTTACGATGAGAACCTGCGCGGTCGCTGCGTGGAGGACGAGAATGGCAACAATGTTGTGCTCTGCAAGAACGGCAGCGTGAAGATTTACGATGCCGAGGGCAAGGAGCAGGAGTCCTACCAGCTCACCATGGGTGCTGTCCTTCATGTGAAGGATGGTCAACATGTCACCGCCAAGACCCTCATCGCTGAGTGGGATCCCTTCGCTATTCCGGTTATTGCCGAGGTGGGTGGTCAGGTTGAGTACGTCGAGATGCTCGAGGGAATTACCTGCCGTACCGAGTCCGGTCACACCGAGTCCGGTAAGGGTACTACGGTCATCATCGACCATCGCCAGGACCTCTCCCCCCGAATCATCATACACACCGCTAAGCCCGGCAGCGCTAAGGATCAGCCCCGCGTCTACTCCATCCCGACCGGTGCCTACCTCGCCGTCAACAACAAGCAGAAGATCTCTGCCGGTACCCCGATCGCCAAGACTCCCCGCAAGGTGCAGAAGACGAACGATATTACCGGTGGTCTGCCCCGCGTGGCCGAGCTTTTCGAAGCTCGCCGCCCCAAGGATACCTGCACGCTTGCTGAGATGGATGGTATCGTCGCCATTGATGATGCCATGATCCGCGGCAAGAAGGTAGTGACCATCTATCGCGATGCCGAGGCCAAGGAGGCTGCCGGCAAGAGCCGTCGCCGTTCCTCCAAGCTGGAGACTCACGACGAGAACGAGGGGGCTGTTTCCATCAAGCACCTTGTACCCATGGATCGCCACATCATCGTACACGATGGTGACTTCGTGCGCGCCGGTGAGCCGCTTTCCGACGGCTCCGAAGCCTCTGATGAGATCCTCCGCATCTGCGGTAAGGAGGCCCTTCAGGAGCACCTCGTCAACAAGGTGCAGCAGGTGTACCGAGTGCAGGGTGTGGAGATCAATGACAAGCACGTTGAGATCATTGTCTCCCAGATGCTCCGCAAGGTGCGTGTGAAGGATCCCGGTGATACCGGATTGCTCTGGGGTGATGAGGTGGATCGCACCACTCTCTCCCGCATCAACCGCGAGACCATCAACATGAATGGTCGCCCTGCTGATTGCGAACCCATCCTGCTGGGCATCACCAAGGCCTCCCTGAAGACGGATTCCTTCATCTCCGCTGCTTCCTTCCAGGACACCACCCGCGTGCTCACCGAAGCCGCCACCCTGGGCAAGGTCGACACGCTGGAGGGCTTCAAGGAGAACGTCATCCTGGGTCACCTCATCCCGGCCGGTACCGGTTTCGACAAGTACCGCAATATCGTGGTGGAGCCCGCTCCCGGTGCTACTCCCATTCCCCGCGCCGTGTGGGAGGAAGAGGAGGACTCCACCGCCGCGGAGGAGACCATCTCCGTGGGGATCGACGAGTAAGCACTCTCAGACGATCATTTCCGCATAAATTTCCGCCCCGGTTGCAATATGAGCAACCGGGGCGCTTTTGGTGAGTAAAATACGAAAAAAAGGATTATCGGAACAAGGGGAAATCAGCTGTTCTTCAGCAGGCTCAGGTTCTTACCCTGCCGGAACTGCTCGATGACGGAGGTCATGAATGTTGTCTCATCCGTCGTGAGTGATTGTTGAGGGAGAGATGTACCATTGATCAATCGCAGGAATGCGGCAATTTCGTAGCGCAGCCCTTCCTCTTCGAAGCGGGTGAAATACTTACGATTGAAGCGACTGTCCTCATAACGAACTTCAAAGTATTCTGTTTTCCACCAAGGAGCAGGCACATAGATATAGCCCGCAGTACCTGTTATACACAGGTCACCCTCTCTCTTGGCACCTATGCCGACTGTGGCTGTGGCCAGAGCTCCGGGATAGATGAAATTGGCGCGGGTGAAGGTATCCACCCCACTATCAGCGTCTTTTTCACAGAAGAAGGAGATCTGCTCCGGTTGCGTGCCGAGCAGTTTGGTGATGGCAAGAAGCGGGTAGGAACCCAGTTCGGTGAAGGCACCTCCGGCCTGCGCAGCATCATACTCGCGCAGGGTTTTGTCAGTGATGAGCTTGGTGAAGCTGGCATCCACCGATTTGATGGTTCCGATAGTTCCGCTACCGGCTATACCAATGAGTTGGTTGAAGCCGGGGGCATAAGCTGTCTTGATGGCCTCCATCAAGACGCAGCCTTTGCTTTCTGCCAGTTTGTAGAGTTGTATGGCCTCCTCTGTGGTGAGGACGAGAGGTTTCTCGCACAGGACGTGTTTACCCGCCTCCAGAGCCTGGCGAGCATATTCAAAGTGTACATGGTGCGGTGTGGCGATGTAGACGGCGTCTACCGCCGAGAGCATGTGCCTGAAGTTTGAGTAGGCACCTGCTATTTCATACTCCGTGGCGAAGGCTGCAGCTTTCTTCGAGTCCCGGCTACACACACAGGTGACTTCCAGACCGGAGACATAACGTGACTCTGCCAGGAAGCGTCCGGCGATTCGGCCACAACCGACTATCCCAATTCGCATGATTGGGACGAGCTGGCGTCTGATGTCTGTTGAGGAGACTCCCTTGGTGCGTTCCAGGTAAATTACCTCGCAGAATTCTTCCAGATAGTCAAATTTTCCGGTCCAGTCAGATCCTATGGCAAAGATATCGGCTTGGAGTTCGCGGATGTCACGCAGTTTCTGCCCTTCTTCCCTTTCGATGATGATTTCATCAGCCAGACCGCTGCGGCGCACATTCTCCACACGCTCCTCGCAGCTTTGCATAACGTTGAGCTTGCCGCGTGCCTGATCATAGAGATCACTCGTCACCCCTACTATGAGTTTGTCTCCCAATCTTTTGGCGCGTTCCAACAGGCGCAGATGCCCGGTATGGAACAGATCAAAGGTTCCGTAGGTGATAACAGTTTTCATATTTGCTTGCCGTAGATGTCGATGAAGCGATCAACAGCTGCCTCGAAAGCCGTTTCGCGAACCATCCTTTCAATGAGGGGATGTTTGTAGCTGATGGATGAGGGATATGCCATGTAGTCGCCGTAGAAGAAGCGGAGGTATTGACGGGCGTGGTTGGGGACGGTGAACTCTATCCCCTCGAAGGTTTCTGTTGCAAGAGGGAAAATATCCTCGTAGGCGAGATAGGTATTCTTGGTGAACATGATGGCCGGGGTCAGGAAAATTCCGGGATGTTCACGTTCATCAGCAGGTGGGGCTCCCTTAAGGATATCGCGAGCTATCCGTGCCCTGATTTGCTCATCCGTCATGTTGATGAGAGGGGGCTGGAACACGACCGACTTCTTGTATTGCGTCAGGGCTCTATCGACCTCTATCCTGTTTTCTTGGTTGAATGGTTCCTTGTAGAAATGGAAAGGGTAGATATCGATACTGAGAGGACTATTCTTGTAGCCGATCTGGAGGAATGCGTGCATGCGCCAAGTGAATCCTTCCTCCTCGGGGAAAATGGTTGGCAGAGCAGCGAGCAGCTTGTCGAAGTCATCTCTCATCATACTGACGTCCAGGTCATCATCCCACGGGATGAATCCCTTGTGACGTACTGCCCCCAGCAGTGTGCCATAATCCAGCCAATAGCGAAGTCCCAGCTCACGGCATTTGCGAGCAAACAGAGCCAGTAGCACCGTATTGCCTTCATGGAGCAGGCGCAGCTTACCCTCTGCCGGTGGCAGCTTGGTGATGGGATTGGCATGAATGATGAGATTGCGCAGATCTTCCACACGGGCCTTGAGAGTGGAGGCTTTGCGGCGCCTACGCGCTGCCAGGAAGTCCAGTACCATCTGTCGCAGGCAATGCGGCAACAGACAGGCTACTCTGAATCTGAATTGGGAGTATATGCTCATGTGCCGTGTAGAGTTGCGCTTGCGTGATGGTAGGAATTGAGAGGAGAGAACGTTGCCGATTCTTCGTGTTGAGCAGATGAACTGACTACAACCTTTCAGCAAGCATATCCCATTATGTATGTTATGTACAGCGTTTTCTGGGACATGTTTTGTTTTTCGGAGAAAAATTCGCGGCCATTACCGTTAGAAGCAGAATCGGCTTCATGAAATACTCATCGCATGTAGATCATCCCATCTGATAGACCGGTGAGGCGTTGCAGGGCTCGGCCGAGGTAACGGATGACAAGGAAAAGGGTGGCAAGGAGGGGAATGCCGATGATGAGGTAGCCCATCCAGGTCATTTTGCTGACGGCGTAGTTGTACTGTACGGTCTGCTCGGCTGCCGGCATGTCAGGCACGGGCAGGAGGAAGTAGAGTGCAAGCCCGAAGTTCATCGCTGCCGAGAAGAGCAGGGAACCTGCCGTCATGAGTGCGGCATGGTTCAGTACCCGATTGTAGCCGCTTTGCAGATTTTTTTCGCGCACGATTCCCTCGATCCGGCGTATGTCGAACAAGGCATCGGAGTACACGCAGGCCCTCAGCAATGAGCCTTCTTTCCCCCCGCCCACTATCATGGCTCCGGCGAGAAGCAGGGCAATGATGGCCTCCTTTGCGGCATACCACCAAGGGGTATCGGGGCGTATGGCGAGAGCCTCACCTGTGTTGGCATAGATGGTTACTACTCCGGTGAGAATGGTACCCAGTAGACCGAAGGCGGTCATGGCCTCGATCTTCCGCTCGGTGATGAGGCTGTAGATGCCGCAGCCGATGGGCAGAGCCAAGGCCACAATCATGGCCCAGGTGGTTCCCAAGTGCCACAGTTTATCGCCGGAAGCAGAGCAGTTGTCGAGGATGAGGACGGGAGCAAGGACGCTCAGTAGGACGTTGATCAGGCTTTTGGTAGCTTTGTCCATGGGGGATTGCGGGTTCACTTCATGCTGGCGATGGCGGCGGCCATATCGGTGGCGCGGAAGGTGCTGCTGCCTGCTACCAGGCAATCGGCTCCTGCCTCGGCACAGAGAGGAGCCTGTGCCGTACCTATACCGCCATCCATCTGGATGAGGAACTTCAGGCCCTGTGCTTTGCGGGCGGCATCCAGCACGCGGACTTTCTCCAGCACTTCGCTCATGAAGCTCTGCCCGCCGAAGCCCGGTACTACGCTCATCACCAGCACCATGTCGAGCTCCGCAAGGTAGGGTAGCACTTTCTCCACCGGTGTGGCCGGGTTCACGGCCAGACCTGCGTGCGCACCACCCTCGCGGATGGCCGCCAGCGTGGCGTGCAGGTCTACATGTCCTTCCCGTTCGACATGGATGGTAATCATGTTCATGCCGGCTTTCAGGAAGCGGGGTAGGTAGTGATCGGGAGCGTCGATCATGAGGTGAGCGTCCAAGTATGCCTCAGCCGGCACGCTGTTGCGAATGGCCGAGCAGATGTCGGGACCGAAGGATATATTGTCCACAAAGGAGCCATCCATCACATCGAGGTGCAGCCAGTCGGCTCCGGCCGTGAGAGCACGGGTGGCTTCTTCTCCGATGCGGCGGAAATCACAGGCAAGCATGGAAGGGGCGATAAGCATAATGAGGAGAATAGGTTATCTTCTGTTGCCGTACAGCATACATGCAAGTGCTCCGTTTGGCAAGCAAAATCACCCTTTCGTTCGTGTGGTTGATCGGTTTTGGCTTGCAATGGGTGCAAAATGCTGTAAAATAACCCGCGTTATGGCAGACCGTACCTATACAGATCCCGTTCGAATGGAGAAAATCGTCAGCCTTTGCAAGCGCAAGGGCTTTATCTTCCAGGCAGCTGAAATTTATGGCGGCCTCAACGGTTGCTGGGACTACGGTCCCTTGGGCGTGGAGCTCAAGCGCAACCTGAAGGATTACTGGTGGCGTGTACATGTGCAGGAGCGCCCCGATATTCTGGGTATGGATGGTTCCATTCTCACGCACAACTCCGTGCTGGTGGCCTCCGGTCATGTGGGTGGTTTTTCCGATCCGCTTTGCGATTGTCTGTTAAGCAAGGAGCGCCTTCGTGCTGACCAGATTCCCGCCCAGAGCGGTGTGGCTATCTGGTGGAAGGGGGCTACCACGAAGGATGGTTCCTGGAGCACGAAGAAAGAGTTCTCCATGCTGACTTCCGAGGGCGGCGAGAAGGAGGTGAAGGCTGCTCGTCGCAGCGCGTTGCAGTACTACAGCCAGATTTCCGGCAAGAATATTCCCGTGGCAGAGCTGGAGTTGCTCGATGAGAGCACCGAGTCCGTGACCGACAGCGTGCGTTATAACCCTGCCAATGGGTCCCTCGTGACCGAGGCTCGTTCCTTTAACCTGATGTTCAAGACCACCATCGGTGCTACGTCCGATGAGAATGATCCCGCCAGCATCGGTTGGCTGCGCCCGGAGACGGCTCAGAGCATCTTCTGCCAGTACAAGAACATTCTTGATTCTTCGCGCACCAAGATTCCCTTCGGTATCGCTCAAATCGGTAAGTCTTTCCGCAATGAGATCAACCCGCGCAACTTTACCTTCCGTTCCCGTGAGTTCGAGCAGATGGAGGTGGAGTATTTCTGCCGCGCGGAGGATGGCTTCCGCCTGACGGATGAGTGGCTTGAGAAGAGTCTGCAATTCTACGAGAACATCGGTATTGCCCGTGACAAGATTCACATTCTCGATGTGCCGGAGGACGAGCGTGCCTTCTATTCCAAGAAGACTTACGATCTCGAGTATGAGTTCCCCTTCGGCGTGCAGGAACTTATGGGCATTGCTTATCGTACGGATTATGACCTTGGCCGCCATCAGGAGGGCTCCGGCAAGCCCATGGAGTACTTTGACGAGGCTACACGCGAGCGCTTCATTCCCCATGTGGTGGAACCCTCTGCCGGCTGTGATCGTTCGGTGCTTGCCGTCATTTGCGAGGCTTTTGACGAGGAGGAACTGGGCAAGGACGGCAAGAGCGACATCCGTACTGTCATGCGATTCCACCCCCGCATGGCACCCATCAAAGCCGCGATCTTCCCGCTGCTCAAGAAGAACGCCGAGCAGGTGCGCATAGCCCGCGAGATTGAGGCTGAGCTGCGCCCGTTCATGAACGTGTTTTACGATGAGAGCGGGGCCGTGGGGCGCCGTTATCGCCGTCAGGACGAAGTGGGTACTCCCTTCTGCATCACGGTTGACTTCGAGACTCTGGGTGAGGAGGGTGATCCCGCCCTGAAGGATACGGTGACCATACGTCATCGTGACTCAATGGAGCAGGAGCGCGTGGCCATAAAAGACCTGCTGCCCTGGCTGCTCAAAAAGATTCACTGATAATCCCAAGACCCGCAGGTGCTCCGGTGCCTGCGGGCTTTTCTGTTATAAACTCTATGACATCATTAGCCTCTCTGCCCGAAAAACTGCATGAACAGGTGCTGCGCGCCATGCAGCCGGGGGAGGAGCCGGTGCTGCTTGCTCGCCCCAAACCTACTGTGGTGAACCGCGTATCGCAGCCTTACATCTTCTTTCTTGTATTTGCGATTTTCTTTGTCTCTCTGTGGGTGTGTTGCGTCGGTTTTGCAGCGCTTCCTTTTCTGGTGCTGTTTATTGCTTTTCCTGTGGTCGGCATCCGGCGCACGTATTGGCAGATGCAGCGCACGGTTTACATCATTACCGAACGACGGGCGCTCGTGGTACGTGCTACAGGCAGGAAAGGCTGGCAGACCCTCTCCTGGCCTCTTGCTCCGGGGCTGGTGAAGGAGCGGGTGCTACGAGCTGATGGCAGCGGCGATTTGATACTGGGCTACGAAACCTCGCGTGACGCCGATGGGGATAGCACCACTGTTCCGCAGGGGTTTTTCAATCTACCGGATGTTCGTCGGGTTGAGCAGATTCTCATGGACATTGCGCCTGCCCCTAGGGGATGAACACTTAATCCTATGAGCGCGGATAAGTGGATTGAGCATGAACTTTTGCCCGGAGAGCGGCTGTTTTATTTGCATCGGCAGAAAAGGGGGTGGAAATGGTGGCGACGCTGGGTGACCGATGTGTTCGAGCGAGGAGTACCGATATTTTTCTTGTTGTTGCTCCCGGTGGGGTGGTGCTGTTTGCCGCTGGCTCCGGATTTGCTGTTGTTCTGGTTCACTGTGGTGTTGGTGGTATTGGTTTGCCTGCTGCTCGGCTATATAGGCGCTCGCATGAGGGAATGGGCTCGCCTGGCTGTTACGTCGCATCGCGTTATCTGCATGCAGCGTGCAGGTGGGCAAATCAGCCTGACGAGTTACCCGCTGCCAATGCTGACTGCCGTAGCTGACGGGCGAGATGTCAGGTTGGAGGGGTGTTGGTTTGGGGCTGAAGTGAGGTTCCGGGGCGTGGCGGCGCCGGCACAGCTCGTAGCTCTCATCGAGCAGGCACAGGCTGCCTATCTCCCTTTTCCACGACCGGAACCGCAGGCCGGAACTCACCCCTTGTTACCTGTCGGGGATGTGCTGTACGGGACCGGGGTTGAGGTTGCGGTCCGCCCCTTACTGAGAGAATGGTGTATTCCTGCAGTACTGCTCATTTTCTGCACCTCTGTCGCGGTGAGTGCTCTGGCTGAACCGCAGACCGGAGTGTATGTCGGCTTTGGCTGGGTGGTGTTTGTGTTGTTGATGGTGCCGGCGGTGCTGATGTTGCGAGCCTGTGTGCGTAGGCTTCGCCGTGCTCCGGATCCCTTTGCTATCGGATCCAATGGGGTATATATGGCAGGGTGGGAACCATGTCCGGCGGCTGATTGTTACCCCTTTTTCAAAGATATACTTGCAGATGGTAGTATTCTCCTGTTTTTTTTGTCGGAGCAGGAAAAAACTCATTTGCCTGCCATTCACATATGTGACGAGTTCAGGCAGGTGGAGACTCTGCTTATGGCACTTGCACAGATGTATGAGCCGCGTTCAGAACAGGCTCTTAATGCCCAGCGCCATGAGCAACAGGCCGGCGATTGATTCCAGCCAACGGGTGGGCAGGTGGTGCAGCATGCGGGCACTGTGGAACGCTGTCAGCGAGCAGACGAAGGTAACGGCGCCGATGATACTCACATGCAAGATAAGCTGAGGCAGGCTGAGGCATGCTCCACCTATGTCGCCCAGTGCCATGGCTACACCCACGGCCAGAGCATCGATAGCCGTCGCTATGCCCACCAGCAGCAGAGCAAGCAGCCCCAGCGGATTGCAGTCTTTGCAGCAGCAGTCGCATTCATCCTCCTTCCACGCGCTATAGATGACGTAGGCACCCAGCCCGCAGAAGACGGCCGCTACGATGCCATCCTGCCATTGCGCTACGCTGTCGCGCACACTTTCGCCGCCCAGATAGCCCAGCAGGGGCATGCCTGCCTGAAATCCACCCACCGTCAGAGCCAACCATAGTGAGTGCCACATGCGCCGGCACCTCAGTACCAAGCCATAGGAGAAGGAGTACACGGTGGCATCCACCGCCAGTGCCAGGGCTATGATGATGATTTCCAGCATTCGTGTTAAGAAAAAGCAGGCGGGCTGCTGCCCGCCATGCTTTGAAAAACGATACGTCGGAATTGTACTTTAATAATGACCTCCGCTCGGACCATTGTGCCACTTCCAAGCGGTCTCCACGATCTGGGTGACATCCTGGTACTTGGGAATCCAGCCCAGAATCTCTGCTGCCTTGCGGGAGTCAGCAATCAGGCGGGGCGGATCGCCCTCACGGCGCGGACCATATTCCACGGGGGCCTTCATGCCGGTTACCTTCTCGGCGGCATCGATAATCTGTTTTACCGAGAAACCATTGCCGGTGCCGAGGTTGAACCAGTTGGTGTCGCCGCCCTTCATCAGGTAATCCAGCGCACGCAGGTGGGCATCGGCCAGGTCATCCACATGGATGTAGTCGCGAATGCAGGTGCCGTCCGGGGTGTCGTAGTCAGTACCGAATACGGTGATACCCGGACGCTCGCCCTTAATGGCCTGCAAGATGACAGGGATGAGGTGGCTCTCAGGCTCGTGATCCTCACCGATGAGACCATCTACCGAGGCGCCGGAGGCGTTGAAGTAGCGCAGGAACACGCTCTTGAGACCATAGGCGCGCTCGCAGTCCTTGCAGACCTTCTCGAGCATGAACTTGGAACCGCCGTAGGGATTGATGGGGTCTTGCTTCTCGGTCTCAGGAATGGGAATCTGCGTGGGCTCACCATAGGTAGCGCAGGTGGAGGAGAATACGAAACGCTTGCAACCGCCCAGCATCATGGCACGCAACAGCACCAGAGGCTTGGCAATGTTGTTCTCATAATACTTCAGCGGGTCGGTGACGGACTCTCCCACTTGGATGAAGGCGGCGAAGTGAACAACGGCATCGAATTTGCCGTTGACGAGAAGGGGATAGACGATGGCGGGGTCACCCAGATCGCCTTTTACGAGTTTTACCTCTTTATCTACGATGGCGGCCGGGTGGCCGTATACCATGCTGTCGAGCACGGTCACATCGGCCCCGGTCTTCACGAGCTGGCGGACTGTATGCGAGCCGATATAGCCGCAACCGCCTGTAACGAGTACTTTCATAATTCTTTTGGTGTTTGGAATATGGTAAAATCTTTACAGCATGGCGGCCAGCATGGCCTCCAGCTTTCGAATATCGGCAGCAAAGCGGCGAATGCCGTCAGCTGTCTTTTCTGTAGCCATGGCATCCTCATTGAAGAGGAAGCGGAAGTTCTTCTCATCGGCAGGTATCCGTTCGATGGCGCTGTCCTTGGCTGCTTCTTCATTCAGGTAGGGAGCCACCGGCTCCTCGCTGGCTGCAAGTTCTGCGAGCAGACCGGGGGAAATGGTCAGCAGGTCACAGCCCGCCAGCGCCAGCACTTCTCCCTTGTTGCGGAAGGAGGCACCCATGATCTGTACCGGATATCCGAACTTCTTGTAGTAGTTATAAATGGTGCGTACGGAAACCACACCGGGATCCGTCTCGGCGGTATATTCTTCCTTGGTGTTGGCCTTGAACCAGTCCAGGATTCGACCTACGAAGGGGGAGATGAGGCGCACGCCGGCCTCGGCGCAGGCTACAGCCTGTACCAAGCTGAAAAGCAGGGTCAGGTTGGTGTGAATGCCCTCCTGCTCCAGTATGCGGGCGGCCTGTATACCCTCCCAGGTGGAGGCAATCTTGATGAGTACGCGCTCGCGGGGAATCCCGGCGGTCTCGTACATGCCCATGATACTGCGGGCGCGGGCTACTGTGGCCTCCGTATCGAAGGAAAGGCGGGCATCCACCTCGCTGGATACGCGCCCCGGCACGCGCTTAAGAATTTCCAGACCGAAAGCCACCACGACCTTGTCTACAATTTCATCCATGAGAGCAGGTGTGACTTCACTGCCCTTGTAGGGGGCCACGGCTTCCTCCACAATGCTGCGGTACTCGGGCTTGCCGGCAGCGGCAAGAATGAGGGAGGGGTTGGTGGTGGCATCTTGCGGGGCGAACTCTTCCATCTGCCGGAAGTCGCCGGTATCTGCCACAACGGTGGTGTATTGCTTCAGTTGCTCAAGTTGTGTTGCCATAAGCGTGAATGGTTACTCTGTGACCACATCTTACCACATCATTCGGCGATGTACAAGCCACTTTTTGTTGAATGAATTGAAATAAATGCCATTATTTGGGGAGATTGTGCTTGACAGAGGTTTACAGTTCTGTATAATCACCCCCGCGCTGCGACGGTAACGCAGCCTGAAAGACTATGAAAGCTGATCTGCATCCCAAGTACAACCCCGTTGTGTTCGTGGACATTACCACGGGCCGCCGCTTCATCACCCGCTCCACCGCTACCTCCGCCAAGAAGGAGGAGATCGATGGTGTGGAGCACTATGTGATTTCCTGCGGTATCACCTCCGACTCTCACCCCTTCTTCACCGGTAAGAACCAGTTTGTGGATACTGAGGGTCGCATCGACAAGTTCCAGAAGCGTTTCGGCTCCGTTCGTCGTGCCAAGAAGCCCACTCTGGGCTAAGTCGACTGCAACAGTCCCTTTTTTCGCCTGCGGTGCATGTGTACCGCAGGTTTTTTTGGTATGTCAGGCATGACGCGTAACTGGGGTGAGAGTCCCCAATGAGCCGCTGACAGGGCGGAATCAAATAGCCAAAGGCAACTGCGTCACAGTAATGTGGGGTGGGAAGGAAGCCGGAGGCGAAACACAGACAGGATGAACAAGAACCGAATACGAGGCCAAGGTGCATGAGGTGAGGCAGCAATGGATGCTCACGCCCGATACTCTGTCAAGAGTGCGCATGGTAAATTCGGCTTGCTCTGTGTGAAAGCTGCGTGCCTTATCCTGAGAGACCCTACTAAAGCGTGAAAGCGCTGCGGAATAATCCGTCTGTAGGGAGTCAGCGGAGGCCATAGTACCACCAAAACGAATAACCCCGGTGGGAAGGGCTGAATCCGGTGTGGGAAACCACTCAATTCTCAGAACATATAGCAGCAGAGCCAAGAAGTACTGAAATGTACGAAGCCTCGATCGAGGGATGGAAAGCGGTGCAAGTCCGAATCCACGTAACGGTGCGGGGGAGTTGTCAGGGTATCTGACGAGGAGAGATAAAGAGTTGCGGCAGGAACATCAGTTCCGGGACCAATCACACGCCGAGAAACCGCCGTATGCCATAAAAGGCATGTACGGTGGTGTGTGAGGGGGCGAAAGCCCCCTACACGATTGTATGTCCGAAGAGATCCTCGCTTTGCGGTGAAAGAGCAGCGCGGTCGCAAGCTGTTAACAGGGGGGCGGCTTCATCCTGTTCGATCTGTCGGCAGGGAAAGGGTAATCGTTTTTACTTGGTGAAGATTATTGATATGAGTTGGTGCATTTATTTATGGTGTTTTCGGCTCCTTCGGATGTTGTGGATTGGAGTATAATGGCTTGAAATTAATGTATGCGGGAGAAAATCGGGGGGGGGTAACACACTGATAGTAAGTTGCCTACGATTATTATTTTCTATTTTACTGCAAAATAATAGTTTGCTTACGTTAAAGAAAAACGAAAATAAATGAAAATTTATTGATAATTTACTTGACATAAGGTAAACATTGTGGTGAAATCCGCCCGACAAGTTAGATTAACAACACGCCCTAATATGATGTTATGAAACTTCATCTTCCCAAAGCCTTGAGAGTCGCTCTACTGGCGGTTTTTGCCGGTAACTCATATACCTTGGCTGCTGAATCTGCCCAGACGATAGAAAGTAGCTGGAGTGGTGGATCGCATGTTGTGCTGGAGGATACACT
The DNA here is from genome assembly GCA_045545975.1 of Akkermansia sp. Lineage (GTDB taxonomy): Bacteria > Verrucomicrobiota > Verrucomicrobiia > Verrucomicrobiales > Akkermansiaceae > Akkermansia. Next base: position 122,955 of record JAZQCA010000030.1, read on the forward strand.
CTCAGGCGAGGATGTGTTCATTAGCACGAATACCGCGGCGGTGCGGGATGCCGTGTCTATAATACTGCAGGCCGGCGGAAATTATACGATTGATATTCAGGATAGTGCCGGCTCGGATGGGTATGGTGTGCTGGGCAATGGGGCAACAGTGATCAATGTGAATGGCTCCGATAGCGAGATTTCGGACACATCGCTGAATATTCAGGGCTTTCTGGATCTGTCTGAGCTGAATATTCGGGGCAATTCCGTCGTTACGCTTTCTCCCGGCATGTTCATGAACGGCGACATGACGCATGATATTGCCGGTAAGGAAGGGTTGGAGAAGAGCTTGGGTGTGCGGATCGGAGCGATCAATCTGGACAACGGCACACTCGTGCTCAACAATGGCAGCGGTTATCTTTTCGACAATGGCGGTTATGACAGCTCCGCCGCTTCCGTTACCGGAGGTGAGGGCTATACGCTCAATGTCACCCACGATGCCGCCTACGTTCAGGTAGGTGCGAACATGCGTACCCACTGGGCATTGCTCAATGGCGAGAAAGATGGTACATACCACTCACTTCGCATCGGCGGGCTGGCCCGAGAGTTTGATGTGACGAAAATCTCCGGACTTCAGGATCTTGTGCTGGAGGGAGGTTATCTCACCTTCCGGCAGGTAGAGGATGCTATTCACGGCAATCTCAACATCGAGCACGCCGCCTCCGTTGTGGTGGGTGGCGATAACATGATGGCTGAGGGTTCCGGGGATCTGATCGTTGCCGGTTCGCTGGATATCGGTACAACGGCACAGCGCCTGACCGGGTCGAATACAATTGTGATGAATAACGGCCTCATCAAGGGCGTGAATACTCAGGATAATCTGACCGATGGTCTCCAGTTGCTTGGCAGTACTCAGGCGGACAACACCGTGGAGCTGACCTACGAGGGGATGGTCAACAGAATATCGGCTGACGTTCACATAGATGGTCTGGTCAGGTTTGTCACACAAAGTGCTCACCTCGGGGGCGAGGTGCAGGACATGCTCACTCTTTCCGGTTATGTGAGCGGCGATGGCGATATCAGTATATCCGGTTCCGGAGTGGTGGAGTTCAGCTCTGCCAATGAGCACTTCACCGGTTCTGTCATCGTTTCTCAGGGAAGTTCGCTCATTCTCGGTGATGTATATTCTCTTTCCTCGGCTGATAAACTCACTGTTTCCGAGGGTTCGCATCTTTACCTGAATACCGATGGTAATTTCCCCGTTGTACTCAAGGAGCTTCATCTTGGTAATGGTGCCAGCCTTGCCATCAGTTCGCTGACCTCTTCGTTGTCAACGAATGCTGATCTGGCTTCTGTGAAGGCAGAGTCCATCAGTTTCGATTCCAACGGGGTGTTCAACATCATCTTCAACGAAAAGCTCCGCACCATGGGTGTGTACAACATCTTCGTTTCCGGCAATGCCGTGGCTGCCTCCGGTCTGAGCGATATCAACTTCTTCATGAGAGATGAGAACGGGGCGTTGGTGTCCTTCCTCTCCGATCAGTATGTGATGGGATCTCAGGCGATGGATGGAGGAGGTTACCTCTATTATGTCGAAACCCGTTTCGGTAACAACTGGACCGGTGGAGAGGAAAATGACTGGAGTTCCTCTTCCAAGGTATGGAACAATGGTCAGAGCTATGATTCCTCCCGTTATGACTACGCTCTTTTCTTCAATCAGGATGGTGTTGCCAGCTCATCCGTCAACTTGAGCGAGGTTGTCAGCGTGAAGGGAATTTACGTTCAGAACGTCGGCGGCACCCGCTATGTGTTCAAGGGTGGCGTGGACGGAGTGGATATTGCCGGAGGTACGGAGTTCCACATGCGCGACACCACCGAGGCCTCCGGTGCGGGCAACATGGGCAACGGCTCCTATGTGGAGCTGCAGAATGTACAGGCAGGCTCTGCTGAGAAAGCCATGGGCTGGATGTCTGTTTCCACCGGTGAATTGCGGCTGACTCAGGGCTCGCAGGTATACTTCGATGGCAACGCAATGTTACAGGTCGGTGCCGTGGGCGATGCCTTGCTGAGTGTAGAAAGTGGTTCGCAGCTGATATCGGCCACGGGAGCCACCCTGACGGCTCATGGGAATTCCGTTGCCGGTATTTCCGGTGTCAAGATCACGAACAATGCCATTCTCGGTGGCAATTCCACCTCTTCCACTGAGATCAGTTCACTCGAGAATGCCGCTCTCAACGGCTTCCATATTGAAGCCATTGAGCTGAAGGGTACCGGTTCCATTACCAATGGCGGTATCGGAGCTGTCACCGGGTTGGACACCGATTATGATGGTATCACCTCTGTGGCAGCCGATGCAACTTGGACCCTTGGCGGTAAGTTGGATTTCAAGGCTACCCTTTTCAACAAGGGTACGGTCATCATCGCGGATGGTACGCTGATCAATTTCTCCGATCTCAAAGCAAACTCCGTCAACGGCAACAGTTATACCTACACCTTCATCGATGGAGGCTCTGTCAAAAACTGGGATAAGCTCTCGCTTTCCAACTTCCAGTTCGGCGATGTCAATCTCGGGGAAGTCAAAAATTACGTCTCCATGTCGCTATCGGATGGTAGTGTGACCCTGACTTATTCCGATATAAGGCCTATCACATGGGATTCCGGTTGGGACATGCAGAAGCCGCCCATGTACGGCAAGACTTTCGTGGGGAATAGTGATGAGGTAGGAGACGGGCTCAATATGGCGGATGGTGCCATTAATTTCTCCGGCTCAAATCGGTTCCAGTACAATCAGATCGTGCCTACCGCTCCGAATGGGAATACGGTGGTAGTCATCCAGCGTGACAACGACTCCGACAGCGAGGGTGACTTCCTCGCCGGCGGTTGTAACTGGGGATCTTCGGTTCTGAGCGGCAATATCTGGCTTTACGATGAAGGCTCAGATTACAACACCAAGATCGGCGGCTTCAAGCGTGGCTGGGGTGAAACCTCCATTCCTGAGCTGACCGGTGACAGTCACTTGCAGATTGTCGGTGAAAGCCACTTGACGGATGTGGTTGTTTATGGCGGCAGCTGGGGAATTCGCCAGACGGGTAATGCCTACCTGAGCATCAGCGCCGGCGGCTACAAGAACATCTATGGTGCCTCGGCCGATGCTGAGCTGAATGGCGATGTACACATGCAGCTCCACAAGGGGACGATCAATACCTACTACTCGGGTAAGACCTTCAGCGCTCCCGAAGGCTGGACGACGACTGTCTGGGGCTCAACCGTGGGCAATAAAGAGTTCAAGTACGACAGTTATGCCGATGCCGTATGGGTGCTGGGTGGATATTACGACCCGGAATACGACCCGGAATACGACTGGAGCGGCACAAATCCGGAAGTTGTTCCCCCGCACTACGAACTGGATTCTACCCAAGCCACACATTGGGGTGGTATCTATGCCACGGGGCTGAACTCGGCATCCGGAACTGCTACAAAGGTGTTGGGAGATGCCGATATCTACCTGGGTAGCGATTTTGATTTCTCTTCCAACTTGGCCATCATCGATGGCGGAGCTGCTCAAGTTGAGGGTCAGAGTACCCTTCACTTCGTGGATGGCAAAGAATATGGTAATCTGAATAAGGATACCATCTATGTGTGGATTCCTGCCGTGAATGGTTACATGTACTGGGACCAGCACAGTGCTACGGAAGTGCGTGGCTCCCAGCCCCTCATGGGTAAATACACCAGCGTGGCAATACGCGGTTTCGACCGCATTGAGCTGGCAGATGGCGCGAAAGTGACCCTGCAATCCAGCCGGTTCAATACGGATACGGACGTGACCATCTCCGGCAGCGGTGTCATTGAGCTGCTGCGTCCTGAAATCTTCCAGCTGAACTATTACGGTATTCAGCAGGCGCCCTTCTGTGAGAAGGACTCGGAGCAGGGGCGTACAGTAGAGATTCCCCGTCGCAATATCACGCTGGAGAACGGC
>JAZQCA010000031.1:0-44126 GCA_045545975.1 Akkermansia sp.
GGATGAACCGTTACCCTCGACGAATCTTTAAAGGCAAATCAGCACGACACATGGTACGCGCAGAAAAGCTCCATTTTATCAAATTTGCAGCCTAAATAGAAGAAAAATCACTTACTGTCGCATTTGGTCTTGCAATTCAGCTATTTCCCCACAGAGAAGCTCAACCTTTTCCGTTTTCTGCTCATCTCGAAATACCTCGAAGCTGTGAACCCGTTGAACGCCCGGCTCCGACTCAAAACACGCAAGCTGCCAACCATCGATTATCTCCTGCTCAAGCACGAATGATTCAATTCTACATCTTTTTCGATGAAGCGTCCTTTTTTCTTGCCAAGGTTTGGATTATATGATAAAAGCATCACATGTTTAAGCACTCCACACTTATCCTGACGTTATGCGGACTGGTAACAGCCACGGAAAGTTTTGATACGCTCGCTCCCGGAGGCTTCACCAGCACGGCGACCTCTATCGGTGTACTGACTGCGGAAAAAGGCAATGCTGAAATTACAGGCGGCAAGGGACGCAGCGGGAAAAACGCGCTCCGTGTGCTGGGAGGGCAGAACAAAAGTGCCACCATCACCTTCGATGCACCTCTCAACAAGGAAACGGAGTGTGACTTCTGGGCACAGCGCTGGACTCGTCGCACGCCTTATGAGTTCCGCGTCATTGCGCTGACTCCCAAGGGCGAAAAAGTGCTCACGACCGACACCAAGAGCTCCGTTGGCGGATACAATCTTCATGTCCGCACCAAGCTGCCTGCCGGCACCACAGCCATCCGTTTCGCAGCGAACACCCCACAGGGTGGTGGCGTACTCATCGATGATGTCAATGTCCACATCGGTTCCATGACCATCCGGAAGGCACAAGCGGTTAACCCCGGCGTATTCCCCATCATGAAGAGAGCTGCCTTCAACCCGGTCTTCGCCTTCGAGGTGCAAGCCCAGGGCAATGATAAGCCCAAGAAGTTTAGTAAGATCACCTTCAAGATTGATAAGCCGGAGAACATCATGGCGGTCACTCTGCGTACCGGCAACGCTCAGGGACTTGATTTCCGCACCAGCGATGTCTTTGGCAGCGCCCGCCCGAACAGCGATGGAACCATCACCATCAACTGCAATACCCCCCTGCCCGGCGGCACCTCTTGGCTGTGGGTAGATGTAACTCCCAGCGACAAATCCCTGGTGGGCGACACCGTGACCTTCAGCAACATCAGCGCCACCATCGGTGGCAAGAGCTATGACTCCGACATTACCGTCACCCAACGGATCGGCTATATGCTCGGTCTGCCCGGAGAGACTGTGAGCAATCAGCCCGATGGTGGCAAGCGCGGCTGCGTCTCCTTCCGTATACCCGGGATGATCCAGACCGCCGACGGAGCTCTGGTCGCCTGTTTCGATGCCCGCTACCACCACGAGGGCGACCTCTGCGCCGACATCGATGTGGCCGTAGTGCGCTCCACAGATGGTGGTCAGACATGGACCACCCCCACCGTTGCCATGGATGCCGGTCCCGGCGCAAACAATGGTTGCGGTGACCCCTGCATCCTTCAGGACAAGAGCGGGCGCATCTGGCTGCAGTCCCTCGTGTGCCACTGGAGCGGTGGTGCCTCCCTGTGGACCTCCAAGACCGGTTTCGATGAGAAAACAACCGGTCAGTGGGAAATGACCTATAGCGATGATGGTGGCCTGACCTGGGCAAAAACCTTCGTGAACCCCACTCGGCAGATCAAGAAGCACGAATGGACCACCATCCTGGCCGGTCCCGGCAACGGAATCGTCCTGCGCGATGGCACCATCGTCTTCCCCGCCCAAATCTGGGAGCGCGGTGCCAACCCCCAGTGCATGAGCACCATCTGTTACTCTACCGATGGAGGAAAGAACTGGGTGTACGGCGCCGGAGTACCTCACAGCACCTCCGAATGTCAGGTCGTTGAGCTTGAGGATGGATCCATCATGATCAATGCTCGCAACGAGGCTCGTCAGGGTACGCGAATTGTCTACGTCACCAAAGACATGGGTAAAACATGGCAGCCCCATCCCACCAACCTCTCCGCCCTTCGGGAGCCCACCTGCCAGGCCTCCATCGTGAAGGTCAACACCCGCCCCTACGGCAAGCTCCTGCTCTTCTCGAACCCCAAGAGCGGCTCGCGCAACACGATGACCATCCGCACTTCCCGCGATGATGGCATGAGCTGGAACGAGGGTTACCTCTATGATTCCCGTCAGTGCATGGGCTACTCCTGCATTGCCATGACGGACGACTCCCATGTGGGCATCATCTACGAGACCAGCCACAACAATGGCAAGAATGGTGCCCGCGGAATAGGCTTCATCCGCATCCCGCTGGAGACTGTTGTCACCGGCAAGGAAGTACCTGCCCGCCCTGCTGTAACCGGGAAAGGCAAGAAGTAATCCCCATATATACCCACCCCATGAGAGCCACCACCCGTCAGGATGGTGGCTCTCTGCGTATTCCCGGCATTCTCCGCACCATCCGATACCAGAAAAATATCTTTTTACTCAGACAGGCGGAACTTATAAATGACAATCACCAATCCATGGGACATTTCAGCCACGAAATTATCTTGCTTTCGCCTGACATTCAGCTTGCCAAAGAGGGTTATCTTGTGTTACAATCCGCGCGCGGGTTATCCCCCGCATGGTGAACAATGAAGAAACACACTCTCCTCATAGCAGCCATACTGGCCATTCCGGCACTTGTGTGGGGCTCTGCCGCCGCGGCAGATGTCACCATACCCGCCACCCCCGGTCAGTCCGAGGTCGCAGCCGTAGCTGCGGTCACTCCCTCTGCCGGTGCAGAGGTGACCACTACTGCCGCAGAGGTACCCGCCGTGGGCACCATTGCTGTGAAGAGCCTCGTGGGTAAGAAGCTAGGTGTACCCCAAGGTACCGTGCAGGATATCTACCTGATGGAGACTTACCCGCAGTTGGAATTGCAGCGCCATAATTTCGAGGCAGACATGATGCTGGCACTCGAGAAAGGGATATGCGACGCCGCCATCATGGACGATGTCATCTGTTACGCGCTAGCCCGCAAGAAACCCAACATCCTGCTTTTCGAGGATCCCTCCCTGCCCAAAAATTTCATGGGGATGGCATTCAACCACACCGACAAGGGCAAAGAACTCTGCCGCCGGTTCAACGAGTTCCTCTCAGATCTGCGCGAAAGCGGTGAGCTGGAGCAGATCTGCAATAAATGGATAATCAACACCGAGACGGCACAGATGCCCGAGCTCGACATCCCCACCGAGGGAGAACCCATCATCGTGGGCATGGGGCCCTGCACCGAACCCATCGTTTTCATGCGCGGTGAGAATATAGTCGGCATGGACGCCGAACTCATCTACCGCTTTGCCGCCCACATCGGTCGCCCGGTCCAGATCAAGAATATCGACTACTACGGCTTGCTGACCGCCGTTGCAGCAGGGCAAGTGGACATCGCCTCCTCCGGTTTCCTCATCACGGCAGAGCGCGGTGAGAGCGTGCTTTTCTCCGATCCGTACTACACCAGCCGTTCCATCATTGCTACGCGCAGCGAGTCTGCCACCGCCGAACCATCCGAGGAGGAAAGCAGTACGCCCGAGCTCGGTACCATAGCGGTGAAAGAGCTGGTAGGCAGGAAACTGGGCGTACCCCAGGGTACCGTACAGGATATCTACCTGATGGAGACTTACCCGCAGTTGGAATTGCAGCGCCATAATTTCGAGGCAGACATGATGCTGGCACTCGAGAAAGGGATATGCGACGCCGCCATCATGGACGACGTCATCTGTTACGCGCTAGCCCGCAAGAAACCCAACATCCTGCTTTTTGAGGATCCCTCCCTGCCCAAAAATTTCATGGGGATGGCATTCAACCACACCGACAAGGGCAAAGAACTCTGCCGCCGGTTCAACGAGTTCCTCTCAGATCTGCGCGAAAGCGGTGAGCTGGAGCAGATCTGCAATAAGTGGATCCGTCACACCGAGACGGCACAGATGCCCGAGCTCGACATCCCCACCGAGGGGGAACCCATCATCGTGGGCATGGAGCCCTGCACCGAACCCATCGTCTTCATGCGCGGTGAGAATATAGTCGGAATGGACGCCGAACTCATCTACCGCTTTGCCGCCCACATCGGTCGCCCGGTCGAGATCAAGAATATCGACTACTACGGCTTGCTGACCGCCGTTGCAGCAGGGCAAGTGGACATCGCCTCCTCCGGTTTCCTCATCACGGCAGAGCGCGGTGAGAGCGTGCTTTTCTCCGATCCGTACTACACGAGCATATCCGTCATAGCCACTCGGAAAGACGTCAATCTGAAAGGGGAACCCTCTGCCGTCACCAAAGCTGCGCAGGGAATCATCGGCAGCATAACGGATAGTTTCTACCGCAACATTGTTGCAGAAAGCCGCTACATGCTGATCTGGGACGGCCTGAAAGCCACCTTTGCCATAGCGTTCTTCTCCACCCTGTTCGGCACAATAGTCGGAGCGGCAGTGTGCTACCTCCGCATGAGCCGCAGCCGGTTCTGGCAGTGGTGTGCGCGGGTGTACATCGACATCATGCGCGGCACGCCCATCCTCATCCTGCTCATGCTGATGTACTACGTTGCCTTTGCCGGCACTCAGGTAGAGGCACTCTATGTGGCCATCATCACCTTCAGCCTGAACTTCGGAGCCTATGTGAGCGAGATGTTCCGCAGCTCCATCACCAGCATCGATCGCGGACAGAGCGAGGCAGGCATCGCCATGGGCTTCTCACCCTTCCACTCCTTCTACTACATCGTATTACCGCAAGCCATCAAGCGCGTGCTACCGGTGTACAAGGGGGAAGTCATCTCCCTGATTAAGAATACCTCTGTGGTGGGTTACATTGCAATCGCAGATCTCACCAAGATGACGGACATCATCCGTGCCCGCACCTTCGATCCCTTCTTCCCGCTGCTCATGGTGGCCATCCTCTACTTCCTCATTGCCTGGCTGTTCACCTTCATACTCGACCGCGCCAGCCGCAATATCCGATAATCCCAACCGCACCACACAGCCATGATTCAGATCCGTAATCTCAAGAAAACCTTCGGCAACCTGACCGTGCTGCATGATGTCAACATCGACATCAAACGCGGTGAAGTCATCTCCATCATAGGTCCCTCCGGTACCGGTAAAAGCACCTTTCTGCGCTGCCTCAACCTGCTGGAGGAACCCACGAGCGGCAGCATCGTCGTTGACGGAGAGGAGCTGCTTTCCGAGCAGAAAGTGGATGCACCCAAACTGCGCCGCAAGATGGGCATGGTCTTCCAGTCCTTCAACCTCTTCGATCACCTCAGCGTGCTGGAAAACGTCTGCATAGGTCCCATCAAGCTGCTGGGCAAGAGCAAAATGGAGGCAGCCCAGCGCGGGCTTAAGCTCCTGAAAATGGTCGGTATGAAGGAGAAGGCACGTTCCATGCCCTCCGAGCTCTCAGGCGGTCAGAAACAGCGCGCAGCCATCGCACGTTGTTTATCCATGAACCCGGAAATCATCCTCTTTGATGAACCGACTTCTGCGCTCGACCCCACCATGGTCAGCGAAGTGCTCTCAGTGATCCGCGCACTGGCCAAGCAGGGAATGACGATGGTGATCGTCACGCACGAGATGTCCTTCGCCCGCAATGTAAGTACCCGTGTGCTCTACATGGATCAGGGAGTCATCTACGAACAGGGTACTCCCGAGGAAATCTTCGACAACCCACAGCGCGAGCGTACCCGCGTATTCGTCAACCGCATACGCGACTTCCACTATGTAGTACAGAGCGAGGACTTCGACATCTATGCCCTCGAAGGCGAATTCCAGCAGTTCTGCAACAAGTACTTCCTTTCCGAACAAACTGTGCTGCACGCCATGACTCTGGCAGAGGAAATGTTGCAGCACATCCCGCTCGGTCATGGTGATGTTCACCTTTACTACCGGTACTCCGAGAAGAATGGTACGCTGGACATGGAGATACTCATGCCCACCTCTACCGGTCCCGTACTGGAAAAGATGCCGCCCGAAGTGAAGGCCAAGATATATTCCTTCTGCACTTGTGTGGAGGAATACGAGGACGTTGACGTGCGCGATGGAGTACACGTCAACCGGATATGCCTGGAACTGCACGGCAACCAGCTTTCCTGAGCCCCCGACCCACGTTTGTCCTTGCACGCGCGCAGACGGAACTTCGTCTGCGCGCGTGCTGTCATTATCGGACATCGGAGCCCGAGCGACAACCATGGTGGCAGCAGCGAGCCTTGCGCAGCTCCAACAGGCACAACATGGCCATGCCGGCGGTAAGCCCCAGGAGCATCACCCCGTTGGCTATACCCAGTGCTAACTTGCAACACCTGCGGTGATGACTGTCTGCCAGCCAATGCCGCACCTCCTCTTCTGCCTCGTGTATCTTTTCGCGGTCCATGCATCTGTGACGCGCAACAATGTCCACAGGCTCAAAAACATTTATCCTTGAATATGCTCACAAATGTGTTTTAATAGGGACAGCTCAACTCATTATCTGCACCTCCCCCCACATGACAAACAGCCCCCACTCACGCCGCAAATGGCGGCACATAGCAGCTTGGTTCATTGGCTGCACCTTCGCTCTGCTCCTGCTCACCCTGGCCGGGGCGGCTTGGTGGTTGTGGGGCTGGCAGTGGGGTTCCCCCGTATTCCACGAGAGCTGGACGGAAGATGAAAAAACCGCCCTCCAGGAGTTCGACACCTATCTCTGCAAACCTTTCATCGACGACATTTCCCTGGAAAGTGCCATACATGAGTATGAGCTGGAAACCTGGCCCAAGCAAATTGCCAAAGCCTATACCACCAAAATCTTTGTTGCCCCAGTCCGCGAACAGTTACTGGAAATTACCAAGAGCGGTCACGCAAACATCCCCGGCTGCCATACGGCACTGGGCAAGGGTGCCACTCCCGCCATATATGCAAGCATAACTGCCCACCTACGGGCTCTCAAGGCACTCATCGCTCATGGAGCCGATCCGAATGCCTGCATATCCATAAGTGATAAAGATGAAAAAACGATGACGGGAGATACCCCCATGAGCTGCCTGCTGAGCGGCGCCTTTGCAACATCAGACAAGCGTGTACCCTGGGAAGAACGGAGGGCAGCGGCCGATTTTCTCCTCGCACATGGTGCGGACTTGAACAAACATGACCACATCATCGCTCTGAGCTGCTCGCTCGCCCACATGCACGGAGATGATGAACCCTGGTTCTGGGTAATCAGTAAAGGCAAAAAGATATCCGGTGCCCAACTGATCCATGCTCTCACCTTGGGCAAACTGAACTTGTCTCTCATCGAAAGCATGTTGCACAGTACACCGGAAGTGGTAAATGCCTGCGATAACGGGGAGACACCCCTGCAAGCCCTTGCCCTCAAAATCCGCGATGCGGAGGAAGAGGAACTTCCCGCTCTGGAGCAAGCCCTCGACCTGTTGCTGGCCCATGGTGCCTCCCCCACCCTGCGACCGGAGCCAAGGGATGAATATGACTTTCCGGAGCGTAAGCTGCCACTGGATATCCTGCTGGAAAAGCGGAACTTCGCCACTTGCGGCATGGATGGTGAGGGCTGCGAGGGAGATGATGAGGCTCGCAACATCTGGCAGCGCATGTGCGATAAGCTTCAGCAATGATGAGAGATCAAATGACAGATATGCCCCACCCCTACCACCGCAATTGGTGGCACATAGCCGTCTGGTTTATAGTTTGCGTTTTCACCCTGCTGCTACTCACACTCGCCGGAGCCTCCTGGTGGCTCTGGGGATGGAAATGTAACGATGAACTGAGTTTCCACGAGAGTTGGAGCCCTGCTGAACGAGCCGCCCTCACGGAGTTCAATACCTACCTGCACACACAGCTGGCAAATGACCCGGAGTTAGTAATGAACGGCACGGTCGAGATAACAGAGAGACTAAACAACAATATGCCGACAGGTGAAATCCCGCCCCCCCCGAGCGGACTCGCCGCTCGTATAGCCTCTGCCGTTATGATCCGTCTGCATGTAGCCCCGATTGCCACAGCCCTGCAGGAAATCAGCGCTAGTGGTAAGGGAGACCCACAGGAGCCTGTCAATACCCCGGCAGCCGCCAATACCACCCCGGCCATCCTGGCAGCACAAACAGCCCACATCCCTGCACTCAAGGCACTCATCTCCCATGGTGCCAATCCGAACGCCATTTCCGTTCTCGAACATCATGGCAAGGTTACTGAACTGGAATCACCCATCACCCCCCTTATCAGCGGCTCCTTCATCAATGGGCGGCGTATATCCCGAACCGAATGCCGAGAGGCTCTCGATTTCATGATATCGCATGGGGCTGATCTCAACGCCTCGCAAAACATTGTCGGGACATCACTTCAACTTGCCTTGCATGTGAGTGACGACACCGAGATTTTGCTCTGGGCCATCGGGCACGGCTACCACCCCAGCATTGCTGAGTTCAAATTCCTGCTCGGAAGTGGCAATCCATCCCACGTCGAGCTGGTGGAGCACATTCTGCACAAAAAACTGGTAAACGTGAACGATACCTCCGACGGTGAGACCCCCCTGCAACTTCTGTCCATGAGAATGGCCATGGCCGATGTAGAGGATCTCGAACAAGGTAGTTACGAAAAAGCACTCGACCTTCTGCTCTCAGCAGGTGCCGACCCGAATCTCACAACTCCTGACACCCATCGCACAGCCCTGAAAATCCTCGAAAGTCGAACCAACTTCGAACGTGCCGATGGTATGCCCGAAAATTCCTGCTGTTTGGAAGGACCAGACATCCGCACCCGCTGGCAGATGATTTGCGACAAAGTGCGAAGAGCCGGTGTGAAGTATCTCCTCACCTCCTCCTCTGACGAAGAATCGGCAGCCCCGGAAGAAGACTGCTCAGACGATGAACTTGAGAGCGAATATGATGACGGCTCCGAGGAGTGGGAAAACGAAGATGGCGGCAATACCGACGACGACGATGCGGAGGAAGAGACTTAAGGGCTCGAACAGACCGCTCAATCATACCAAGAGAGCTGTTATCTGAGCTTTCACTGACGGCGTGCCGGTTCAGCGGAGAGCCTCTTCTGCTATGTACCTCTCACTGTACCCCAAAACTCATGTCACCGCTATGGGCTTCATGTTTCTGAAATTTCAGAAAATAAGTCAAGCATTTTCGCAAAAATATAGATTTTACCTTGACAGTAATAACTTGCAAGCATAGTATGAGAGCGTATGAGATTTTACTACACAGACGGAGAAATTACAGATGGACCACTGACTGAGGATGAGCTTGTGACAGATTACGTCAACGGAGCTCTGAATGAAAGCGTGAGAGTACGCCGGGAAAATTCGGAGACCTGGCTCCCCATACGCAGCGTGGTAATGCAGATTAAAATGAAATCTGCCCCCAAACCTCAGCAACCCGAAGAGGACGTGTACGAAGATGAAGAACCCGAGGCCACCTCTCCCTCCGGCGGCACCATTGCGCAGATTTTCTGCTGCATTTTCCTGGCATTCATAGCTGCAGTAGTACTGGTTCAGTTCAACAAGATCGAGAAGCCAAAGCCCCCTGCACAGTACGAATACGCCTCCATGAAAATTACAAGCGAAGATCTCTTCCGCAGCGATATGGTTAGCGGGCAAGAGGCACAGGGAATGGTTCGTTGCGAGAGCCTGATGGGTATACCTGATGGATGGGAATACGTCAGCACCCTCTGCCCGGATGGAGACAATGCCGCTTGGATTCTGGTGCGCCGTCTCAAAACCGAAAACGCGAAAAAAGATAAAATAAAATCTTGACAATCAGGTTAATTTGGTGTACAAGTGCCGCTCACCAAACCCAATACATAAAGAGTTATGGCTAACATGCAAGTTATTCTCGCTACTAAGATCGATGGTCTGGGCTGTGAAGCCGACCTCGTTACCGTGAAGGCTGGTTACGGTCGCAACTACCTGATTCCTCAGGGTCTTGCGTTCGAGGCAACCCCCGCCAACCAGCGTTTCATCAACATGCTCCAGAAGAAGCGCGCTGAGCGCGAGGCCGCCGAGCTGGCCAACTTCCAGGAGATCGCTGCCAAGATCGCTGCCGTCACGGTGAACCTCACCCTTGAGGCCGGCGAGAATGGCAAGGTATTCGGCGCCATCACCAACCAGCAGATCACCGATGGTCTGGCTGCTCTCGGCATCGAAATCGATCGCCACAGCATCGATCTCGAGAAGCCCATCAAGAAGTCCGGCACCTACGAGGTACCTGCCAAGCTGCACGCTCAGGTGACCGCTACCGTGAAGGTGGTGCTCGTCGTGAAGGGCGAGAAGGTAGAGGAGGAAGCTCCCGCCGAGGCCTGATTCTGCCGCTGACAGAAAAGTTTAAAAAGCCGTTCCCGAAAGGGAGCGGCTTTTGGTTCTTCATAAGAAAAGCAACATCAAGCTCGCCGAAGCAGTTCACGCACGGAGTTTATGAAATGCTCAGCCTTAAACCGGGCTTCGTAGCGTTCCTTTGCTCTAGTCCCCATCTTCAAAGCCAGTTGGCGATTTTCCATCAGGCTCCGCATAGCGCAGGCCAGAGCCGTGGCGTCCTTCCTCGCCACCAGCAATCCGGTTTCACCACTCAACACCATATCGGGAATAGCCCCCTCCTCGGTCGAAATAACCGGCAGACCGGCTTTCATCGCCTCAAGAATAACGAAAGGAAAACATTCATTATGATAATAGGTAGGGAATACCAACGCCCCCACCCTACTGAGCATTGACTCCTTATCCTCGCCGTATAATGGTCCGTGAACCGTCACATTATTTTGCAACTGCCGCTCTGCAACCAGATTTCTGAACTCATCGAGCCCCATATCCTTACTCGCGGCTCCTACAAAGTGACATACGAAATCCGGGCATTCCTTCCGCAGCGCTTCACATGCCTGCAGAAGCACGAGAACACCCTTCTCAACCATCAAATTCCCTAAGAACAAAAACTCAAACATACTTTTCAAATACCATTTGGACAGATAACAACCTGTTCGCGCTTAACAATCGGCGCAACGTCATCATAAAGCCGCTCAGAAAGCAGCACCACCGTAGCCCCCCGGTACACCATAGGCATGAGCCACCTATAGGGGAACCTGCCCACACACTCAGATAAACCCTTGTTGTGCTGGTGCAGCACAATCCTGCAACCAAACCACCGGCTCAACAGAACAAATGGCGCATCTTTCAGAAACGGCACACCATGGCAGGTGATGGTAACATAACTCACCTCGGGGCGAAATATCAGCAAATACCACAGAGTTTTAAGCAACGCCCCGGCAAAACGCCATGTTTTCCCCATCACCCGTAAGGGAGAATAGTTCGAAACCTCATCGGCCCGGCGGGAGGCGGAGAGATTCACATACCGGCAATCAAACTCCTCATTAATGAGAGCGCTCCGCCGAATCATGTCACCGGCCATACTCGACCCATGCACAGGCGGTGGCAACTGCATTATAAACAGGACTCGCTTCCTCATACGGTCTCAGAGTATCAAAAATACACCTCGGCTGCAAGCTAAACATCCCCTTTTTGCCGCTTATCTCGGCTTTTTTTTCACTTTTTACAAAAAAAAGCTTGCAATGCATCTGCTGATTGTGTATAATTTGCCCGCACCCCGCCGAAAGGAGGGAGCAACCAAAGGCAAGGAGCGGTAGCTCAGTTTGGTTAGAGCGCAGCCCTGTCACGGCTGAGGTCGCGGGTTCGAGCCCCGTCCGCTTCGTCCCTTGCAAAGAGCGATTTCCGTAGGGAAATCGCTCTTTTTGTCTGTGAAGGAAGAAAGAAATGCAACTCGTGTCAACACCGAACTTTGAACTTGTAAGAAGATGCCCGTCATGGTAGGATGCAGCCTATGAAGATCTTGCAATCTCTCGCAACATTCGTGGCCATGGGGGCGCTGACCGCACAAGCTGCCCCGGTGAGCGATGCCGCCCGCGAGGCACAAGCTGAGGCAAATTCCTACAAGGGAGCCATCGTGAACTGCGATATGGGTTGGGCGGTGGATTCCATGTACCCCCCTCTCAAATGGACTCTGGCTGACCGCCTGGCAAGCCGGGATCCCCGCTACGAAAGCGAGAATGCAGCCCGAATCATGGGTACAGCCGGAGCCCGCGAAAGCGATGAAGTGGCTCGTCGGCGCATGGAGCGCAACATCCGCGCCCTGCGCGAGGAATATGTGCGCCTGGGGCAACAGATGAAGGCGGCAGGATTCCAGGTAGAGCGTTATGTTGTGGGAACCCCCGTCGCAGAATATGTGCTGCCGCATTCCTCCGCAGCAGCCAGAGCCGTACGGGCAGATTCCCGGCGCCGGGGAGCACGCTTGACCAGCGCAGAGCAGATCAGCTGGGAGGGAGGTCGCAGTCGCTTGGTGGTACTGCCCACCACATTGTGGTACAGCGTACCGACAGAAAGCGGTCAGCGCCTCCGCGTTGAACGGCGCGACTTCATCTATGCTGTTCGTGATGAAGAGGTACAGCTTGTCAACAACCGTAACTACCGAGGTACTGTCATCAACAAATGGTACTTCATTGATGGCAACACAGATGTGAACACCCTTCGTTCCTACTTCCCCACTCTGCCTCTCAACATCGCTCGGCCGGACACCGGGGAACGCCCCCTCCACTAACGAGAATCAACCCGTGGGGCAACTCATCGACCAGACCGATCTGGATTTTTCGGCCACCGGCATCCTCTCCGGCGGGCGTGGCTTCGAGTACCGCCCGGAGCAGCAACTCATGGCCAAGGCCGTCGCTGAGGTACTGGAAACCCCGGGAGCCCTTCTTGTAGAGGCGGGAACAGGTGTAGGCAAGTCTCTCGCCTACCTCATCCCGGCCATCCGCCATGCCTTGCAACATGATCGAAAGGCCGTCATCTCCACCCACACCATCAACCTACAGGAACAGCTTTTCCACAAGGACATCCCGACCGTGGCAAAGGCCCTCGGTATCAACTTCCGCTCAGCCCTGCTCAAAGGGCGCTCCAACTACCTCTGCCGTACCCGACTGCGGAGGGCTCTGGAACAAGCAACAGACCTCTTCAATCAGACCGAAACCAAACAATTGCACGATCTTCTGGCCTGGTCACGCGACTGCGGTGAAGGCTCCCTGTCAGATTTGCCGACTGAGCTGGACATCTCTCCCAAAGTCTGGGCGCAAGTATGCAGCGAAAACCATGTCTGCACCCCTCGCAACTGCGGGTCGGATTGCCCCTATCAGGCAGCTCGGCGTCGAGTGGACGAGGCTCAGGTTGTCGTACTCAACCACACTCTGTTCTTCGGACTGCTTTCCCTGGCGGACGAACTCCGCCAAGAGGCACCTCTGCTGGATGAGGACGATCTGGTTCCATCCTACATATTCCCGAATGACTTTATCATCCTGGATGAGGCGCACACCATCGAGACGGTGGCAGCCCACCAGTTCGGCACCTCTCTCCCGGAGGCTGAATTGAAATACGACCTACTGCGCCTCTACAACCCCCACACACGCAAGGGACGTCTGCGTCAGCTTGCCACCCCTTCCCTCATTCAGTATATTGAGGATGCTCAGACAGCCACCGATGAATTCTTTCGCTGCGCCCGCATGGATTGCCGCCTCGATGAGCACCACGGCACCGTACGACTGCGGCAACCGGAATGGACCGAAGATATCCTCTCACCCTCTCTGGCGGTACTGGAAAACGAGGTTAAACAAATGGCTGCGGTCGAGGAAAACGACCTCACCCGTGCTGAACTCATGGACGTTCAAGCCCGCCTCTGTGCCTATAGGGCCGCTGCCCGCGAACTGGTCACCCTGAACAACTCCGACACCGCCGTCTACTGGGCTGAAAGCGGCGGACCGGAAGGCCAGTTCACAACTCTTCGCTCCGCGCTCATCAATGTAGCAGATCTGCTTCGCGACAAGCTTTTCCAAACCGGCAACACCTGCATCTGCACCAGCGCCACTCTCTCGACCGGTGAGCAGGGAATGGGCTATTTTGCAGGCCGTGTGGGAGCGGAAAATGCCACATCCCTCAAAATAGGCAGCCCATTCAATTTTGCGGAGCAAATGCGTGTGATCGTTGCGCGCAGCATGCCCCCACCACCCCCGGCCAGCGATGAGGATGTGTATGTTCCGGCGCTCATGGACTGGATCTGCCGCTCGCTGGATGAAAGCGATGGACGTGCCTTCGTCCTCTTCACCAGCTATAACCTCATGCGGCGTATGGCCGGCATGCTTCGGCCATACTGCACGGAACGAGGGTGGCCCCTGCTGGTGCAGGGTGATGGGCAGGATCGTTCCCGTATGCTGCGAGATTTCAAACAAAACATCGGCAGCGTGCTGCTGGGGACAGACAGCTTCTGGACCGGAGTAGATGTCCCCGGCGAGGCTCTTTCCCACGTCATTGTCACCAAGATCCCCTTTGAATCCCCTTCCAATCCACTCACCGAAGCCCGCATGGAAGACATCACCACCCGCGGCGGCAACGCCTTCCGCGACTACTCGCTCCCCGAGGCCCTGCTGAAGTTCCGTCAAGGAGTGGGGCGCCTCATCCGCAGCAAAACAGACCACGGCATCATCACCCTGCTGGACTCACGCGTAACCTCCAAATACTACGGCTCTCGCTTCATGTATGCCATCCCGGCAGCAGCACCGCGGGAGTTCATCTGATCATCTGCTTCCCGGACTAAAAAAACGGCAGGAAGCCCGGGCAAATTACCCGACGTCCCTGCCGCTCTTGGGAATCATCTTGGCTCAATGGCGGGAGCGACCGTCATCCCAGCCGCTCTGCTGGTGGCGCCGTTCCGCTTCCTGACGACGGCGGGCTTCATCAGCCTGGCGCTGGGCATTGGCAGCAGCCTCGGCCTCAGCAGCGAAGCGCTCCTCCTCCGTCATCTCCTCCTCTATGGTACCATCCAAGGCTCGGCTGGGAGCCTTGAGCGACTGTTCCATACTGGGACGGATGGACTCAAAGAAACTCTTGACAATAGTTGCTGCCATACGACCGCCGGATATGCGCTGGTGCGGCTTACCCTCGTAGAGCGCAGCATAAGCATAGCGTGGATTATCAGCCGGCAGGAACCCGGCAAACCACGCCAGACGGCAGTCATCGGAAGGACGTCCCCACTGTGCAGTACCGGTCTTTCCGGCATTATCCGTATAGCTGAGCGCAGCACGCCGCCCCGAACCATTGAACACCACCGCGCGCATACCCCGGCGCACCACGGCAAGAGCCGCCGACATCTCCCGCAGATTGGTCTGCACAGAGGGATTGAACTGATAAACGACATTACCATCGATATCGAGCATCTGGCGCACGAGGTGGAGCTTGGGCAGGTACTGTCCATTGGCTATACCGGCCATTGCATGTGCCACCTGGAGCGGAGTGGCCAACAGGGGCCCCTGACCGATGGAAATGTTGGCAGCATCGCCCTGCATGAATCCGCGGCGGTAATTATTCTGCATCCATGACTCATCCGGCACATTACCCGCCTTGTCTGCAATGGGGAGCCCCGTTGTGGAACCATAGCCGAAATGCCGAGCAAAATCGCACAGCCGCTCCGCGCCGATTCTGGGTTCGCGCGTGGCAGCGATCTGGTACATGAAAGGGTTATTGGAAACCGACAAGGCTGTTATACAATTAATGTTACCTGAAAATTTGCTGTGATTTTTGAAGGTATGACCACCAATGCGGATGCTGTAGGGGCAGTTGATGTAGGTGTCCTCGCGGATGATGCCGAGCTGCAACCCGGCCGCAACGGTGATCGTTTTGAACGTGGAGGCCGGGGGATACACACCGGCAAACGCGCGAGAAACGAGGGGATTGTTCTCATCATTCCGGAGCGCATCATAATCCTTCTGAGAAATGGAAGGGATGAACATGTTCGGGTTAAAGTTCGGCACGGAGGCCATCACCAGCACCTCCCCGGTCTGCACATCAACCATGACAAAAGCGCCCCGCCCCTCCGTATTGCGCCGCAGAGACTCCTCAGCAGCCTTCTGCCACTCCAGATTGAGAGTCGTCACCACCGTACCACCCGGACGAGGCTTGACCTGGTGCTCATCGAGAATTTTCCTCCCACTCTCATCGAACATAAGTCTCCACAGACCGGGGCGACCGGTAAGCTGCTTATTGAACTTCTGTTCCAGCCCGGCACGTCCCTCCTGGCGCTCAAAAATCGGGTCATTATGATTGATCGGCCCGGTAGGCAGCTTGGCCTTCACACCGGTGTAGCCTATGATGTGCCCGGCCGACTCACCGCCGGGATATTTGCGAATGTAGAGAGGCATGAGCCAACCATGCTCTATGCCCTCGAGCTGCTCCTTTATCTTTGCGATCTCGTGTAACCTCACTACCGGTCCCACACTCAGGGGCATCCAGCGGCGGTGGCGATAGTGCGACAACAACTGCTCATCGCTCTTCTCCGTCACCTTCAGACCGGCAGCCTCATAGGCAGATATCACCGCACGAGCGAGAGCCAGAACGGAGGCATCATCGTCCTTCTCCAGCTGACCAAAATTGATTGTCGGTTGGTAAGCCACCTCTGAAGTTGCCAGAATCTCCCCATTCCGGTCGGTGATCAATCCGCGCGGTCCGGGTACCGTCAGTGACATGGTGCGCGCGTTCTTTCGCGTGCGGGCATAGGCCACGCGCGAGGGATCATGCTCCGTCACATCATCAACAGGGACGACAGGCTTAATCTCCGGCGTACCGGGAACCTCCTCCACCGGGGCATCCGATCCTGTCTCCACCCGCTCCGGGGCATCCGGATCCAAAGGTTGCTCATACGCCCCCGCCTGATCCACACCACCACTCTCCCCCGGCAGATTATCCTCGCCCCCCAAGCGCACCGTCTCCACCACATCTTCCGGTTCATCGCCCACCTGCGGAGCAGCCTCCGCAGTTTCATCGGCAATCACGACTTCCTGAGCCTCAATCACCGGAATGGCAGAAAAGGCATATACAATCAGCGCATAAAATAGCTTCATCCTGAGCATCTCAACCACATTCTAGCCTATTTTATCCTTCGTTGCAATCTTTCTTTTCACTCCTCCTGCCCCACGTTCATACCTCCTCTCCATCCTCCCACCACATCCGTAACAAATAGATGATCCCTGTGAACACATTTTTTTTCGGAATTTGAAAAAATAGGGTTGACTTTTGAGGTGTATTGGAGTGTACTAGGGGTAGCGGTAAGTGTACGAAGATGACCGAATCTGCACCCAGAGTCATGTTTATGGGCAATTATGCCCACAAGCTGGATCCCAAGAATCGAGTGGCGATCCCGGCCGGATGGCGTGTCGTGTTCGGTCAGGAACTGGTAGTACTGGAGAGCAGCTACCATGAGTACAACGTACTGAAGTGCTTCACGCACGAGAGTTTTGCCGCCAAGCTTGGTGAGATCCGCGAGCACGCACTGGCCAACGGGTACGAGATGGGCGATATCGATGAGTTCATCGGAGACATCGCCGGCAAGAGCTTCATCTGCGAAGTGAACAACCAAGGTAAATTACTGATTCCCAAGCAACAGCGCGACATGCTCAAACTGGGAGATTACGCCCGGCTCGTAGGTAGAACCGCCCACTTCGAGATCTGGAATACCGATGATTTCGAAGCCGACTCCGCTCCGAAAACAGCAAAGAACAGCCCGCTCAACAAGAAATTCCGCATGCTCTGATGGCCCCTTCCGAATCCATTACAATGGCCGCAAACCGCCACCCGCAAGGCACCTGTTACCGGGTGCTGATGTGGGAGGCGTCTGCCCTTCCCGGCACTACGATGGAGGCATGGGAGCAAGCCCGCAGAGAACTCCTCGAGCGCATGAAAGATGCCGGAATAAAAGGATCTCGCGGTCTACTCACTCAGCTCGAAAAAGACCTCAAAGCACTTACTGTCAAGTCAATAGAAACACCTCTCACACAGCTTCCCCGAGCAGCCTTTTCTTTCGCGCGCGTGGAGGCGCTTGCGACCGCCCTGCGAGAAACACCCTCCGTCTTGGCCTATCGACTGGGTACAGCCTCTGCAGAAATCCTGGTAGAGCTCAGCGCCGAAGAAAACATGCAGGACTTGCTCGCGAGCTGGCAGGCAGCCACCCCCGGTCTGGACTGGTGCGCCCGGCCCATCGTACAGGCCATGAGTGCCGCCGAAGGTTGCACTTGGCAGGAAGAGAGCCGCTGTGACGAAAGCGAAGAAGTCGGTGCACCTGAGTACACCTCCGGCGATTTCCACCACGTCACGGTCTTGCTCCGCGAGGCCGTGGAAGCCCTGCAGCCCGCCGAAGGCAAAGTGATGGTGGACGCCACCTTGGGCGGCGGTGGACATACCGCCGAACTGCTGCGTGCAGGAGCCGAGGTTTGGGGAATAGACCAGGATCCCACGGCAAGAGCAGCAGCACGAAGCCGACTGGCCGCCTATGGCGATCGTCTGCATGTCCTCGCCGGCAACTTCCGCAACACCGCCGAACTGCTGCACAAGCACGGCGTGCAACAGGTGGATGGACTGCTCGCAGACATCGGCATATCCTCTCCGCAAGTGGACTGTGCAGAGCGTGGGTTCTCCTTCCTCCACGAAGGACCGCTGGACATGCGCATGAACCCGGCAGCCCCCCGCAGTGCCGCCGATATCGTGAATGAGGCCTCCGAAAGCGAGATAGCCGACATCCTCTGGCAGTACGGCGAGGAACGTGCCAGCCGGGCCATCGCCCGCCGCATCGTCCGCGAGCGTGCCCTGGCTCCTATCACCACCACCACCCGACTGGCCGACATCATTGCCTCCGTCCTCCCCCGCAAGGGCAAACAACACCCCGCCACCAGGAGCTTCCAAGCCCTCCGCATAGCCGTCAACGATGAACTGGGGGCTTTGGAAGAGCTGCTACAGAGCGGTCTGAGCCTGCTCAAGAGCGGCGGTCGGTTCGCCATCATCACCTTCCATAGCTTGGAAGATCGTGCCGTCAAGCGCTACTTCGACCTCGTATGCAAACCGGAGATTGACCGTCCGGAATGGCCTGCCCCGCGCCCCAACCCGGCATACGCCGCGCGACCGGTCTATCGTAAACCCCTCACCCCGGCAGAAGAAGAGCTTTCTGCCAACCCTCGCTCCCGCAGTGCCAAGCTGAGGGTTATCGAAAAACTCTGATCCCCCTCTCACTCATCACCTCGCACATCTCTTCCTCTCATGTCACACAATCGCAAACCTTCCTCACGCTACGCCGGTCGCATCAGCATAGCCTTTCTTCTGTGGATGATCGCCTTTGCCGCCATCTCCACCACCTGCGGCGTAACCTACGCTTACTTCAAAAACCAGCAGGTAGCCGTCAAGACGGAGATCAATAAGCTCCAGCGCGAAATCGCCATCTGCCGCATGAACACCAACCAATATCTGGCCAAGGCCAACGCCCAGACCAACCGCTGGGCCATGCGCAGTCGCCTGCTGAGCGACAACTCCTCTCTGCGCGAAATCTCCCGTCATCAGATTGAGTTCGCCCGCAGCGAGCAGGAAATCGCCCACACCACCGCAACCGCCGCCCGCTAAGCCGGGTCCCGTCCTCCCGTCGTCCCATGAAAACCAAGGTACCATTTACCGACCGCTGCCTGTGGCTCTGTGTGCTGGTGATGATTATCTCCGGGACGATCGCCTGCCGCCTGGTTGACCTGCAGGTCATCGATCAGGACAATCACCGCCAGCGGGCAGCCGAAGAGCTCATTGAAAAAGAGCGCATACCGGCCGAACGTGGCATCATCATGGATCGCAACGAGGAAATCCTCACGAACAATATCCAGTCTGCCGAACTGATCGGCGACCGCTACCACCTGCGCGAAATCACCATGGTTGTCTATGGTTTGGCTTACAACCAGCTCAGTAATAGCGAAGAATGGCGCAAGGAGACTGATCCTGCCAAACGGCGCAAGATGTTTGCCAACGCCCGCGCACGCCTGCTCGAACTTGCCGAGCGCGAGCTCACCAAAGAAGAGCGCGCCGAGCTGCGCCGCGACATGAAGAAGGGGGATGCTCACGCCAACCGCCTACTCGACTACGATCCCGAAAAATGCGCAGCCCTCTGCCGTGCTCACGATGAACTGGTGGCCGAAGTCATCCACCCCTTCATCCAACACATCGAAATCCGCGAAACCATCGAAATCGAGCCCGAAAAAACCCTCACCCGCCGGGGAAAAACCATCGTCATCCCCGCCAAAACCGAAGAACGCGTACGTTTCCTCACCAAGCAGGACATCATCGACATGATCGCCCAGCCTGAGATCGAGGCTCATAACCGCGAGGCAGAGGCTCGCGGCGAGAAAAAACGCGGCTTCCGCCAGCAGATCAAACTGGCTCGCGGGCTGAGCATCGAATTGGCCGAGCAAATCCGCGATGCCCTGCGCCGCGCCCATGTGCGCGGAGTGCTCGTACAGTCCGAGCTCAAGCGTAGTTACGTTGTACCGGAAATGCTCAGTCACGTCATCGGATATGTCGATGCCGACAACGTGGGTACCGGAGGTGTGGAGGCTGTGTTCAACAGCTACCTGGCCGGCACCGATGGTCTGCGCGAGTACCGCCACAACGCCCGCGGACAAGTCCTCCCCAACAAGGACGACCGCTACCTCGCCCCCAAGCACGGCCTCAATCTGCGGCTTACCATCGACATGCGCCTGCAGACCATCTGCGAGCAAGAGCTCGACAAGGGTATGAAGCACTTCCGTGCCAAGCGCGGCTGTATGATCGTTGTAGATCCCCGGACCGGCGACATCCTCGCCATGGTCAGCCGCCCCGCCATCAACCTGAACACCAAGGAACTCATCACCCACGAAGGCACCTTC
Organism: Akkermansia sp.; assembly: GCA_045545975.1. GTDB lineage: Bacteria > Verrucomicrobiota > Verrucomicrobiia > Verrucomicrobiales > Akkermansiaceae > Akkermansia. The sequence continues at coordinate 20,810 of JAZQCA010000031.1, forward strand.
AAGCGTGGCAGCATAAAGGACGACAAGGGAGCCCCCATCACCGGTGACTTCAACTTCGCATGTCAAGCCCGCTACGAGCCCGGCTCAACCTTCAAGGTCGTAGCCGTCACCACAGCCGTAGACCGCGGGATCATGGGGATCAACACCCCTGTCAGTTGCCAGCCCTTCTCCGTAGGCGGCGGCAGCAAAGCCATCAATGACGGACGTTTCAACTATGGCTGCCTCACCGTGGGGCAGATGCTCAAAAAGTCCAGTAACCCCGGTGCAGCCCGCGTAGCCCTGGCCTGTAAATGGCCCCTCTACAAAGAATACGTCGAGCGCTACGGACTGACCAAGAGTGCGGGCATCGACCTGCCGAGCGGTGGATCCTGCCTGCTGGCAAACGGCAACCACATCGTCAACTTCTCCCGAATCGCCTACGGCTACTCCGTCTCCGTCTCGCCCCTGCACATGGCCATGGTCTACGCCACCATAGCCAACGGAGGAGTGCGCATGAAGCCCCGTCTCATCGACAGCATCATCGCCGCAGACGGCTCCATCTACGACCCCTGCAAACCCGTCGAAATCTGCCGCGTGATGTCCGAGGCCACCGCCCGCGCCATCCGCGGTGCTTTGGAAAGCGTGACGGAGAAGAAAGGACCTGCGGGACGTGGTACGGCCACTCAGGCCGCCATCCCCGGGTTCCGCATAGGCGGCAAAACCGGCACGGCCAAGAAAGTGAAGTCCGGCGGCGGCTACTATGAAGGGCTCTATACCGTCTCCTTTGCCGGGGTGCTGCCGATAGATGATCCCCGCTTGGTCGTCATGACAGTCATCGATGAGCCACACCCGCGCGACTGCAACGCCGGCGGCGGTACCGTGGCAGCCCCGATTTTCCGCGCAGCAGCCGAGCGCTTCATCAACATCCTTAATCTGCAACCGAGCGACCCCGCAGCCTACGAGAAATACCTCGCTGAGAAAAATGGTACGCCCGCAGCTCAATAACCAAACCTCACTCCAGCCCATACAGACATGAACAGCAAAAAAATCTTCTCCGTCCTTCCCGGCGCCATCGTGACCGGCAAGCTTCGTAAGCCGCTTACCAAGCTTACGGATGACAGCCGCCAGGTGACACCCGGCAGTTGCTTTGTGGCCGTCCGGGGCACACAGTTCGATGGCCACAGCGCCATTGATGCCGCCATTGCGGCGGGAGCCGTTGCCATCGTGGCAGAGACCCCCTGCCCGGCCACAGCGGAGCAAGCACAGATCTGCTGGGTACAGGTGGAGGATAGCCATCTGGCAGATGGGCTGCTCATGAGCGCTTGGAACGACGTTCCCAGCCAGCAGCTCGTCCTGCTCGGAGTGACCGGCACCAACGGCAAAACCACCATCAGCTACCTCGCCAACACCATCTTCCGCGCCACCTGGCAAAAGGCGGGTCTCATCGGCACCATCCTCTACGACAACGGAGCCAGCCGCCAGCCCTCGCACAACACTACTCCCGGTTGTGCCGAACTGCAAGTCATGCTTGCTGACATGGTAAAGAACGGTTGCCGCGCCTGTGCCATGGAAGTCTCCTCCCACGCACTTGACCAACAGCGCACTGCCGGCTGTGAATTCCGTGTGGGAATCTTCACCAATCTCACCCAAGACCATCTTGACTACCACGGCACCATGGAGGAGTACTATCAGGCCAAGAAAAAACTCTTCACCGACATGGCCTCCGGCGGAGCCCCAAAAGCCACGGCCGTCATCAACATCGATGACGAGTACGGCTGCCGTCTGGCAGATGAGCTGCGCCCCATCATGCGCGTGCGAACCTTCGGTACCGCGAAAGAGGCCGACTTCCGCGCCGAGCCCCGCATCATCTCTCTGAAGGGCAGCCAGTACGAGCTGCACTACCAACAAAAGACCTACCTCGTCCGCACGCCTCTCATCGGTGAGTTCAACCTCAGCAACAGCCTGGCTGCCCTCGCCGGTGCCGTAGCTGCCGGAGTCAACATCCGCGATGCCATCACCAGCCTTGCACAGTCCCCGCAGGTTCCCGGTCGTATGGAACTGATCAGCAGCGTGAACAACGTCCAATGCTTCGTCGACTACGCACACACGCCCGATGCCGTGGAAAACGTCTGCCGAACCATGAAACAACTCTGCCGCCAGGGGCGCGTGTTCACCGTGTTCGGCTGCGGCGGCGACCGCGACAAAACCAAGCGCCCGCTGATGGGCGAGGCAGCAGCCCGCTACAGCGATGTCTGCATCGTCACCAGTGACAATCCCCGCTCCGAGGATCCTGAAAAAATCATCGATGACATCATGCCCGGCATACCCCGCGAGAAGCAGCACCGCATCACCGACCGCGAGGAGGCCATTCGCGCCGCTCTGGAGAATGCCCGCCCGGGCGACTGCATCCTCATCGCCGGCAAGGGACATGAGAACTACCAGATCTTCGCGAACGAGACCATTTCCTTCTCAGATTCGGCCGTAGTCCTGAAGTACTACGAAGAGAAAAACCCCGAAGGGCGCAGCGTTCCCTCCCGCAAACCGGACAGCCACAAATAAGCACAGTCCTCCCGCCCCATGCAAAGCATAGCCATCAGTGACCTCATCGCCGCCACCGCCGGACAGGTTGTGGCAACCGGCACCCGTACCATCACCACCGGGCTCACCACCGACAGCCGCGCCGTGGTACCCGGCAGTATTTTCCTGGCACTGAGCGGCGAACGCTTCGATGGCAATACCTTTGCTGCAACTGCCTCCACCACGGCAGCAGCCGTCATCGTCAGCAAGCTCATCGGCGATTTTGATCCCGACTGCACCATCATCCGGGTCGAGGATACCCTGACCGCACTCCAGCAGCTCGCCTCCTGGTGGCGCAGTCAGCTCGAGCCCCTGCACGTCATCGGGCTTACCGGCTCCAGCGGCAAGACCAGCACCAAGGACATGTGCCTCTCCGTGCTCTCGCAGCAATTCAACACCATCGCCACCAAGGGGAACCTCAACAACCACATCGGCACCCCACTGAGCATCCTCAGTGCCGAAAAAGGCACCGAGGTAGCCATCTGGGAAATGGGCATGAACCATGCAGGCGAGCTCGCCCCGCTTTGCGCCATGACCCGCCCGCACATCGGCATCATCACCACCATCGGCTCCGCCCATCTCGAATATCTCGGCAGCCGACAAGCCATCGCCGAAGAAAAATGCACCGTAGCCCGCGCTCTGCCCGCCAACGGGTTCATGATCTACCCGGCGGCAGATGACTTCGCCGCCACCATCGCAGCGAGCACACAGGCCACCCCCCTGCCCACCGGCGGCTGCGACAGCCCCGTGAGAGCCCTCAACGTCCGCTCCACCGCCGCAGGCAGCAGCTACGACCTGCACATCGATGGTCTGGGGGAAATACGCGTGAACCTCCCCGTCCCCGGTGCCCACATGGTCAGCAACAGCCTGCTGGCCGCTGCCGCAGGATGGAAGCTCGGATGTACTCTCCGCCGGATTGCGGACGGACTCTCCGCTGCCACCCTCACCCGAGGTCGTCTCGGCTGCAAGGAAGTCAACGGATTCACAGTCGTGGACGACACCTACAATGCCAACCCCGAGAGCATGAAAGCCGCCCTGCACACCGTAGCAGCTCTTCGCGGCCCCGGACGCCACATCGCCGTACTGGGCAAGATGGGTGAACTGGGCGAGGGGGGCATAGCCGCTCATGCCGAGATCGGGATGTGCGCTGCGGGTCTGGACTACGCCGCCGTAGTAGTAGTCGGTCCCGAGTGTGCCGAGACCCTGGCTCTGTGCGAGGCTGCAGCCGAGCGCATACCGGCCATGCTGGTCAGCAGCCCGGCAGAAGCCGCAGCCGTCCTGCGCCGCCTACTTCAGCCCGGGGATGCCATCCTCTTCAAAGGCTCCCGTTCAGCCGGCATGGAACGCACCATGTACGAACTTTTCCCCACCCTCACCCCCACCAAATAAATTATGCTGCACTTTCTCGACACCCCCTACATTCTGCTGAATATCCTCGCCTTGGCGATTCCCTTTGTCGGTTCGCTCATCATCGGACCGAAACTCATCGCAGTCCTGCGAGCCATGAAGGCAGGTCAGCCCATCCGCGAAGCCCGCAAGGGAGTACTGGCTCCGGAGCACAGCAGCAAGGTCGGCACCCCCACCATGGGCGGGCTTATGCTCATCGGTCTGGTACTGCTCACCTCATTACTGGTATGCGACCTGACGGATCCGCGCGTGCAGTGCTGCCTGATCGTCACCGCCATCACCGCCTTCCTCGGCTTCCTGGACGATTACGCCAAGATCACCAAAAAGAGCACCGACGGAGTGAGTGGCTGGTTTAAGATCGCCCTGCAATTCGTGGCAGCCGCCGGTTGTGCCGTGTACCTGTATTGCACCTGCCCGTCAGTCACCCGACTCCTCGTCCCCTTCTACGGCAGCCTGGATCTGGGCTGGTTCTTCATCCCCTTTGCCCTACTGGTCATCATCGGCGCCTCGAACGCCGTCAACCTCACCGATGGTCTGGATGGTCTGGCCAGCGGCTGCATGATCATCTCAGCCATAACCTTCACCTGCATGCTGGGAGCCGCCTCTGCCATGATTCCCTTCACCCAGGCCATCATCGCCGCCTGTGCAGGCTTCCTGTGGTTCAACTGCAACCCGGCCCGAGTCTTCATGGGCGACACCGGCTCTCTGGCACTGGGCGGAGCGCTGGGTACCATAGCCGTGTGCAGCGGTCTGGAGCTCATCCTGGTGGTAGTCGGCGGCGTGTTCGTAGCAGAAGCACTCTCCGTCATGATCCAAGTAGGCTGGTTCAAGTACACCCGCATCCGCTATGGTGAAGGTCGCCGCATTTTCCGCATGGCACCCATCCATCACCACTTCGAGAAAGGAGGGCTGAGCGAGACCCAGGTCTGCATCCGTTTCTGGATTGTTGCAGGCATCCTGGCAATCACGGGTGCTTACCTCTTTTGTTCTTGCCTGTTTCTGTAAAATATAGTACAATCACCCGCCCTCTCCAGTCATGAATCTCACCGATAAAAAAGTAGCAGTTCTCGGTTGCGGTCGCAGCGGTATAGCCGCTGCACGTCTGGCCTTGGCCAAGGGTGCCGGGGAAGTGTGCATATTCGACAGCAACCCACAAGCCACCTGCAGCGATCCTACTCTCTGCTTTGTACCCGGTGCGGGAGAGGCAGCGGCGCAAGCCTTTGCAGCGGATCTGGTCGTACTCTCCCCCGGGATCGAGGCTGACATTCCGTGGACTCTTGCCTTCACCTGTGCCGGCGCCCCCATCATCGGTGAGATTGAGCTGGGCTACCACTACTACAACGGGCGCATCATCGCCATCACCGGCACAAACGGCAAAACCACCACCACCGCCCTGCTGGAGCACATCCTCCTGCAGGCCGGGCGTACGGCAAAGGCCTGCGGCAACTACGGCTACCCGCTCTGCGAACTGGCTTTGCAGCCCGAGCAACCCGAGTTTGCCGTACTGGAAGTCTCCTCATTCCAGATGGAGACCATCGTTGATTTCCGCCCGGAGGTTGCCATCTGGCTGAACTTCGCCCCCGACCACATGGACCGCTACAAGAAGGTCGAAGATTATTTCAACGCCAAGCTGCGCATATTCGAGAACATGAGCGGGGATCAGCTCGCCATCGTGCGCGCAGGCGAGAACCTGCCGGGTCTCAGCCCCCGCGTGGTTGAGTTCTCCTCCGTCACCGAGGAAGGGCAGCTCTTCTACCGCAACGGCACCATCATGGAGGGCGAGAAAGCCCTCACCACCCTGCGCGGTACCACCCTCGAACAGGCTCACAATGCGGAGAACGCCATGGCCTCCACCCTCGCCTGCCGAGCCATCGGGCTCAGCGACGAGAGCATATCCGCCGGGCTCCGCAGCTTCAGCCCGCCCGGGCACCGCTGCGAAACCGTGGCTGAAATGGACGGAGTACTCTGGCTCAATGACTCCAAGAGCACCAACCTGCACTCCACCGAGGCCGCAGTCCGCTCCCAAACCCGCCCCATCATCCTGCTGGCAGGCGGCAAGGACAAAGGACTGGACTACTCGCCCATCAACCCCATGCTTGCGGAGAAAGCTCGTTGCTGCATCGTCTTCGGGCAAATAGCCAACCAGCTTGAACAGACCTTCTCTCCCGTGTGCCGCACCATCCGGGTATGCACTGTGGAAGAGGCCGTCAGCGCCGCTGCCCGCGAAGCCCGCTCCGGCGATGTCGTGCTTTTCTCGCCCGGTACATCTTCCTTCGATCAATTCACCGGCTACGTCCAGCGCGGCGAGTGCTACCGCTCGGCAGTCCTGCAAACTCTCCATCTTTAATCTCATCCCCCCCTGTAACCATTTATGAAGCGTCAGTCCTACTCATCTTTCCGCAACTCCGACATGGATCGGGCCAAGCCGAAGAAACGCATCTTCCGCACCCTCATCAACTCCAAGCTCAAGCGCCACCGCAGCGACACCGGGCTGGTTGAGGACCGCACCAACAGCGTGACAGTCGTGCGCCTCATCATCGGACTTCTGCTCATTCACCTGATCGTCATCGGCGGTGTCATCCTGCGCGGTAAAATCAAATCCGGCGAGGCAGCAGCCATAGCCGCCCCCACCATCACCGCTCCGCCTACGCCGGTCGCAGCGGCTCAACCGGTGCAGAACGATGTACTGCCGCAGCCGGTGGAAGGACCTGTTGCCAATCCCACCCGACCTGCTACCGAGGCACCGGGAAGCCACATCACCCAGCCGCCGACCACCCCGGCTGACCCCGCAGCCCCCGCACCTGCCGTAGCCACCGCCGAGCCCGAGCTCGTCACCCCGCCGGTAGTTGCCGCCGAGCCTGCACCCACCGCACCCGAGGCCCCCGCAGAACCGATTGCCCAGACCTTTGAAAAGCACCTCGTCGCCTCCGGCGAGACTCTCTTCGGCATCGCTGCCAAGTACAGTGTGAGCGTCGAGGCCATCCGACAGGCCAATCCCCAGGTTCGGAACAACAACATCATCTCCGGTACTTACCTGAAGATCCCCGTCAAGCCCGATTCCGATGCCGGTCGTCAAATTGCCGCCCAGCAGGCAGCCGCGGCTGCTGACGAGGCTGCCAAGACCTACGTCGTCAAACGCGGCGACACCCTCGGCCGCATCGCCCGCCGCAACAGGACAACTGTCGCCAAGCTCATGCAGCTCAACAACATCCCCAAGGGCAAGGAGGGTTCCATCCGCATCGGTGACAAAATCCGCATAGCCGACTAAAGCCTCTCCTCCTCACCGGCCCCATGTCCACACGACTGAGCATCATCTGCATCTGGGTCTGCTTCATCACTCTGCTCGTACTGGGCATCATGATGGTAGCGAGCACAGGACTGTGTGCACCGGTGGGAGAAAAGGGGGATCCCATGGATTTCCTGATCAAGCAAAGCATCTTTGCTGTACTGGGACTGACAGCGGCACTGGTCATGAGTGCTGTTGACTACCACTTCCTGCGCAACTGGATCCGCACGATGTGGTTCGTACTCGTCATCCTTCTCATCTGCTGCTTCCTGCCGATCATCGGCATGAACCTCAATGGCGAAAACCGCTGGATCAACCTCGGCTTCATCAGCTTCCAGCCCAGCGAGCTTGCCAAGAGCGTACTCATGATCTGCCTGGCTCATTGGTACACCACCCACCGCGAAATGGCCGGCACCTTCTGGAGGGGCTTCGTCCTGCCGGGCATCATCTTCGGAGTTCCCCTGTTGCTCATTCTGGTAGAGAAGGACATGGGTACAGCCGCTGCACTGGCGGTATCGGGCTTCTGTGTAATGTATGTAGCCGGAGTGCGCGGGTGGATCCTGGCCCTGTGCATCCTGCTGGGGGCGATGGTTCTCTACGACCAGGCAACGGGTAGCCCCAACCGTCTGGAACGCATATTCGCCTGGATGGACCCGGAGGGCTACAGCCAGGGTGCCGGGCGCCAGCAGTGGATCTCCATTCTGGCCTTTGCGCGCGGAGGGCTATTCGGAGTAGGGCTTGGTGACGGCATCGAAAAGTTCGGCAACCTGCCCTTTGCCCACACGGACTTCATCTTTGCGGAAATCGGTGAAGAATGGGGGCTTGTCGGCTCTGCGGGAGTACTGCTGCTCTTCACCATCCTGACCCTGGCCGGGATCGTCTTGGCACTGCAGACGAATGACACCTTTGGTCGCCTGCTGGCCACGGGGCTGGTATGTACCATCTTCTGGCCGGCCATGCTCAACATGATGGTGGTGACCTCCCTGCTGCCGAACTCCGGTCTACCACTTCCCTTCATCAGCTACGGAGGCACCAACCTCGTCTTCACCATATTTGCCATAGGACTGCTCACCAGCATCCAACGGCACACCCCGAACAAACGCGAAACCTACTGGCCCACCCGCAGACTACGCGAAAACAGCAAATTATGAGCGCACCTCTCAATGTCATCATCGCCTGTGGCGGTACCGGCGGTCACCTCTTCCCGGGAATCGCCGTTGCACAGCAGCTCCGCAGCATGGGGCACCATGCTGTGCTTCTCATTTCCCGGAAGGAAGTGGATGCCGATGCCTCCCGCAAGTACGGAGACCTGGAGTTCCACACCGTACAGGCCATAGCCAAGCCACCGCTTCTCTCGCCGCGCATGCCGGGGTTCCTGTGGAAAATGCTGCGCTCCTACCTGACCTGCCGCAACATCATCCGCCGGGAAAAGGCAGATGTGGTGATCGGCATGGGCGGTTTCACCTCCCTTCCTCCGGTACTGGCGGCGCACCGCATGGGCTTGCGGACCTATGTACACGACAGCAACGCCATGCCCGGCAAGTCCAACCGCCTGACGGCGCGCTGGTGTACAGCCGTTCTGCTGGGGCTGAGCGAGGCTGCCGAGCACTTCCCCGGCAGTCGCTGCATCGTCACCGGCACCCCCGTGCGCGAAGAACTGCTGCACCTGCCCGACCGCGCTCAGGCCCGTGAACGACTGGGACTTCCGCAGGATCGTCCCGTCATTCTCGTGACCGGTGGCTCCCAAGGCGCCCGCAACCTCAACAGCATGCTCATCGAGGCCGCCAAGACTGATCCCGAAGTCCACTACTTCGTCATCGCCGGAAAAGCCGACTACGACCGGGTACATGCACTGGCCGATGGCGCGCCGAACATCACCGTCACCGGGTTCTGCTCAGACATGGCAGCGGCGTATGCGGCAGCAGACGGCGTGATTGCCCGCTCCGGAGCCTCCACCCTGACCGAACTTTCCATGATCGGCAAAGCCTGCTTGCTCGTTCCCTTCCCTTATGCAGCAGACGACCACCAGACCTGCAATGCCCGCGTATTCACCTCAACAGGCGCCGCTGTCATGTGCAGCCAGAGCGAACTGAACTCTGAGAAGGTACACAGCTTCGTCCACGACGTCATCCTGCAGCCCGCTGCCCGTGCCGCCATGGAGCAAGCCATGAGTGCCCAGGCCTGCCCGGATGCCGCAGCCAGGATCGCCCAAGCTCTTTCCACCCCGTAATTTTCCCCTTTCCGCCATGAGATACCGCTCTACCAGAATAGCCATCAACAGTGCCATTCTCTGCGGCAGTGCCGTTGCCCTGGTAGGTGTTGGTTACATCTACCATCCCTCAGCCTTCAGTAACGACCGGGAAGAACCAAGCGAAGTAAGAACCCAAGCCGAGGTACGCGCCAAGCTGCAGGAGGCCGGAATCTCCACCGGAGATTATGGTCTGGCCCTCAGTCAAGCAGCCGCCGAGGGAGATGTCAACCGACTCCGGGATCTCATCGCTGCCGGAGCGGACGTGAATGCGAAAGATGCCAACGGCATCTCCGCCCTGCAACTCTCCGTACAAGGCAAGCACCGCGAGTGTACCCGACTTCTGCTGGCTGCCGGGGCCGAAATCGACCGCAACCTTCAGGAGCTCATCAGCCGCGGTGGAGAACTCTCCACCGGCGGAACGTCACACGGCAAAATCATCAGCGACGAAAAACTGCTCCAGGCAGCCGAAAAAGGAGATACGGCGGCCCTGCGCCAACGACTCGAAGCCGGAGCGAATGTACACTCAATCGGCCTGTACAACCATACACCCCTCCTCTTGGCAGCCCAAGGCGGGCACGCCGAATGTATACAGCTGCTGCTCGAGAAGGGAGCCAACGTGGGAGATCGTAACTACGGCGGTTCCACCGCCCTGCACGAGGCCGCCCGCAGCGGCAGCACGGCCAGTGTAGAGCTTCTGCTGCAAGCCGGAGCCGAGGTCAGCTCCAGAGACTGCGGCGTCTCTCCGCTCTACGAGGCGGCCCGCCTCAATCATCCGGACATTGTGCGGCTTCTTCTTGCAGCCGGAGCGGATGTGAACGAAAAGGATCAGATGGATCAGAACGTCCTCTACATCGCCGTGAAGTCCGGCAGTACGGACTGTCTGCCCATCCTCATCGAAGCCGGGGCAAACATCCACGACGAGCTCGATGGCGAAACCCCGCTCATGGTAGCAGCAAAGTCGGGCAACGCCGGCTGCATCTCCCTGCTGGCACAGGCCGGAGCAGCCACAGACAAACAGGACCGTACCGGCGACACCCCCCTGCACTGGGCAGCAGAAAAGGGCCATACAGCCGCTGTGATCGCCCTGCTGGAGGGAGGGGCCAATCCCAACCTGCAGAATACCCGGGGTGCCACTCCGCTGTACGCCGCCACCCATGCCAATTACCCGGAAACCGTGGCGGCCCTCTTGGAACGAGGGGCTGATGTAACGCTGCGCACCACTGAAGGGCGTACCGCCCTGCTGGAGTCCGTCCTCAGCGGACATGCCGACATAGCCGCCCTTCTCCTGCAGCACAAAGCCCCGACGAATGATGCGCTGCCCAACGGCGACACCCCCCTGCACATCGCCGCTGCCAACCGCCACGCAGCCATCATCCGCGACCTGCTGGCCAACGGGGCCGATGCCACCGCGCTCAACAGCGATGGGCTCCCCCCCCTCCACCTGATCGATTCTTCGGAAAAATCCGAGTGCTCCCCTCTACTGGCTGCCGCCATGCTCAGACAAGCCGGCATAGCGGACGACTACCAGCAAGCCCTCTTCCGGACCATCTCCGCAGGCGACAGCGAGCGGCTCTCCCTCCTACTTCTCGCAGGGGCAGATCCGAACTCCCGCGACAGCGAAGGTCGGAGTCCCTTGGAACTGGCTGCCGCCACCGGCAATACTGAGTGCCTGAAAGCCCTCATCAGGACCGGAGCACGCCTGAACGACAAATCTCCCCTGGGCATGCGCCCCATCCATATAGCCACCAAAGGCGGGTACACCGACTGCGTGCGGGTACTCATCCGGGCCGGAGCCGATTTCAACAGCGAGGATGAGCAGAAACGCACCCCGCTCAAGATCGCACAGGCAGACGGACATGCAGACTGTGCTGCCATCCTGACCTCAGCCGGAGAACTGGCACGTCAGCGCATACGCCCCGCCGACTACCAAAACTCGCTCATTCCCACCATCAGGGACGGCACTCTGGCGACCCTCGAGCACCTCCTCCGCGTAGGAGTGGACCTGACGGATGACAGCAGCGGCAACGCCCTGCGCGAGGCCATCCTGGCCAATCGCCCCGAATGCGTGGCAGCCCTGCTGCAAGCCGGGGCGAATCCGAACGTGAAAGCCTCGGATGGCACCATGCTGCTGCACACGGCCGCAGAAGTCGGGCAAGCCGTCTGTTTGCGCCTTCTCATCGACAGCGGCGCCGTTCATACCCCGGATCGCAACATTCCCTCCCCGCTCTACACAGCCTGTCGCCGCGGGCACCTCGAATGTGTGCGACTGCTCATCGACAAGGGATTCCCGCTCGATGAGACGGATGCCATGGGGCGCGGCCTCCTCTACTGGACAGTCCAGAATAACTATCCGCAATGTCTGCGCGCGCTGCTCGACAAGGGAGCCGACCCGAAGGTGGAGACCGGCTCGCAGACCCTCCTGCACATTGCCGCCATCAACGGCAATGCCGAGTGCATGCAGATCCTCCTCACCACCTCCATCGATGTAAACGCCTGCGACCGCCAGAACGAAACGGCGCTCACCTATGCCGCCTCCAACGGGCTGGCCTTCTGCGTACACATGCTTATCAATGCAAAGGCTGATGTCCACCACAGGAACAACTCCGGCCGCACCGCCCTCCACGCCGCAGCCCGCAACGGCGATCCCGAAACGGTGAATAATCTCCTGAAGGCACATGCCAGCCCCTTCCAGAAGGACATCGCAAACAACACCCCCCGCTACTACGCCGTGAGCGCCGGACACACCGAGTGCGCCGAGCTCCTGCTACAGGCCGAACAGAGCCGCAGCTTCAGTTTCTGAGCCACCACCACCCCAGCATGCCAGATCTCTTCGACATAGCCGTCATCGGCGGCGGACACGCCGGTATAGAGGCTGCTCTCGCCGCAGCCCGCCTGGGAGGTTCCGTAGCCCTCATCACCCACGATCTCGACTCCATCGGCCAGATGAGCTGCAACCCCGCCATCGGTGGTCTTGCCAAGGGACATATCGTCCGCGAAATCGATGCTCTCGGCGGCGCCATGGGGTTGAATACCGATGCCACCGCCATCCAATTCCGCATGCTCAATGCCGCCAAAGGTCCCAGCGTGCGTGCCCCACGAGCCCAGTGCGACAAACTGGCATACCGAACCCGCATGAAATGGGTGATGGAGACCGCCCCGGGCGTGCAGCTCGTGCAGGGAGATGCCGCCGAGATCATCACCGAGGGCAAGCGCGTGACCGGAGTCACCACCACCTGGGGACAGAAGATCGCTGCCCGGGCAGTCGTGCTCTGCAGCGGGACTTTCATGCGCGGTCTGCTGCATGTGGGCATGGACCACCTGCCCGGCGGGCGTCTGGGTGCTGCCCCCACGGGGATCTCCGCCTGCCTGAGCAAACTGGGTTTCCCGCTCGCACGTTTCAAGACCGGCACCTCACCGCGCATAAAGGGCAGCACCATCGACTTCAGCTCCCTGGAGATGCAGCCCGGCGATGAGCCCCCGCCCCTCTTCAGCAATGTCTCCCGCAGCCTGCTGCACCGCAGCTCGGAGCCGCACTGCACCCTCAACTTCCTGGCAGACAGCGACTTCGAGCTCCGTCAACTCGCCTGTGCCGCCACCTACACCAACGAGCGCACTCACGACATCATCCGTGCCAACCTGCAGTACAGCCCCCTCTTCGGCGGGGTCATCGAAGGAACCGGACCGCGCTACTGCCCCAGCATAGAAGACAAGGTCGTACGCTTCGCGGAGAAAGACCGCCACCAGATCTTCATCGAGCCCGAGGGGCGCAGCACCGATGAGTACTACCTCAACGGGCTCTCCTCCAGCCTGCCCTTCCACGTCCAGCAGGACATCGTACACAGCATACCCGGACTGGAGCACGCCGAGCTCATCCGCCCCGGCTATGCCGTAGAGTACGATTACGTTCCCCCCACCGAGCTCCTTCCCACCCTCGAGACCAAGAAAATCCGCGGTCTCTACTTCGCCGGTCAGATCAACGGCACCAGCGGCTACGAAGAAGCCGCCGGTCAGGGGCTGCTCGCCGGGGCAAATGCCATGCTTGCCCTCCGACAGCGCGAGCCCCTCATCCTGCGCCGCGATCAGGCCTACCTCGGCGTGATGATCGATGACCTCGTCACCCGCGGTACCGATGAGCCCTACCGCATGTTCACCAGCCGTGCCGAAATGCGCCTTCTGCTGCGCCAGGACAATGCCGACCTGCGCCTCTCGCCCCTGGCCGCCGAGCTTGGTCTGCTCTCCACCGAGCGGGGACAAGCCGCTGCCGACCGTCTGCAAGCCATCCGGCAAGGAGTGGAGCTCACCAATCGCGTGAAGGTTGCCCCCGGCGTGAACCTCAACCTCTGGCTACGCCGCCCCGAGAACAACTGGCGCCATCTTCCCCCCGACCTCCTCGCTACCTTCCCCCTCGAGCTCTGGGAGCCCATCTCCATCGAAGTCATCTTCGCCGGTCACATCGACCGCATGCGCGCCACCGCCCAGCGCATCCAACGCCAGGAGGACAAGCGCATACCCGCCGATATCGACTACGACTCCATCCCCGCCATGAAAACCGAGGCACGGCAGCGCCTCACCCGCATCCGCCCCGGCACCATCGGACAAGCCTCGCGCATTCCCGGCATCACCCCGGCCGACATCGCTCTGCTACTCGTTCACCTCAAGAGATAGTGCTGCCATACGGAGCGAACTATCTCTTTCGCCATATGTACCCCAAAGATTTGAACCACATGTGCTCTTGCTCATTCTTTTGGAAGTTCGGACTTGCATTCGCAGGAAAAACCATGTAGAATCCTCCCCTGGATATACGTCCTTTCCATCGTATGAAACGCATTCTTTTCATAATCACTCTGATGTTGGGTGCCGTCGTCTGCGCCCCTTCCTCCCTCTATGCTCAGGATGATACCCCCGACACCGAGGCTGCCGAGACCGAAACCACCGAGGAGGAACAAACCATCACCATCCCCGACATGCTCGCTGAGGTTGAGTACCTCACCAAGGTCAAGCCCAAGAAAAAGGCTGTCGTCTACTTCATCCTCCGCTCCCACTCCAAGTGCGGTCCCTGCCGGGTGCTTGCTCCCCAGCTCGTCCCCCTCTACAAAGAAATGAAGGGTAAGGGGGCAGAGCTTATCATGCTCAGCGGCGATCCCGATGTCGCAGAGGCCAAGAAGTGGGCTACCGAAGTCGGTATGAACTACCCCATCGTCACCAATAAGACGGCCGGCGCCGTCACCGTCCCCTCCGGCGGTTCCGGTGGCACTCCCAACGTGATGGCCGTCATGGCTGACGGCACCATCATCGAAGGTGCTTCCGGCTACAAGAAAGTACCCGTTCTCGTAGGCTCTTGGAAAGATCTTGTCAAACAGGCCAAGAAGGAAATGAAGGCCAAGAATAAGACCGCCTCCAAGAAAAACAAAAAGACCAAGAAACAGCCCGCTGACTCTGAGGAGGAAAACCTCGAGCTCTGATTTCCCCCCCGGCTTCCATCATATCGGGGCTCAGCCCCGTGAGTGATAACCCGCCGTTTCCCCAAGCGGCGGGTTTCTTTCTGCCGCAATCTCACCTCGGCCGTACTATACAGCAGAAGCCGCCGTCTGCATGGACGGCGGCCTCTCTCACGCGGGAATATATCCCGCCGGATTATTTACATTCCTGTAGATGATTACTTGCGACGACGACGAGCTGCCAGACCGGCAAGCGCCAGCAGACTCAGCGTAGCCGTGGTCGGCTCGGGAATGGCGGCTATTGTCAGAGTCTTGGCATCATTCACGCTCAGACCGGAACTGTACACCCAAGCATTGGTCACAATGTCGGTATCAAACTCAACCACATCAGCAGCAACTGAGCTACCCTTCAGGGTGCCAGCCAAAGTACCACCCAGCGTTGTGGTGGTGCCATCGGAATAAGAAATGGTGATAAGACCGGTAGTACCGGTGCCGTTGGTGTACATCAGAGCGGCAGAAGCACCCACTGCGTTTGCCCAGAAATCGGTTTTCTGCATACCGGAACCATCAGCAGCAGCATCCATTCCAATGGAGTAAGCACCGCCATTGTTCCAACAGCCATAGAGACCGGAGTATACGATTACGTCGTTGGCGCTGGTGTAGTTGGTCTGCAAGCCAATATCACCATTGTCGTTGTCAATGAAATTCACCAAGATGTGCTTAGACAACGGCTTACCAACGAGCATAACGTTCTTCAACGCATCCACATCGAGCGTAAGGATAGCGGAGTAGCTGGCAAGAGGGCTATTAAGCGTGATGGAGGAACCCGTGGAGGTGTAAGCCGCATCCTCGAGTGTAACGCCCATGGCACAGGAGGCGGCGGCAAAAAGGACTATGATTGTCTTTTTCATTATTTTGTTATTAATTGTTAGAGTTTAGCAGACCCGGACAGGGGTACTCATCTCCACGCGCGTCGGAGTGCTGAGAGACCTGCTCCAAGTTACTGAGCAGAGTGTATCTCTTTTCTAATGAGATGTCCAGTAAAAAATTTATAATCCATCAATTTTTAATCACTTACAGTATCACCCATCAGCTAAAACCTGATTTTCAAAAAGTCACTTTTCCTAATGTTTTTTATTGATTATCAATCATAAAGCATTGAACTTCATTAGAAAAGAGATGATCATTGGCAGGGGGAGCTTAAGTATCTCATTAGAAAACCTTTATACTGCTACCAGCAGCTCAGATCAGGTCTCTCAGCACTCCGACGCGCGTGGAGATGAGTACCCCTGTCCGGGTCTGCAAACTCTAACAATCAACACATAGTTAAATATGAAAAAGACAATCATAGCCCTTATGGCTCTGGCCGGTGTGGCAAGTGCTGTCACGCTGACGGAAAAGGACATTACCGGCTACGTTCACGTTGAAGGGACTTCATTTTCTGAATGGACGACCAATTTCACTATTACCGAAGAGGCGGATGGTGATTATAAATTCTCCGGTGCTCCTATTGCCACCGAGTATCCGGACAGCGACAAGCGCTCTGTTACAACTGTAGCAATTACATTGGATGCTTCCAAGCTGTCAACTGTAGCAGCAAATTCTCCTCTGTTAATACTGGATGGAACGACAGATATCGGTATCGGTTTTACAGCAGATCGCAAAGCCTCAACTATATGGGGAACCAACTACAGCTATTTCGCTGTAAATAGTGTTCTTCCCACAACAGGGGATGTGACCTTGACATTGTCTTTTGGCAATGATGGTACTTCTCTGTATGTTGGAGCAGCCTATGACACTCATAGTGCTCTCAAAGGCGCTGTAGGTGAGATCGATACTATGATCCTCTCTTCGTATGCGGTGGATGCCATGAAATCCATCACCACATACGCTGGTGTGGCAAGTCTGCGCGATACAAGTTTGGCAAGTTCCGCTATTGCACTCAATGCTGCGAAGGCCATTCCCGAGCCGACCACGGCTACGCTGAGTCTGCTGGCGCTTGCCGGTCTGGCAGCTCGCCGTCGTCGCAAGTAAGTTGAGTTGCAATATAAAATTGCAAGATAAGTCGGGGCTAAGCCCCGTGAGAGAAAACCCGCCGTTTGAGATAACGGCGGGTTTTCTACTTGTGGCGGTAAATCGAACTCCGGTTAACTGTCACCCGTTGCACGGGTTCCGTTTTTTATTCGTTGGTTCGAGTGGTTTCGCTCGCCGTAGGCTCGCTGCACCACTTCGCTATTAAAAATGACGCCCCGCAAGGCGGGGCTATCTTCAAAATTGCAGGTCTGCCTAATTGCCGAACTCTATACTAGTGACAGGGCACAGTTTGAAAGAAGTATATCCGATCACCAGCCGCCACCGAGAGCGGTGCAGAGGCGGGCGAGGGTCATTCGGATCTGCTGGCGGGTGGAGATGAGATTGAGCTCAGCGGAGAGCCAGGCACGCTCGGCAGCGGCAACGTTGAGGAAGTCGCTTTCGCCGGAGTTGAAGCGGCGCAGAGAGAGCTCCGCTGCCTGCTTGTTGGCGGCGGCTGCGGCCTCGAACTGCGGGAGCTGGTTGGTCAGGCGAGCATAGGCGATGAGGCACTCCTCCACCTCAGCAAAGGCAGCGAGTACGGTCTTGCGGTAGGCTTGGGCGGAGGCATCGCGCTCAAGCTCTGCGATATTGACATTCTCGTTGAGGGTGGTGCGGTTGAAGATCGTCTCGCTGGCGCTGGCGCCGAGGCTCCAGGAGGAATTTCTGAAGAAGTGAGCAAAGTCGCTGCCGGAGGAGGCCGAGGTTCTGCCCGTCAGGCTGAGGGAGGGGAAGAGATCTGCCACACGAGCACCGATATTGGCGGTGGCGCGGTGGAGGTCCTGCTCGGCGCGGACGATGTCCGGGCGGCGGCGGAGCAACTCGGAGGGCAGGCCGGTGGGCACTCGTGGTATGCGGTTGTAGGTGGTGGGGGAGGGCATGGTGAGCCGCACCTGATCGACCGTGGTACCGAGGAGGGTGGCGAGGGTGTTCTCGCAGCTCTTTATGTTGGCCTCGTAGGTGGGGATCTGAGCGCGGGTGGAGGCGATGGTGGCGCGGGACTCCGCCAGTTCGAGGTTAGCGACCATACCGACGGCTTCCTTCTGCTTGACGACATTGTAGGTACGCTCTTGGTACTCGAGCTGTTCACGGGCAATGCGTAAACTCTCGCGGGCCGATATCCACTCGAAGTAGGTGTTGGCGATGGAAGCGGCGAGAGCGGTTCTTGTGGCATTGGCAGCAGCGCGTGCAGAGCCGAGGGAGGCGTAGGCGGCCTCGACCTCGCGACGGGTACCGCCCCAGATGTCGGGGGTCCAGGAGGCAGAGAGTACCCCGCTCCAGCCGCCATGGGAGGTAGAGCTGCTGAAGGTGCCGCCGTTGTCCCCCCCGAAGGAGAGGGAGCCGGTGGGGAAGAGCCCGGAGCGCACCGAGCGCAGGGAAGCCTCGGCCTTCGAAATGGCGAGTGCCGCGCTGATCATGTCCGGGCTGCTCAGGAAGCCTTTGTTGATGAGGGAGGTGAGCTGGGGATCACCGAAGCTTTGCCACCAGGTTGCGAGAGATTCCTGCGAGCTGGAGGGCGGCAGCGCGTTCACCCAGGTAGCGGGGAGCTGCTGATCGGGAGCGCCGTTGAAATCCGGTCCGAGCTGGCAGGAACTGAGAGCGGCGATGACGAGGAGAAGGGAAAGATGCTTCATCTTCATACGATTGGGAGAAAAGATGTCGTTTGTCGGAAGAGGGGGGATAAGGATGAGGGGGCTTACTCGTGACGAAGAGCCTCGATGGGGTCGAGCCGGGAGCCTTTCCAAGCCGGGTACCAGCCGAAGACGATGCCGATGACGGCAGCCACGGAGACCGAGAGCACCATGGCCGACACGGAGGAGGAGACGGGCCATCCCATCTGAGCACTTACTATGCCCGAGGCTATGCGCCCGGCGATGATGCCGATGATGCCGCCGATCGTACAGAGGAGAACGGCCTCCAGCAGGAACTGCCACATGATGTCGCGGGGGCGTGCGCCCACGGCCATGCGCAGACCGATCTCGCGGGTGCGCTCGGTGACGGAGACCATCATGATGTTCATGATGCCCACACCACCTACCACAAGCGAAATCATGGCCACGGAGATGAGCAGACTGCTGATGGTATCCGTCGTGTCCGTCATCATCTTAACGAACTGGGAACGATCACGGAGGTTGAAGTCATCGAGCACGCCGGGCTCCAGACCGTGGCAGCGGCGCAGGATGGGGGACATGGCATCCATGGCGGCCTCGGGGGTCTTGCCATCGTTGATCTGCACGGCTATGCTGTCCACCGTGCGAGTGCGGAGGGGGTGGGGAGCATTCGTGTAGGGCTGGAGGTCGCAACCGGGATAAAAGTTGACGGCGGTGGTGGAGAAGGTATCCGTCGCGGAAACCTTGGCGCTGTTGGCTGCGCCGCCCTTGGAGATGGTGGCAGAGCCACTGGCCCCCATCAGACGAGCGCGGATGCTCGACCAGGGGAGCATGATGCAGTCATCCTGGTCATAACCGCGGCCATCGGCGCCCTTGGACTCGAGCACGCCGATGACGGTGAACACAACGTCCTTTATGCGGATGTCCTGACCGATAGGCTCGACATCGGCATAAAGCTCCCGTGCGATGGTACTGCCGATGATGCAGACGCGGCTGGCCTCCTCCACCTGCTGACGGGTGAAGGAACGACCGCGGGCCACCTTCCAGCCCTCGATGGCGAGGTAGTGCTCATTGCCACCCATGATGGACTGGGGGCTCCAGTTCTGATTGCCCACTATCACCTGACCGCTGGCACGCACCACCGGGGAGGCACACTTGACGAACTCGGGGCATTCCTTCATGAGGGAGTCGGCATCCGTCGCAAAGAGGGAGGCTCGACCGCCCTGCCCTGTGTTCACACCGGCCGTGCTGACAGAGGCACCGGAGACGGTGATGACATTGGTACCCATGGAGGAGAATTTATCGGCCACCTGCTTCTTGGAGCCTTCACCGATCTCCATGATGGCGACCACCGCAGCAATACCGATGACGATGCCGAGCACAGTGAGCGCGGCGCGCATGGGGTTGCGCACGAGGGCCTTCAGGCAGGTTATGAGGAGAGTTCCGGTCTTCATTTGCGGAGGGTGGCTGAAAGTTCATCGGATACGCCTTCGAGGATGAGACCATCGCTCATGTTGATGGCGCGGTCGGTGAAGGCAGCTGTCTTGGGATCGTGCGTGACGATGATAACGGTGATCCCCTTCTGGCGGTTGAGGTCGCGGAACATGTTCATGACTTCAACGGAGGTTGTGGAGTCCAGATTGCCGGTAGGCTCATCCGCCAGCAGAATTCCGGGGTTGTTGATGAGAGATCTGGCGATGGCCACGCGCTGCTGCTGACCGCCGGAAAGCTGCGCCGGGGTGTGGTGCATGCGATCCTTGAGGCCGACAAGCTCGATGAGCTCGATGGCTCGGGCGCGAATCTCGGCAGTGCTCCGGGCGGGGTGGTAGTAGTAGGCGGGCATCATCACGTTCTCCAGGGCAGAGGTGCGGGCCAGCAGGTTGAAGTTCTGGAATACGAAGCCGATGCGCTTATTGCGGAGCAGAGCCCGCTCATTGGCGTTCAGCCCGGCGACATTGTGACCGTCTATCCAGAATTCGCCGCCGGTGGGGTGATCCAGGCACCCGAGGATGTTCATGAGAGTTGACTTGCCCGAACCGGAAGCCCCGGTGAGCGAGACGAACTCGCCGTCCTCAATCCGCAGGGATATACCCTTGAGCACCGGCAGATCAATTTCGCCCAGGTGGTAAACCTTGGTGATGTCTTTGAGCTCAATCATGATCAGAAGGGGAAAGGATGAGATCAGGGTGTTACATGGGCGGGCCACCGCGGTGCTCAGTCGAGTTCTGCCCGGGCTTGGCCTCCACTCCGCCGGCTCCGCGAGGACGGCGCTTGGGACCATTCATCCCGAACAGCCCACCCTGAGCTCCGGCAGCTGCACCGGCTCCGGCTGCAACGGTTCGTACTCCCGTCACCAATCGGGTACCGGCCTCGAGATTTTCCCCCGGCAGCGGGGTCACGATGCTGCGGGTACCATCGCTCTCGCCGCGCAGCACGCGAACGGGAGCCACTTTGTCGCCCTTCTGTACCCACAGCAGGGCAGGCTCGCCATCGGCGCTCACCTCATTCTCCGGGGTGGAAGACTCCTCCTCAGCACCTTCGGCAGAAGGAGGGGGACCGGGGCGCTTCATCCTGCCGGCAAAGGCAGGATCTATCAGCTCACGATCGGGGCGATAGTCGAAGGCGGCATCCGGCACCAGCAGGCAATCTTTCACCTCCTTCACGATGAAGTTGGCATTGGCGCTCATGTAGGGCAGCAACTTGCGATCAGGGTTCTCGATGTCAATCTCAACGATGTAGGTGACCACGTTGGAGGACATGGTGGCGTTCGGGCGGATCTTGTTCACCACGCCGGTGAAACTCTCGTTGGGGAGGGCATCCACCGTGTAACGGACTTCCTGCCCGGGGTGAACCTTGGCAATGTCTGCCTCGTTCACGCTGGCCCAGATCTGCATCTTGGTCAGATCGCGAGCGACCAGGAAGAGGGTGGTAGCGCTCATGTTGCTCACGACGGTCTGGCCAACGTTCACCTGGCGCACAACGATGGTACCATCCACCGGGGTGGTGATGCGGGTATAGTCGCGGTTGCGAAGCTCGCTCTCCAGCATGGCCTGAGCACTCTGGAGCTGCGCCTCGGCATTCGCCAACTGAGCCTGTGCGCTCTCGAGAGCAGCTGCGGCGTTTTCTGCTTGGGTGATATACTGGTCGAAGTCCATCTGCGAAAGGGCATCTCCTACGCCGAGCTTTCTGGCGCGCTCAAGGTCGCGATCAGCCTTCTTCTTGTTCACTTCAGCCTGGGAAATGTTGGCTTTGGCGGTGAGGATCTGGGCTTTGGCCTGCGCCACGCTGGCCTCGGCACGTTTAATGTCGAGCTCCACGATCGTATCGTCAATCCGAGCGAGCAACTGACCGGCCTTCACCTCGCTGCCGTAGTCCACCTGATTACCGGCCAGGTCTATGCCGAACTCCTTGATCTCGCCCGTCACCTGAGCACCTACATCCACAAGTTCTCTGGGCTCAAGTGTACCGGTAGCCTGCACCTTGTTTACAAAATTGTCGCACACAACTTCCACAGTCGAGAAAGTTGTAACCGTGCCACTGCTGCCCGGCCAGTAGTACCAAGTGGCAATTCCACCACCCACGAGGGCAGCACCGATTCCCCATTTGACGATTGCATTCACAGTGTAAATCTTACTCCTTCCTGTCGGCTTGTCAAGTTACTTTTTGTTGCAGAAAACGGCTATTCTCATGCGAACGTCCGTATGACGAAGAACGTACTCACGGAAAAAAATCTACACTTTCTCACCCAGAAAATTGTCATTTTTTAACAAATAAGAATTCGCTCGATAAAAACCATTGACAGTAAACAGCTTTCATCTCGTTCCACAGAAGAACGAGATCCACACGGCAACGTGAAGGCACTGCTCGCGCGCCTGTACCCGAAAACTTGCCCGGCTGCGGTCGAAGGGTCGCGAGGTGCCGCCCATCAGAACTCGATGAACTCTTTGCCTCCATTCACCCCCAGATCCCTGAGAAGAGAAAGGGGCTTCTCCACATTTTCGACCTTCAGGAAGCCGCGAGGTAGAGGTTTGTCATTGACCCGCACATCGCTGTAGTCAAAGACGAGATCACCGCTGCCATCTTTCTTGCGGGAGTGCTCCAGGAGCATGTCCGGCCCGATGGGATAGATGAAGATCCGCACCCCGCTGAATACCCCCGGCTGCAGCAGAATGGCCCGCTTGTCCGTAAGAGCATAGCGTGCCTTCTGTCCGCGCTTGTGGGCGAGAACCACGCCCGCCGGCAGCAACAGGCCGATCAGCGCGAAGATAACCGGCATGACGTTCATCGGATCGGAGCCGTCACCCTCGCTGATACTCATGAACAGAATGGTCAAGGGGATGGCCATCCAGACCAACGCGAATATACAGACCGACACCACGCGACCGGTGGGAAATTTCCCGTAGGGACGACCGCACCACAGGAGAGTCTCATCATCTCCGATGATTCGCGAAAACATCTCTCTCTCGGCCAGGCTGAAATCAGTATCAGACAATTTCATGAGCACATGCTAACAACCTATCCTCCGGAAGTCAAGTATAATGAAAAAAACGGTCGCACAACACATGTGTCCCAAAGATTATGGAAAAATAGTCCTAAACAACATAAAGGCATAGTATTCTGTGTGAAAATTCGTAGTGGGGTATCAGACGCCTCACCATCGGCAGTAAGCTTTCATTTGTTTCTCTATCGGCGTAAGTCG
>JAZQCA010000032.1:0-32863 GCA_045545975.1 Akkermansia sp.
CCTTGACCATGTAGCCTAAGTAATGATTCATCAAGAAATTTACCAGACCTATGCAGCCGAGCCAAACCATCAGCATAATGGCGAATACCCCCTCACTATTGAACAATACGCCAATACCCAGCAGAATGCCCAGCAAAACAGTGTCAATGATAATGTTCAAAACGCCCAGCCCCAGTTTCAGCCAGCAAAACGAAAGTGTTCGAAAAAATATCGAATTAGTAGTCATGTTTCCTCCTTTCCTGTGAAAAAATCCCATAGAGGGTTGAAGCTCTGGGGGATTTGTAGGTCATTTGTTTCGGTGTGTTTTAGTTACCACGCACCGTGGTCTTGTATGTAGTGATGATACCCAAAACACTCTTGATTTCTTCATCCACAGAGCTCACAGAACTAATGCCACCATTTCTTTTGGCTGTTGCGATGGACGCATCTCCGGTAGCAATAAGTCCGAGATATGTAGTTGACGTGGCAACACCAACGCGAGAACCGCCTCCGGAGCTAGCTGCCACAGGAGCCTTGACGTCTGTATAAATAGCACCTACACGAGGCGCACCACAGCTGCTTAATACTACCGCTATTGCAGCGGCCAGAAGTGTAGAAGTAAGTTTGGTCTTCATGTACTGTGTTTTCTATTGGTTTGGTTGTTTCTATAGCCACTCCGATGTACTCAGAGCAACATTGTACCTATAACCTACAGCATTCTGTATGCTGTATCAAGTAAAAAAGTAGGAATTAACGCAAAATAAATACATTTTAGCCACATAAGGAAACAGCCGTTAAGCTAAAATTTGTTTTTTGATGGCTTGTTTTTTCAGAATTATGCATACCTACAGCATATAGAATGCTGATGCACCTTACTCCACCGCCTTCACACTTTTCTGACCAACGAGCTTGAGCATGGTAGCCACGGCTACCTGCATAGCTTCGCAGTCAAAGTAATGGTTGGCTCGGTTACGAACCTGCTTCCATATCCAATGGCCGTGCTCAAAGGTGAGGTGCTCGCTATCGAGCATGTCGAGATAATTCGGCGGGGCATCTTTGGGGACTTCCCATACCGCACCCTCTGAGTTCTTTCGGAGCCGGGCGAGTGCGTCCTTGATATTCAGGTTACTCCAGTAGAACATGATGGCGGAGCGGTCGCGTCTTACGCTGACCTTACGCTTGGGAGAGTAGTAGCGCATGACGGTCTGCCCGGAGCGGGTGCGGTGCGGGAAAGTACCTCGGCGGTCGCCCATGACCCGAGCATGATAAAGACCTTGCAGGAGCGGCTCCCGCAGCTCGCCCGCCGCGATATTTCCGAGGTCTTGTCCCATGTGGAGCAGCTCGTGGAGCATATCCCGGATACCGCGCTCGCCACGCTCTTTTCCGCGCTCTACAAGAGCGTCAGTTACAATGAAGATACTCAGGAACTAACCATAGAAAAATACTCATCCTAATCACCATGTCCGCTACATCCGTCACCAAGCTCACCTTCGCCCTGCGCTGAAACTCCAAGAGCCGCCTCACGCTGCAAGCCCCGCAACCTGTCGCCTTGGAAAAGGGCAAACGCCCCACAAAACGAGCCATTCGCATGGCCAATGCCCTCCGGCTGGAGCAAATGCTCCACGCCGGGCAATTCCGCTCCCTTGCGGACATCCGCATGACCTACGGCATCACCCGCATGGTGCTCGCCAAAACCCTCGATATGCTCAACCTCTCCCCGCAGGAAATCGCTGCCATCCTCCGGGAAACGTATTGAACCGGGGCGTAGAACCTTGCTTTTCTGCCCCCCGGTAGGGTATACTACCACCACAGAATGACTCCGGCAGAAACAGAAAAGGCAATGCGTGCCTTATTTCAGAAGCTCCGCCCCCCGGCGCGAGCTATCTGCCATTTCCCTAAACCACCCCAATGCCGCGAGGTATGCGGCTTCTCCATCTTCTACAAGGGGGCGCTGGTGCGCGAGTATTATGGAAAAGAGCTGCTCAAAGAGTTTGAGAAAACTTGTCGGGAGAAAGACTTATGGCTGTAAAGTCTCATTCTTTCAAACATCCCGCTCCTTTCCAGAATGCCGCAGCATCCTTTTTCAAAGCCGGAGCCATATAGCGGGTCATGAGCAGAGAGGCATCTCGATGCCCCATTTCAAGCTGTAGCTCCGGCAAGTTGCGGAAATAGGCTGCGTGGTACGAGGCAAACGTGTGACGGCAGACATCCGGCACCCATTTGTTTCCCCGGTATCCGGCGGCTCGGCGCAAGGCTTTCCATTTGCGATTCCAGCCTTGCGGAATGATGCGGTCTTTCTTCCTGATACCGTGAATGCCACGCAGCGGTACGGTGCGCCCACCACCTGTCTTGCTGACGGATGGGCGAATGATAACCTGCATGCCGTCCCAATCGAAATCGTCCTTTCTCAAACGGCTAACCTCAGTCGGACGAATACCTCCGTAGAGCATCAGACTCAGCGAGAACTGCATATCGCGGAACTCCGAGCGTTGAGCTACTTCTTTCAACTTTTCCACCTCAGCCGGAGCAAGGGGAACAATAGACTTTTCCTTTACCTTTGGCACTTCGATTCTGGACACAGGATTGGAGTCACACCATTCCTGTTTCATCCCGTATGTGAAAATGCTGTGCAAGATGGCTCTTCCTTTTACAAAACTACTTGTACTTCCCTCGAAAGCCTCAGTCAGAATCTTTTTACATTGGGCTGAAGTGATAGCTCGCAGTGGCATTGTGGCAGCACCCTCAACCTTCAAAATCCTGCATACAAAATGGCGCAAGTCTCTCCGCGAGGTCGGACGCAGCTCCTGCCGCGCGTTGACGCTTGCCCATGCGGCTTCTTCCAATGAGACGGTATGAGCAGCTGCTTTCATGACACTTACTCCCTCCCGCAGCGTGTCGCGTAAAAGCGTTATGAGTTCCATACGGTTGAGTCCCTGGGCTAAATCGCCCAGAGATTCGATGGTTTCCAGGGCCAGGCGGGCGAGGTCGCTAGCAGACAAGTTTACCCCCTCCAACAGTTCTTTTGCTATTTTATTGTTGTTCATGATAGAAAGTGGTGTTCATAAAGAATGCTGAATGTCAAAAGGGAAATAGCAAATGACTTATTTTCTAACAGTTGAAGTAAAAAATCACCTCCTTAATCGAGTGCAGAATGGGTAAAATTAAGCCAAGATGAGAATGCTATTGCCTATACAGCAGGGGGATGCCTAAGGTCAGCATTCTTTATGCTATGGTCAATGGGCGAGACCATGGCAGTAACACTCAGTCAAAACGAAATCAGCGCACGCGCCGCCAAGTTTGCTGGCGATTGGAAAGACACCGAACGCGAGGAAGCCGAGGCTCAATCTTTCCTGATTGATTTCTTCCACGTTCTGGGTGTAAGCCGAGAGCGTGTAGCCATTTTCGAGTATAAGGTCAAGTGTGCCGATGGTGGCAGCGGCTATATTGACCTGTTCTGGAAAGGGCATATCCTGATTGAGATGAAGTCCCGTGGCAAGGATCTGGCCAAGGCATACGAACAAGCCAAGCGATACGCTGATTCTCTGGCGCACCATGAATTCCCGAAAGCCATTCTGGTGTGCGACTTCGAGAACTGGCTCTTCTACGACCTCAGCAAAGATGGACAGCTTACCACATTCTCTCTGTCAGAGCTTCCCCAGTACATCCACCTGTTTTATTTCCTTGCCGGGTATGAGCAACGCGAGTATCAGGAAGAAGACCCGGTCAACGTCCAAGCCGCAGAGCTGTTAGGCAAGCTGCATGATAGTCTCAAAGCTATTGGCTACATTGGGCATCCGCTGGAGGTGTATCTGGTTCGCATTCTGTTCTGCTTGTTCGCCGATGACACCGGCATCTTTCGCAAGGACACCTTCCGAGCCTTTATTCAGGAGGTAACCTCCGAAGATGGAAACGACCTGGCCGCGAGGCTTGCCGAACTGTTCCAAGTTCTCAACACGCCGGAACAGCAGAGATTGTGTACTCGCAACAACATTATCAAGGAGTTCCCCTACATCAATGGTGGCTTGTTCGCAGAGTTTCTGCCCATGCCGGCTTTCGATACTGATATGCGCC
The DNA here is from genome assembly GCA_045545975.1 of Akkermansia sp. Lineage (GTDB taxonomy): Bacteria > Verrucomicrobiota > Verrucomicrobiia > Verrucomicrobiales > Akkermansiaceae > Akkermansia. The sequence continues at coordinate 4,051 of JAZQCA010000032.1, forward strand.
AAGTGTTGCTGGATTGCTGTGCGCTGGACTGGAGCCGTATCTCTCCCGCTATTTTCGGTTCCATGTTCCAAAGCGTGATGAACGCAGAGGAACGCCGCGCTTTGGGGGCTCACTACACCAGCGAGCGTAATATCCTCAAGCTCATCAACCCGCTGTTTATGGATGAGCTGCGGGAGGAGTTTGAGAGCATTCAGCACGATAAATCCAACCGCAAAGCTTCTCGATTGCAAACTTTTCACAAGAAACTCACCGAATTGAACTTCCTCGACCCGGCGTGTGGCTGTGGTAACTTCCTTGTGGTTGCCTACCGTGAACTGCGCCGCTTGGAGCTTTCCGTCATTGCCGAGCGAGAGAAGCTGGAATCTTCCGGCACCGGGTGGATGCTCTCTGCCAATGATGTGTGCCTCGTGAACGTCAATCAGTTCTACGGCATCGAGATTGAGGAGTTCCCCGCACAAATCGCTCAGGTGGCCATGTGGCTCATGGACCACCAGATGAATATCGAAGTCGGCAACTACTTCGGTGAGGCCTTTGCCCGTATCCCTCTCACGGCTTCCGCGACCATCGTTTGCGGGAATGCGCTGAGAATTGACTGGGAATCGGTCGTACCAAAAGAAAAGCTTAGCTACATTATGGGAAACCCGCCGTTTGTGGGTTACTCCAACCAAACAAAAGAACAAAAACGGGACATAGAAACGCTTTTCGCAGGCAATAAACGCGCCGGAAAATTGGATTTTGTTGCCGGGTGGTATAAAAAAGCAGCAGATTACGCATTGAACACAAAGATACAATGTGCTTTTGTATCCACCAACTCAATCACTCAGGGTGAGCAAGTTTCCACTTTATGGCAAGACCTCATCGAAAGCGGATTGGTCATCAATTTTGCACACCGAACGTTTAAGTGGAATAACGAGGCTAGAGGCGTAGCTGCTGTGCATTGCGTCATTGTTGGCTTTTCTATGATGACCGGAAGTTCCGAAAAGATATTGTACTCAGAAGATAGCATCCCTCAAGTTGTAAAACATATTAACTCCTATCTGACCGCCGCTCAGGATGTCTTTATCCCTGTTTGCTCTAATCCGCTCTGCAACGTGCCGGAGATGACAAATGGCAATAGACCGACAGATGATGGCAATCTCATCATAGAAGATTCTGAACTATCCGCATTTCTGAAGGATGAGCCTAACGCAGAAAAATTCATTCGTCAATTAAGAGGAGCCAAAGAATTCATCAACAATCAAAAGCGCTGGTGTTTGTGGTTGAAAGGAGCATCTCCTGCGGAATTAAAATCAATGCCTTTTCTCATGAAAAGAGTGGATGCGGTTAAGACTTTTCGATTAAACAGCAGTAAAGAGGGTACTAGAAAGAGTGCGTCTACGCCTACCTTGTTTCAGGAGATTCGTCAAAACGATTCCGGTTATATAGCGTTGCCGGAGACCTCTTCTGAGCGCAGAGATTATATTCCTATGGCATTTCTTGGAGCTGATGTGATATGCACGAATTCTATCCAAATCATCCCCGATGCTACGCTCTACCACTTCGGCATACTGACCAGTACCATGCACATGGCGTGGACAAGGGCAGTATGCGGGAGACTTGAGATGCGATACCGCTACTCCAACAAAATCGTCTACAACAATTTCCCGTGGCCGGACGCAACAGAATCGCAACAAGAGAAGATTACCGAGTTAGCGCAGGCTGTGCTGGATGCCCGAGCCTTGTATCCAGATAGCTCTCTGGCCGACCTATATGACCCGCTGACCATGCCCCCGGAGCTAGTGGCAGCCCACCACAAGCTGGATGCAGCGGTAGAGAAAGCCTATGGTCGCAAGTTTACCGATGATGCGGAGCGTGTGGCGTTCCTGTTCGAGAGGTATAACAAATTGATTTCTAAAGGATGAAAGAGACTTGCATAGTGCTCATAACTCAGACCGTAAGGCTTGTTCGAGCCCCATCTTTCGGAATGCTGATTTCGCCTGTTTACATTGTAGCGCAAGTGATTATATATAAAATCTTTCTATTAGTCAATGTTAAATCGGGTATTATTTCGTCAGTATGAAAGTTCAGACATGAATAAAATCAGTCATTTTAGCAGATTTTGTTTGATTCTCCATTCTGAGAGATGTATACTGACCATCGCAATCCACCGAATAGGTGGTGCTTGCAGTCAATCCGAGGCATGCAAGGAAATTGCAAATTCGGTAATGTATCGTCGTTCCCTCCACTGGGGTTAAGTGGTGGGGACAATACACAACCTTTATACATCGACATACACTTTACAATAATTCTCTCATGAAGACCGCACTCATTACAGGTGTTACCGGGCAGGATGGTTCATTCCTCTCCGAGCTGCTTCTCGAAAAAGGCTACGATGTTCACGGCATCATCCGTCGCTCGTCCGTGGATTTCCGCGAACGCATTGCTCATTTGGAAGGGAAGCCGAACTTTCATCTTCATTATGCAGATCTTACAGACTCAATGAGTCTTGTCAAAGTGGTTGCAGCCGTGCGACCGGATGAGATTTACAACCTTGCAGCCCAGAGCCATGTACAGGTCAGTTTCGACTCCCCGGAGTTCACCGCCAATGTAGATGCCACAGGCGTGCTGCGAGTGCTGGAGGCCGTGCGAGTGTGTGGTCTGGCAGATACCTGCCGCATCTATCAGGCATCTACCTCTGAGCTTTATGGCAAGGTGGAAGAAGTACCCCAGAGTGAAAAGACACCGTTCCATCCCTATAGTCCCTATGCCGTAGCCAAGTTGTACGGCTATTGGATTGTGAAAGAATACCGCGAGGCATACAATATGTTCTGCTGCTCCGGCATCCTCTTCAACCATGAATCCGAGCGTCGCGGCGAGACCTTTGTGACCCGCAAAATCACCCTTGCTGCCGCACGTATTAAGCAGGGTAAGCAGGAGAAACTGTATTTGGGCAATCTGTCCTCCCTGCGTGACTGGGGCTATGCCAAGGATTATGTGGAATGTATGTGGCTGATGCTCCAGAACGACAAGCCGGAGGACTTTGTGATTGCCACAGGTGTACAGTACTCTGTGCGCGATTTCTGCTACCACGCATTCAAGCATGTAGGGATAGAATTGGAGTTTACAGGCGAAGGTATTGATGAAAAAGGCATCGACAAGGCCACGGGTAAGGTTCTCATTGAGGTGTCCCCGGACTTCTTCCGTCCCACCGATGTGGTAAACCTTTGGGGTGACCCCGGCAAGGCACGCAAGGAGCTTGGGTGGAATCCGCAGAAGACGACGTTTGAACAATTGGTCAAGATTATGGTGGATGCAGACATGGCCAAGGTTGCAGCTGATAGTGCAGGCGACCAAGTACGGACCAATCTTGCCGAGTATCTGGAAAAAGGAATCATCAAGTAATCGGATTCATGGAAAAGGACTCGAAAATCTATGTAGCCGGGCATCGTGGCATGGTCGGCTCGGCCATTGTGCGCGAGCTGCAACGCCAAGGCTATACGAACATCATCACCCGCACCCATGCCGAGCTGGATCTCTGTCGGCAGGAGCAGGTAGAGGCTTTCTTTGCCGCAGAAAAACCGGAATACGTTTTCCTTGCCGCTGCCAAAGTGGGCGGAATTGTGGCGAACAGCTCTGCGCTGGCAGATTTCATGTATGAGAACATGATTCTTGAAATGAATGTCATTCATGCCGCTTGGCAGAATGGCTGCAAGAAGCTGGAGTTCCTCGGTTCCTCCTGCATATACCCGCGCGAAGCCCCGCAGCCGATGCCGGAGAGTTGCCTGCTGACCTCTTCTCTGGAGCAGACCAATGAGGCCTATGCTCTGGCAAAAATCTCCGGGCTGAAATACTGTGAGTACCTGAACCGTCAGTACAAGACAGATTATATCAGCCTGATGCCTACCAATCTTTATGGACCGAATGACAACTATCACCCCACGAACAGCCATGTGCTGCCCGCTCTCATCCGCAGATTCCACGAAGCCAAGGAGGCCGGAGCTCCCACGGTAACCTGCTGGGGAGACGGCACACCTCGCCGCGAATTTCTGTATGTGGATGACCTTGCCGATCTGTGCGTGTTCCTGATGAACAACTACAGCGGCAACGAAACAGTCAACGCAGGTACCGGCAAGGAAGTTACCATAAAAGAGCTGACTGAACTGGTGGCCGAAGTGGTGGGGTATACAGGAGAAATCCTTTGGGATACCACCAAGCCTAATGGCACCCCCCGCAAACTGCTGGATGTTTCTAAGAGCCGGGCTCTGGGCTGGCAGTACAAGACGGAGCTGAAAGACGGCATCAGATTAGCCTATCAGGATTTCCTGATCAATCCCATGAGAGCAGAGAGATAACCATGAGCGAACCTCGTCCTAAAGTTTTGGTATCGGGCTGCTATGATGAACTGCATAGCGGGCATATCGCTTTCCTGAAAGAAGCTGCCAGCTATGGTGATGTGTATGTCTCCATGGGGTCAGATGCCACGGTTCTTGCACTTAAGAACCGCAAATCGGTCTGCTCGGAGGAAGAACGCCGCTACATGCTGGAATCCATCCGCTTTGTCAAGGAAGTCTACATCGGCCCGGATACCGGAACGGCATTGGATTTTGCCCCTTTGCTCGATGTGATTAAGCCCGACATCTTCTTTGTGAATGCCGATGGCAGCAGCGAAGAAAAGCGTGCTTTGGTGGAGTCCAAGGGGATCCGCTACATCGTCAGCCCCCGCATCAGTGTAGGAGACGGCAATGGTGTGATTCGCCCGTTCCCCAAGCCGCTGCCGGAGAAGCCGGAACGAGAGCTTCCGCCCATGACATATAAGGCAGGAGATACCGATACCCGCCCTTGGGGCAGTTGGCTTGTCATGGATGCCATGCCTCGCTCAGTCGTAAAGAAACTCACCATCCTGCCCGGTAATCGGCTCTCCCTGCAACGCCATCGCCACCGCTCGGAACTCTGGACTGTGGTAGATGGTTCTGCCTATGTGCAATGTGACAACCAGCATTTTGCCTTACGCGCCGGAGAGCAGATTTTCCTGCCCAAAGGTTGTATGCACCGCCTCAGTAATGTGTCTGATGTCCCCGTCACCGTTATTGAAATCCAGTTTGGCAATATCCTCAGCGAGGAAGATATAGAACGCTTCAACGATGATTATGGTCGGGACTCTTGACGACTCCCAATACCTAAGACAAGTTTCCGCAAGGAATAAAACAAATGCTGACATTAGAAACCGATGCTCGGGTAATTTCGGGCATCGGTTTTCTACTTGCCATGTTGAGCACTACCAAAGAAAAATCCCGCCCATCGGTATAGAAACCTTGGGCGGGCGGGAGGCTTGCGGAGGCTCGGGGGCTGTTTTAGCCTCCCGCATTGCATTTAACGGCCTGATTTCACCCCGGAAGGGGATTGCCGGGCGAGCGCGTAACCCGCTAAGCCATAGGCAAAAATGAAACAGGCGGTAGATTCGTTAAAAATCTACCGCCCATTTGAGGAAGTGGAATTAACGAGCCATCAGCTTGGGAAAATTGAGCCCGGAATTCGCTTTTTTCGTTTTTCCTACGTTCAGCCCAAGAAAATATGGAATCACATTATAATATATTGGATAAAAGAGTTTTATGAAATCCGCTTCGCAATTCTGGAGAATGCCACATCAATTGTAAGAGGTCAGGCAAAATGAAATACAGCATTCTCGTGGGTACTGTTAACTTATAATGGAGCAACATGTTAAAATAGTTCCGTTTAGAGCACTTGAAAGAGAAACTCCTATCTGGTAGAATACGGCTGCTCTTCCGCTATCAGTTCGGCTGGTAGGTGGCCACGTCACCTATCGGCGGAGAGTAACCAGTCCTGTCCGCTAAAGGGACGTGTCCGCAAGGGTACGGAACAGCAGTTGAACCTGACTGGAGGAGATTAACACGAAATGTCTGTAGTATCGTGGATTGAGCTCATTGTGCTGATTGTACAAATAGTGATATTTGTCGTGAAGCTCTAATGGCTCAGCGCAGTTGGGCTCGCCACCCAGCTGCGCACCTTCTTTTTAGTTTTTTTGAGTTTATACTTTTAGTAAAAGCTTGACAACAGCGTTAATTTTAGTATCATTTCCTCAGAAATCCACTACAGACAGTGTGACATTTCCAAGTTTCCGGAGCTTTCCCAACGGCGTAAAGGGAAAGCTCCGCTTCTTTTTTCGTCTTAACCGAATCAGATAGTCATCATCGAGACCAAGGGCGACCATCTGGTCAATGAGGAGACACCGGCCAAGCTGCACTTGGGCAGTGCGTGGCAGGAACAAGCCGGGCCGGGGTATCGCTATTTCCTCGTATTCCAGGACAAGGATATCAGCATGACCGGGGCGTACCCCATGAGCGAGTTCCTCAAGATTCTGGCTGAACTGTAACCAACGCTCAAAACACCAGCTTGCACCACATGACCCGCACCCGGCAGACCAAGGGCTCCACTTCGAGCGAATCCTCAGTTTTTGCGCCATCGGCAACAAAAATGCAGGAAACGCGCAACAAAATGCCCGCCGCAAGCGTCTATTTATTAGAAAATCTGCACTTTCTACAATTTTTTGTCGCGGATTCGCCAGCGAGAAGCGTTAACTTAAGTGTCTATGAATGCTAAATCAATTAATAACATGATGATAGCCCTGACAGGGGCTTTGGTGCCGGTGGTCTGTGCCGCTGAACCGGTGGCTCGGACTGTGGAGCTGACGGTGGGGCAGAGCATGACCGTGATCCTGCCCGGGAATCCCACGACCGGCTTCCAGTGGTGTGTTGCCGAGTGCGCCGATGTGGTGCAGGTGGGTCTGGCTTTCGAACCCAAGGCTCCTGAGAGCGGACGCCCCTTGTGTGCCAGTCCCCGTTCTACCGTGGTGGTGCTGACCGGTCTGAAGGCCGGGCAAGGAGTTGTGAAGCTGGTATACGCCCGCCCGTGGGAAAAAGGCAAGGCGCCGGCAGATACGCGCGTATATACCGTAACTGTTAAATAACACAGGAAACTAGCACCTCGCAAAACTCCACCCGCAAGACTAGGATGCCCCCTAGGCTGGGCAAAGAATAGGCCCCACCTCCGCCCATCGCTTGCAACCTGTCTCGGCGGAGCCTTGGCGGAGACGGAGTGTCTTTTTGTTGCCTTGCAAGCGATGTTTCATTTTAGGTTGCCACTCGGTGAGAAATACACCTTAAACTACGGATTCTGTGTAGCTTCTCAGTTCGAAACATCTTTGCTTGCCACAGAGCTGCTATCACCATAAAACCGCCTACTTGTCACGGCGTAGAAAGTAGCCCGCATGGGCTGACTCGAAGCCGGAAGCTCACAGAATCTACAGATTGTAGATTCGAAGCATGTTTAGTACCCCTGAAAGGCTTTCGCGCTTAGGAAAAGGAGCTTCCGACTCCGAGAGGAGCGTGTACTCGCTTTCTTCGCCGTGACAGGTAGGCATAGTAGGAGTTTTGGGCTTTAAGAGAGCGATGTCATGCTCATGGGTAAGCCAAGATGTTTGATAACCCATTCTCGTCCGGAGTGTGATTTGAAATATTTCTCCAGCTCAGATGCTTGTTCTTCTGTTTGAACGGCTATGGCAGAGTGTATTTCCCACGGAGCGTATTTGGAGGTATGCGGCACATGCCCGGCGTTGTGCGTTTTGAGCCGTGCTGCAAGGTCTGAGGTGTGTCCAACATAGAAGTGAGTGTGTGTGGAAGCATCCCACAGAATGTAAACATAATGGAAATGTGATGTTGGCATGGTGTGAGTATAGTGGATGTAGCGGGTAAGTGCAAGTAGGAAGTGCAAGAGAGGCGAATGAAAACACGTCTGTAGTATGCAGTACTCCGCCACCCGGGAGACCGAGGCTGTTTTAGGCGATTTTGTTGGCGCCGTCTGTGGTATGCATCACTCCGTCTTCGGCTGAGTCTACGCCGAGACTGGAGGGGTGGCCCGGCTCCGTCCGCTAGCGCGTTCTACGCCGAGGCTAGGCTTCTACCGCTTTGGTCTGAAAGACCAAAGCGCCAACGCCTGCGGCAGCCATTCTGGCCTGCCTGGGCGTAGAAAAACAGCGTATCAGGTGACCTGATACGCTGTTTTACGAAGCCTGGAGCATAGCGGGTTCGAACCGCTGACCTCTTCAATGCCATTGAAGCGCTCTACCAGCTGAGCTAATACCCCGTTCTGAAATGTTGTTCCCGGGTGGGAACGGGGGAAGTATACACTTGCTGAGCGTGTTTGGCAAGCAAAAAAAGCAGAATGATGATTTTTTTTAGAGAAAAAATGCTTACTTAACAAGATTATTTGCACAAAGGAGAGCTCATGGGAAAAAACTTATTTTTTTATCAACTCATTATGAGAAAGTTGAGAGCCATAAAGCGTAAAAAAACACAAACTATCACATTTTACGCTTGACGAAATAACTAGAGGAGGCTATAATTTTCGCGTCCTTGGAACCAGACGTAAAATCGGTTCTTGGGCCATAAGGGTCCATTTCATAGGGTAGTTGGGCTCCCCCTGGTCTTCGGATCAGGGGGAGACTTCTTTCAAGGGTGCTATATGTATAGACACGCCATTTGTGATTTTGTTTAGAAGAAAATGCAGATGATGGTATTTTTTTCGAATCGGAGGGGGATTATCTGTTCTCTCGGGGGGCTCTGGTTTGGAACCAGACGGGATATTTGAGGAGTCTGGTGCGGCCCTCAGCGGTGGTGTAGAGGCCGGGGAAAAGCACTTGTATGCTGTAGAAGGCGCCGTTGGGTTTGGCCATCCAGGTGCCGAATCCGAAGGAAGCCTGGGGGTAGACGGCACGCATGTAATCACGGATGAGGGCGGCGGTCTGCTCATCGATTTCTTCATCGCTGATTTGTGCTGTGGATTCTACGAGTGGGCGAAGGATGATGCTGCTTTTCTCATCGGCGCCGTTCCCCCCTGTGTACAGATGGGGGTGGGCAGTCATGAAGGTGATGTGGTTGGCGCTGATTTGTGCCCGGAGTCGGTCGAGGTGTGGCGCAGCCTCGGGCTCGGGGCTGTGAGCTGACATGGAGTGGTACTGCAGTATGTAGTCGACCGTTTCACCATGCAAGAAGACGGGGAGATAGGGGGATTGAAGGAGGAGGTGGTAGGTGAGCGGCTCGCTCTCCCAGACGAGCTGCACGAAATCATCCCCCTGCCCCAGTTCGCATAGGGCGCGATAGTGCTTCCTCAGGCGGGCAATCTGGGTATGCCATTCGGGGGTATCGGGTTTATGGGCTAGTTGCTGCAGCGAGTACATGCTGCTGTGATGAGCCTGTACTGCGGCCCGTATGGTCGGAAGGGCCCGGGGGAGGTCTTCCGGCGCACGCAGGGGGCTTAGGGCGGTGTGCAGCTGTTCCAGGGCATCGGCACAGTCCTTCATGAGCTTCTCAGCCTCATTTGAGGCGGCGGGTGCGGAGGGGGTCGGCGAGGGGGTGAAGGGTGTATCGGCCCGGCAGATGGCGTTGAGTAGGCATAGAAGAAGGATGGGAGTGCATTTTCTCATAGTGTCTTCACTATACCAAATGTATGTGTGAGCGGCAAGTATTTTTCGGCTACGGGTTGGAGATGAGTCCGTGGCTTGCGGAGGCTTTCGTAAGTAGAAAAAAACCGACCCTGTCTCGGTTACGAGACAGGGCCAAAGTTTCAACAAATACCCAAGAAGGGGCATCAGAGCACCTCAGGTGCCAGGGAGACGATCCTCATGAAACCTTTTTCACGAAGCTCGCGAGCCACGGGCCCGAAGATACGGGTACCCTTGGGGTTGTTGTCCTTGTCGATCACGACGACTGCGTTGGAGTCGAAGCGAAGGACGGAGCCGTCATCACGGCGGATGGGGGCGGCGGTGCGGACAACCACGGCCTTCACCACGCTACCCTTCTTGACGGAGGCGGTGGGGATAGACTCGCGGATGTGGCAGGTGATGATGTCACCGATGTGAGCCTGATCGGTACCGGACTTGCCGATGACGCCGATCATCTTGGCGGTGCGGGCGCCGGTGTTGTCGGCGACCTGAACGAGGGATTCCATCTGGAGCATGATATGTAATGTCCTTTCCGGTTTAGTGTTTGATGATGTCGACGAGCTCCCAGCGCTTCATCTTGGAAAGCGGGCGGGTCTCACGAATACGCACGGTGTCGCCCACCTTGGCGGTCTCGTTCTCATCGTGAGCATAGAACTTCTTGCTCTTCTTGACGATTTTCTTGAACACGGGGTGGGGAACGCGGGCGACATACTCCACAACGATGGTCTTGCTCATCTTGGTGGAGACAACAACGCCTACACGGGTCTTACGAAGGCCCTGGGGCTTGGTGGTCGTAGTAGTTTCTTCGCTCATTTTATAAGTCCTTAGGTTACTTCGTTATCAGTTCTGTTCGGCAGCGGCGCCCTCGCCCTGAACGGTCAGGGCGCAGGCGAGCTCCTTGCGGACGATGCGGAGGCGCTGGTTGTTCTCCAGCTGACCGGTACCCTGCTGCAGGCGCAGGTTGAACAGCTCTTCGCGCAGACCACGGATGTGGGCGGCGAGCTCCTTGGCGGGCATACCGCGGAAGTCTTTAGCTTTCTTGACAGGCATAATATCTGTAATGTTTAGTGGTTACTGGTTTAGGCCTGGGGCTCTACACCCTGGCGGTAGACGAAGCGCGTGCGGATGCCGAGCTTGTTGGAGGCGAGGCGAAGAGCCTCACGGGCGGCGGACTCGGTTACACCGCCGACCTCGAACATGATGTTGCCGGGGCGGCAAACGGCGATCCAGCCCTCCACAGCACCTTTACCCTTACCCATACGGGTATCCGGCGGGCGCTTGGTGAAGCTCTTCTGCGGGAAGATGCGGATGTACACGCGACCACGGCGGCGCAGGTAACGGTTGATGGCGATACGGCAGGCCTCGATCTGGTTGTTGGTTACCCAACCGCGGGTCAGTACCTGAAGGCCGAAGTCACCGAAGGCAACATAGTCACCGCTGGTTGCATTGCCGCCGCGATTGCCGCGGTGCATCTTGCGGTGGTTGTCCTTCACTCGTTTAGGCATTAAAGGCATATATTATATCTCCTGTAATCGTTAAAGGTTCTTGTGAATGTGTCTCGGGGATTAGGCATCGCGGCGATCACCACGGTCGCGGCGGGGGCGAGCCGGGCGGTTGGGGCGACCGGAGGGAGCGGAACCGGCAACTTCCGGGCGCTTGTTGATCCAGCACTTGATACCGATGATACCATAGAGAGTGCGAGCCTCGGCAAAGCCGTAGTCGATGGGAGCACGCAGGGTCTGAAGCGGTACTTTACCCTCGCGATACTGCTCGGCACGGGCGATGTCGGCACCGCCCAGACGGCCGGCGCAACGTACGCGGATGCCTTCTGCACCGTAGTCCATGGCGACCTGGACGGCACGCTTCATGGCACGACGGAAGGACACACGGCGCTCAAGCTGAGTGGCGATGTTCTCAGCAACGAGCTGAGCATCGAGCTCGGGCTGGCGGATCTCCATGATGTCGAGCTTGACCTGAGCGCCGCCGCAAAGTTTGCTGAGGGCTGCGGTCATGTCCTCGATGTTCTTGCCCTTGGGCCCGATGACGAGACCGGGACGAGCGGTGGCGATGGTCACGCGGACGCTGTTCCAAGCGCGCTCGATGGTGATGCGGGAGATAGCGGGCGATGAGCCCTTGAGATCGCTGTTGAGCTTAGCGGTGAAGTCCTTGATGAACTGACGGATCCGGAGGTCCTCGTGGAGCTTGGTGGCGTAGTCCTTGCCGGTAGCATACCACTTGGAGCGCCAGTCTTTAGTGACGGCCAGACGGAAGCCGATAGGATTTACTTTCTGTCCCATAGTGTTTGTATGTGTGCTTGTGTTGTGGTTATGCCTCGGCGTTGGCGAGGATGACGGTGATGTGGGATGTGCGCTTGCGGATCATGTTGGCGGAACCGCGAGCACGGGCCATTGTACGGCGGAAGGTAGGACCTTCATCGACCATGACGCTCTTGAGCACGAGCTCGTCAGCGGAGAGACCATTGTTGTTCTCGGCATTGGCCACGGCGGCCTTGAGCGTCTTGTTCAGGAGGTAGGCGCCCTTCTTGGGAGTGTAGCTGAGCACGTCGGTAGCCTGAGAGACAGACATACCCTGAACGGCGGCGGCTACATCGCGCATCTTCTTCGCAGAGATGCGAGCGTTCTTGTATACTGCTTTAACTTCCATTGTTATGGTATTTGTTGAAGATTAATCATTAGTTGTTACGGACACACAGTCACCTACAGCTACGGAAAGCGCGGGGTTGAGCTGGCGCTGTACCAGCATGCCTGCGACTGACTTTCGTACATCGGTAACGATGGCACGAGCGATTGCCTGGTCACCACGGGTGATCTGCATGGGCATGCCCACTTCGACCTTGGCCTCGCGGCCGGCGTTGATGACGATCAGTCCGCTCTCAGAGTCGATGCTCAGTACGCGGGCATCGGTCATAGAGCCGCTGAGGTCGGTGCGGGGTGCCTGTCGCAGCCCGAGGGCTACGTCAAGCTCGCGCATGGCGGCCTCCAGCGCCTGACGGGCAGCGGCATCCTCCACGAGAGCACCGCGCACATAGGCGGTAACGGCTGCGGAGAGAACGAGTGAGGTCTGACGGAGAGTGTCGAGCTCGGCATTGGCAGCCTCAAGCTGAGACACGGTGTCGATCAGGCGCTCCTCGCCACTGCCGAGAGCGGCGCCACCGAGGGCCTCCAGTCGAGCGCGGATATCGCGCAGCTGGCGGCGGGCTTCGTCTGCATCTGCCCTGGCAAGGGCATAGCTCTCACGAAGTGTGGCGACCTGGCGTTCGAGTTGTGCGATCTTGTGGTCCGCAGCACCACTGCCCCCCTCGCCTGCACCGACAGCCACACCTGCACCGCAGAGGGCGAGGGTGAGCAGAACGGAGTTGAGACGAGGTGTGAGCATGTGGGGGTGTGCGGGTTACTTATTACTTCTTGCCGATACCGCCGTGCGCCTTGAAGATGCGCGTGGGGGCAAATTCACCGAGTTTGTGACCGACCATGTTCTCCGTGACGTATACGGTGGCAAAGCTCTTGCCGGCGTGTACGAGGAAAGTGAGGCCTACGAAGTCCGGGATGACCATGGAGGCGCGGCTCCAGGTCTTAATCGGCTTGCGATCCCCGCTCTGAAGCTGGGCGTCAACCTTGTCGAGAAGAGGCTGGCTTACGAAGGGTCCTTTTTTGAGGGAACGTCCCATTGTTCTAAGTGATATTGAAGGTTAAAAATTACTTGCTCTTGCGGCGCTGTACGATGAATACGTCGCTGGGCTTGCGAAGACGACGGGTCTTCTGGCCCTTGACGTGACCCCAGGGGGACTTCAGGTGCTGACGACCACCACCGGACTTGGACTTACCCTCACCACCACCGTTGGGGTGGTCGACGGGGTTCATACACATACCACGCACGGTGGGACGGATACCCATCCAACGTGTACGACCGGCCTTACCGGAGGACTCGTTCATGTGCTGGGTGTTGCCGACCTGACCGATGGTGCAGTAGCAGTCTACACGGAACTTGCGAACTTCGCCGGAGGGCATCTTGACCAGGGCGTAGTCGCCGTCGCGGTTGGAGAGGACGGCCTGCTGACCGGCAGAACGAGCGATCTTACCGCCGGTACCGGGGCGTACTTCAATGTTGTGAATGGCTGTACCGAGGGGTACGTTCTTGAGGGGCATGGCGTTGCCAACCTTCGGGGCAACGTTCTCACCGGACTGTACGGTCATGCCAACGGTCAGACCAACGGGGGCAAGAATGTAGCTCTTGGCGCCGTCCGGGTACTGGACGAGGGCGATGCGGCAGGTGCGGTTCGGATCGTACTCGATGGCGAGCACGGTAGCAACCTCAGTACGGGTGCGGCGGAAGTCTACCAGGCGGTAGTGCTTCTTGTGGCCACCACCGATGTGACGGGTGGTGATGCGACCGTTGTTGTTGCGGCCACCGCTCTTGCGGATGGGCTCGAGGAGGGACTTCTCCGGCTTGCTCTTGGTGATCTCGTCAAAAGCGGGCAGAACCTTGTAGCGGTTGGACGGAGTTGTAGGCTTGAATGACTTGAGGGACATGATAGCTTACTTTGTCGTTATGGGTTCTCAGTATTAGACAAGCTCGAGAGTCTCACCTGCGGCGAGGCGCACATAAGCCTTCTTCCAGGCCGGAGCGGAACCGGCATCCTTGGTGCGCTTGCGGCGCACTTTACCGTCATAGTTAGCGGTGCGTACGGAGTCGACCTTCTTACCGAGGCACTTCTCCACAGCCTGCTTGATTTCGAGCTTGGTGGCCTTTACCGCCACTTCAAGCACGAGCTCACCCGTTGTCTCGTGGAGCAGAGCTGCCTTCTCAGACACGCGGGGCTTCTTGATTACGTCGTAAATGTCGTTCATGATTACTTGGTGCGGTTGGCGATGGTTTCGAGGGCGGACTCAACGATGACGACCTTGTTGGCGTGCAGCAGCTGCTCCACGTTGACCTCAGCGGCGCTCATGAGCAGGACTTCCTGCACGTTGCGACCGGCGAGCTTGGTCTTCTCGTCGAAAGAGTCGGCGATGATGAGGATCTTCTTGGCGGTGGCAATCTCAGCCACAGCAGCGATGAAGCTCTTGGTCTTGCCGTCCTCGATGGTGAAGGAAGGAACGGTGCAGACCTTACCGGCAGAGATGATGTCACCAAGCACGCGACGAAGAGCGAGCTTACGGGTGGACTTGTTCACCTTCTTGCTGTAATCCTGGGGACGGGGGCCGAACACAACGCCACCACCCACGAAGATGGGGGACTGGTGGTCACCGTGACGGGCGTTACCGGTGCCCTTCTGGCGGTAGATCTTGCGGTTGTTACCGGCAACCTCGCCACGAGTCTTGGTGTTGGCGGAGCCGGTACGACGATTGGCGCGATAGGCGGTCACCAGGTCATGTACGGCCTGGTTGCCCTTCTCGGGCCCTACCGTCACGATATTCGCGGCGGTAGCGGCCTCTATGGTCATTTCTGTAGCGGACATAGATAGGTTCTCCTAGTTCGTATATTATTTACCGTTCTTCTTCTTGGCCGGGCGAACAACAACGTAGGAACCCTTAGCGCCGGGAACGGGCCCGGAGACGAGGATCACGTTGTCATCCTTGCGCACCTGAACGACCTTCAGGTTCTGCACGGTTTTGCGCTCGTTGCCCATGTGACCGGGCATCTTCTGACCCTTCCATACGCGGGAGGGAGTAGCGCAAGCGCCCACACCACCGGTACGGCGGTGCATCATGGAGCCGTGGGTCATGGGGGAACCGGAGAAGTTGTGGCGGCGCACAACACCCTGGAAGCCCTTACCCTTGCTGGTGCCGATCACGTCAACCCAGGCGCCCTCCTCGAAGAGTTCGCAACCGGGGTGGGTGGCACCCTCAGCAGGCAGTTCGGAGGCATCAACGCGGAACTCCTTGAGGAGCTTGGCGGGAGCGATGCCGAGTTTCTTGAAGTGGCCGGCGACAGGCTTGGAGAGGCGGCTCTCCTTCTGCTCGTCGAATGCCACCTGGATAGCGGTGTAGCCATCCTTATCGGCGGTCTTGATCTGACCGTAAGTGTTGCCGGTCACGTCGATTACCGTGACGGGGATCATGGCACCGGTCTCCTTGTTGAAAACGCGGGTCATGCCAACCTTCTTACCAATAAGTCCTAAAGACATGTTAATATGAAATCTGTGTTAAGGTTCGTAATGGTTATGATCTGAATCGGGGATTAGATCTTGATGGTGATGTCCACGCCTGCGGGCAGGTTGAGCTTCTTGAGCTCCTCAACCGTGCGGGAGGTAGGCTCCACAATGTCAAGCAGACGCTTGTGGGTGCGGATTTCGAACTGATCGGCAGATTTCTTGTTAACATGGACCGAGCGGTTCACAGAGAACTTCTCGATACGAGTCGGCAAAGGAATCGGTCCGGCGACTTTAGCTCCGGTGCGCTTAGCGGTCTCGACGATCTCGGAAGCGGAGCGATCGATGGCGCGGCTGTCAAAAGCACGGAGACGGATGCGGATTTTGGGACTTTGCATGAACGTGCGGTTATGTTTGGGTTAGTAATTAGGTTGGATTATTTGCTACCACCGCGAGCCTTGACGATGTCGTTGACAAGGTTCTGGGGTACTTGTTCGAAGTGGGAGGGTTCCATGGAGTAGGAGGCGAGACCCTTGGAGAGGGTACGGATGTCGGTGGAGTAACCGAACATCTCAGCCAGGGGAACGTCGGCGGTAAGTACGCACTCAGCACCCTTGTGCTCCATGTTCTTGACCATGGCGCGGCGGCGATTGAGGTCGCCCATGATGTCGCCCTGGTTCTCAGCGGGAGTTACAACTTCCACGGCCATGATGGGCTCCAGCAGTACGGGGGCGCACTTGGCGAAGGCGTTCTTCATGGCGAAGATAGCAGCCATCTTGAAGGCGTTTTCGTTGGAGTCCACTTCGTGGTAGGAGCCGTCGATCACGTCTACCTCCACGTCCTCTACGGGATAACCGGCAACGGAGCCGGAGTTCATAGCCTCATTCAGACCGGCGTACACGGCGTTCATGTACTCCTTGGGAATGGCACCACCTACGATCTTGTTGGCGATCTTCAGACCGGTACCACGCTCACCGGGGCGCATGGCGATGACCACGTCACCATACTGACCACGACCACCGGACTGCTTAACCAGCTTGCCCTGCACGCGGTCGGCAGACTTGGTGATGGTTTCGCGGTAGGCGATCTGGGGCTTACCGGTGTTGGCCTCTACCTTGAACTCGCGCTTGAGGCGGTCAACAATGATGTCGAGGTGGAGCTCACCCATACCGGCGATGATGGTCTGACCGGTTTCCTCATCGGTCTTCACGCGGAAGGTGGGGTCCTCAGCGGACAGACGCTGGAGAGCGTTGGACATCTTCTCCTGGTCGGCCTTGGTAAGAGGCTCCACGGCCATGGAGATCACGGTGTCCGGGAAGGTGGGGGGCTCGAGGGTGAAGTCGAAGTCATCGGAGGCGAGCGTGTCACCGGTGGTGGCGTTCTTCAGACCTACGATGGCAGCGATGTCGCCGGAGTATACCTCGTTGACGTCGGTGTGAACGTTGGCCTGAATCTGCAGCAGACGACCTACGCGCTCACGCTTGCGGGTACGGGGGTTGTAAACGGTGTCGCCCTTGCGGATCACACCGGTGTACACACGGATGAAGACGAGGGAGCCCACGAACTTGTCAGCCCAGAGCTTGAAGGCAAGGGCGACAGGCTTGTCGTCATCGGAGGGGATGATTTCGCGGGTTTCGAAGGTCTCATAACCATTCTCGTCCAGACCGGTGGCAACAGTACCTGTCACGGTGGCGAGCTTGGCCTCGAGCGGGGAAGGAAGGTAGTCAACAACGGCATCGAGCAGGCCCTGCACACCCTTGTTCTTGAAGGCGGAACCGCCGGTCACGGGGACGAACTTATTGGCGATGCAGGCGCGACGGATGGCGGCCTTGAGGGTGGGAGCATCGATGGGCTCCTCCATGAGGAAGAGCTCAGCGAGCTCATCGTCCACGTCGGCCACAGCCCCCTTGAGCTCCTCAAGAGCAGCCTCGCCGATCTCCTTGAGCTCGCCCTCAAGCTCCTTCACCTCGTAGGTGGAGCCCAGACGATCGGAGTCGCTGTAGAAGATAGCCTTCTGGTTCACAACGTCGATCTGACCGCAGAGCTGATCTTCAGAACCGATGGGGATAAGAACAGGAGCAGCGTTGGCACCGAGCTTGGTGCGGATGTCGTTGAGAACGTTGTTGAAGTTGGCACCCGTACGATCCATCTTGTTGACGAAGCAGATGCGGGGTACCTCATACTTGTTAGCCTGGCGCCACACGGTCTGGGTCTGGGGCTGTACGCCGGCCACACCGCAGAACACCACGATAGCGCCGTCGAGCACGCGCAAGGAGCGCTCCACCTCTGCGGTGAAGTCCACGTGCCCGGGGGTGTCGATCACGTTGAGCTGGAAGTTCTCGTTCTCGAAAAGCTTGCAGCAGCCTTCGGCAGGTATTTGTTTCCAGTTAGTCGTTACGGCGGCGGAGGTAATGGTAATACCGCGTTCCTGCTCCTGTTCCATCCAGTCGGTCGTCGCAGACCCTTCGTGGGTCTCGCCGATCTTGTGGATCATGCCGGTGTAGAAAAGGATGCGCTCGGAAAGCGTGGTTTTGCCACCGTCGATGTGAGCCGCGATACCGAAGTTGCGGTAGCGCTCAAGCGGGGCCTTGCGGTCAGGACTGCTAACACTAGCCATATATCAGATAAGTAATATGAATGTTTCGGTTTTCAGAGATTACGAGAAAAACTTCACGCGGTCATTACCAGCGGAAGTGAGCAAAGGCGCGGTTGGCCTGAGCCATCTTGTGTACGTCATCGCGCTTGCGAACGGCTGCGCCCTGGTTGGCTGCGGCTTCCTTGATCTCGTTGGCGAGAGCCTTGGCCATGGGAACACCCTTGCGGTTGCGGGCGTAGTTGATGATCCAGCGCATAGCGAGGGCCTCGGAACGATCGGGGGCAACCTCAAGCGGAACCTGGTAGGTAGCACCACCCACGCGGCGGCTCTTGACCTCTACACGGGGCTTGGCGTTCTCGATGGCACGAGTCAGCACCTCGAGGGGGCTTACAGTGTCGGTTCCCTCGTTGGCCATATCAATAGCCTTGTACACGATACGCTCAGCAAGAGAGCGCTTGCCGGCGAGCATCACCTTACCGATGAGGCGACCTACCAGCACGGAATCGTAACGGGAGTCACGACGTCCAATCTTCTTATAGCCGCGTTTACGACGAGCCATAGTAGTTTATTCTTAAAGGTTCAGAGGTTTACTTCTTCTTAGCGGGAGCAGCAGCACCAGCCTTGGGACGCTTGGCACCATACTTGGAGCGGCCACGACGGCGCTTGTCTACGCCCAGGCAGTCCAGAGCACCACGAACGATATGATAACGAACACCGGGAAGGTCCTTCACACGGCCACCGCGAACAAGCACGATGGAGTGCTCCTGCAGGTTGTGACCCTCACCACCGATGTAGGCGATAACCTCTTCACCATTGGTAAGGCGCACTTTAGCAACTTTACGAAGAGCGGAGTTCGGCTTCTTGGGCGTACGAGTCATCACCTGAAGGCAGACGCCACGACGCTGCGGACAGCTGTGAAGAGCGCGAGACTTCGACTTCTCTTCCGGTACGATTCGTCCTTTGCGGACGAGCTGATTAATGGTCGGCATGTTTCCTATTAGTTTATTGTTTTTCAGGGGCTTAGGGAGTTTCGGCCATCCTCATTACCTCGAGGGAACGTTCCGTTTTCTCCGGCAGCAAACCCGATAAATACTTCCCACTCTGTGTATTCCTACAGTACAGTGGGTGACCAAGTTTACCTTATTTTATCGATTTGGCAAGTCTTTTCTTCCGAAAAATCAAACTTTTTTGATTTTTTTTGCATGATGGCATAAATTTTTCTCCTTCGCGCACACGCGCGCGCGATTTAACTCTAATTGCAGAGCTGAGCTCGACCATAGCGATCGCCCAAAGAAGGAACCCTGCCGCGGCGATGTCCGAGGCAGGGTTCTGAATTGCAGATGGAGAAATTGCTCAGATGTCCCAAGCATCGAGCCATTTGAAGGAGACCACTCGGAACTGGCGACCGAACACCCGATTGGCGGAGCTCAGTCCCTTCACCTTGCGACCATCGGGATCGTACTCGGAGGCGGAGGGATCATTGGTGGGATCCACATAGTCGATCGTGCGCTGAACCACAGCCTCGCACCAGGCCTGAGCCAGAATGGCCTTGCGGGCATTGCGCACGCAACCGTAGGCGCGCACGGTGAAGGTGTCATCGCGCACGGTCAGTATGTTGCCGAGGGAGGCAAGTACGTCGCTCTGAATGAGATAGCCGGGAGCAGCGGTGTAGATAGAGCCCTCCTCTGCCTCTTTGAACTTGTAGAGGGAACCGCCGGTTGCGGGCTCGGTTGTTTCATCCATGAACATGCTGTTGATGTCCGTGGCATCGATAGCTGCCTGAAGAGCCCCCTTCAGAGCAAAGTCTTTCTTGGTGTCGAGTCGACGATTGATGAAGTCGGACATGTTGAGGAAGGGGCCACGCTTCTTCACCTGCTTAACGATCTCCACAGCGAGCTCGCGGATCTTGTCCGGCTCGAGGGAGCGTACTTCACCCCAGGCAGCAAGCAAGCCGCTGTTGCCGCGCAAAGAAGAGGAGCCCTGCATCATGCTATAACCACCGAGAGAGTCGATACTCTTATCGGAGGTGGATACCATAAAGCGCGAGAAGAGTACGCTGCTATCAGACTTGCCCGGCTCGACCAGGGCGAGCTTGCCGCCGGCATTCGTCACGAGCTTGCGCTTGGCCAGCCCCTGCAGTACGGAGGCCCAAGCCTCGACAGAAGTGGAGTTCACATTGAACCCGCCGTCAATCATGAGGTACTGGGCGATATGCTTCCAGCCGTCCTCGGCCATGATGCGCTTGACCACATCGCTGTCCTTGTAGGGAGTCTTGCTCTTAACATAGCGGGCCACCGGCAAAGGCTCGGTACCGGAGAGGAAGTTCTCGAGCACCTCGCGCGCCTCACGCTTGCCCTTGTTGGAGGGCATGTCGGAGACTGAGGAACAGAACCAGCGGTCCCACAGCGCATCGTTAATCAGCAGACCATGGTCATAGAAATCTCCGAACACCTGGTCATTGCCACCAACCTGAGCATTGATATTGGTCTTGTGGAAGGCGTATACTTCCGCTGCAGGCAGACAGGGGTCAGCAAAGGCGTTGCCAATACCCACACCCGGCACACCGGCTTGGTACTGCATGCGGCGCAGGGCAGCCGGAGTCTTGTATTCCGACGAGCCGCCTGCATCGTACCAACCGGGCTGCAGTCGCATACCGGCGAAACCGGCAAGCGAGAAAGGAGGATGCACCGGAAGTTCGAGTACAGAGACGAAGGATACCTGCTCACCATCGCTGGTGATACCGAACACGCCATTATTACCCACGTTGTCCATCGGGCAGGCATTCATACCGGCACCCACATCAAGAGCGGCAAGCTGATAGGGGTGGTACTGGCGCTGCTGATCATCGGGGTTGATGATCATGCTACCCCAGAAGGCAGGACTGGAGTGCTGCCAGCTCTTGGTGCGATAGTCCTTGCCCTCCATGATTCGAGAGTCAAGATTGCGGTTGGCTGATTTGGGAACGATACCGAGAGCCGCAATGAAATACGGAACCGAACCATCACTCTGTGAGCCATCGGCACTCCAGCGAGCATCATTGCGATCAGGATCGCAGAATACGGTATTCACCCCGGTATCATTCGGATCGTACCAGCCCAACAGACCACGGTGAGGACTCTGCCCTCGCTTACCGGAACCACCATCTGCCGAGCTGGACTCAGCCATGCCATTGTATCCGCAGAACAGGGTGATGGCTTCCGGATTCTTCGGAGCAAACCACTGACCATCGGTCTTGGTTCCACCGATTTGTTGACCATCCGGATCATAGTATTGACCGAGACGCAATCCCACATAGAACTGTCCATCATCCAGATTCGTACGGGAGGCCACACCGGCGTCCGTACTCTTTCCGGAGCCCATGGTATAGAAGCGAGCTTTGTAGCCGGAGACTGCGCTGGCGTTGTAACCAATCGTCCATGGGTTCGAGTAAGGTCTGGTATAATCATCCGTCACTCGAGCCTTACCGGGCGAGAAGAAGAGAATTTCACCGGGCTGGAATACGATGTCACCGGTTTCGTCATTCAGAGAGTTCTGGAAGTAATCACCATAGTCCTGACCGAACCCGGTATCGCCCGTAGTCTGCTGCATGGCATAGTGCGACCACTTGTAGCTCCAGGTACCACTCTGACTAACGGCAAGGGTCTGCAACCAAGTCGCCTTGTAGGGAGCAGACTGGGTCCAGAGCTGGCGACCACGCACCTTCATGGGGACGTTGTAGGGGTTCCACCACAGGAACATGGGGGAAAAGCACATGTAGAGCTTGTATGCCTGCACCTTGTCAGTGGTGGTCACGCCGGGATTCTCCTCAGTAACGAGACCGAAGGTATTCATGAAGGCCAGCATGACGGGAGTTCGAGCGTAACCGGCAGCTGTACTACCCTGGTCCATGAGCGCACGGGAATCATATACTGTACCACTACCGGTAGCCGGGAGGTCATCCAGATTGCTGGTGGCGGCCGAAGGATTACCATGGGGATACCCTGCACCGCTCATACGGGTGTAGCAGCTATCCACACTGCCAATCAAGCGAGCCGTGAAGTTGGAGGAATCCTTCGCAGAGCCATCCGGCCAGCAATTATAGTATGCGTACAGGTTCTGCCAGGAGCCAATGGGCATGTTCTGCTCGGTACCACGGGGGATATCATTGCCCTCAGCGATGGGGCAATCCTGCGAGGAGCGGGCAGCAAAATCAGTACCCTTCAGGCTCTTCTTGTTGAGCAACAGGCAGAGATCTTGCTTGAACCCACCGGTTCGGATGTTGATGGGCAGGGAGTATGAGGTGGTGGAAACATCGAAGAAGTAAGGCATGCCGGCATCCTGAGAGGAAGTGGAGGCGAGCGGCAAGCTCGCCATGGTGAGCAGTTTGTCCGGGTTCTCTATCGGCTCCGTCAGGAAGGAGAGGTACTCACTGTCCACAAACATGGGACCGGGAGTATTCCAGGTGCGGTGGAGAGCCTCCAGCGGATTATCGCTGTTCTCGGGATCCTTTATGGTAATCTTGCTCTTCTGGTTCTCACCGCCAATCCACCAGGCAAAGCAGGCCGTATTCTTGCCGGAAGAAGGCATGGAAATGAGGTCAGCGTAAACAAGATGTCGCCCGGTCAAGCGCTTGCCCAAGGTACCCTCACCCACCAGGCAAATGCGGTTGCCGGGATCGCGACTACCCAGGGAATTCACAGCGTTGATATCGCGGAGCTCACCGGGACGGCGCGAGGAGATCATCCAGCGACGGAACATGGAGGAACGCCCCTGATCATAGGTGGAACGGATGTCGTTCCCCTTGCCGATGAGAGGTTTTCCGTAGATGGGACCGGACCAACTGTCCCACACCCCCAGAATATGTTGTGCCACACTGCCCTCATCCTCCGAAACGATGGCCGAACTGGCAGTCACACGGCGGTCGGGACCAAGCTCCATCTGCAATTCACCGATGGCGGCGTCCAACCCCACGAGGGCCTGTTGACGCGCCTCTGCCTGCAAGGCAGTCTGCATGGCTATGCGATTCTGGGACGATGCCATGGCAAGTACACCCACAGCCAAGAGAGTGAGCAGCATCATCAAGGTAAGCGAAGCGATGAGAGCGAAACCATGTTTCTTCCTCTTAATCAACTTCTTAGGCAAAAGAGTCTTGTGTTTGAGCTTCATACACTACATGCAAGTACTCCTCTACTATACACCACAAAATCGGGGCGTCAAGTAAAAAGTACGAGAGTCGGAGTACGAATTTGGAACAAGACTCGCGGCGCCCGCTCCATGGCGAACGTCGCGAGTCGAAATCAGCAATTCGGATTTGAGCTCCCTTACTTGGGCACTCCGGCCTTCGCCACCTTGGAAAGATAGATAAGCAGCTTGGGCGCAGACTCGAACAGCGCCTGAATAGCCGGGGAAAACGCCAGTCCTTTCAAAGCATCGGGTGTGATGGCAGAGGGGTTCTTGAGGTTAGCCATCACAAAGTTCTGTATGGTTGCCACGGCGGCACTATCCCCCAGAAGTTGCCCGAGGGCATCCTTCAGCGATGGCGGACAGTTAGCCTCGAGCGCAGCCACAACCTTCTTGCGTATGGCCATTGCGGCCAGGTTCTGTAATAATCCCATATCTTCTATATCTATTTAACGGTTACTGCAAAAATGCGGGTTACAGCTGGCGCCTTTTCCTTCTCCCACGGGCGGGCATAAACCAGTTTCACAACGCCCTTCCCAACTTTGACTCCGGTAAAGGTCACCGTAGTGGCACAGGGACTGCCGCACAACGGGGGACCGCTCCGAGGTGCTTTCGGTTCGAATGCCATCGAAACCTGCACGACATCCGCACATTCAGCCACACTCCACAAGAAACCGGTTGAGGGATTCCCGGGCAAAGTCACAGCCTCGCTCTGTCCCACTGTAAGCTCCAGGGGTTCAGCCTCAGGCTCAGCGGCACAAACCATCGGCACAGCAGCCCCTGTCAGCGCCATCACAAAGTTAAGCATCTTCATACTCCCCCTCTTATAGCAGCATTTTCGAGCAAGGTCAAGCTTTACATCAATATTTTCCCCGTTTTCAACCAATCAGTAACAATTGCTCCCGCTGCCAACCAATAGAAAACCCCTCCACCATTGCTGCACAAACTCCGTTCTTTACTTCCCTCCTACCCTGTGCTATACTCTGCGGCATACCATGGCATTCACTCACTTACACGTTCACACCGAATACTCGCTACTGGATGGGATGATCCACACGAAGGATCTCATCAAGCGCTGTGCCGAGCTGGGCATGAACTCCGTTGCCATCACCGACCATGGTAATGTATTCTCTGCCATCGAGTTCATGGTGAATGTGAAAAAGCATAACAAGGATATATTAGCCTGGAACAAAGAACACCCCGACGAGAAAAAGCCGGTGTTCAAGCCCATCCTCGGCTGCGAAATCTACCTTTCCCCTACCCCGCTGGACGTCAAGAAACAGATCCCCGGCCGCAAAAAATACACCCATCTTGTTCTGCTGTGTGAGAACAATCTAGGCTGGGCCAACCTAATCAAAATCGTGTCGCGCGGGCACTTGGAGGGCTTTTACCACAAACCGCGAGTGGACTTGGGCACACTAAGGGAATTCAGCCGGGGGCTCATCTGCCTGACGGGTTGCGTGAGTGGACCCATGCAGGAGTGGCTCCTCCAGGACCAGCCGGAGAAAGCAGAGGAGGTTCTGCTGGAGCTCATTGACATCTTTGGCAAAAACAATCTCTTCGTGGAACTTCAGGACCATGAGCTGGAGGAGGAGCGCCGCTGCACCCCCGAACTGGTTCGCTTGGCACGCAAACACGATGTGGGCTTGGTCGTGACAAATGACGCTCACTTCCTGCGCGAAAGCGACCACGATGCCCACGATATCCTCATCTGCGTGGGTACCGGCAACAAGCGCATGGACGGCAAGCGCATGCGCTACCCCCGCAGCGTCTACTTCAAGAGCGAGGAGGAAATGCGCGAGCTCTTCCCTGAGTACCCGGACGCCTACGAAAACACCAACATCATCGCCGAGCGCTGCAACACCTCCATCAAGCTCGACTCCACCTCCACAGAGCGCTACCCGGAGTTCGCCCCCGAAGATGGCTCCACCCGCGAGGAGTACCTGCGAAAGATCTGTTACCAAGGCTTGGAAGAGCGCTACGGCAAGGAACGAGCCGAAAACGACAAGGAACTGCGCGAACGTCTGGACTACGAGCTGAGCATCATCAACATGCTGCGCTTCCCCAGTTACTTCCTCATCACGGCAGACTTCATCAACTGGGCGAAGGACCACGACATCCCCGTGGGACCGGGACGTGGTTCGGCTGCCGGTTCGCTGGTGGCCTACTGCATGAAGATCACCAATATAGACCCCTACGCCTTCAACCTCATCTTCGAGCGATTCCTCAACCCCGAGCGTGTGAGCCCCCCGGATATCGACATCGACTTCTGCCAGACCCGCCGCCCGGAGGTGATCGACTACGTCCGCCGCAAGTACGGCGAACGCGCCGTGACCCACATCATCACCTATGGCACCATGGGTGCCAAATCCGTCATCAAGGACGTAGCTCGCGTGCTCGATCTGAGCTATGCCGACAGCGACAGGATAGCCAAGCAGATCGAAAGCGGCCCGGGGGTCACCCTGAAAAAAAGCTACGATGCCAATGAAGACCTCCGCAATCTTCTGCAAGATCCCACCTATGCCGAGGTATGGGACTACGCCCTCAAGCTTGAGGGCACCGTGCGCAACGTCGGCATGCACGCCGCCGGTGTGGTGATCGGCGACCGCGCACTGGACGACTATGTAGCCCTCACCCGCGATGACCTGAGCAACCCTCAGGGCGAAGTAGTAGCCCAGTGCGATATGGGCGCCATCTACAACGCCGGCCTACTCAAGATGGACTTTCTGGGGCTCAAAACCCTGACAGTCATGAAGGATGCTGAGCGCTATGTGCGCTGGCGCGTGCCTGATTTCCGCTACGATGCGGTGGACATTGAAGACAAGGAGACCTTCGCCCTGCTCAACAGGGGAGATACCATGGGCGTGTTCCAGCTGGAATCCGGCGGCATGGTGGACACCTGCCGCCGCTACGGCATAGACAACATCGAAGACATCATCGCTCTGCTCGCACTTTACCGCCCCGGCGCCATGCAGTTCATGGACGACATGATCGCCGTAAAGAAGGGGCTCAAGCAAGCTGAGTACGAACATCCCCTGCTCGAAACCGTCTCCGGACTCACCTACGGCGTGATGATCTACCAAGAGCAGGTTCAGGCAGCCGCCAAGCTGCTGGCCGGCTACACCCTCGGCGGCGCCGACCTGCTGCGCCGAGCCATGGGGCACAAGGACATGAAGGAGATGGAGGAGCAGCGCCGCCGATTCGTGAAAGGCTGCTGGGATGTCAACCAGATTGACGAGAAAACCGCCAACGCCATCTTCGACAAGATTCAGAAATTCGCCGGCTACGGTTTCAACAAGTCGCACTCCGCCTGTTACGGCCACATCTCCTACTGGACAGCCTACCTCAAGGCGCACTTCCCCGTCGAGTTCCTCTGCGGGCTCATGTCCAACGAGGCCACCAACGAGAAGATCGGCGTATTCATCCAAGAGGCCACCCGACTGGGGATCGAGGTACTCGGTCCCTGCGTAAACCACTCGGCTGTGAAGTTCCAGCCGGAAACCATGCCCAACGGCCACCTCGCTGTACGATTTGGCCTCGCCTCCATCAAGAGCATGAGCTCCGACACCGTGGAGATTATTGTGAAGGAGCGCGAGGCCAATGGTCCCTACAAGAGCTTGGAGGACTTCTGCTACCGCATCCCCCCGCAAAACGTGCGCCGCAACCAACTCGAAGTGCTCGTGCAGTGCGGAGCTTTTGACTGGATGCAGGTCTGCCGCGCTCAGCTTTTCGAAACCATCGAGCAATGCCTCAATGGCGCTGCCGGAGTACACAAAGATCGCTCCGTCGGCCAGATGGCTCTCTTCGCCATGGAGGAAACCACCTCCGCTGCCGAGGAAAAAGTCATCCTCCGCGAATGGCCCAAGGAAAAACGACTCGATGATGAGAAATTTCTGACCGGAGCCTACTTCACCGGCAACCCGCTCGACAGCATGCGCGGAATCATCGATGCCCCCAAATACACCCGCATCGGCACCCTGCCCGACCTAACCGGGGACGAAATAAAGGGCGCACATGAAATGGCCGGCATGCTCCGCGCCGCCACAATCAAGGTAAGCAAAAGCGGTCAGAAGTTCGCCATCATTGCAGTAGAGGACTTCACAGGTAGCACCGAGGCGCTGGTGTGGGGAGATTCCTTTACAAAGGCCTCCGCCATCGAAGGGCTCCTGCAGGCCGGCAGTTTCGTCAAGTTCCGCGCCAGGATCAGCGAGGACGAGAAAACAGGCGGCAAGAAAGTTTCCGCCAATGGACTGGAGCTCCTCAACAGCACCCCCCCACGCCGGGGGAAGACAAAAGAGCCAGCCCACTACGAAATCGTCCTGAACACCGCGCGCCACACCATGGCAGACCTGCAGCACATCAAGTCCGTCCTGCTGGAACACAGCGGGCGCACCCCCGTCCACATCACCTTCCGCAATTCACTCGGCAACCGCGCCTCCATCGAGCTGGGCGAGCGCTACAGAGTGACTCCATCCCCCCTCCTCGACGAAAAACTTTCCCTCTACAGCTGATGGCAGGACTCTCCATCCGACAGCTTCTCCTCATCGTTGCCCTCACCTTCGGTCTGGGTCTGCTCTCCCCCCACCTCAAAGCCTGGTTCCTGAACACCCATCTCGAGGGAGAACCAACTGCCCCGGAGCAAGATACCCTCCCCATCCGCAGCGACGCTTTCACCCTGCACCTGCTGCACGCCGCTACCGTGACATACCCTGAGGGCAATATCACACTGGCTCCGAATTCCCTCGCAGTCAACCTTCTGCAGATGGTACCCCTGGCAGCTCCCGAGGTAGAGAAAGCCCTGACCGATCTCCCCCTGCCGGACTCATCACAAGAGAGCGCAGCGCAAACAAACGAGGCAGCCTGCCTTTTCGCCGATCCCGCCGCCAATCTCAACCGCGAATTAGCCAACGAATTCACCCAAGATGCCCCCTTCTCGCAGGACATCACCCAGGCCTTCCGTCGCATCAACGTCCCCCTCAAGCTCCTGCTCGGAGACCAGATCGGCACCCCGGCCAACAGCACAAGCGTCAACAACCACACCAACCTCCTCGCCTTCAATGGAGTGAACATAACCGCCCAATGGAGTGCTCCCGTCAGCCCCGAGCACACCACCCCTGCCCCCTTCTTCAACGCCAACGGCAGCATGCCCCAAGTATACATCATGAAGCTGCATGCTCGCTATTACGCCGAAGATCCTATGGGGAACTGGCAGGCTGCCGCCATACGCCTGGCTCGCGACCCGGAGGCTCCGCCCTCTGTCCCTGACTGTTACCTCATCCTCATCCGCCCCATCGGAGCTACCAGCGCACGTCCCATGGCAGCAGCCCTCACCCCCGAGCTGTTCAGCACCATCCGCACGGTCCTGCGAGAATCCACCCGCACTTGCACCACCGCCCTGCCCAGGCTCAGCTTTACCAAGTCGGAGGCCAAGCGGTCTTAGGAAGACAAA
>JAZQCA010000033.1:0-40195 GCA_045545975.1 Akkermansia sp.
AACGACATGGCTACGATCCGACTTCCACATTGCCTGCCGGCCCTGCGGCCACGCTGCACTGCACCCCTCAGGACTTTGCCCTGGTTTATGTGGATGACCAGTTCATCGGCACTATGGATCGCCGCTTGAACCAACGTAGTATCGACCTGCCGGAGCGCAGAAAGGATGCCGTGCTGAAGGTGGTGGTGGATACGTTCGGCCACGTCAATTTCTCCAAGTTCATGGAGAAGGACCGCAAGGGGCTCATCGGCAAGGTGTCACTTGGTGATAAACCTCTGACCGGCTGGCGTGTTTCCACGATAGACCTCGAGACGTTCCGCCCCCGCCGTGCAGCAAGCGCCCGGGGAACGGAGAAGGGGGCATACTACCGCGCCGAAGTGGCGCTGCAGAACCCCATCGATACCTTCCTGGACATGAAGGATTGGCAGAAGGGCTATGTGTGGGTGAATGGTCGCCTGCTGGGGCGCTACTGGAACGTCGGCCCGCAGGAGCGGTTATACTGCCCGGGCGAGTTTCTGAAGGCGGGCTGCAATGTCATTGAGGTGCTCGACCTGTTCCTGTCCACAGATACCCCACCAGCAATTTCCGGAAAAAAAGAACGCAACATGGAGGTGCACAAGCATACGAAGAGCCTCAATAACCAGTGGTGAGCCACTGACCGGAAGCCCGTGGGATTACCACGGGCTTTTGTGGTACGACCGACGCGATACGCGTACTGCGGTGAAAGTCCGCGCGGAGCCGCGATGATGCGGAATCCCAGACCTGAAGAACAACTGCGGGGAGGTAACAAACCGTGGAAGAGGAAGTTCGAGGGGAAATCCCGACTGTACGAACAGAAACTCGATTAGTGGGGAAAAGGAGAAAAGTCAGAGATGGCTGCCGGTGTTATTGTGGGATTGGCTTGGGGGAGGTGGCAGAGCCGGGAGCGATGGCTTGTCTGCCGACTTGGCAGATCTGGCAAGAGAAATTTTGCCGACGAAGAAAGAACACAAGCTGCCGACAATGGCCACAACCATGACCTGCTGCATGAGATTTTCGTAGTCATGCATGATATCGTAGATCAGTGCTGCCACCATCAGCAGGATGATGACCATGAGGATAAGGCTGATATTGACAGGCTTTTTCTCCTTGACTCCGTTGATATGGTTCAGCCAATCCTGAGCATTTTGCCAGCGTTTCTCGCAGGGGATGCTGAGGGCCTTGTCGATGCTGCTGAGAAATTGCTGAGAGAAGCGTTTTTTCAGTTCCGGCATGGAGCAGAGGGGTACACAGGGATCGTTGCCGTTGATGCGATCCAGACTGCGCTCGGGGCGTTTACCGGTGATGAGAGTGTAGCAGGTGGCGCCCAGGGCGTAGATATCCGTCCAGGGACCGCGATTTCCACGGCGTTGCATCTGCTCAATGGGGGTGTAGCCTTTGGATTCAACGACGGTTGCGGAGTGATCTGCCACGAGGTCGCGAGCGGAACCGAAGTCGATGAGGATGGGTTTGTTGTTCTCACCCATGAGGATGTTGGCGGGCTTGATATCGCGATGGAGGATATTCTGGGAGTGTAGGTAGATAAGTGCTGCGAGAAGTTCGCGGAGTATGGGGCCGAGCCATTCCTCGGATATGTTATCGGCAGGGGGAGCTGTTTTTCCGAGGGAAAGTCCTGAGATGTAGGGCATGACGTAGTAAGCAGTTCCGAGAGCCTGGAAGGCTCGGTACACGCGCACGATGTTGGGGTGATTGAGCTTGGAGAGGGTGTAGGCCTCGTTGATGAATTGCTTGGTGGCCCAGTCGTACATCTCGCCGTATTCACTATTGCTGGCAGGTCCCACACGGAGGTTACGAGTGTTGCGCTGCGCTATGCGATCGGGCATGCTTTCCTTGATGACCAATTTCTGATGGGTTTTCTTGTCCTCTGCAAGGTAGGTGATACCGAAACCACCCTGATCGAGTACGGAGGTAATTTTATAGTTACCCAGAGTCAGACCGGGAGGAAGAGAGATGGAATTGGTTGTTGTGTCGGACATGTGAGAGGAAAGGGGATTAGAGCCGTCCACCGCGAGCCTGGATGAGCCGGGCACATTCGGCATGACCATTTATTTTGGCTGCTCGCAAGGGAGTGGAGCCTGCGCTGTTTTTTTTGTTTACATCTATTCCCGGCACATCGAGCAGTAGTCGCACGCAGTCAATATGACCATAGTAAGCAGCTTGCCCCAGAGCAGTATCGCCATTATTGTCCGTAGCGTTCACATCTGCTCCCTCGGCCAGTGCAGCACGCAGACCATCGGGTTCACCCCGGCGGGCTGAGGTGATCAGCAGATCGAGCTCTACCGGTACCGGTGGCAGGGGTGCGGGCTCCTCCTGCGGGGAATTCACCGGGGTGGCGGCTGGTGCCGAGTCTTCTTGCTGACTGTTCTGACGGATGTGGTGCCAGGCACCTACTGCTGTAGCTGTCAGACCTGCGGCGATGATCAGGCGCAGACAGGCTTTGCTGAGCCGTGCCATAAAGGACGGGCGCTTGCCGAAGGCTGCCAGAGGGTCGTGCAGAGGTTGGTTGTCCAGCAAGGTCCCCAGCCATTCCTCGGCTGATTGCCAGCGGTGCTTGGGCCAGACGGAAAGCGCCTTGTCGATTCCGGCCAGAAAGTCGTTGCTGTAGCGTTTGCGGAGCTCTGGGCGCGTGACCAGGGGAACGTAGGGATCGCCGGAGCCTATGCGGTCTATGCAGCGCGGTACATGATCTCCCGTAATGAGCTTGTAGCAAGTGGCTCCCAGGGAGTACAGATCCGTCCAAGGACCTTGCTTGCCATTCTGCATGAGCTGTTCAGTAGGGATGTAGGTGGTGTGGGAGCCTATGCTGGCGGTGTTGTCGCCCACGAGTATTCGCGGACAGCCGAAACTGATGAGGTGCGGGGTACCATTGCGCTCCAGAAGGATGTTGTCCGGCTTGATGTTGTAGTGCAGCATGCCTTGGCTGTGCAGGTGTGCAAGCGCCCATAACAGAGATTTCAGAATGGGGCGCAGCCAGTTTTCGCTCAGTTGCTGAGGTGCCGGTGCCGACTGGTGTAGTTGACTGCCGGGCAGGTAGGGCATGACGATGTAGTAGGTTCCCAGCGCGGAGAAGGCATGCCGAATTTCGACGATGTTCGGGTGGTGGATGGTTGAGAGCAGACGAGCTCGCTCGATGAATTTCTCCATCGCCCATTTGCAGGTTTCGGGGCATTCCGGCCCGTTGAGAGGCTTGAGCACCAGACTACTGCTGCTGCGGGTAGCGAAGTTGATCGGCATGCTCTCGCACAACACCACGTCGCAGTTTTGTCTTTTATCGCGTGCCAGGTAGGTGATTGTGCTCAGGTTACGACCCAGGACTTTTACAATCGTGTACGTTCCCAGCTCGATTCCGGCGGGAAGTGTCTGATCATTGCTGTAAAATGTCGGACCGCTGAGGTTCATCTTGCTTTTATTTTTTCTTTGCAACTACTGACACAAAATATCATGTTATTTTCTTTTTGTACAGCTTTTTTGATTTCTTTGTTCAATGAATTAAAAAAGATGAAGGAAAATTTTATATTTTCCTTCATCTTGAAGAGTTATTCAGCCGGTGTCCCCGTAAATTACAGACTGATGGATATGCTGAAGTGCCCATGGTGGTGGCAGGGTGGCGGCGGGGGACAGGACCTTACATGGCAGTGGTGTGGCGGTCGTGGGGGTGGGCAGGGTTTGGCGTGCCGGTGGTGGTGCGGATGAGCGCGCCGACCGGGGCGGGCATGGTGGGCTGCTGCCGCCGGACGACCCTTGTGGTGGTGGCCGGCAACGGGACGTACACCGGGACGATGACCCGGTGCGGCTGGTGCTGCCTCGGCCATAACAGGCAGGCACACCAGAGCAAGTATGAGGGCTATTTTCTTCATTGTATGAAATATGTGTTAAGTTTATTAAATAGTTTAGTTGTAATAACTACATTGAGGGGAACGCGATCTCTGCACAAAATCTACAAGCCGAGGAAAAAAATTCGGATTTATGTCGAAAGAGAAGTTTTGAACTTGCCAGAAGGAGTGGTTAGGTATAGACTGAGGGCATGGCAACGACTATTGACAATTTGAAGACGGCAATCGTAGGCGAAAGCACGGCCTGCGCTATGTACGCATCGTTTGCGAGCAAGGCACTCCAGGAGGGCTACCCCCTCATTGCCAAGCTCTTTGAGGCTACATCGGCTACGGAACGAATCCATGCGGCAAATCACACGAAGGCTCTGGTCAAGATGGGTGAACAACCTATTGAGTACGACATGAGTTGGCATGTGGGAACGACCCTCGACAATCTGAAGGAGGCTCTGAAGGGTGAGACCTATGAGTACACCGAGATGTATCCACCCATGGTGGAACAGGCTGAGGCTGAGGGTGCAAAAGATGCTCTTCGCAGTTTCAACTGGGCACTGGAGGCAGAGAAGGTACACGCAGCGATGTATGCAGAGGCTATTCGTCAGCTGGAGAGTGGAGAGCCCCTCAATTTGCCTTCTTCCTATGTGATCTGCCCGCTTTGCGGAGATACTTTCCCGGCCGATACAGCTCCCGACAAGTGTCCGCTCTGCAATATGCCCAAGGCAAAGTACATGGCTCTGCCCTGAGCTTGCAGCATGATTTTTCCCGGTCTGCTGAGGCAGTAGCGGGAGTATGCACGGGAGCCGTTCCTTCGGGAATGGCTCTCTTTATTTTGCAGAGTCGATCGGAGCGGCAGCGGGGGGTGCCGTGGCCGCGCGGTACAGGGGCAATAGGAGCACCAGACAGAGCGTTATGAAGGGACAGAGCAGCAGAACAGCACGCAAAGCTCGCAGAAACGGCAGTCCGCTCATTTTCCGGTGCAGCAGCAGGGCGATTCCCAGTAGAGCCAGCAGCAGCCAGGGAAGAAGCCGGAGGAGTTGTTCCGGCTCATTGTCTGTGCAGCAGATCATGAGGGTACCGGCTATCAGCGCCATTGTCAGAGCGATGTGGATGAATATACTTCTCTCAGGTCGGCTGCGATTCATCGTGACAGTAGCAGGTATGAGCAGGAGCAACCCTGCCAGCGCCGACCAACCCATTCCCTCCATCGGCAGTGACAGATCGGACAGTCCTGCTCCCAAAGGAATCAATGCCCCCGCCAGCAGCATACCGAGGGACGGGAACAGTCGCTGTCGGTTTACCCCCAACATGAGCAGCGCCGACGGCAGGCACCACACGATCATCCTTACATCCATCATCGCATTCACCCCAAGGGCGGCACCCAGTATGAAAAAATGTCGATTGCAGAATATCCGTCGCTTTCCTCTTGCCCATATCAGAACATGGTAGAGCACGATGATGTCCAGGCTCACACAGATGACTGCCGGATGGCACTTCAGCAGCGGTGATAGTGCAAACAGCAGACAGGTAATTGCCCAAGCTGTACTGCGCCTGACATACAGCGAACCGAGCTTCAATATATAAAGAAACATGAATCCCAACAGCGGTGTGTGCAGAAGTGCCACTCCGCGCTCGCCTGTACAGTACATCACCAGCAGGGTCATCAGCGTGAAGAATCCCCAGGCACTCCACTGCTCATGCTCTTTCAGGAATATGCTTACCTTGCTTCCTCTCGTTCGTTCTGTACACTCGTTTACCATAGCTGCACCATTCAGCCTAGCACATTTGTACTGACGAAGCAAGCATATAAAATCCTCTTGTTTTGTCTTTCAACATGTGTTCCAAATCTTTGGGACATGTATGGAGGGATCGGTATTTTGCAGGAAAAAAGACTTGCACCGCCGCTGCATCTGTCATAGAATCTGACGTAGCGAGGAGATATTAAAGAGGTATCCTCCCTGATCATTTTTCTTGTTTGGTAGTATACAGCCCATACCTATGAATACACCCATTCTGCATTTCCTCGGTTGGGATCGCCCGGCCATCGAACTGGTAGCAGACAAGTTGGAGCTGCTTAACAAAAAAGCCCCGGAAATCTTTCGCCGCGCCATCGTGGTGGTACCCACCAGCGAAAGCGGCCGTCGCCTGCGCGAATATCTGGCTGAGCGCGCCGGGAAACCCATTCTGCTGCCGAAAATTACATTGGCCGGTCAGATTATTCCTGTACGGGGTGAAAATATACTTTCCGAAACAGAGCTTCTGACCGTCTGGCTGCAGCTGCTCAGCACCATGAACCATGATCAGTTGAATCTGTATGCCCCTCTTATCCCATACCGACCGGAAGTTCATGTCGAGAAATGGGCAGTCGGCGTAGCCCACAAACTCATTGCTTTGCGCGATCGTCTGGAACAGGAGGATATCACCTACGATTCTGTTACGGGGCAGCTCACGAGAATGGAAATCGACCTGATCGGTCGGTTGGATTCTTTGCCGGAGAATGAAAATTACAACAGTCGCCGCAGCGCACTGGCAGCACAGCGTACTGTGCTGCAGAATGAGCAGAAGTGCTGGCAGACTCTTGGTCGAATATACCGGGAGGCGGACCGGCTCGCAAAACATCTTTACCCCTCAAAAATCCTTCCTGCCGATGCACGAAAAGAGATTATAAAAGCAGCAGAATGGCCGGGACAGAGCAGATTGATTATTCTGGCCTGCGTGCCGGAACTTTCCACTCAGTCGCAGCGCTATCTGAGTGGGTTGCATGGGCTCAACGGAGGCGAGGTACAGGTGTGGGTGCATGCCCCTGAGGAGGAAAGAGCTCATTTCGATGCCTATGGCCGACCGATAGAGGACGTCTGGAGCAGGCGTGAAATCCATATACCGGACGCTTTTATCTACACCGATGGCAATCCGGAAAACGTGGACAATGAATTGTCCAGCATTCATTTGGTGAATGATGCTGAGGCTATGGCAGAGGAAGCGCTCCGTCTGGCAGCAGGTCGCACATCCCGGGATGTGGTGCTGGCGGTGGGCGATGCCGATTTCTCTCCTGCCCTCCTGAACAGTTTCTCCTCTGCCGGGTGGCAGCTTAATTTGCCGGAAGGTCGCAGCGCCATGTCTGCCGATCTGGGGCGCTTGGTCAACCAACTGGCAGATGCCTGCGAGGCCCGTTTGAACCAGCCGCTTTGGAGTGAGAAGACCGGGGAAGTCACCAATAATGGCACGCAAGGGTTAGATGCCTTTGTGACCCTGCTTGGCAATACTGCTTTGCAGCAGGCATGGGCTGATGATGTGGAGGCTCTTGTCGGCTTGCAGCAACATGTGGAAAATATACGGATGTTGCTGCTCCCCGGTAGCGAAACCGCATTGCTGCAAATGCTCGAACAGCTTCCCACGGTGGACGATGGTTATAAATCCATTGATAAACTGCAAGCACAGCAGAGTGGTGCCTATTACCATTACGCCGCGAAAGTATCGAAGCTCATTACTGCGTTGAATGATGAACATCAGGCTAAAAAGCTGGAACAACTGGCAAAGGCGTTGGAGAAAAAATATGCCCATGGAGCCGGTAAGGCTTTGGCCGGAGCTGTTGCCAAACAAATGCAGGAATGTGCCAAGCAGGGGAATAAGCTGCCAACCCGCCTTTCTACCATGGAGCTTCTGCGCCGCAGAGTGGAAGAAAAAGCAGGTGGTCCGGCACTTGTGGAACGAAGTGTGGCCGTGGGCGATATTCTGGGCTGGCGTGAGCTGACTTACACCCGGGAGAAACAGGTTATTCTGGCGGCTATGCATGATGGCTGCATACCGGAGCCCGTACCCGAGGATGATTTTCTGCCGGAATCGCTCTGTCGGGAGCTGAATATCCGTCACGAGAAATTCCGCATCGCCCGCGACAGCTACCTGCTCACGGCGCTGATCAAAAGCCGCGGCAAGGATGGCAGGGTCGATTTCCTGCTTGCGCGGCAAAAGGAAGATGGCTCCGTGCTGGCTCCCTCATCGTTGCTCATGCGCTGTGGGGAGGAACTTCCCCGTCGCGCCCGCACGTTGTTTGCGGAGAGCAAAACACCCAAGACTCTGCCGACAGCTGCCCGCTGCCCGCTCCGGCGCACAACGGGAGGAGCAGAGCTTATCACCCCGGGTGTGCTCGAATCCATCGACCTGATAGCCGGGGGTAAGCAGAACCCGTACAGCGCATGGATCAGAGACAGGAACGGAACTGCCCGCCTGAAAACCTTCTCTCCGTCCTCTCTCGCCACATTTCTGCAATGTCCGCTTACTTTCTGGATTAAAAACCTGCTCGATATAGACCTGGGAAATACCTACAAGGAAAACAAAGGCGAGTTGGAAAGCAGCGAATACGGCACGATCATGCATGCCGTGCTCGATGCTCTGGTCGCTCTTTTCCCGACTGAAAAGGCTCTTCAACAAGCATGCCCATCGGCGTTGGAAGATGATGCCGCCGGTGCTGAATACATGCTGCAGAAAGGCCGGGAAATCGCCTTGAATGAATGGCAGAGCGTGTACAACAGCACTACATCACGCGATCGACAAGCCCTGGCATTGGAAGTGCAGTTGCAGGCTATTGAGCGCTCGTTGCAGGCATTTGTGGTGCAGCATTTGCGGGATCTGAAAGATGGATGGCGCAATGTGGCCAGAGAATATACCCTTAAACCACGGCTTGAATATGCTGAGGGCCAATTCGCTGACTTTTCCATGAATGCCGACCGAATCGACTACAACGAAAAGATCCGGCGTTGGCGCATCATCGATTACAAAACCTCCGGCCGCGAAAAGAAGCCGCACAAGGTCCACTTTGATGAGCTGGACAAGGCAGAGGATTCGTTGTACTGCCGGTTCATGAATGTGCAGGGTTATGAGTTCGGCACGGTATGTTTCGGCAATAAGTTGTACCGCTGGAGTGATGTACAGTTGCCGCTGTACGCCTTCGGACTGCGCCATCCCTCGGCAGATGATCGGCTCAAACTCGGCATTTCGGAGGATGAGGATATGTCTGCGGTAGTGCCTGATCTGGTGTACTACAATCTGCAGAGCAAAACGGAAAAGTTGGTACCCTTCCATCTGATCGAGGCCGGGGAAGTCCAATCAATGTCTCGCAGGGCTCCGGAGGTGCCGGGAACCGAAGAGCTGCTGGAATCAGCCATGAAAACTGTGAAAGCTGCCATCGGCATGATTCGGAATGGTTTGTGCTTGTTTTCGGCAGAATCTCTCGAGTTCAAATCCAGACCCTACTCCGTTCTGGTGCCATTCGGCAGCAACACGCCCCGCTTTGGTGCGCTCAGCCTGCGGAGCGACCCGCGCAGTCTCTTCGACCTCCCCGACCTGAAAAAATAACCACCTGCCCGCCTCATCAACATGCATCACAAGCAAACAAGCATTTCCACCCGCTCCGGGCAATTCCACGTTACCAGCAATCGTATTGCGGCCTCTGCCGGTACCGGCAAGACATACCAGCTTGCCTCGCGGTACATTGCACTGCTCGTTCTCGGTGCCAGACCGGAGGAAATCATCGCACTTACCTTCACCCGCAAGGCTGCCGGCGAATTCCGCAACCGCATTCTACATGCGCTGGCTGAGGGGGCTGACAATAAATGCGACAAGGTAACGGGTCGCAACGAGCTTACTGTTCGCGTATGGGATGCCCTGAGTGGCTTATCGGTTCAATCTGCTGAATTCGGGCCGTGGAAAGCAGTCGCCGCCTCGAATCCTGTACCGCTGTTGCCCGTAACAGCTGCCCTGGTCCGCGAGGCGGCCGATATGAAGTGCTACCCGGAGGAGCTTTACCACGACAGCAAACCCCTTCAAGACTATTACAAGTTCCCTGAACCAAACGCAGCAACATTTGCGGAGCTGCTCCGGGGTATGGTGAGCGTGCTCAGTAAGCTGCGGCTTTCCACCATTGATAGTTTCTTCTCCTCGTTGGTAACCGGCAGCAGTCTGGAACTCGGTTTGAACCGAGTTTCCCCTCTTGATCCCGCAGAGGAAGCCAACGTGCGCGCCGCCGCCATTCGCAGGTACCTCGATGCTCAGGGAGCAGGTGAGCAGACCCGTGCCGATTTTCTCGATATGTTCAGCTGTATCACCGGTGGTGTGGGCAACCACACCCAATCCGAAATAGAAGCTGACCTGAAGGATTTTCTGAGCCTGTACCGAGAGCTGCCGTCCCGAACCCGCTGGGGCTGCATAGATTCTTTCCCGCATGCCGCAGAATTGCATGTTGCAACTGATCAGGAACAGACAAATTACTCAACTGCCGCAGCCGAACTGAACAATCTGCTCGATATACACGGCAGATCCGTGCTGGAGGAGCAGGTGTGCAGCCAGCTTCGAGACCTGGCCAATGGCGAACTTTTCATCAAGAAAGATGCCGCAAAAATGGTGGAGCGCTACCTGTACCAGCCTTTGCTGGCTCCCGTGCTCCCGGCTCTGCTGGCGGCATTTGACCGGGAGGAGGAGCCGGATGATGATCTCAACCAAGCCATCAATCTGTGGGTGGATAAGGGATCGGCCCATATCCTCTATGCGAAGCACAAGACCGCTGTCAGCAACATCATTAAAAAATTGCGGAAGGAAAATACCAAAAAACTGACTGCTCCGCAGCGGGCTGCTATCGAAAATCTGAGAGCGGCCTTGCAAAGTGAAAATGAACGGAGCGGTACCGATTCGACCATCCTGATCCGCATGGCTCAGTTGGCAAAAACACTCGAAAATCTGGCTATTCCCTGCAAACTGCACCAGGCAGCAAAGCGCAGCGAAAACCTGCACAAACTGCTTGCCGGCTACGCTGCAATTTATGACTTGCGGATGAAAGCCGAAGGCCGCCTCAGTTTTGATGATATTTCCCGCATGGCACAGGAGCTCATGCTGAGAGAACCGGGGAATGAAAAGCTCATGCGCCACCATATCGCCTACCATTGGGGAGGAGAGCTCTCGCACTGGATGCTCGATGAATTCCAAGATACATCGGAATCTCAGTTCCGCACGCTCGAACCCCTGCTTGCACCCATTGTGGAAGATGCCGGTAGCCATGCCATAGACTTCACCCGGGAACAGTGGATGGCCAAAATGCCCGCCTGTTTGCAGGGGAAACTGGAAAGCAGGGAACACTATGTAGCCGCTGAGAGCCTCTTCATCGTGGGAGATACCAAGCAGAGTATCTATGGTTTTCGAACAGGCAAGACCGAGGTGTTTGATCGTCTGGCCAACGAGGAACCCTGGAAAAGCCCGCTGCAGCCATCTCCCCTGAGCCGCAGCTTCCGCTCTTCTCCGGTCATCATGAATTTCACCAATGAGCTTTTCGAGGCTCTCGGTGAGGTGGAAAAGCAGATTGAAGCACCCAAGGACGGCATTCCGAAATTGCCCGTTACATTCTCTCGTGATTTTACGGAGCACCAATCGGCAAAGAATTTTCCCGGCTATGTGGAAATGAGTTTCATAGCACCCCCCGGTGATGATGAGGACGAAACAAACCAGAAGGAGCTCATCTACGACAAGGTTGTGGAAGTTCTCCTCACCCTCACGGAAAAGGGTTCCACCCTCAGGAACGGCATGAGCATTGCCATTCTGGTGCGCTCAAATGACAACGCAGACGAAATCCAGAAACACCTGCGCGACAGAATGCCCGACCTGCCCACCCTGTTGGTCAAGGACAGTCTGGCAGCTGCGGCATGCCCCATGGGAGAAATACTGCTTTATTTCTTCAAATGGCTCCTGCACCCCAGCGACTCCGCAGCACTCAATGTGGCCCGGGCTTCTTTTCTGTCCGGCATCATTGGCAGAGCACCGGCCCGCAGACATGCAGAACTACTGTTGGAACTGCAAGATATCGGTTTGACCGGCATGATGCATAAATTGCTCCGGGAGCTGCCGACAGAAGATGCCGGAACCAATCACCCCATCATCGCACGCTGGCTGAACGAGGCCATCGCCTTCGACTCCGTGGGCTCCACCCTGACAGAGTGGGTTCAGCACATGAAAAATCTCAGCATGCAGGCTGCAGGTGCCTCCGGTGCCGTGCAGATCATGACCATGCACAAGAGCAAAGGTCTCGAGTTCGATGCCGTCATCCTGCCTTATACCTCCGGCGAATCCACAGATTCCACCAAGCACCTCAAATGCTTTGTGGCTGACGATGGTAAATCCCTCATTCTTCCCCCGACCGACAAGAAAAACTGGCATCGTTTCGGCTCCCTGTTCACGGATATGGCAGCTCGGTGGCAGCAACAGCAGCGCAAGGAGGCGTACAACCTCCTCTACGTTGCTGTCACTCGCGCCAGGCATGCCAACTACATTATCTGCCACGGAGCCGGGCTGATGGAACGCAAAACACTCAAATCAGGGGAAATCCGGGAAGATTGGAAAGGCAGCGCCCATTCTTCCGGCGGTCTGCTCCGGCAGGCCTGCCGATGGATGAATCCCGAGGAGGAAGTTTCTTACGGATTGCTCGAGACCGACCACACCTACATCACCCGAGGTGAACCCACCTGGTATGAATCTCTGGTGCCGAAATATACCGGAGCAGGGCAGGCTGCTCCGGCCGCTCCTCTCGGGGAGGCGGTGCTCCGCCGCAAGCGTACCAGTCCTTCTTCACTTGCCAAGGCCGAGGATAAGCGGTCGCGCGAAGACACAGCACCCCAAAAATCCGCCCATGTGGACTATGGCGACATCTCTGCCGCAGATTTCGGCAATCTCGTGCATGAGGCGTGGGAGAAAATCACCTGGTGCGAGCCTTCCTCTCATGGCAACAGTATGGAGGTCGATGACAAGCTGACCCTCGCACAGAGAGTAGTTTGGCGAGCTCTGAACCAACCGGATATTGCTGAGTTGTTTACCGCTGATCCCCATCAGGAAGTCTATAATGAGCAA
Source organism: Akkermansia sp. (assembly GCA_045545975.1). Taxonomy (GTDB): domain Bacteria; phylum Verrucomicrobiota; class Verrucomicrobiia; order Verrucomicrobiales; family Akkermansiaceae; genus Akkermansia. Next base: position 12,750 of record JAZQCA010000033.1, read on the forward strand.
TGCATCGAGGCTATAGATGATGAATGTGGCTGGATCTCCGGCACCATCGATCGTCTCGTTCTCTCGCATGATCAAACCGGCAAAGTACACGCCGCCCACATCATCGACTTCAAGACCAATCGTCCCGAACCAAAAGAGGGGTACAGCGATTTCTATCTCTGGCTTCGCGATCACTACGAAGCCCAGATGATCATCTACCGCGACCTTATTGCCAAGGCATTTGAGCTCCCGCACAGCGCCATCTCGCTCACCCTTATCTCCTGTCCGGCGGACTTCATCAACCACCCGGCCAGAATAGTGCGTTATCCTGAAGTATAAGCACAGATATCAATGCCCGGATTTCCGAGAAAAAGTCGTTCCATTGTTGTCGTCCGGCTTTTGGTGCGCTACAGTTATCAGCTAATTTTAGTCGAGCTGTCGGAGAAAAGAACATTCCGGATCTGCGTGTTCTGCATTCGGTCTGTACACCCTTCCCGGCGCGATCAGCACAAGATTGGGGCTGCAGATGAAAACTTAGTACTCTTTCAATCTTACAGAAAGAAGTTTACACTAGCAAGTTTTGCTACCTTTGCAGAAATTTTTTGGGAGACATGTGAAGGTTTGCACGCGCTGCCATAGACGGAATTTGACTTTACATGACGGGAGCATACGGATATAATCCTGCCATGACCCATGCCCCAGGACATACCGGAGAAAATGTCACTTTCGCCTACGCCTGTTCCGCATATCTACACCACCTCAGCAGCAGCCAGACACGCCACCCCCTTTCCTACAGGCTGGCTGCACAGCGGCTGCACTCTCTTCTGCACCATGTACCGGAATGGGAGCGGCTTGACATGCAGGTACTCCATTACGGAGAATGTCTGTCAACAGCTCTCAAGGTGGCACCTTCTTTCCAATACAGGCAGGATTATCAGCTCCTGCTGCACGATTTTTTCCGCTATGCCGCCCGGCGCGGCTGGGTTAAACAAGGAGCGTTCCCCGCAGTTCCCTTACCCTGATGGCGAGGGTATGCGCGACCGCGTGGTGACAGGGCTTAGCCTCAGCGACTGCCTGCGGCGTAGAGGTAAGATGAGAGATTGACAAAATGCGATGTCGGGGTATAATGGGGCTTATGAGAGCGATCTTCTCCCTTACTGCGGCAGTGGTTTTGCTGGTTGCCTGTTCTCAGGTGGAGCCGGTGGATTGGAGTACTGTACCCGGGAGTGGGAGCTACATGCTGGAGTATACCGCCGGGAAGGTACCCAAGCAGCGCAGACTGAACCTCCGCGAAAGTGAGAAGGCGCTACTGCGCACCTATTTGCAGGAACTTGCCCGGGAGGCAGAGATGAGTTTCGTTACTTATGCTCCCCGGCTGGTGGTTACCGGTGAGAATTATTCGCTCAATTTCACGGATGACGTGGTGGTGCTCAATATATGGGACTCCGATCGGAAGAATGCTTGGCAGTATGCGCGCCGTTGTTGTGAGACGGATGATGAGGTGCTGGAGTTGTTGCGCCGCCGTACGGCAGCCCGTTCTCTGAGCCGCTGATCCATGGTACGAAAAATCTGCAACCGACAATCTCCGGGCGGTAGTACGCCCTGCGGGATTGCGGGTTGCAGATGGTGAGATGACGGGAGGGCTTATTTGCCCTTTTCCTCCAGCTTGGCCTTGACCTTCTGCTCGACTTCGGCGTAGAGCTCAGGGTTGGAGCGGAGGGTTTCTTTGGCGGCATCGCGCCCTTGGGCGAGCTGGCTGCCGTTGTAGCTGAACCAGGAGCCGCGTTTCTGAATGACATCGTACTCCATGGCGAGGTCGATGAGACTGCCAACGGAGGAGATACCCTCGTTGTACATGATGTCGAACTCGCACTCGGTGAAGGGGGGTGCCACCTTGTTCTTTACGACCTTGAGCTTGGTGCGGTTGCCGGCCACGGTACCATCGGCACCTTTGATTTGACCTATGCGACGGATATCACAGCGAACGGAGGCGTAGAACTTGAGCGCTCGCCCGCCCGGGGTAGTCTCCGGGTTGCCGAAGAGCACGCCGATCTTCTCGCGGATCTGGTTGGTGAAGATGCAGACGGTACGGGCCTTGGAGATGAGGGAGGTGAGCTTGCGCAGGGCAGCACTCATCAGGCGAGCCTGAGCACCCACGGTGCTGTCACCGATTTCGCCCTCGAGTTCCTGGCGGGTGACAAGAGCTGCCACGGAGTCCACAACGATGACATCGATGGCGTTCGAACGAACCAGAGCCTCGCATATCTGCAGGGCTTCTTCGCCGCTGTTGGGTTGGGAAACCAGCAGGTCATCCAGGTTTACGCCGAGCTTGGCGGCATAGGAGGGGTCCAGCGCATGTTCTACGTCGATGAAGGCGGCAAGCCCGCCGGCGCGCTGAGCCTGGGCGATGACGGTGAGGGTGAGAGTGGTCTTGCCGGAGGATTCGGGACCGAAGACTTCGACGATTCGACCGCGGGGTACACCACCTGCACCCAAGGCTCGGTCGATGAGCAGGTTGCCGGTGGGGATAACCTCGACCTCCATGGTTTTCTTGTCACCCAGTCGCATGATGGCATTTTCGCCAAAGTCCTTCTGGATCTGGAGCATAGCGGCATCGAGCGCGCGCTGGCGCTGAGCCTGCATCTTCTCCTGTTCGGGGGAAATTTCTTTACTCATATCAAGGATGAGCTTACCTGTTCGTCCAACGGCTTGCAAGTCCAAAATCTGCCAGTAGGACAAAAAGCTTGCCAAGTCCGCGCAGAAGGTGTAGACTTCGCGGCAGGTGCAATTCATTCTCAATACGATATGGACAGAATAACGCTCGCAGGAATCGGTTGCGGCTCCCGTACCCGCACATACATGAAGTTGGCTATGGAATATCCGGAGCAGTTTCGGATCGTTGCTGCGGCAGACCCTGTGAGGGTTCGCGCTGAGCAGGTGCGCGATTTTGCACCTGAGCAGGAACGGGCGGACATTCGGCTTTTCGATTCGGCGGTGGAACTGCTCTCTGAGCCTCGCCTGGCGGATGTGGCCATCATCGGCACGCAGGATGACTACCACTTCGAGCCGGCCCGTCGTGCGCTGGAGCTTGGCTATGATCTGCTGCTGGAGAAACCCATCGCCAAGACCCTGCGCGAGGCGTTGGAGTTGCGCGACCTCGCCACCCGTCTCGGCAGACGGGTAGCCATCTGCCATGTGCTGCGCTATACTCCTTTCTACAATACCATCCGCAACATCATCCGCAGCGGCGAGCTTGGTGAAATCATCACCTTCAACGCCAATGAAGGTGTGGGAGCTTGGCATTTTGCTCATTCCTTCGTGCGTGGTCATTGGGGCAACAGCGAGAAATCCACCCCCATGATCGTGGCTAAGTGTTGTCACGACATGGACATTCTCCACTGGCTGCTCAATCGTCCCTGTGAGCAGGTGTCTGCCTTTGGCGAACTTTCCTTCTTCCGCAAAGAGTCTCTCACTTCTCCTCGCCCTGAGCGCTGTACAGACTGGACAACCCCCATCGGTGAGGATCCCTGGGACGCCCGCAAGTACATCACCGATGACTCCTGCCGCCGTTGGCTGCGGATGGTCATGGATGGCGCAGAAACCGCCACCCCCGAACAGATCACGGAGTGGCTCCGGCACTCTCCCTGGGGGCGGGATGCTTTCCAATGCACCGACAATGACCAGCCGGATCACCTTGTCTCCATCCTCCGCTATGCCGGTGGGGTGACCGGTACCTTCACCATGACAGCCTTTGAGGAGGGGCGCCATATCGAGATTTACGGTACCAGAGCGAAACTGCGCGCAGGTGCTTTCTACAAGAAGAACGGTCCCGGAGAAATCACTATCACCGAGCATTTCTCCGGCAATGTTCGCAGCGTGGATGTCGAGGAGGCTGCCGGTGGCTATGCCGGTCATGGCGGCGGCGACTGGGGCTTGGTGGGCAATCTCTACAACGACATGAGGCTTGTGGAGGATTCCTCGCTCATGACTACCCCCATTCAGGCAAGCGCTCACTCTCACGTCATAGCTTTTGCCGTGGAGCATGCGCGCCGCACGGGCGAAGTCATCGATATAGCTGATTTCGAGCGCAAGGTGCTCAGCGGTGAGCTTAATTACTGATAGGTGGGGGGGACACACGCGATGATGACCGAAGCCCGGAGCTTGTTTGTGGCCATGGCGGCAGCCGTGGTTGCTGTTGCCCCCGCGGAGGAGTGGGGGACGGACTACACGGCTGCATTGGTCCGGGCTCAGCGCGAGGGCAGGCCGGTGCTGGTGAACTTCACCGGTTCGGACTGGTGCGGATTTTGCATGCGCCTGAAGGCTGAAGTGCTCGATGACCCGGAATTCGCCGCTTGGGCAGGGGAGAGTTTTGTGCTGCTGGAGGTCGATATGCCGCAGCGTGCGGATGTTGACCCGGAGCTGCTGGCGCGCAACCGCGAGATCTGTTCGCGCTATGCGGTGGATGGTTTTCCCACTCTGCTGGTGCTGGATGAGCAGGGGAGGGCGCTGGGAGGTCTGGCAGGATTTGAGGGAGATCGTCATCTGGTCAGGAAGGTGCTCTCCGATGGTCTGCGCGCTTGCGAGCTGCTCCGACAGGGCGACTCATTGCAGGGGGAGCAGGAACTTGCCTGTCTGCTTGCTGTCTGGAAATTGCTGCCCGATGAGCTCCGTCGGCTCAATCCCGGTCTGCGGGCAGAAATCATCTCCTTGGATGAGCAGGATGTCAGTGGGCTGCGTGCCGAAGCCGAGGCTGAGCGCAGGCTCCGGGACTGTCGTAGTGCCGTGCAGGCTGCTCCGACGGATGCCGCCGCCCTCAGCATAGTGGATGAGGCGTTGCGGCATGCGGTGCCTACTAATCGTCGTCAACTGTTGGAGATCAAGCACCAACTGCTTTTTCTGCTGGCAGAGAATACGGATGACATCTGTGCCGCGGCCGAGGTTGCCTATGCTGCCATCGAGGCTGATCTTCGTTATACCCCGCGGCAGAAGGAGTTGCTCCTGCGCCAGTTGCGAGCAGTTTACGCCAATCCGCAGACCCCACTCAATCGCAGTCGTTCCATCCGTCGCAAGCGCCCCGCCAGGTAAGCCGACCGGCTCAGTTGGACAGCCCGAACAGGCGCATGAACCCCGGGCACCAGCGCCGCAGCAGGTAATAGGCACTCAGGCTCGTGGCCAGTATGGCAAAGGGCGCCCATGTGGCTTGCACAATCGTCAGCGGGGCGCGGTAGCCCCCTGCGCAGAAGAACTTGATGCACTTGAGCAGCGGGTAGTGGGTGACGTACACGAAGAAGGCCGCCGGACCGGCCTTTGCCACCAGGGTGCAGAAGCGCGGCAGGTACTGCTCGCACAGGCAGCCTATACTCATCGTTGTGATGACCCCCAGCAGCACCAGAGAACTGCTCATGATGGGAGGATTGAACTTCCAGAAGTAGACCGCCGGCAGCAGTAGGAGCGAGCCGACAATCGGTAGCCAGGCATAGCTGCGGATGAAGTCTGTGAGTTGCTGCGTATTGAAATAACGCCGTACCAGCAGACCGGCTGAGTAGAACCCCAGCGCCAACACACTCTCGTACAAGCGGAAGGAAAGCCAGCTTACTCCCTCGCGACCGTTCTTGCCTGCCGTCTCCGGATCTGCGAAGCACAGAACATCGCTCGCCGCGAAGATGATGAGCACCAGCCCCAGCAGCACTTTCATCGGCAGTCGCTGCAGCAGCGGACTGAACAGAGCCAGCAGGATCAGCGTGCGCATGAACCACAGCGGTACATTCGAATAGTCCCAATAAGCCCAGCCCAGAAAACCCATCTCGCGCAGCACCATGTGCAGGTTTACCCAGCTCCAGTCACCGGCACTCACCTGCGGCCAGTACAGCAGCGGCATCATCGTTACCACCGCAGCAAATCCCCAGAACAGGTACGGCCACAGCAATCGCCGTGCTCGCCGCCAGTCCAGCCACTCCCCTGCCGCTGCCCGGTGTGTGAAGTATGCGCTGAAGAAAAAGAAAAAGTAAATGAGGCTGCGGTAGGTGAACAGATCCGTGAAGAACGCAGGACTCTCCGTGTAGCGATCCGTGTGGCGGACAATCACGCAGAATGCCACATAGACCCGGCAGAAATCAATCCACTGTACCCGACCATTGACTGTACTCAAGGTGCTCATGCCCACATTCTACCAACTCCTGAGAGATTGTCCAACACAAAAACGTAGCCGCCCCGCCTTTGTAAGTGCTCTTGAACAGAAGAGCCCCTGACATGTAGGATATGTCAGGGGCTCCGGCGATGGTACGTCAGGCATGACACGTAACTGGGGTGGAAGTCCCCAATGAGCCGCTGACAGGGCGGAATCAAATAGCCAAAGGCAACTGCGTCACAGTAATGTGGGGTGGGAAGGAAGCCAGAGGCGAAACACAGACAGGATGAACAAGAACCGAATAGAAGGCCAAAGTGCACGAGGTGAGGCAGCCATGGATGCTTACGCCCGATACTCTGTCAAGAGTGCGCATGGTAAATTCGGCTTGCACTGTGTGAAAGCTGCGTGCCTTATCCTGAGAGGCCCGGTGTTTTGCCGCAGCAGACGGCTACGAGCGCAGCGATGCGTGAGGATGGAACAACGGGAGTCAGCAGAGGTCATAGTACCCGCCCTCCAGCGGGGAAGGACCGAATCCAAACCCGACAATTCAGCCGGATACCCATGAACACGGAGCAGCAGAGCCAAGGCGTCGCATATCAACCTGAGTTTGATTTCTCTACTCAGGAGGAATGGGCGCGCCCACTTGGAGGCGGTGAGGGTGCGATTCCCACAGCTGCGCCAACGCGGGAGCAGCAAGTGTTTACGGCGTGGAAGGAGGAACTGAACTGGGACGAACGCCTGCTGGAGCGCATAGCCGACCCCGGCAATCTCCGCAGGGCATACCGGAAGGTAAAGAGCAATGGAGGGACTGCGGGAGTCGATGGAATGAACATCGATGACGCAGCCAAATGGTTCAGAGCACATCCGGGAGAACTGAGACAAAGCCTGTTACAGGGCAGCTACCAACCGCAGGACGTGAGGGGAAAGAGCATACCCAAACCTAACGGAGGGGAGCGAAAGCTGGGCATACCGACGGTCATCGACCGTATCGTCCAGCAAGCCTTTGTGCAGGTCCTCACCCCCATACTCGACCCGAAGATGAGCGAGTCGAGCTATGGATTCCGACCGAATCGAAGTGCCCATGATGCCTTGCGCAGCGCAAGCACATACGCACAGGAAGGCCGCCGCATGGTGGTAGACCTGGACTTGGAAAAGTTTTTCGACAAGGTGAACCACGACGTGCTCATGGCACGCCTGAAGAGGAAGATATCGGACAAGCGACTGCTCTACTACATCCGCCGGATGCTCAAGGCGGGGGTGATAGACGAGCGGGGCATAAGACACGAGCGAGAAGAGGGAACACCGCAGGGCGGCCCCCTCTCTCCGCTGCTGGCAAATGTGCTGCTGGATGATTTTGACAAGGAACTGGAAAGACGCGGACACAAGTTTTGCCGATATGCGGATGACTGCATCATCATGGTGAGAACCATGGCAGCCGCCCGCCGTGTATTAGCAAGCGTAACCCGCTATCTTGAAGGAACCTTGAAACTCAAAGTCAACCGAGAGAAAAGCAAGATAGTCAGCGCAGCGGAATGCCCCTACCTTGGTTACATCATAGGAGCAGCAGGAGCCCTGCGAGTGGCAAAAGAGAAGGTGGTAAAATTCAAGGAGCGAATCCGCGAACTCACCCGCCGAAATCGAAGCCGTCGACTCGGAGACACGATAGAGGAACTCAACGCCTACATACGCGGCTGGGGCAATTATTACAAACTGGCAGCGATGAAAAAGACGGCGGAGAGGATGGATGAATGGATAAGACGCAAGATAAGGGTAATCAAACTCAAACAATGCAAACACGTCTATACCATAGCCTGTTTCCTGCGAGATGAAGGGGTCAGAGAAGACCAAGCCTTTATGGTAGCAGGGTCAGGGAAGGGCTGGTGGCGACTCTCCAAGACGAGAGAAAGTCACCGAGCCATGGGGAAAGAGTGGTTCAGGAAAATGGGGTTAGTCTCATTGCAGAGCGTCGTCTGTAATGGTTAGGAAACCGCCGTATGCCATAAAAGGCACGTACGGTGGTGTGTGAGGGGGCGTAAGCCCCCTACACGATTTGCACGGAGAGAGTGGGATTCGAACCCACGGTGACATCTCTGCCACGCTCGATTTCGAGTCGAGTGCCTTAGACCAACTCAGCCATCTCTCCAAGATTGGGTAAGTGATGTGGCGAGATTATGAAGGCGGCATGCTCGGATGTCAAGTCATTTTTGTGCATGCGATTGATTTCTGCTTGTGAAAGAGCGTTGAATGTGGTAGTCTGGAGCAACAGCAGGCAGAGAATAATACAGATAATTGTTACAGAGAGATTGATATGAAGAAAATGATGAACATAGTGTGCGGTATGCTGCTCATGGTCGGTGTGGCAGGTGCTCTCGAGATTGCGGATCTGCCTTCTGCTGAACTGACGCGCCGCTACGCAGATCAGCATTTCAGCAAGGATTATGAGTTCATCGTGCTGGAGGATAATTCCATCCGCCGCATGTGGCAGGCGGGGGATTGTTCGATCACCATCGACTTCGACATTCGTAGTGACAAACCCCTGAGCATTTATATCACCTACAATGAGGAAGTGGATCATGTGAGGGTCATGGAGGATATGATGGGACTGGTTCGCGGGCGTAATGAGGGGTGCAAATGGTCGAAGGCCAAAGAGGCCTCCGCTCGCGGGGTAGGGCTGAGCTCTGCCCGTTTCATGCGACTGACGGACGGCAGTTTCCTCTTTCTGGAGTCCGGGAAGGCAGAGAAGAGCTACAGCCGACTCATCTGGTTCTCGGAGGCTCCCCGGCGCAATCGACTGGCACTGGCCGAGGCAAAGGGGCATACAGGTCGCACCGCGATGGGTACTCACGCCGGAGGTGGCTCCGCAGTAGCGGAGATTGTGAAGGATGAAGAGAAGCGCCGCGGTCGCGCCCGGACTACCACCACTCCGAAATCCTCCCCTATTATTCCTGCCACGGCACCTGCACCTGCTGCCCCTGAAAGTGAGCCGGTGCAGACTCCGCAGACAGCCCCGGATGCTCCTGCAGACAATCTGCTGGCTGCATGTGGCATAGATCTGAACAATAAGTTTGTGAAGTGGGGATTGATAGGTGGTGGGGTGCTGCTGTTGCTCATTATCTGGAACAGCATCTCCGCGGCGCGGCACCGCGCACGCCAGCAGGCGGCCTTCGAGGCCTTGCTGGAGAGACCCGGCCGAAAAAAGAAGCAGGACTGAGCACCCATACCGACTGTACCGGACAGAAGGCGCGGAAAGTGCTTGACCTGACGAGAGGAAAGGAGTAGAAATAAGCCGTTCATGTTCAGAAAAATACTCATTGGTACCATAGTCGTGCTGCTGTGCAGCCAGTGCAACACGCTCAAATCGGATTGCGCGGCTCTGCGCGAGCGCGAGGCTGAGATCGCCCGCGAAGAGCGCGGCAGTTATTTTGTGGGAAGGCGTTACTTCATACCATACACGCGCTTTTGGGGCTATGTGCGCGAGCCCGGAGAGAGCTGGAGGACAGCTCGCTTGGTGTTGATGGATGAGAGCCTCTGCCGCACACCTGATCGCGGCATGGAACCCCCGGCTCCCGGGGCTGTCTACGGAACGGATAACAACGTGGAATACATCGTGAGAGGTTCCTACACCGGCACGAAAGCCTACGATCCGAGTACCAACCAGGTACTGCCCGTATTCCGTCCCACCGGCTTTGAGGTACGCAATCGGCAGCCCGGGTTCCTGTTCGTACCCTCCGAGAAGTACGATGAGGAACATGTCACCCTTCGTCCGGCTCTCATGCCCACCCCTCAGCTCTGCGACCAATATCGTTAATATGACGCGCATTTGACGCGCGAATGAGCATTTTATCTGCTACAATACCCCACAGACGTCAGAATAGCCCCTTTTTACACACTTCACCTGAACTCAGCAGCTCAATATGGCACAGTCAAAAATTCTCGTAGGCCTTGAAATCGGTACATCCAAGACCTGTATGGTGGTGGGTGAGATCCGCCCGGATGCCACGGCAACCATCATCGGCGTGGGTGAGGTGCCGAGTGCCGGTGTACGCAAGGGCGAAATTGTGGACCAGAGCATGGCGCGCCAGTGCGTGTGCGATGCCTGGCAGATTGCTCAGGATCACGCCGAGGTTGACATCCTCAACGTATTCCTTTCGGTGACGGGTGAGCACATCTGCGGTGAGAATTATCAGGGTTCCTATCGTCTGCCGGATGATGAGGACATCATCGAGGAGGAGCACGTCCAGCTTGCCAAGGAGAAGGCTGAGAAGGCCGAGATCCCTTCGGATCGTTTTGCTGTCAACCGCGAGTTGGGTAACTTTTCCATCGACAATCGCGAGGCTTCCCGCCATCCGGTGGGCTTGACCGGTCGCACCTTGGATGTGAATTGCCACGTCATGCACGGCATCCGCACCCGTCTGCAGAATTCCCTGCTCTGCGTGCGCCAAGTGCCGCTGGAGGTGGAAGATCTCGTCTTTGCCCCGCTGGCAACGGCACAGATGGTACTCAACCGCCAGCAGAAGGAGGCCGGAGCTCTTCTCATCGACATCGGCGGCGGTACCTCGGACTTCATCTGCTATAGTGGTGGTGATGTGGTGGCCAGCGGTTGCATACCTGCCGGTGGCAACAGTATCAACCAAGACATCGTCAAGCTCACCGAGCAGCGTGTGAGCAACAAGGCCGCAGAGGTGCTCAAGTGTACCGAGGGCAATGCCTTCGGCGATATCAAAGATCGCTCACTCGCTCAGTACAAGAGTGATCTGGGCATGCACGATGTCTCCATCCCCCGAGGTGATCTCAACCGGATCATCCGTGATCGTCTGGCCAACATCCTGGTACGGGTGGGTAAGCGCGTACCCGAGGAGGTCTGGAAGCAGAGCGGCATGAGCGTGTACCTTTCCGGTGGCACCAGCCTCATGCGCGGTCTCGACTCGCTCGCCCAGCACATATACGGCAAACCGGTTCACCAGCCCACTCCCTTGGCGGAAGGGCAGAACTACTCCTACCTGGCAGATCCGCGCTACTGCACGGCCATCGGGCTCATCCGCTTTGCCCAGCGCTACGACGATGAGGCTCTGCGCGGAGCCTCCCCCGGCTTCATCAAGCGCCTTTTCCGTATGTTCCGCCGGCGCTGATGACTGCGCCCGGAACAGCCGCTGCTTCCCCATAACATCCCAAGATCAGCTATGCTTCCCTACCAGACCATGCCGCAGAAGGAAGACGGCATCGCCATCGTAGGCATCGGCGGTGCCGGTGCCAACATCCTGCAGTGCTTTGCCGGGTCAAGTGCCAACAATGTACGACTGTATACCCTCTCGCTCGATGAGCGCCTGGGGCGCTCCTGTGGCAGCAATATCCGCTTTGTCCAGCTGGGCGGTGGTCTCATCCACGGACTGGGCTCGGGCGGTGATCCTACAGTGGGAGCTCAGGCAGCAGCCGAGAGCAGGGAGGCGATAGAGAGCATGCTGGCGGATACTCGCCTGCTGGTACTGGTAGCCGGACTGGGTGGCGGCACGGGCTCCGGCGCCACTCCCGTACTGGCTCAGATGGCTCGTGAGGCAGGCTTGTTCCTGGTATCGGTCCTGATCATGCCGTTCAGCTTTGAGGGTAAGCGCCGTCGGGAGCAGGCTGAGCTGGCTCTTGAGGAGGTAGCTCGGCAGAGCGATATCGTCTTCTGCTTTGAAAACGACTACATGGAGGAGCTTTTCCGCCACAGACCGGGTGCCAGGGCCGTGTTTGAGGAGGTGGATCGCATCCTCGCGCGTGCCACAGCCGCTGTCCCCATGCTTGCTTCCTCCCCGGGCTTCATCAACCTCGGGCTGGATGAACTGGTCACCGCGCTTGAGAATAATGATTCGCGCTGCATCTTCGGCACAGGCAGCGGCTATGGGTCTGATCGAGCCCGGGTTGCTGCACGTGCAGCGCTGGAGTCTCCCTTGGTGGCCCACCACGAGGCACTCAGCTATGCCCGGACAGTCATTGTACACATAGCCGGTGGCGATTCCATGTCCATCACAGAGCTGCGGGTGGTCATGGAGACGGTGCGCGCGGCGCTCGCAGATGAGGAGGTGAATGTCTTTTTCGGCACAACGGTCAAGCCCCATCTTGGCGACGAGATCAGGGTGACGCTCATAGCCTCGATCAATGCTGAGGAGTTCAAGATTGCGGCCGCCCTCCGTGAGGAACAGGTGCGCAGCTCCGCTGAGGAGATCGAAGGGCAGGAACCCACCATTGCCGGACTACCGCAGGATTCCGCAGCCGATCAGCCTCTTGCCGGAGAGCAGGATATGGTGGATGAGAGCTCTGTATTTGATGAGCATTTCGCAGTCGAGGCTCCCGTTGCTGACGAGCCGACCGTTGTGGTGCAGGCAGCAGCAGCTCCTTCGGAGGAGGAGGTAGCCGATGTCCCCGATGGGGACTCAGCCGATGAGCCGGCAGCAGAGAAAGTCGCGAGCAGCACTCCTGATGAGGAAGAAGGACCGCTTTCATTCACCATGCAGCCTTCCATGCACCAGCCCGAGCTCATGCCTGTGCATGTAGCCGAGGCAGATGATGAGGAGGAGGCTCCCATGTTCAACCTGACGGGTGGTGCCATGTTCGGACATGAGGCTTCCGCTACGGGCAATTCCCGCATGCTTACCCGCCGCCGTCCCGTGGTGAGTGATGAGGATGATCTGGATTCTCCCCCGAATATCAGCTTCAACGATCTGCGGGGAATATTCAACCGAAACTGAGCCGTATTTTTCCTGTCGTTTTTCGACAAAAAAGCGCGTTTCTTCGGAAGAAGGGACGCGCTTTTTTGTTGATGGTTTGCGAATGAGCGTGCTTACATGTGACGCAGCGCGAGGAATTCGCGTATGCGGTTATTGGGGGAGTTGCGGAGTTCGGTTGGTGTATCGTCCTCAACCACACGACCATCTGCCAGGAAGATGATTCTGTCAGCCAGTTCGCAGGCGAAAGCAATGTCGTGAGAGACGACAATCATCGTCATGCCATCACCGGCCAACTCGCGCATGAGCCCTTGCACTTCGCCTACCATCTCGGGATCGAGAGCGGAGGTAGGTTCATCGAAGAGCAGCACCTCAGGGTTCATGGCCAAGGCACGCACGATGGCCACGCGCTGCTTCTGTCCGCCGGAAAGCTGAGCAGGGTAGGCCTGTGCCTTGTCTGCCAGACCGATTCGCTCCAACAGCTGCAGGGCTGTGGAACGGGCCTCGGCAGGAGCCATTTGTCCGCTCTTGATGGGGGCGAGGGTGATATTGTCCACGATGTTGAGGTGGGGGAAGAGGTTGAAATGTTGGAACACCATACCCACACGGCAGCGATAGCTGTTGAGCCGATCATCGCTGCGACCGGGTTCGCTGCCATGGAAGAGCACCTGACCCCCATCGGGCATTTCCAGGAAGTTCATGCAGCGCAGCACCGTGCTTTTGCCTGCTCCCGAAGGTCCCACCAGGAATACTACTTCCCCCTTGCGTACCCGGAGGGATACACCCTTGATCACCTGCAGAGAACCGAAGTTCTTCACCAGATCGCGTACTTCCAGTATGGTCTCATCTTTCATTTTTCTTGAGGTGTAGTTCGAGTTTCTTGAGCAGGTGGCTGAGCAGGACTACCATCGTCAGGTAGATGGCTGCCACGGCAAAGAGGGGCAGGAAGGCATCGTAGGTTTGGCTGCGGATGATATCTCCGCCCTTGGTCAGGTCCTGCAGAGCGATGTAACCGCAGATACTCGTCTCCTTCAGCAAAACGATGAACTCATTGCCCAAGGCCGGCAGGACATTCTTGAAGGCCTGCGGGAGAATGACGCAGCGCATGGTCGAGCCATAGCTCAGACCCAAGCTGCGACCGGCTTCCATCTGCCCCCGATCCACGGACATGATGCCCGAGCGTATGATCTCGGCCACATAGGCGCCGGAGTTCAGCCCGAAGGCTACGATGGCGACCAGTACCTTGCTGATGTCCACCGCTCCGAAAATCACGAAGTAGATAATGAGCAACTGCACCACGATGGGTGTACCGCGCACTACCGTCAGGTACAGGCGGCAGATGGCATCTAGCAGCTTGAAACGCCCTGTCAGGTCGGCAGTACTGCGGATGACAGCAATCAGGAAACCCAAGCCTATGCCGATGAGGGCCGCCGCGAGTGCAATCTCAATTGTCACGAGGAAACCATCCACCAGATAGCGCCAGCGCTCATTCTTGACGAAGTCCACATGGAAATCATCTGCCAGTTGTCCGAGTATGCCCTCGGTCTGTTCGGTCTGCTCGGGAGCATTCTCGCGCATGTGCCTGTCGATGATGGCTGCGAGCGTACCATCCGCCTCCATTTCATCCAGACTTTTATTGAGCATGGCCAGCAGGTCGTCATTGCCCTTGCGGAGCGCCATGGCGTACTCTTCCTCCGTCACGGCCTGATCCAGAATGATCAGACCTCGGCTGCCGGCAACGTGGTTCTCGGCAGGAGCGTTGTCCAGCACCACGGCGTCCAGCTTGCCGGCGTTCATGGCCGAGACCGCAAGAGCTCCGTTGGTGAATCTCTCCGGCTCGCAGATGTGCTCCGTCACATACATGTCACCCGATGATCCATGTTGCACGCCTACGCGTACATTCGGCAGATCTTGCGGACCTTTGACGGAAGAACCTTCCGGTACGATGATCACCTGACGGGCGCCGGAATAACTGCGGGTGAAGTCCACTTGGCGCTTGCGGTCTTCCGTCACGGTAAGGCCGGAGACCACGAGATCCACCTTGCCCGTCTGCACGGCGGTGATGATGGAGTCGAACGCCATATCCTCCAGCTCGAAATTCACATTGTTACGTCGCCCGATTTCGCGAAGTATATCGACATCGATGCCGACAATCTCACTTCCCCGGTAGAACTCGTAAGGGGGGAAGGTAGCCTCCATGGCAACCACATAGCTCCGGGTACCGGATTTCTGCTCATCGCAGCCCGTCATGACCAGTACCATGACCATCAGCCACAGACAGCTGATTGCCCTGTAACCCAGTCGGGCAAGTACCTTTGTAACTGCTCGTAAAGCATTCATGAGAGGGAGAATATCATACATCCTGCTGAATGCAAGCAAAATCAGCTCAGAGCATTGCTTCAGACGGTGCGGATGAGCAGGTAGGTTTGCGAAATGGAGCGATTACATTTTCGGGGTAATGAGTGTATATGCTGTATTCCGGCGGCGTCAGCCATTTAGCGGTCGGATGAGGCTAATGACGCGATATTCCTGCGCGCGCGAGCATTTTTGACTGTGCAAGAGCAGCGTGTTGTGCTACATTACATCTACATGAATGAGCCTCACATCATCTGCAAACCCACGACCGATACCTTTGTGCGTTTTGGTATCGTCATAGCAGCTGTTTTCGGATTTGCACTTTACTTTTTTTATGATGGTCATACCGGGTATCGGCAAAAGAATGAAGTGCTCTTCAGTTACAAGACCTTTGCTGAACTGGGGCAGAAATCTCTGGAGTATACCCCGGAGCAGTGGCAGGAGCTCATGCAGAACCGCCCTCTGCTGCAAGCTGAGAATGTGGGAGGGGACCTGTGCCTGAAGGACGGGGAGAACACCTATCCGTTGCCCCGTGATTGCGAGGCCGTCCGCAGCTGTCCTCCCGAGGTGCTGGACCACGCCGCGCTGAGCCGCAGTTGGAACGAGAGCTGGACGAACTACACCCGGCGCATGCACTTCCCCATCAAACCTGCTGAGCATCCTTACGATATCGGAGCCATCCGGGAGCAGTGGATCGCCGGCGGGTTATTCATTGCGCTGGGCAGTCTGTTGCTTTTCCTGGCGCTGCGTACGCGGGGCAGGGTGATGGCACTGGAGGGAGATCAGGTTACTGTGGCAGGTCAGGTCTTCCGTGTGGCTGATATTGAGCTCATTGATCTGCGGCAGTGGGGAGTTGGGTTCAAGGGTTGCGCCTACCTGACTGTCAAGGGGCGGAAGGTGAAGGCGGACGGAATGACTTATGGTGGTTTCTCCCGTGCAAAGGGCGAACCGGCAGAGGTTTTCATGAAGGCTCTGCTGTCCCGGTACAGCGGAGATATTATCGAATATGAAGAGGTTAATCCCCAGAATACGGATGGTTGATTGGCTGCGCCGTTGCCTCGTCCCTCTCCGCGGAGGGAGTGGCTGTCTGCGGCAAAGCGTATACCATGCGGCGAGAGCGTTCAGCTCGCGCCGTTTTGCCGTGTCTGTGCTTCTGGTGATCATACTCGGTGAGCTGTGCGTGCTTGGCGTGGGCGTGGTACGCAAGCTGGAGGTAGCCGCCATTCGCACCGAGCACGCAGCCCAAGTGTACATGGCGGCGATGGAGGCACAGACCTTCGGGGAGCAGCTGCAGCAGCGTCTTGGCGGTGCTACGGACATCAGCGCCTCCTCCGGGGCTGCCGCCGGGAGTGATGACCCCGTAACCGTCGGTGATCAGGCTCCGGCACTTCCTCCGCGCGATGTGGGAACCATCATCTACGATGAGACCGGGGTGGATATCGAGGCTGATTTGCCGAGTATGCCCACCGAGACTACCGACGGCGAACAGGTAGCTCCGGCTGCGGCACCGACGGATGCTCAGGGGGCTCCGCTCAATCCGGAGGACGCCGAGGAGCTCGATCGGCTCATTCGAAAAGGGGTGGAAGCTCTGGTTGCCGGTGATATGCGCCGCTGTGTGCTGTGCTTGGAACAGGCGCGTACCCTTTCTCCCACTCACCCGGCGTTGCTGTACTACTACGGCATGGCCTACGACAAATTGCTCAATCCGGACAAGGCTCGCGATTATTACACGCAGGTGTTCCGGCAGCGCGACCGCGCGGGGAAGTACTTTGAACGCGCCTCGCGCCGTTTGACATACGGACTGGCACAGCCCTCTGCCATGCGCGGCAAGCTCTCCTTCGGACCACCTCTGCTCAGCCATACCTACGACGAGTACAGCGGCGACAAGGTGACCATGCGACTTCCCATCATGCTGGCTCCCGGTGAGGAAGTCCGTGTGGAAGACATCCTCATCCGCGTCCGCTTCTTCATCATCGTCAACAACCGCAAGATTGAGTTCTCCGAGGCATACCCGCCGCAGGTCCGCTGGGAGAACCCCACCCAAACCTTCATCGACTGCGAGGAGAACCTCATCGTCACCTACAACCTTCCACCCCTTACCGGGGAAGAGCTGGAGGTCTATGGTTCCCGCCGTTACTATGGTTACACCGCCAAGCTCTACTACATCGGTGAGCCGCTCGACTGTGTGAGCTCCCCGTCTGCACTCATTCTCCATGAGCAGATGCTGGATGCCCGCGCCGCCACCGCCCGCTACTCATCTTCTGCGACCGAAGGTAACCTGCTGCCGGATGACGGCTTGGTACCCGATGATGGTCTGGTGCCTGACTTCACCGACGAGGCACTTCCCATAGATGATGAACCGGCCGCAGACGACAGCACGGATGAGGCTGCGACACCCTTCTCCCGTTTCATCGAAGAAATAGACCCCTCCTGAACCCTGTACAGCCCATCATCATGCCAAGCGATAACAAGGAAAAATTACCGAGATCCCTGGGGGTGTATACCCTCACGGAGCAGCTGGGGCATGGGGCGTACTCGGACTTCTACTTTGCTACGCAGAGCCATGTGGAGCGTGGTGTGGTGCTGGAGTCTCTCCGCGCCGACAGCAGTGAGGACGTGCGGGATTATTTCCTGCAGACTGTCCGCACTCGTGGTATGGCTCAGCTGCCGCATATCAGTCAGGTGCTGGAGTCCCGGATTGCGGGGGACAACTGGTTCCTGACGTATGAGCGCCCGGAGGGTATCACCTTGGATCGGATGATTGCTGAGGGGGACAGCCTGAGCACGGCGCAGGCTTGTGCGTTGCTTATTGCGGCAGCAGAGATGTACCTGAGCGCAGAGCAGCTTAACATCGCCATGGACAGTCTGCAGCCACACGTCATTTTCATTCACCGGGATGCCAGCGTGTGCTTCCTCTCACCCGTTCTGCCCGGTGAGGCTCAGCAGGAGCAGCGCCCCACCCTCATGAGCGCTCTGGCTGCTGCCATCAGCCCCGTTCTTCCGCGCAATGTGCCGGGGCAGGGGCGTGTGGCCATGCTCGTCCAATGGCTGACTGAGGGCTATGAGGGACAGTTCCTCACCTGGGAGGCCGTTCGTTCCGCAGCCGAGGAGATCCGGCAGCATACTGCTCCCGTGCTGACCCGCAGCTCCGTCAAGAACCTCAATAGCCGTTCCGTCACCCGACAGGTGCGCGAGAAGGTCCAGCGCCGCCGTTTGCGCCGCAACGTACTCCAGATTGCTGCGGCTGCGGCAGTGGTAGTCCTGATGGGTGTCGGCGGTTTGCTACTGGCCCCATCAGAGGGGGAGCAACTGCCTGCCTGCGAGGGGAACATCATTCACATCCGCTCGGATCAGGGACCGCTGCGCGTGTACGCCAGACCTGTCAGCATACTCGAGTACCAGAAGTTTCTCGCCGTTTACGACGATTACAATGCCACCAATCAGTTCCGACGCGCTGCCATCAACAAGGGAGTGCCGGCAGAACATGCCTCCCACGTCCCGGCCGAATGGCAGCAGCAGCTCCAGGCAATCGACAGCGGCAAAGAGTGGCAGGGCTGCCGGCTTACACCTCATTCCCCCGTGCGGGGAATCTCCTACTGGGATGCCCTCGCCTACGCGAACTTCCGGGGAGCTGTTCTGCCGGATGAAGCCGCCCTGCGCGTGGCTCGTCTGCACGGCAAGCCCGGTGATCTGCCGGAAGAGTGGACCGGTACCACCCGCCCGGCGGATTGCGTCTACGAGCAAGGCGTGATCGTTCTTCCCGCCACCGGCAGGGATTGGTGCTCCATCGAGCCCGATCGTGCAGCCCGATCATTGCAACGCGGTTTCCGCATAGCTTATCCCACCACCATTCAACCCGATTGAACCCCATTGTCATTATGAAAAACATCGTTAGTATACTCCTCGTCATCATCTGTGTATGGCTGACTGCTCCGTCCCAGGCGCAGGTTGAAGTGCGCGTACAGCCCGTCCGCAAGGAATTTCTCGTCGGTGAGAATGTTGCCTTGCAGGTGAAGATCGACAACCATACCGATCAGGCCGTCTCGCTCGTCAACATACCCGGTCGGAGCTGGTTGCACTTCACGGTCAGTCGCAGTGGCGAGAGCCACCCCATCTCTCCGAATGTCATCCCCAACTTCCCCAAGTTGGTCGTCCCTGCCGGCTCCTCCCGTACCGTCACGGCCAATCTCCGTCCGTACTATAACCTGGGGCGCGATGGCATGTACAAGGTCATCGCCACCGTCCGCATGCCTGACATGCAGACGACCTACAGCTCCAATCGTGCCTCCTTCACCCTGGCCAATGGTGGCACCGTCCGCAATTTCACCGTGCAGTCCCGCGGCAACCGCCTCAATATGAGTGTGCGCCTGCTGCGTGTGGATGGCGAGGACTGTCTGTTCGGCCAAGTGACGAATGCGGACAGCCGTGTGGTGCTCGGTGCCTGTTTCATGGGCAAATACCTCAATTTCATGCAGCCGCGCATCGTTCTCGACAGCGCTCAGAACATGCACGTTCTCTGCCAGTCCACTCCCGAGTACTTCTGTTATTCCGTCATGGATAATCAGGGGAATCGCCGGCATTACAAAGTCATGAAGCGCACCGGCGGCCCGGTTGATCTCGTCAGCGCCGGCGGCTCCATCCGAGCCATCGGTCTGCGCCCCTACGAGCGCCCCACATCGACCTCCGATGGAGTCATCCGCACCACATCGGATCGTCCCGATCGCAATTGATCTCGGTGCCTCAGTCGCTTTTTTTCACCAACAGTCAATCTTCTCACCTCCGCATGTCATCCCCCACCATCGCCATCGTCGGCCGACCCAATGTCGGCAAATCTGCCATCTTCAACCGCATGGTCGCGCGCCGTATAGCCATCGTTCACGACCAGCCCGGCGTTACCCGTGACCGCCTGAGTGCTCCCTGTCGCATAACGGATTATGAGGCCTTGGTGGTCGATACCGGCGGCATCGGCTCCACGCTGGATGACGGCTTCGCCGCCCAGGTGCAGCAGGAGGCCGACATCGCCCTGGCTGCCGCCGATCTCATCATGTTCGTCTGCGACTGTCGCGATCACCTCACCCCCATCGACCGCAACATTGCCGTTCAGCTTCACAAGGCCGATGTTCCCGTCATGCTCGTGCTCAACAAGGCCGACACCGACAAGCAGGAGCTCAACCTCGGGGAATTTGCCGAGCTCGGCTTCTCCGATTACGTCTTTACCTCTGCGGCTCATGGTCGCGGGTTCCCCCAGCTGGCTGATAAGCTCAACCGCCATCTGAAAGCCCTCGGCGCCACCCCGGTGAAGGCTGAGGCGGATGCCGATGCCACACCTGAGGAAGAGCCGGATCGTGAGGAAGTCACCGCCGATTCCCCCATCCGTGTGGCCATCGTCGGTCGCCCGAATGCCGGCAAATCTTCCCTCGTGAACGCCATCCTCAACGACAAGCGCACCATTGTCTCCTCCGTTGCCGGTACCACGAGAGATGCCATCGACATCCCCTACACCCGCGAGGAGCAGCCTTACGTCCTCATCGACACCGCCGGCATGCGCCCCCGCTCCCGCCGCGATACTTCCGTCGAGGTATTCTCCGCCATGCGCAGCGAGAAAGCCATCCGCCGCTCCGACATCTGCCTGCTCGTCATCGACATGGCTGCCGGTGTCACCCAGCAGGACAGGCGCATAGGCTCCATCATTGCCAAGGAGAGCAAGCCCTGCATCATCGTCGTCAACAAGTTTGACCTCTACTGTGCCGAGGCTCCTCTCTCCGCACGGAAGGAAGCCGTAAAGGAGCATATCAGGGAAAACCTCTTCTTCCTCGATTATGCTCCCATTGCCATCGTCTCCGCCAAGCTTGGTGAGGGCATGCCCGGTATTTTCAAATCCATCGCCCGCGTGCGCCAGGAGGCACTGAACATGCCCGGCACCGGCGAGCTCAACCGCCTGTTGCAGCGAGCCATGGAGATGAACCCTCCCGGACAGCACCGCGTGCTGCGCAAGCGCCTCAAGCTCTTCTACGCCACCACTGCCGTCAACGAGAAGTACACTACCATCCCCGTCCCGACCTACGTTCTGTTTGTCAACGATAAGCGCCTGCTCACCGACAGTTACGCCCAGTACCTGCGCAATACGATCCGCTCCAGGATCAAGGCGGCCGGAGTTCCCATCGTTCTCTCGCCCCGCTCGCGAGTTCGCAACGACTGATCCCCCTCTTCGGTGCTCACCCTGTGCCTCTCGTCCTGCATTCCTCTCGGGATAGAGCAGGCTTGCCGTACTGCGAGATTGACATTCTACGCGCGTGCGTGTAAACTGGTGCCATGCAGCAGAAGAGGCCCTACCACAGCTCCCCGGATCGCAAGCCCCGCTACAGCGACAGATCTTCTCGTCCCGCCGCAGGCAGCTCCACCCCGCGCCCTGCCAAGCCTGTCGAGGCTCCGGAGGGTAGTGAAAACTGGGTACGCCCCTGGGTGCAGCTGAAGTATTTCACCTACAATCCGGCCGTATTCCCGCGCATGCTGGGTGCCGTCAGCCCGGATGCCGTGGCGGGGGGGCTCATCAATGTGTACGACAAGAACGGTGAGCTTTTCGGCGGTGGGTTCTGGAATCCCCGCAGCCGTACCCCGCTGCGCATGCTTTACCACGGACCCGAGGTGCTGACGGAGGCATACCTCGAGAATGCCCTTCGCCGTGCTGTCAGCTGGCGGCGCGATGATTGCGGGTTGGATGCCACCACCTCAGCCTACCGGATCATCCATGGAGATTCCGATGGGCTGGGCGGGCTGATAGCCGACCGCTATGGCGATGTGCTGAGTCTGGAGGTGACAACCCTTGGTGTGTGGCAGCGCTTGGACAAGTGGTTGCCCCTGCTGCACAAGCTCTGCGGTACTTCTCGCCATGTCATCTCGGTGGATGAATCCATCGCTCGTATGGAGGGAATAGATCCCGGCACGGCTCCGCCCAGTGAGCCTGTACACCGGGTGCGGATTGTGGAGAACGGGGTGAACTTCGAGGTTGATTTTGCCCAAGGGCACAAGACCGGCTTCTTCTGCGACCAACGTGATAATCGACTGAAGCTCTCCCGCTTGGTGGAGGGTAAGTCCATGCTTGACCTGTGCTGCTACTCGGGTGGATTTTCCATTCATGCCAAGTTGCACGGTCGCGCAAAGGAAGTCACGGCCGTGGATCTTGATGAGAAGGCTATTCTCATGGCAAAGCGCAACGCCAACATCAACTCCGCCGCCGGTCCCTTGAGAATTGATTTCGTGCATGCAGATGCCTTCGTCTATGCCCGTCAGATGGTTCGCAATGGCAAGCAGTTCGATGTTGTGCTGCTCGATCCTCCCAAGTTCGTGCTCGGTCGTGACGAAGAGAAGGAGGAAGGTCTGCGCAAGTACCATGACCTGAACATGCTCGGCCTGCAGTGCGTGCGCAGGGGTGGACTGTTCGTTACCTGCTCCTGTTCGGGGCTCGTGAGCCCCTCCGAGTTTGAGAAAACCGTCATCAAGGCTGCTCAGCGGCTCGGACGCCGATTGCAGATTCTTGAGATGACCGGTCCCGGCTGGGATCATCCGTTCCTTTCCACCTACCCGGAAGGGCGTTATCTCAAGGTGCTCTGGGCTCGCGTGCTGGCCTGACCTCGGGAGCGAATGACGGAGTCTCATCGTACAGTTCGGATAATAAATCATACAAAAAAGATAGATAAAAAATGATAGCGACATTGGCATTGGGATTGGTACTGGCGTTGATCATGGGGATGGTGGCGCAGCGCCTTAAGCTTTCGCCGCTGGTGGGGTACTTGCTGGCGGGCATGCTGGTAGGTCAGCCGTGGTGGGGGCTGACGGATGATCCCGGTGAGGTCATGCATGAGTTTGCCGGTATAGGAGAGGTTCTGCTGCTGTTTGGCGTGGGGCTGCACTTCCACTTCAAGGATCTGCTTTCCGTACGGAAGGTGGCGGTTCCGGGCTCCCTGATCTGCATGTCGCTTTGGACGGGTAGCGGGGCGGTGGTGTACTGGTGGCTGGTTCCCGGTGCGGACTGGGTGGCGGCGCTGCTGTTCGGCATGTGTGTGTGCGTGAGCAGTACGGTGGTACTTACCCGAGTGCTCGAGGACAACCGCCTGCTGCATACACCCTCGGGGCATACAGCGGTGGGCTGGCTGGTGATGGAGGACATCTTCACCATTGTTCTGCTGGTGCTGTTGCCGGCGGTGTTCATCTTACCGGAAGGGGGAGGGAAGGCACAGTTCTGTGCCGATGGACTGGGAGGCGCCCTGTGGGGTATGGTGTGGAAACTTGCGCTCATGGTGTTCTGCATCTCCTTTGTGGGCAAGCACCTCATCTCCCGTGTGCTCACCTTCATCGCTCGCAACAACTCCAATGAGCTCTTCACCCTGGCGGTTCTCACCATTGCTCTGGGAGTAGCCGTGCTTTCTGCCGAAGTGTTCAACGCCAGTATGGTGTTCGGTGCCTTCCTGTCAGGCATGGTAGTAGGGCAGAGCAAGTTTGCCAGCCGTGCCGCGGCAGATGCCCTGCCCATGCGCGATGCCTTTGCCGTGCTCTTCTTCGTATCGGTCGGGATGGGGTTTGACTTCATGGGCATTCTGGCTCATTGGGAACTTGCCCTGGGTACACTCTTGCTCACATTGTTGTGGAAGCCGCTGAGTGCCTATGCCGTCATCCGTTTGCTGAGGCGCCCCGGCAGCTTGGGGGTGGTCGTGGGAACATCTCTCTCTCAGATTGGCGAGTTCTCCTTCATTCTGGCTGCCATGGTCGCAGGGGAGCGTTTCGGTCTTCTGCCGCAGAGCGCGGTGAACATCATCACCGGTGTGGCCATCATCACCATCACGGTCAATGTGCTGCTCTTTCGCCATGTGCCGGCCCTCATCCGTCAGATGGAAGAGCGCGGCATCGGTGTGGCCGTTGCGGACAATTCCTCCCTGCCGCCGATCTCTGAGGAGCATGATCGCGTGATCGTCGTTGGCTATGGTCCCTGCGGCGAGATCATCACCAGGATTCTGCGCGAGTATGATATCGAGGTTGTCGTCCTTGAAATGAATATCGACACCGTTGCTCGGCTGAACGCCCTCGGCTACCCCGCCATGCATGGCGATGCCCGTTTGCGTACGATCCTGCGCCTGGCCGGTGCGGAGGCTGCGCGCGCCATCATCGTGACGGCAGTAGGCGCCCCCGCCCGCGAGATCGCAGCTTCCGCACGAGCACTCAACCCCTCCATCGAGGTCATGGCTCATACCGCTTACATGCAGCAAGCGCACAGCATGCGCCTGGAGGGGGCTCACAATGTGGTCTCCGGCGAGGAGGAAGTCGCTCTTACCCTCAGCGCCAACCTTCTGCGCTCGCTGGGTGCAACGGAGGAGCAGATTTCCCGCGCTCGTCGGGAGTACCGCGCCACTCTGGGGGCTGTGTGAGCTGAATGACCGCTCCCCGGCAGATCAGTAGCATGCCGTCCCATCACGCAGTAAGGGTGACTACGAGCTTGTGCAGGATGTCCCGGTCATCGAGCTGGGTGGAGACCAGCTGGCGGTCGGCTGTTGCACAGGCCTGCAGGTCGCGGCGAGCCTTGGCGAGAGTCAGTTTGCCACAGGTGCGAGCCGCATTGAAGAGGGCGTAGGCGTTCGGTGTGCCGTCTTTCTTGAGTGGCAGCAGCTTGCGGTCGGAGGGCAGTAATTTGTTGAGAGCCGCCTCGAAATGGCGGTAATTGTTCGCCTCTATCCCGAAAGCCTCTATGAGCAGACGGGCGCAGAAGCGATTGCGAATGGTTGGCACGATGGCGGCACGCATGATGGTGACTGCGGCCTCTCCATGTTCGAGCTGCTCGTTGATGAGCCTGACTGCCAGGCGGCAGTCGCTCTGCTCGATGGCGCGTGAAATCTCAAAAATCACCCCATTGCGCGACACCGCAACCATCAGATCCACATCCTGCACACTCACACTGCGGCGCTCCGGTCCGAGGTAGACATCCAGCTTGCTGAGCTCATTGCCGATCTGGCGTGTGCTCTCGTTCACCCGGTGTACGAAGAGATCCAGCGCGGCATTGTCAAAACTGAGCCCGAGTGGTTTCGCCATGCGCAGCGTAAGGGCTGCCACTTCACTTTCCCAGCCCGGTTTCGATATGTCGATTTTGGAGAACTCCTTGAGCTCCGCTACATTGCCGAGCTTCTTGAAGAAGGAGCGCCGCTTGTCCATCTCCGCACTGCTGAGCACGAAAAATGTTTCCGCCGGCATGTTACCCAGCACGGCAAGAAGATCCTCCATGGCCTCCTGTACGGCTTCGCTGCGGGCGCCGGAGGGGGTATCGGCCAGGAAGTTTACCCCCTTGAGCCATATCACTTTGCGACCGCCGAACATATTCATCATCTGCAGCCCCGAGATAGCCCGACGAATGAGCTCCACGGCTTCATCTGCCGTGGCGGCAGAGCCATCAATCGTCTCATCGCCCCAGCCGTCACCGCCGGCGGAGAGCTGGGCGGCACACTTGGCAGCAGCCGTACTGGCTGCTCCCTCATCGCTGCCGAAGAATATGTAGCTGCTTACCTCTGCCATATCTGCCCGGAATTATGCCAGACTATGCCTGAAAAGTCAAACTTCCCGGAGCTCACTGACAGGAATAAATGCCACCCGACCCGTATTCGGCATTTTTCCTGCATTTGGATGGGGCGGGAGCTCGCTTCGGTTAATTGCTTTTGTTTATCGTTGATTATTAATCGTTTTGCTGTTTTGTTCGCAGAGCGGCAGTTGCTAATGATGCTCTTGTTCGTTTTGTCTCTTACTGCATTCCGAATGCTGATGCAAGCTTAAAGTCGTAACAACTTGAAAAAAATTAACATATATCCGACCAGGCTCTCGCCCACTCCCCCCACTCCCTCGATGATAAAATTGCAAAAAATGTTTAATTTCATATACTTAGCCCAAGTACAGCATTCGGAATGCTGTAGAATCCGTCTTGTGTAAGGGAGTCATGGAATATGATTCTCACCAGTTTTAATGTTAGAAATTAAGTGGATGATGAAAAAGAACTATTTGGTAGCCGGGGCTTTGAGCTGCTCATTATTAATGAACAGTTGTTATTTCAATTCTGCCGGGCATATTTTCGACCAGGCCTCTTATAGGGCAGGTTCGACTACTACTGACGTGAGAACAGATGGAAGTCAGGTGGTTTATCAAGATAGCGATGGCGATTACTACATCGAACTGCCACGTTACCGAGTAGGTAAACCTGTTCAAACTCAGTATTCGGCTTTTTCGCAAAAGAATGAATCAGCTTCTACGATGCAGAGAAAAGGCGAAGTGGATATGTATAAGATTCCGAAGGATTTTGCCATGTATTTGGCAGGTAAGGCGAATGGTCCGCAAACCCCTTCCTACATGGATCGCGTATCATACGGCGGATGGGTTAAATATTCCGACGATACGATAAAGATGCCAATAGTGCGAAAGCCGGGTGAATATACTGAAACTTGGCGTTACAAGTCGCCTAATGCATTTTGGCTGTATTCTGCCGGTGTGCTTGATTGGCTGTGTGTGGATCTTCCGGTAACATGTGTGGAGAATGCACTGGTTGTCACCTATTGTGCTCTCTATATTGCATCGCGAGGTACCAAGAGCAGCAGTAGCGGTAGTTCTAGTTCCGGCTCAAGTTCGCATTCACACGATAGCGATATCGTTCTGGGAAGAGATTGTGTTGTTTGCCGTGGAACAGGGACCTTCGAGAACAAAAGGTGTGTGAGTTGTTCCGGAAGTGGTGAACATACCCCTTGTGTAGGTTGCAATGGCGAAGGTAAGTTCGGCGGTATCTATACATGTGCGGGGTGTGAAGGTACTGGGGTTAATTACTGGAGTTCAGTAATTAATAATAGACGATGAATGAAGAAAGATAATCATCTCGCTGAAAATTATTGATGAGGCAATTAAAGATTGTTGTGTTATCCGTATTGGTGGTGACGGACAAATTGGAATCTTTGGCGATTAGTTTGCGAGCCGTAGGCGAGCGGAATTTATAGCCCACGTTAGTGGGCGACATATCCATAGCGAGGGGCGTAAGCCCCTCGTTTGGTAATAAAAAACATGGAACCCCTGAAACGGGTGGCAGAAGGCGCAGCTCTATGATATGCAACCGTTTTACGTCTTCGGGCTTACGCCCTACGCCGTGACAGGCTGTCACCCGTTTCACGGGTTCCAATTACCTTTTTTATTCTTACGAGGGGTTCCGCACCCCACGCTACCGCGTGGAGTGCTCCACCGCCTCGCTATGGGTATGTCGCCCGTTTCAC
>JAZQCA010000034.1:0-16748 GCA_045545975.1 Akkermansia sp.
GAGGTAAGGTTAAGACCGGCACCACCTGCCTTGAGCGACAGCAGGAACACACTGGGTTCCTTGGTGGTCTGGAACTTCTCAATCTCAGCCTTGCGGTCCTTGGTCTGACCAGTAAGGTAGTTATACGGGTGATTGTTCTCCTCCAGCTTGCCCTTGATAATCTCGAGCATGGATACGAACTGTGAGAACACCAGCACCTTGTGCCCTTCCTCACGCAGCTGGTCGAGCAGGTAGAAGAGCGCGGTGAGCTTGGCGCTGTCCTCCTTGGCATACTTGGGATCCACCAGACCCGGGTGGCAGCATATCTGGCGCAGGCGCATGAGCCCCTGCAGAATGGCAAAGGAGTTCTTCTTCACCGATTCGTCGGAGTCCACCCCGAGAAGGGCTTTCTGGATGCGGCGCAGCTCGGCCTTGTACAGCTGGCGCTGAATGCCCTCCATCTTGGCGTACACCTCCTCCTCGGTGCGCGGCGGCAGGTCCTTGGCCACCTGCTGCTTGGTGCGGCGCAGCAGGAAGGGCTTGAGACGCGCGGCCAGGCGGTTCTGGCTCTGGGAATCCTTGCGCTTGTCGAAACGCTTCTTGAAATAGGCGCGGCTGCCCAGCACGCCAGGCATGGCGAAAGCCATGAGCGACCACATATCCAGCAGGCGGTTTTCGATAGGTGTACCGGAAAGCACCAGTCGGTTATAGGCGGTAAGCTCACGGGCTGACTTGGCCGCCTTGGAGTCCGGGTTCTTGATCTGCTGACCTTCATCGAGGATAACTGTCAGCCACTTAATGGCATTCACCTGCTCACCGCAGACACGCAACTGAGCATAGTTGATCACAACCATGTCGTAGTTGGCCTGAATCTCCTCGACATCGGCCTGCTCCTTGTTGCGAATGACCAGCACTCGCACTCCGGGCGCGAACTTCTCCGTCTCGCTTGCCCACACGTCCAACACGGACTTGGGACAAACGATGAGCACGGGGGGAATGGCCACTTTCTTGCGGCCCTGCTTATTGCGGCGCAAGTAGTCCTCGCGCAACCACAGGACGTAGGTGATGGACTGGATGGTCTTGCCCAAGCCCATATCGTCGGCCAGAATACCACCGAAGCCATTGACCGCCAGATATGCAAGGAAATGGAAACCTTCAATCTGGTAAGGACGCAGAGTCGCCTGCAACGTTTCCGGCACATCCGGCTTCACATCTATCTTAATCTCGGCGGTACGTTCCTTGATCTTCTGCCAAGCCTTGGGATCGAACACTTCTGCCGCTCGGGGATCGGCCAACTGAAGAGCGTGCATGCGGTGGGTCTCGCCGGAGAGATCGAAGGGATCCAACCCCAGCTTGGTGACAGCCTCTCGCTGAGCATCATCGAGTTTGATTTCCAGTCGCATCCAACGACCATCATCCATACGGACATAGCCACCTCGGGCGGAAACGAGGGCGCGGATCTGCTCCTTGGTAAGTGTGACTCCTTCCACATCAATAACCACGCGGAGGTCGAACCAGTCAATTTCCTGATTGACGACCTCAAAGCGAATGGCCGCGGCAACGGGATCTGCCAGCAGAGACTTGAGGTTGTCGTCCATCTCCACGTTGATGCTCTCGGGGATTGTCTTGGCCCATTCAGCGAATTTCTCCGGGAACTGCTTGGTGATGCGGCTCTTGAACGCAGCCAGAGGGCCGTCGTAGGTGAAGCTCATCTCTTCCAGCAAGCCGGGGATGGGGTAGAGATAGTCACGGATGAAGCGCAGCAGGGTGCGATCCTTCACAGGTACCTGCTCGACAAGTTCCCAATCGTCCTTGCCCAAGCGCTCGCGGCGGCGCCCCGGATCATCCTGAGCCGTTACTTCCAGCAGGACGTGCTCGGTATCTGCACTGGTCAGACCACGCACAATCTTCATGCTGAAGGTGGGTTTCATCTCAATGTCGATCACACGCTCCTCCATGCTGGGCGGCAGCGTGGCACCGATCTTACGCAGGAACTCCACACCATCCAGACTGTCAATCACGGACTTCGGGATGGAGTAGCGCGGCTCAACTTCCGTACTCTCCAACCAGCGGGGAGGTCCGGGGAACACAGTCTCGTCCGACTGGTAGAGCTCCACCTGACCGGGCAGCTGGCGCACGGAGTGGGTAACATGTACTCCGGCTGCGGTAACCAGCTGCAAACCATAGCAATCCGGCACGATGGGATCGTCTATGCAAATCCACTTCAGCGGCTCCTTCACCACTTTGAAATAACACTCATCGAGGTTCACCAGATACCCCTTGAGAGCGGGCTGGTGGAAGAGTCGGTTCATCACGCAGCAGGCGGCCTCACTATCAAGATCAAGAATGACGGCTTCTTCTCGATCGGCGTAGTCGCGCAGCACGTTGAGCAGGATGTCGGTCTGAGGATCCGTCTTGAGCGCCCCGTGCAAGAATTCTGCCAGCAGTCCGTCCAGCTGACCTCGCTCACGGATGGGGGTCCAGTCGTCCTTGTCGGAGTAACGGTACTCGAAGCGGGCCTCGTTGATCGTGGAGACCAGGCGCATGTGCATGGCATGGCGCGGCGGCTGCGGCGGGCGTTCGTTCACGCTCTGAATGCGCTCATACCAAGTACCAATCTCCTTCTCACGCTCCCACTCACTGATTCGGCGCTGAACCTTCTCCAGATCCGTCACCACGTTCATGAACTCCGGATAGCTGATGCGTTTCTTGGTGAAAGCATATGCGATGTAGTTCCAGAATTCGAGGATGTTGCGGGGCGGCTGAGGCCACAAATCGAGAGCCTCGTACCCGGTGATATCCCAGCGGGGATTGAGGCGCACGAGGTCATGGTCGTGAATTTCCTGTTCGATGGCGAAGCGGCGATAACGTTTCTCCAGCTTGGTAACAAAGTCTACCTCCTTCTGATCGAGGTCACGATCGAGCTTTTCCTCCAGAACGTCAGTAAGTGGGATCTCATTGAGCTCATTGGGACTCTCGGGCATGCTGGTTCCACGGTACATGCGCTCAATCATGGTGGCAATGAGGCATGCTCCGGCAACACTCTCATCCTCAGCGGTGGACGAGCCGAACCAGCGATTTCCCTGCAAGCGCAGGCTGGTACGGAAAATGCCATGACGGGTCTCCACCCTTCCCTGAATGAAAAGGTGGTTACCGAAGATCTGCGTAACGGCTCCGTCTTTCTGGAGCTTTTCACCTTCGTTACGCACTTCCTCGGAATAGGCGTTGAGGAAGTTGAGAGTGGCGCGATCGGGATTAAGAGCTGGACTTAACATTTGACGAGCTTTCTGACGTTTGACACCGCAATGCCGGGGTACACTACGAGCCCGGCACGCAGGGCGTCCATGGTTATATACTACCATAACATGCAGAACTTTTCAAGTTCCCATGTTCACTTTTTTTACTTTTTTTTGTTTTTGAACATCCCGGGGTAGCATAAGTTAACCGGGTAGACAAGTGGCGCCCCGGGATTAAGACGGAGAAACAGGTATTTCCTCCAATCCGGCAGATCAATGAAACTGCCGCCGGTTCGGGTGCAGATCACGCCGTAACTCCTCACGATCGTCACGATTACGCATCGTATGGCGTTTTTTACGGCGTTCGACGCGCTCGAGTGTCATCTGTCGCTTGGCAGAGCGACGCTCCAGCTCAGCGATCTCGGCATCGAGGTTGAGGAAATGCTCATAGCGCTCGAGAGAGAGTGTGCCGTTATCGAGAGCCGCGCGAATGGCACAACCGCTGTCACGCCGGTGCGAGCAATCGGCAAATCGACATTCGCAAGCAAGCCGGGAAAGATCTTCAAACTGAGCACGCAGCGTGGCGCTGTCTGTCCACATCTGGATTTCCCGCATACCGGGATTGTCGATGAGCACTCCACCGCCCGGCAACACGACCAGCTCACGGGCAACGGTTGTATGGCGTCCCTTGCCGGTCACTTCATTCACGGCTCCGGTCTCCAGCCACTCATCACCCAACAACGAGTTCACGAACGTGCTTTTCCCCACGCCGGAGGAACCGACAATGGTGATAGTGGTTCCCTTGGGTACGCGACGGAGATACTTGGGATAGCCTTTCTTCCAGCGAGCCACGATGGGGTAGACCTCCACCCCCAAGGCAGCCACCTCAGCGCAGGCCTGCTCCATCTGCTCCGCAGAAGTCACATCAGCCTTGTTGATAAGCACCACAGGCCGAGCTCCGCACTTGCGGATGAGGGTGAGATAACGCTCTATGCGGCGCAGGTTGTAGTCGCCGTCGGCATCCGTTACCACCACGACCATATCAACATTCGTGCCGATGACTTGCTCCGCGCAACTCTTACCGGGAGCCTTGCGGGAGAAACGATTACGGCGCGGCAACATGGCGCGGATAACGGGCAGATCTTTTCCCTGGCCGGGATCTACCGCCACCCAATCTCCGATCGTTGGAAGGTCGGCATCGCTCACGGCATCGTGCCACACTTTGCCACTGAGCACGACTTCATGATCGCCTTTTCCACGGGCTATGACCGTGAAGTTGATTTTTGTTTCGCGGATAATGCGCGCCGGGTACCACTCCGGGTGCTCCAGAGCCGCGAAAGCAGCGGCAAGTTCGGCATTCCAGCCGAGCATTTCCATGGTGACGGTCATGATACTATGGTAGCGTAATCAACAACCTGCATGGCGATATGCTCCTTGGTATCCCTCTCGAGGTACACCTCATGATCCGGGTAAACCAGCACAACAGCATTCTCTCGGGAATCGAAGCCTATGCCGGGCTGCGACACATCATTGGCCACGATGAAATCACACTTTTTACGCTCCAGCTTACCTCGGGCGTAAGAGATGATGTTCTGAGTCTCGGCAGCAAAACCGATCAAGCGCCCCTCGAAGCCGAAGTCCGTGCGCATGCTCCCCAGGATATCGGGCGTACGCTCCAGTTCCAACAGCAAGCGCTCGCCGGTTTTCTTGATTTTCTGCTCTGCCACCTCAACAGGGCGATAATCGGCTACTGCGGCACAAAGAATTGCGACATCCACACCCCGGCACAAATCGCGCACGGCCTCGTACATCTGCTGAGCACTCTCCACCTGGATAAAGTCCACCCCGGCGGGGACATCCAGATTCGTCGGACCGGAAATGAGCAGAACTTCGTGCCCCTCGTGACGAGCGGCTCCGGCAAGAGCATAGCCCATCCGCCCCGAGGAACGATTGGTAAGGTAGCGCACAGGGTCGATAGCCTCGCGAGTAGGACCGGCTGTGATCAGAAATTTCATATGGGGCATTCTACCAGAAAGTGCTCATTATTGCAAGCACGATATGCTCTTGACATCCTGTAATCAAGTGACTATACTGAGCGCCACGTCCGACCATGATTCTATACCTGACCCTGCTCACCCTGTCCGCAGCACTCTACGTCATCATTCGGGCTGTGCTCCCCCTGAAGAGCAAGTGGTATATCAAAGCGCTGCTTGCTCTGGCAGTCGTTGCGGCAGCCGGTAAATTCCACCTTCTGTATTTCATTGAGGGTGAGAATTTTTTCTCGCCCGTACTCCCGGCTTGGATGATATGGAGCGGCAGCTGGCTGTTTTGTGCCGTCATGTGCTTCAGCCTGCTACTCCTTGCGGCGGACATTGTACGCCTACCTCTCTATCTGCTGCTGTGGCTATTGCACCGCAAACCCGCTGTACGATGGCACAGGCTGAGTATGCTGACGAACGTCGGCATGTTGATCCTCTCCCTCGCCCTGACCGGCTGGGGGACTTGGTGCGGGGTGAGGGCTCCGGAAGTTCACCACCTCACATTGGAACTACCTGTCCGGGCGGAGGATGCTGCACCTGTCCGACTGGTACAGTTGACGGACCTGCACGCCGACAGCACCAAGGATGCAGATTTTTACCGCGACATCGTGCGCCGCACTAATGAGCTGGCGCCGGACATCGTCGTCATAACCGGAGATTTTGCTGATGGTACGGTGCAAGATTGTGGTTATGCCCTGCAACCACTTGCAGAACTGAATGCCCCCATGGGGGTATTCGCCGTTACCGGAAATCATGACTATTTCTGGAACAGAGACGGCAAAAACTGGACGGATTACCTGAGCGGACTGGGACTGCGCTTCATCGATGATCAGGCACACGAGCTATGCCTGCCCGCCGGGAACGGCAAGTTCAAACGTCTGCGCCTTCTCGGACTGCGCGACCCCATGAGCCACAGAACCGGCCGTCCTCCGCTGACGCTTACGGAGCTCTGTCGGAACGCCTCATCTCCCTCTCCCTCAGTACTGCTGGCTCACCAGCCACAGATCGCCCCACTGGCTGCTGAATTGGGGATACAGCTACAGCTCAGCGGGCATACCCATGGAGGCCAATTCCCCGGACTGCAATCTCTCGTAGCCGGAAAGAACCGGGGCTACGTCCGCGGTCTTTACCGGGTCGGCAACATGCAGCTCTACGTTTCTGCCGGGACCAGCCTGTGGACACCGGTCTGCATGCGCCTGGGGGTCCCCTCCGAGATCACCCTCATTGATATCGTACCGGTAAAAATCAAGGCTCAGTAACTGAGCACTTGCAACAATCGGGTAACAGGCAAACCGACTATATTGTCGTAATCGCCCACAATTCCCTCGATGATGAGATCGCCGTGCTCCTGCACAGCATAAGCACCGGCCTTATCCATCACATTGACCAGCTCCATATAACGGCGAATATCCGCCAAGCCCAGTGGGCGGAACGTGACGTAACTCAGCTCACTGAAGTCGCGGCGCTCTCCGCCGGGCAGACAAACAGCCACGGCTGTACACACACAGTGGGTACGCCCCTGCAGACGTTGCAGCATGTTCACAGCCTCCTGCTCATCAGCAGGTTTTCCGAGAGGGCTACCATCAATGAACACCAATGTATCTGCCCCCACAACGATGGACTGCGGATAATCCGCTGCAACGGCAAGCGCCTTGGCCGCGGCATTGCGCGCGCACAACTCCCGCGGCGGGAGGGAGGGATCCATCTCTTCATCCGTCTCCTTCACCACAACGGCAAACTCCAAGCCGACACGCCCCAGCAACTCACGGCGACGGGGAGACTGCGAGGCCAGTATGAGCGACGGCTGCGACATCACTTCTCCATGGGGGACATGTTGTCAAGCACGCGGCGGCGCACTCGATCAGGCATCTCCTTTATGCTCTGAATCGTTGTGCCCTTCATCGTCTCAGCAAAGGCTCGGCAGGCATCCCGATCCTCCAGGGAAAGGAACTCCAGCCCCACGAGAGCGCGACCTACCGACTCGCCCGAATACCTGTAGTTGAAGTAGCACAGGTTCGCATAACGCCCCACTCCGCTCATGAACTCCAGGAAGGCACCGGGACGCTCCGGGAACTCGATGACGAAGAACACAGGGTGGCTCAGATGTACCCGGTCATAAGAAATCATGCGGAATCGCACATCGTCATCATTCGTCACATCCTCAGCC
The DNA here is from genome assembly GCA_045545975.1 of Akkermansia sp. GTDB lineage: Bacteria > Verrucomicrobiota > Verrucomicrobiia > Verrucomicrobiales > Akkermansiaceae > Akkermansia. The sequence goes on from JAZQCA010000034.1 coordinate 7,422, forward strand.
GCGAGCCCGCGGGCAGCAAGCCCGGTCTCGATCTCAGAGAACTGCTCCTTCGTACCGAGTATGCCGAACACGGGGTGTTGAATATCTCCGTTCAGACGCCCGAACTGTACGTCCATGAGCTGCACCCCCTCAGGGATGTGCTTGAGGTACTTGATAATCTGCCCACGCTTGGTCTCCATGGGTATACGCAGGTAGCGCAGGGTGCGGTTCGTCTCGCGCACGCCCCCGAGGGCGGCCACCACTCCCAGCTGCGAGAAGTCCATATTGCCACCGGAAAGCACCACCAGGCACTTCTCGCCGGGCTTGATTTTACCGGCATCCCAGTCCTGGAGAAGAGCCGCCAAGCCCATGGCTCCGGAGGGTTCCGGAACCACCCGCAACCCATTCCAGAGGGCGCGAATGGCTTGGCAGACCTCATCATTCGTCACGGTGACATATTCATCCAGCAGCTCACGGCAAAGCTCATAGGTATTCTTCCCGGCCACTCGTACTGCCGTACCATCGCAGAACACATCAACATAGGGCAGCACCCGGCGCTCGCCGGACTCGACAGCCAATTTCATGCTGGCCTGCATCGTCCCTTCAACGCCGATACAGGTACACTCCGGCCAGAACTTCTTGAACCAACACGCACAGCCGGCCGCCAGACCACCGCCGCCAATTTGCAGATATACCCGATCAAATGCCCCCTGCCCACTCATCACGACCTCATCAGCCAGGGTTCCCTGACCTCCCATCGTGGCGAGATCATCATAGGGGTGAACAAATGTGAGCTGATGTTGCTCGGCAAATTCGTGAGCAGCAAGGGATGCGGCATCGTACGAATCCCCCGTAAGCACAATCTCCACGTTCTCCCCGCCGTGGCTCTTCACGGCATTCTGCTTAACGATGGGGGTCGACCTCGGCATGAAGATGTGAGCCCTGCACCCCAAGCGACGGGCAGCCAGAGCTACCCCCTGAGCATGATTTCCGGCGCTCGCTGCCACTACGCCTTTCCCGCGTTCTGCCTCCGTTAGCTTACACATGCAATTATATGCACCTCGCCATTTGTAGGCCTTGATCGGTCCCAGGTCCTCTCGCTTGGCATAGACAACAACTTCCACCCCGGGCAGGTTAAGACGCTGCAGCGGGGTAACATCCCCCACGGCATACACGCGCTGCCGCGCCTGCAGGATTTCCTCGAACAACTGATCTCTGAGTGTGCTCATAATCTTACGCGCCTATCTTACACCCTGAGCAACATCATAGCAAGCACGGATTGCGCCCCCACAACCTCATCGGAGCAAAAAAACAGACATACAAGAAAAATCCCCCTTGCCGCACAACCACGACAAGGAGGACAAAGGAAAGAAGCTGAGTGCTACTCAGTGCTTTTTCCAACCGGGCTTGTGGCGCGAGGCCAGTTCCTCCACGACCTGCTCGATGCGAAGCCCCTTGGAAGTCAGAAGGACGATAAGGTGGTAGAGCATGTCAGATGCCTCATATAGCAGGCGTTCATTGGTGCCATTGCAAGCCTCGATGCATGCTTCCAAAGCCTCCTCACCTACCTTTTGTGCCATGCGATTCACCCCATCACGGAAAAGAGAAGTGGTGTACGAGCCCTCGGGCATCTCCTCATGGCGCTTGTTGATGAAGTCCTGCAGCTCCGTCAGAAAGAGTAGCGGGGAGTCCGAATTGGATTTCTCAGAATTGTTATTCATATTCGTATTTTCGCGTAATAATCAAAGGCGGACGTCAATTCCCCGGTCGAAAAGGTACTTCTTGAGCTCGGGTATACGCACTTCACCGAAGTGGAACACGCTGGCAGCCAACGCGGCATCTGCACGCCCCAAGAGGAAGGCATCCGCAAAATGATCCATCGTACCGGCACCGCCACTGGCAATGACGGGGATGTTCACCTCATCGGCAAGACGGGCAAGAGCCTCATTCGGGAAGCCCTGTTTCACGCCATCGTGGTCCATGCTGGTAAAAAGGATCTCGCCGGCACCTCGGTCTGCCACTTCGCGAGCCCAATCAAAGAGCGTGCGCTCCACGCGCAGACGCCCCCCATTCACATAGCAATACCAGCCATCGGAATCCTGACGGGCATCAATTGCGGCCACACAAACACTCGAACCATAGCGAGCAGCTATATCACTCACCAACTGAGGATTGCGGAGAGCTGCTGAGTTCAGGCTCACTTTCGCGGCACCGGCATCGAGCAAACGGGCGACATCGGACAGCTCGTGGATACCTCCCCCCACGGCAAGCGGAATGGAAATGGCAGCGGCAACCCGCGCCACCACATCCGCGAAGGTCTTGCGCCCTTCATGCGTAGCGGCAATATCCAAGAATACCAACTCATCGGCTCCCTGCTCACAGTATGCCCGGGCAAACTCAACAGGATCGCCCGCATCTCTCAGGTTCACGAAGTTGATCCCCTTGACCACGCGTCCATCCTTTACATCCAGACAGGGTATAATTCGTTTGAATGACATAATCGTATGGGATGATTACAGAATCATTTTCTCAATCGGCAGCACCAGAATGCCCTGCGCACCCGCTGCCTTCAGGCGACCTATGATTTCCCAGAAGCACTCCTCATCCAGAACAGTATGTATGCTGCACCAGCCCTCCTGAGCCAGCGGCATGATGGTGGGACTCTTCACTCCGGGCAACTCCGCCACAATGGCATCCACACACTCACGGGGTGCATTCATCAGCACATAGCGCTTGTCGGCAGCCGTCATCACGGCCTCCATACGGAAAAGCAGCTTGTCAAGGATTTCGCGTTTTTCGGCAGAGAGATTTTTGTGAGCTATGAGCACAGCCTCACTCTCCAGCACCACATCGACCTCCTGGAGATTGTTACTCACCAGCGTAGCACCGCTGCTCACGATGTCGAAAATGGCATCCGCCAAGCCTATTCCGGTGGAAATCTCAACCGAACCGGTGATGACGTGGATGTGGGCATTCACCCCCTGCTCCTCCAGCCATTTTCGGAGAATAACAGGATAGGAAGTTGCTATGCGCCGACCTTCCAGCCACTGCGGTCCTGTGTATTCATACTCCTTGGGGACAGCGATACTCAGGCGACAACCACCAAAGCCGAGCTTCTTCACTATGTCGGCATCGCCCCCACGCTCAAGGTACTCATTGAGCCCCACCACACCTATGTCGGCCACACCATCCGTCACAGTCTCGGGAATGTCATCATCGCGCAGATAGAGCACCTCCATGGGGAACTTGCGGGCAGCCACCAGCAAGGTGCGCTTGGAAGAACTCACTTTTATACCGGCCTCTGCCAGAATGGCCATCGTATCCTCATTCAGACGACCTTTCGATTGAACAGCTATTCTCAGTTTCATGATGAAAATCAGGGAAATATCTCGCCGACCCCGCTGCCCAAGACAACAGCAATCAACGACATTGCCCATATAATAGCTTCGGCACCAAAAGTCAAGATTCTATCACGTCATGTTGAAAATTCGTTTCACCCTCGGTATGAACTCATATCGCTCTATTCGTCTCCTAAACGGGCGAGCGGAACAGAAAAGTTTCGGGTTCATAACAGTGAAAAAGCTCCTTGCTTTTCTCGCAAATTATGCTAGTATACGAGTTAGTTATATCACTAACGTAGTCTCATGCACCACAATCTATTCATAGCAACCATACTGTCAGCGCTTTGCATAAACGTAAGTGCTGTAGAGTACCCCGGAGTGGCACCAGGAAAGGCGAATATCACAACAGAGAGTTCAAATAGAACCTACCACATCGGTAATGAGCTGGTAAGAGCCTCCTTCAGCCAACAGGGTGAAGGCGTTGTATTCGGTGGATTCAGCACCGCAGACGGAGAACAACTCCTGCAAGGCGGTAGTCCGGTATTTTCCCTTAAACTGGCCAATGGGAGAGAAATGGATTCCACAACCATGCAGGTCTCCGACCTGAATATCGAACAGCTCCGGCCGGATCCTACCTCCCTGACTATAGCCAAGCAACTGCCGGGCAAAGCGATATCCGCAGTCTTCACCGCACCTGATTCGCAATTTTCCGTACATTGGCGAGCAGTTCTGCGCGATGGGTCTCATTATATCCGGCAGGAAATTACACTCTCAACGGACAACGAATTAGTACCTTTCACCACAATAACACCGCTTTCCGTCATGCCGACTGAGGCCGGCGGAATCCCGACCATCTCCGGTAATACCACCCATGGCACCTTGGTCATTACTGACAAATTGTTCATGGGGCTTGAGACCCCCATGTCAGTGATGACAGTAGGGGCGCACGGCAGCTCCGGCAAAGACGCCTGGAATGCTGAAGGATGGACCCCGGAGATGTTTGGAAGTGTTTTTGCGGTTCCAACCGGCTTTGCAGAAGTTTACGGCAATAAATATGATGCCAAAATGGGGCCGATCGTCCGGGATTTGCTTGTCGCCGAAGGTGCCGTCAAATTTACCAAGCCCGGTGATTGCGTCATCGATTTCAAATACGAAAACGGCAACAACAGACTCAACATCGTTGCTGTTCAATTGGTTACAACTACAGGGCAAGTCGTATCGGAGGATATTCATCCCGGGTTCACCGGTAATAAATCCGTAGCCTCGGAATATCGCGTGCTTGTTCCTGTGGCGGGAACATACCATCTGCGCTACTGGGTAGAGAAACAAACCGAACCTGTAACCAGTAGCGGTCGCATTGCTCTTTCGCTCCCGACAGCCTACCCGGACGAGAAAGAAGCCGATGCCATACCGGAAAACCTCGTGAAGGGAACTTGGATCAGAAAGACGAACCTGACGCCGCTTACCCCGTGGCAGGTCAACTCCGTGATTGGATTGTTTGCCCCGGGACAACAGCGCCGTTCCCTTTTGTCCTACATCGAGAGAGAACGTCCTGTACCATACCGCACCATGGTGCATTACAACGACTGGTATGAGATCGGCATTACACGTCACGACTACAGCGATCCGCTCAAGCGAACCACTGAAAAAATATCTCTGGACGTCATCAATGAATGGAAACGTGAACTACACGAAAAGCGTGGTGTTACGCTCGACGTATACATGATCGATGATGGCTGGGATGATTTCAACAGCCTCTGGGATTTCCATATCGGATTCCCCAATGGCTTTGCAGAAATCAACAAAGTGGCAACATCCATGGATTGCGGCCTCGGCACTTGGCTTGGACCTGTGGGTGGCTACGGCCGTTCCAAAACCATGCGCATAGCATATTGGAATACCACGCATCCGCACAACCAAATCTCCAGCTTCGAGCTTTCCAATCCCATTTATTTCAATGCTTTTGTCGAACGTTGCAAATACATGGTGGAAAACTACGATATGCGCTACTTCAAGTTCGATGGCATTTCAACCAAATTCCATGCCAAGGGGCCGGGTGCGCTGGAAGACGCGGAGGGTATTCTTCGCGTACTAGCCGAACTGCGTAAAGCTCGACCGGACATCTACCTGAACACAACCGTAGGCACATGGGCCAGTCCCTTCTGGTTCCTGCATGCAGACTCCGTCTGGCGACAGGAAAATGACTTTGACCAAATCGGCACCATGGGAGACGCCCGCGACAAGTGGATGACATACCGCGACAGACTTGTTCATGAGGTCTTTGTTCAGGGGGCTCCCCTCATGCCCATCAACGCCATCATGACGCATGGCACCATCCTTACCCATAATGGACCGCCCCGAATCATGAGCAAAGATCCAGCCAACTGTGTGAAAGAGATGAGAGCCTCATTCACCAGCGGTTCCGGTTTGCAGGAAATCTATGCAGATGCAGTCATTTTGGCTCAGAATAATGGTCAGTTGTGGGATGAACTCGCACAATGTATCGCATGGATCCGCCGCAACAGCGATGTGCTGGCCGATACGCACTGGGTCGGAGGTAATCCCTGGGATAAGAAAAAGCAGGATGGTGACATTTATGGGTGGGCCGCTTGGAACATGAATAAATGTACCCTTTCGCTGCGCAATTCGTCCAAGCATGAGAAAACGCTCAAATGCACCCTGCGGGAAATCTTGGATGTCCCGCCGACAGTCAAGGGAAAAGTGACCCTTCGCAGCTCCTTTGCAGACCAGACGCGACTGCCCATCATGGACGCAGCCATAGATGTAGACCAACCCATCGAAATCACAATCAAACCATTTGATGTAGTCGCGATGGAGGGCATTTGCGACATGCAATAACCTACGCTCTATATTTTCGCCCCCTCCTGAGCAGCATCAGGAGGGGGTGCTCTTTTGCCATCCGCAAGAAAAATACCCGATCACGATGTACAAGGAAAAGAATTACAATAAAACGCTTCTCGCTTGTTACCTCGGATTTGTCACACAAGCCATCACCGCGAATTTCGCACCACTCCTTTTCCTGACCTTCAAGAACATATACAAAGTCTCGCTGGAACAAATAGCGCTCATCCCCTTCACCTTTTACCTGACCCAGCTTTTTGTTGACCTGGCCGCAACAAAGTATGCAGATAAAATCGGCTACCGCACCTGCATAACCATCTCGCAAGTCATTTCCGCCCTCGGTCTCGTGCTGTTGGTCATACTGCCGGACCTGCTTTCTGAGCCATTCCCGGGCATAGTCATATCTGTTATTCTCTATGCCATCGGCAGCGGGCTCATCGAAGTTCTGGTAAGCCCTGTGGTGGAGGCCTGTCCCTTCAAAAATAAGGATGGCATGATGAGCCTACTGCATTCCTTCTACTGCTGGGGTGCAGTAGCCGTCATCCTCGGGTCCACGCTCTTCTTTGCCCTCTTCGGCGTAGAGAACTGGAAAGTTCTCGCGCTTCTCTGGGCCGTTATCCCCTTCGTCAACACCTTCAATTTCCTGACCTGCCCCATCGAACGTCTTCCGGTAAGCCCAGATGGTAATTCCACGCACGAACTGCTTAGATCACGGCTTTTCTGGCTGCTCATCCTTCTCATGACCTGCGCCGGAGCCTCCGAGGCAACCATGGCGCAATGGTCTTCCGCCTTCACCGAATCTGCGTTGGGAGTATCGAAGGTCATAGGCGATTTGGCCGGACCTTGCCTCTTTGCCGCCTTTATGGGCATATCTCGTTTGTTGTATGGCAAGATGAGCTCGCAGCTTAATCTGTCAAAAACAATGCTCATCTCAGGAGCCCTGTGCAGCCTGTGCTACTTTGCAGCCGCGTTGGCTCCGCATCCTGCCATGGGGCTGGCGGGCTGCGCCATTTGCGGGCTCGCTGTTGGCATCATGTGGCCGGGTACTCTCAGCTTCTCAGCTCGAAAATGTCCGCTCGGCGGCACCGCCATGTTTGCCTTCCTCGCCCTAGCCGGAGATCTCGGTGCCACTTTGAGCCCTACAATGGTCGGCTACATCTCCGAGCTTGCCGGAGGTGACTTGAAAACCGGGCTCCTTGTCGCCGCGGCCTTCCCCATTGTACTCGTCATAAGTCTGCTACTGATAAATAACGTACAGCGCCAAGATTCCGCATGTGGCTGACATCCTGCGCTATTTACAGGCATAGTTGCTTACACCGCCAATGCCCCTTGCAGTATGCTGCCCCCGAATTTAGGACACAGAGCTAATTCTGCTAAGCTTGCGCAAAAGTCCGGATGAGTGTAGAATATGCTCAAAAAAACACAACACACTCATCAACATGACCAAAATTCACAAGAGAGGGCGCTATAGTGCTGCCCTGAAAGAGAAAGTATCACTCGAAGCCCTGAAAGGGGAAAAGACGCTCCAGCAAATAGCGTCCGAGAACAACATCAGTCCCGAGCTGGTGCGCCAATGGAAGAAACAAGCACAGGAGGGGGTATCTCAAATCTTCAAGCGTAGCAAAAGCCGCAAAAAAGCCTTGGAGGAACAAAATGAGCTACTCAAGAGCCTGTTATGTAAACGAGAACTGGAACTGGAGTGGCTCACAAAAAAATCCAAGGAGCTGGGTCTTTAGCCTTGAGACGCCAGCTCCTAGATGAAGAGAACAGTGAGCTGCCCCGCAAAAGGCAATGTGAGCTGCTGGGCTTACATCGTAGCGGCACATACTACAAACCTCGAGCAAAAGCCGATGAAACACCTATAGAAAAAGCTCTCAATGAGCTCTACATCAAAGACCCATGTCTTGGATTGAGAAAACTTCCTGATATGGTTGAACGCCATTATGGCATAAAGATAGGAGCAAAAAAAATTGCACGCATTCGCAAGGGGATGAGGATAAAAACCATCTATCGACATCCCAAAACGAGCGCACCGGCAAAACGCAAAGAAGGCCCACGCTCATATCTGCTCAACTCACTGCTAACGATAGATGTAGATAAAGTATGGTGTAGTGATATCACCTACTTGCAGATAGGTTCGAAAAATTACTATCTCTGCGCCGTATTAGACTGGGCAAGCCGAGAGGTGCTCGGCTGGAGCCTATCAGATAACATGAGTACACGAATGTGCCTGGAAGCACTGGATATGGCGTTAGCTATCGGTCGCAAACCGGAAATATTCAATACGGATCAGGGAAGTCAATACACCTCATGTGAATGGCTTAGAGAATTGAAAGAACGAGGGATAAACATCAGCATGGATGGTAAGGAGAGATGAACCGATAACATTGCTGTAGAGCGTTTCTGGCGCACTTTCAAACACGATTGCTTTCTGCTCAACGAAGTCAACTCGTTAGAGGAAGCCCGACGATTAACAGCACGTTGGTTAACCTACTATAACCAAGACTGCCCCCACGCGAGATTGGGGAACCTGAGCCCTTCAGAATATTGTCGTCAGAAGGGGCTACCCCCCGGCGGCGAATTTTGCGCGATTTTTCCGCTCCGATGCAGCTCGCGTCTCTCCGCTCCGCGCCCTTATATGATGAGATTTTGGTATGGTACACCCCGCAAGCATCAGCTAAAATGCTTGCGGGGTGTTTTAGTTACTAAACTCTGGGGTAGCTATCCAGATAGGCAACCAAGTGTCCCGTCGCGCCAACTCTTCAAGAGTCATAGCGAGCAAACGCTGTTTGCCTGACCCCATGCTCCGTAGTTCGAACGATTGCAAGATACACCAAGCGACTGTTAGCAGCAGTCAAGCAGTGATATCGAATTTATAAGTACGCACGTTAACGAAGCAGAAGACACCAGAGGTAACACATAACAAAGACATACTATCATGACCAAACGACAAAGTCAAGATGTTGCTGTATATGCAGGAGCCGATATCAGCAAGGACACCATCGATATCAGCTACCATTTCGGTGACAAACTCATTATTGACAAGATTGCTAACAATGAGCAGGCAATCAAGCGGTTCGTCAGGACGATGAAAATGGAGAAAGGAGCAGTTCCCCATTTCATACTGGAACCTACAGGGCATTAT
>JAZQCA010000035.1:0-26968 GCA_045545975.1 Akkermansia sp.
TTTTATTTCATCGCTTCCACAAGGGGGAAGGACTCATTGTCGTCCTTCCCCCTATCCCCCCATCCTGCTAGGGCAGTTTGGGCTCCTATGGAGACTTTTTGGGCGGGCTTTCGGTGTCGCATTTGATTTTACAACTTGCAGCGGATGAAATTGACAGGATTTTCGATTGCAGACTGAGGGCTTACTTGCTATAATGAGGGTGGTACCAATGAAGCTGTTCCGTACCATACGTCTGTTCTTGTTGTTCATACTGCCGGTTCTGGTCGTGTGCGGGGTATGGCTGTGGAACTATGTGGCCGACATGACGGCTCCCGTGCTCACCCCTATCAACAAATCGTATGCAGGCTACTCCATAGTACCGCAGAAAACACTTGGTCTTAAACTCAGTCAATTTACATTCAAGGGGTGGGATGGCGGTGAGGTTCTCGCAGTCATTGCGGAAAAGGAAGGTGAGGAATCGTCACGTCAGCTCACCATTATCGGAGATCTGACATCGAATCGTGCAGATCGGCTCGGGATGATCGACTTCGCGCTGATCTGCGTAGACTGGGATCACGGCATCCGCTCAGCCATTCCGCTGGCAGAGTCACTTACGGCAGCGGGAATAACCTGTGTACTCTGGGAACCTCGCGGGAAAGATAATCGCCGTCGCTATTGCACACACGGGCTCAAGGAGAGCGGAGATATCCCCCACCTCATTGACGAACTCATTGCCCTCAGCGGCAAGGAGACCCCCGTCATCATAGGAATCGGTCAAGGTTATGGAGCGGGACTCATGCTCCAGGCTGCGGCAGCAGAGCCCAGGATCACGGGCATCATCTCCATCGACGCCTATGCCTCTCTCCGCGAATCGCTTACCCGTACCATGCCGGATACACCGCTCACCCTCGCCACCCTCTGGCTTATGGATATGAGGCTTAACAGCAGCGTGGGCTTCGAATGTTTCGACATTGCTCCGGTAGAAAGCGCCGCAAAACTCGATCGCAATCTACCTGTCCTCATTGTTAATCTTGTGCAGGACAATCCCGTCAGCACTTTCGAGGATGCCCTCACCATCTATAGGCAACTCCCATGCGATCAGCGCGCCATCTGGACGCTCCGTAATCGAGATGATGCCCCTCATGCCACCACGCGAACCATCCGCTCGGTCCGCCGCAGACGCACCGCTGCCGACGACATCGAAGTAGGTTTGGTGAATGATGTTGATAGTGCGCCTGTAGCCATTGTTCATTGGCTGAACGACACCTTCGCAACCGCGCTCGACACACCTCATGTACACGAGCCGGCACGTCCTCTTCTCACCTCGGATTGTCAGCTCTGACCACCGCACACCTTCCGCTCGCATATGTTCAACTCTTCTTCACTGGATACCACCCCGCGCCGCAACTACAAACGGCACGCCAACCGCAAGCGCAACGGCTATGAGCTCACGAGCCAGCGCTCCATGCTCCCCATTGCCTTGGGAGCAGGTGTGGCTTCCATCATGGTATACTGTCTTCTGTACTACTACGCCCCCGCCATTCTGGAATTCAGAATGAGGGTCATTAACGATCCGCCCGAAGAGGTTCCGGTCGAGTACACGAGAATCGTCGTCAAGCCTCGTCCCGATGATCAGAAGATTGAGGCAGAGGACATTGTGGAAACGGAAGAACCCGTTGAAATAGAAGATATACCTCACGAGCCCGTGGAAATAGACATCCTTGATGTCGATGTACCCGAGCTCATCATGGCTCCCGGAAGTACTGACCTTACCGTGCCGGAACCTATCTCCACTCAGGAAACGGCTCCGGACATCTCCGAACTCAAACCGACCGATACGGGACTCGACCTGACCGCTATCCCAAGCCCGCCCCCCGAGGTCGTAGCCATCCCTGAGCCTACACCAATCAACCAGAACGACATCGTAGCACATGCCACGGCCCAGCAGGATCTGCTGGCAGATGCTGATGGCACGCGAGAATCCGACCTGACGCAAACAGCGCAAGCCAGTGCAGATGGCAACCAAGGCGATGATGGGCGCTCCCTGACGGACTTGCTTGGTGAGAAAAATCTGGGTGCCGCCTCCGGCGTAGCGCGATTGAACACGGATGTGCTGTTCGGGTTCAACGAGTGCAAGCTCAAGAATACAGCCAGAATTTCGCTCCAGCAGCTCGCCTCCCTCATCTGGAAAAATCCGGAGACAATCTTCATTATCGAAGGACATACGGACAGCATAGGCGGGGCCTCGTACAACGCCCTGCTCTCCATGCAACGTGCAGCAGCTGTGCGGGAATGGCTGCGCAGCATGCACATCCCGACTGATAAAGTATATATCAGAGCCTGTGCTGACAACTCGCCACTGGCCTCGACCAAAGGCGATCGCGATGCTCAGGCAATGAACAGACGCGTGGAAATTCACATGCGAAAACCCACGGAAAACATGCCCCCCGGCTGCGAGAACGACAAATACAAAGTTGATCTGACAACCAAACTGAGTGCTCAGCTCGCAGCAGGTGTGGTCATACCGCACACCTATCCCTCAGCCTCCGCAAAAACTCCTGCCGCAGCCAAACCCGCGTCCCCGGCAAAACCTGCAAGAAGAGGCAATAACGGCAGAAGAAGACGATGAGCCTGCCCCCATTAACAGAGAATCAGCCCTTGCCCGGCAGAGCGGCACCGGGATCTACACCCTGCCGCTGGCTGATTTCGCTGGATTATGATGGCACCCTCCGCAGTTCAGGAGCCCGCCCGATAGAGCCTGAGTTCTTCCGACAAATGGAGATCTGGCGCCCCTTCGGTGTGCGATGGGGGATCAATACCGGTCGCACGGCAGACTATCTACTGACCGACCTTGTACCCGGCAGTCCTTTTATGCCAGACTTCATCTGCACATGCGAGCGATATGTATATCTGGCAGATGATGACGGAATACTCCGTCCGGAAATGGAGCACAACGAGCTCTGCCAACAGCACAACATGGCACTCAGGCACCACCTTGCCCCCATTCTCCACCAACTTCTGGATGAACTCAAAGAGACTCGTCCGGAGCTCGACTGGATCATAGCCAAGGATGATCCCCTCTCCATCGAGGCGATTGACAGTGCCACCATGGACATCCTCATACCTTATCTCAGACCTCTTGCAACACGCGGCATATCCATTCAGAGGGCAGATCGCTACATGAGGTTCTCGGATGATCGCTACTCGAAAGGCACAGCTCTGTCCCTGGTTCTGCAGCGATGGGGTATCCCGGAAGATCATCTTATGATCATGGGAGATGGTCAAAACGATCTGGACGCCTTCCGGATGTTCCCCGCTGCATGGTGTGCAGCCCCGCAGAGTGCCCATCCCGAAGTGCTGGCTTGGTTGCGGCTCCATACCCAAGCCTACATCTCGCACGCCCCGGGTGTGCTGGTAGCCCTCCGCCGATGGTTCAATGAATGCGTGATCCCCTCAAAAACACAAAAAGTGTGTTCACAAGACGCTTTCGGCTTGACTTTTACCTGAAAAAATAGTTCCATATCACCCCGTAATGTCTGAGGAGCTGAAATCAGCGCTGCCAACAGGCAGTTTGAAAGGCGCGACAGTTACCTTCTTCCGCGAGGAGGGAGGCAGCGGTGCGGTCTGTGCCCTCAGTTACGCGCCGGCTTTCGGTGTCGCCAAACTCGCAGGAGCCGGAAATAAGCCGAAGTGCAGATATACCCCCTCTCCCGAAAGAGAAACAACAAACGAAATCATATACAACTATGGGATCGCTTAAGAAGAGACGTAAGGCTAAGATCAACAAGCACAAGCGCAGCAAGCGCATGCGCCAGAACCGCCACAAGAAGCGTTTGCGTTACAAGTCCTAAGCTGCGCGCTTAGGCCACGTCCGCAAGCGACGCTGTTCTTTATCACGGCACTGTTCTTCCGGGAACAGTGCCGTTTTGATATTTCGGGGAGGCATGGGCTGACATTCATTGCCCTTGACGTCACCGATGACCTGCGTACAATAGACTTCAACGTAATATCCATTCACCATGTCCGATACTCACCAATTTCAGACCGAAGTCCGGCAATTGCTCGACATTGTTATTCATGCCTTCTACAGCGATCGGGAAGTCTTCGTGCGTGAGCTCGTCTCCAACGCATCCGACGCTCTCGAAAAACTGCGCCTCAAGCAGCTTACCAATGCTTCCATCCAAGATCCCGCCCGGGAACTCAGAATAGCCATCACCACAGATGAGGAAGCTCACACCCTGACTATCGCGGACACCGGCATTGGTATGACCCGCGATGAGGTGGTGGAGTACCTCGGCACCATCGCTCACTCCGGTACTAAAAAGTTCCTGGAGATGATGAAGGAAGACAAGAACGGCAGTAAAGATCTCATCGGGCAGTTCGGTGTGGGCTTCTACAGCGTATTCATGGCAGCAGACGAGGTCGAGGTAACCACACGTTCTTGGCAACCGGAGGCTTCCCCCGTGAAGTGGACCAGCGATGGTCGCGAAGGCTATACGCTCGAAGAGGCGCCGACAGACACCCCTCGCGGAACGTCCATCCTGATCCGACTGAAGAAAGACGCCGAGGACTTTGCGCGCGCCGAGAACCTCCGCCACATCATCAGCCGTTACAGTAATTTCGTAGGGTTCCCCATTGATTTCAATGGCGAACACCTCAACACCGTTCAGGCCATCTGGATGAAGAACAAAAAGGATGTTACCACAGAGGAGTACGAATCCTTCTACAAGTACATCGGCCACACCGAGAGTGCCCCCCTCAGTTACATGCATTTCAGCGCAGATGCTCCCATCGTTCTCAACTCCGTGCTTTACATACCGGAGGAGAATCCGGAGGCCATGGGCTTCGGTCGCTGCGAGCCCCACGTTGCACTCTACTGCCACAAGGTTCTCATCGACAGCAAGCCCGACAACCTGCTCCCTGAATGGCTGAGATTCCTCACCGGCGTGGTCGATAGTGAAGACCTCCCCCTGAATATCTCTCGTGAAATGCTGCAGGATAATTCACTACTGAGACGTATTTCCGGCATCATTACCAAGCGTTTCATCAAGCACCTCGAGACCATCGCCAAAGAGGACAACGAAAAGTACGAGACAATATGGCGCCAGTTCAGTCGTTTCATAAAAGAAGGAATCGTCACATCCTGGGAACACAAAGATGCTCTGGGCAAATTGCTCCGCTTCGAAACAACCTTTACCGAGCCCGGCAAACTTACCTCATTCGCGGACTATATCAGCCGCATGAAGGAAAATCAGAAGGACATCTATGTCCTCTATGGTTCCTCCCGCACACAGCTTGAAAACAGCCCTTACCTGGACGCCTTGAAAGCCCGCGGCTTTGAAGTGGCATTCTTCACGGATGGAGGTGATCAGTTCGTGGTGGAAAGTCTCATCAAAGTAGACGACAAGGAGGTGAAATCCATCGACAGAGCCAATCTCGATCTACCGCCGCTCGAGGCTCAGCCCGATCGCCCCGGCTTGGACGAAGATCAGGCTAAAGACCTCACGGAATGGGTAAGTGCGACCTTCAAGGATTCCTTCAGCAAAGTCTCCACAAGCGACCGCGTGACCAGTGCTCCCGCAATCGCACTTCAGGGCGAAAACGACATTTCTCCCGAGATCAAGGCATATCTGAAGGCCATGGGACAGCCTGTACCGGAAAACCACCCGGAAATCGCCTTTAACCCGTTCAACCCCATCGTGAGAAAGCTCGCAGATCTTCGGAAAAACAACGAAGAACTGGCGACCCTGCTGGCCGAGCAACTCATCAACACAGCTCTACTGCGTGCCGGACTTCTGGAAGATCCCGCCAAGTTGGCAGATAATTCCCAGGCGCTGCTCGAAAAGCTCCTCGACAAATAAAATCCGCTGTTGAGGAGACGGAGCCTTTTCTCCGATGATTTCATCACCGTACGTCACACTTGGCGTACGGTGATTCGCTATACATGGTTCGGGACTGCGATCTACGCTCCGTAGATTAATCGAGGTCGCGATTAAAAATCACGACCTCTCTCAAAAACAAGAATGTTGATAACGGACTCAGCGATCCAGCAATGCAAAGAGTGTGGGCATATCCGGGGCAAGCTTGCCGTCTTCCATCATAATCGTGGGCAACTGAGCTATACCGGCGCGAGTAATGAGCGGGAAGGCCTCATCGGGATCCTGCCCCTGCTCCAGAGCCTTGACCGCACTCTCCGTTCCCTGGATGAAAAAGTTCACCAGTTTCAGACTGCGAGCCACGCTCTCCTGCATATCCAACAGATTACGGCGAGCTTGATTGAGCATCTCCAAGCGCAGCGGCAGAGATTCCCCACCCTGTACAGTAGCATCGAAAAAAGCCTTGATCTGAGCCAGAGTGACGCGCGCCTGCTTGAGACACAAGGCTCCCATTAGACAAGCCACACTATCCTCTCCGTACACACGGCGCCCGGAAGGTGTGCGCTCCACATGACGGATGATTCCTTCTTTTTCATAATAACGAAGGGTATGCACAGAAAGCCCGGTCTTGCGAGCCAGGGCGGATATGGTATATCGAGTCTCTTTAGCAAGCATGGTTAAATTACTCTCTGCTCACCTCATTAGAGCAAACTTAAGGTAATTAGTCAAGTGTATTTTCCGCCATTTTGATTTATCTGTTTTTATTCTGAAAAACCCCTGACGCATTATGTCATTACATAGTCTTGCAAAAGCAAGGATTTTGTGGCAGCCTATGCAGGAACAAAATATGGATACCCTCATCAGTATAGCAGAAACAGTCGGAATCATCCTGCTCGTTATTCTTCTTTTTAATCTCATGATTTTTGTGCATGAGCTGGGACATTTTCTTGCCGGCAAATGGAGAGGAGCTTACATCGATCGCTTTCAGATATGGTTCGGGCAGCCGATCTGGAGCAAGACCTACAAAGGAGTGCGCTGGGGGCTTGGTTGGCTACCACTGGGCGGGTTCGTCTCTCTGCCCCAGATGGAGGACATGCAGCAGGTCGAGGGAAAAGCAGATATCCCCGCAGGACTGAAACCTCTTAAACCTCTCGACAAAGCGATTATCGCAGCAGCAGGTCCTTTGTTCTCCCTTCTGCTGGCCTACGTCTTTGCTGTAGTGGTATGGGTGGTCGGCAAGCCGGTCATGGAAATGCCCGGCACACAAGTTGGCTACATCATGCCCGATTCCACAGCGGCAGCGGCCGGGATACACCCCGGAGACCGCATACTCGCCATTGACGGACGCCCGGTCACCAAATGGATGGGCAACATGGAAGGCGTGCGTGAGCTCGTTGCCATGAGCGAGAATGAGCAAATTCTCTTCACCATCTCACGAACAGATGCCAATGGAGAAAATCAGACTATCGAAATTGCATGCGGGTACAAGATTCCGGAGACGCCTTGGTGGCAGCGCAAAGCTCTGCGCCAAGTGGGTATCATGCCTGCCTATCCGGTAATTGTGGGGGATATCCATCCCGGCTCTCCCGCCGAGAAAGCAGGGCTGCAACCCGGTCAGCAGATTACAGCGCTGAACGGAAGTCCCGTCTATACTCCGTTTGCAATCACTCAGGAAATTGAGAAAGGCTCGCCCCTGCAACTCACACTTCGCAGCGAGGATGGTACTGTAACCTCAACCATGCTCACCCCTGAAATACCTCAGAACTGGAAGGGGCGTGAGGGCGCCTATCCCGTGCTGGGCTTCACTTGGCAACAGAAGGATGGTAAGTTCGAATTCGAACATCCCTCCCCCCAATCGCAAGTGAACCAAAGTCTGAGCTGGATGCAAAAAACCGTTGCAAAACTCTGTGCACCGGGAAGCAGCATAGGCATGGAGCACCTGAGCGGACCGGTAGGCATAGGCGCCCACATGTTCCAGATGCTGCGTAGCGGAGATGGTCTGGGCTGGCGCTTGGTTCTGTGGTTCTCCGTTGTTCTGAATGTGAACCTGGCCATTCTGAATCTGCTGCCGCTGCCTGTACTGGATGGCGGACATGTTGTACTGAGTATCGCAGAGAAGCTGCGCGGCAAGCCAGTCAGCACTAAATATCTGGACAAGCTCATGGTCGCATTCTTCTTCATCCTGATGGCGCTCATCATCTTCGTCACCCTCAAGGACGTAGGAGATCTGGTGGACAAATCTGATGCTCCCGCCGAACTTCCTCCGCCCGTTTTCGCCACCCCTTCTGAATAAGACAGTCGTATGCTGAAGCTCATTAAGTGGTTGCTGTTCATACCCGTACTGCTGCTAACCGGGTACATTGTGGCGGACAAAGCCAATATGTCCGCCCGAGCTCACCAGCTCGTAGGAGTAGACGTTTTGCCATACGGCGCCATCTGCACTCCGGACTGGCAGGCGCTCAATCCCCTGGGCTGCCGCTATCGCTACCAAATCGAACCGGAGAATTTCGCTAAACTTGCAGAACAGGAGCTTACTCCGGCACGAGGCTGGAAGCAGGTCTCCGACACAAACAACCTCGCATATCCTCATCTTAAGACTGATCTGAGCGAGGACTCTCTCGTTTTCATAAATAAAGAACTCCCAAACAGAACACGTTGGGTGACTTACTTGCCGACAAAAGGACTGCTCTTGCTCGGATTCCATGTCCACTAACGCAATGGCCAACACCCGGTTAAGAACCGAAAACGGAAGCATGGGGAATTTCCCCTGTTCTGTTTGTCTTGACTAAAAAGAAAGGCGCATGCTAACATAAGCGCCCCGATATGGATGCAGACACCAAAAAAGCCCTGGCCGCCGGTTCCTCCGTTCTCTGGAGCGCACTGCTTACCGCAATGAAGTTCGTCGTGGGTCTTGCAACCGGCTCTCTGGGCATTCTCTCCGAAGCTCTCCACAGCGCACTTGACATGCTGGCGGCACTCGGTACGTTTTTTGCAGTAAAAATAGCGGCCCGCCCTGCCAATGCCGAATATCAATACGGACAAGGGAAGGTAGAAAGCCTGACAGCTCTGGCAGAGACCCTCCTGCTGCTCGTTACAGCAGGCTGGGTCATCATGGAGGCCCTGGAACGACTGTCCGCAGACTCCGCCGAAGCGCTGCATGTGGAAACAAACATCTGGGCTTTCGTGGTTATCATTATATCCCTTGTTGTTGACATCAATCGGGCGGCTATGCTGAAACGCGTGGCAAAAGAAACAAAAAGCGATGCTCTGGAGGCAGATGCCGCTCACTTTGCCTCCGACATCTGGAGTAGTGCGGCTGTCCTGCTGGGTATAAGTGGAGCAGCGGTTGCCTACATGACTGTGGAGGACAGCTGGCTGCACTGGGTACTACTGCGCGCGGATGTTCTGGCCTCCCTTGTGGTGGCACTCCTTATCCTGCACATTTGCTGGGAACTGGGCTGTAAATCCATCAATAACCTGATGGACAAAACAGATGGTGAAACGGTTGCAAAGGTCCGACAAATCATGGCTCAGCGCATGCCTGCCTATCCCCTCAACAAACTAAGAGTTCGAGAGGTCGGCAACAAGGCATACATAGAACTCGAAGTAGCCGTCCCACGAGAGCTGCATATCGATACAGCCCATGATATAGCCGATGCCGTAGAAGAACTCATCGCTCGGGAACTTCCCGGTGCTGACACCATGGTACACATGCACCCCACCGACACGACCCCGGACACGCATGAAATGATCGTGCGACGGATCGCCCTCACCCATCGTTTCGGCGTACATGGTTTGGTGCTCATGCAGGCGGAACAGGGCTACACCGTATTTGCAGATCTGGAATTGCCGGCGGAAGCTACACTTGATGGTTGGAAGGTACCCATTCAAGCCTTCTGCAAGGAAGTAAAGCTCCGTCTGAAGGCAGAGCAGGTCTTCGTCCACATCGAACCCGATCTGAGAGAAATCCCGAACTACCCCCTGCCCGTCCCGGACGACTGGGAACAGCTCGTCAGGCGAGCCATGATTAATATCGGAGCCCCACTTCCCCTGTCCATAGATCTCTACACGCAGGAAAATCATCGATTCTGCATCATCTCTATTCCACAGGAAGTCGGTCTGAGCGTACAGGAAAGCCATGACCACCTCTCAGCCATTAACCGGAAGTTACGGGAAGAGCTCCCGCAAGTTGCACGTCTGATCGTACTGTACAAATGAATGCTAACCGCGATTCGCGGCAAAAACAAGAGCACACGCGCTTTGCTCTTGATATAGCAGGCAAATCATGATAAACTGCCGCCCGTGAAGGTAATTGTTGTTACAGGAGGCATCGCATCGGGTAAGTCAACAGTGGTACAAATGCTTACCGAGATCGGAGGTGAGGGCATGCAGGTCTTTGACTGCGACAAGGCTGTGCAGGAGCTGCAACAGAGCGGCAAACTCTCCCGTGATCTCGTGGCGGCTTTCGGTGCAGAAGCCCTCAATGATGATGGCAGCGTGAACAAGGAACTGCTGCGTAACATAGTTAGCAACGATGCCGAAGGACGCCACAAGCTCGATGAGATCGTACATCCCAAAGTAGCTCAACTCTGCAGAGAAGCACAAGCCGCTGCCCGCAGCAGCGAACTCGTTCACACCTTTTTGGTTGACATCCCCCTCTACTTCGAAAGCCCGGCCGACTTTGGAGCAGACCGAGTGTGCCTGGTTGCAGCCACGAGCGAAACACAGATCACGCGTATGATCGAACGCAATGGGTTCTCCCGTGAACTGGCAGAGGGTATGATTGCCGCACAGATGCCGACTCAGGAAAAAATCGAACTCTCAGGAACAGTTTTCTGGAACGAGGGATCTCTCGACCTGCTCCGCGCCCAGGTGCAATATTTCTTCGAAGCCGAGCTTTCCAAGGAAGCCGAGGCCGTCCACCAGCGCGTCAAGGTTGTCAACATGAACGAACTGAGAACTCTGCCGCTCAACGAACTGCAGAAACTCGCCAACACAAATCTGAAAAAAGGAGCCAACGGGAAAACCAGGCACGAAATAATCCTCGAACTATGCCGCAATTTTGCCGGATTGGGCAATCAGGTGCTGGTAAATGGAGTACTGGATATTTCCAAGGATGGACAAGTCTACCTGCGGGACGAGCAGCGCAGCTTCAGACATGAAGTGGATGACGTTGCTCTGACAACAGAGCTCATTCGCAAATATGAACTCCGCCCGGGCAACAAAGTTCTGGTAAAACTTTCTCAGGATCAAAGCAGCAAGACTAATAAACCGCTTCGTGGCGGAGATGTGCTGGAAATCGAAGGCGTAGCGACAGCAGAATACAGACAGCCCAAGGATTTTGACAAACTTACGCCTCTCTTCCCTCGCGAGCGACTCATCTTGGAAAACGCAGATCTCAAACTTCCTTCCATGCGCGTGCTCGACCTCATCACCCCATTGGGAATGGGGCAGAGAGCACTCATCGTTGCACCACCCCGCGGGGGAAAAACAGTCCTTCTGAAGAATATAGCAAAATCCATCCGAGCTAACTATCCGGACTCTGAGTTGCTTATTTTATTGCTGGATGAACGCCCGGAGGAGGTGACCGATTTCGAGGAAACGGTCGACGCTCCGGTGCTGGCCTCCACCTTCGATGAACCTTCCCGCCGCCATGCAGAACTGAGCGATATGGTGCTTGAAAGAGCCCGCAGACTTGTCGAACAGGGAAAGAACGTTGTCATCCTGCTGGACTCCCTCACCCGACTTTCCCGCGGTTACAATGCCAACCAAAGCGGAGGTCGTACCATGTCCGGCGGTCTTGGATCGAACGCGCTCGAAAAACCTCGCAAATTCTTCGGAGCAGCCCGCAATGTGGAAGAGGGCGGCAGTCTGACCATCATAGCCACATGCTTGGTTGACACCGAATCCCGTATGGACGAAATCATCTTTGAAGAGTTCAAGGGAACCGGAAATATGGAAATCCGACTTGATCGAGAGCTGGCAGAACGCCGTATGTACCCGGCAATATCAGTACCGCAAAGCGGAACTCGCAATGACGATCGCCTGTACCACCCGGATGAATTCACCCGCATTCTCCAAGTGCGCCGCCAGATGGCAAGCCTTCCCGGCTGGGAAGCTCTGGAGCTACTGCTCAAAAATATCCGCCGCACGCAGAACAACGCGGAACTTCTCATCGGCGGACTGACAGATAAATAAGCAGAGCCATAAACATCATTCTCAAAATTCCGCCCCTCCGGTCTGATGACAGGAGGGGATTTTGTTGACAATCGAAACGATAACACGCGAAAAGAGAAAAAATCACTTGTAAAATGAGGGGGCTAGTGCTACAATCAACCCAGAGCCGTACCAGGGCTTGTCACTCACAAATTATTATTACTCACTATGTCACTCGAATCATTCTTCAATCCGAAGAGCATCGCCGTAGTTGGCGTATCCGCTGACCCCACCAAACTCGGGGCCGTTGTGTTCAATAACATTATTTCCGCTGACTATAAAGGCAAGCTCTACGGCATCAATCCCAAGATGGCAGGACAGGAGCTTTGCGGCAAGCCCTGCTATGCTAGTGTGGATACCCTGCCCGAGCCCATGGATCTCGTAGTCATTCTGGTTCCGGCCCGTTTCACCGAAGCTGTGGTTGATGCCTGTATCACCAATGGCACCAAGAATATTTCCATCATCACCGCCGGCTTCGCAGAAGTGGGTGAGAAGGAACTCGAGAAACGCATCGCCCAGAAGTGCCTGGACAACGGCATCAACCTGCTTGGACCGAACTGCCTTGGTCACATCTCCACCTTCGACAACCTGAATGCTTCTTTCGCTGATGGGTTCCCCGGCAAGGGTAATGTGGCCTTCATCTCCCAGTCCGGTGCATACTGCTCTGCCATCATGGACTGGGCAGCCGGCAAGGGAATCGGCTTCTCCCACTTCATCTCCATCGGCAACAAGGCCGTAATGGGTGAGGATACTCTTCTCGCAGCTCTGAAGGATGACCCCAATACAAACGCCTTCGTATTCTACCTCGAATCCCTCAAGAACGGCAAGGAATTCCTCAAGGTTATTAAGCAGGTTTCCGATACCAAGCCCTGCGTCATCATGGAGCCCGGCAAGAGCGCCAAGGCTCAGGCGGCCTCCCTTTCCCACACAGGCTCTCTCGCCCCCAACTATCGCGTACTTGAGATGGCGCTCCAAAGCGCCGGTGCCATTCAGGCCTACAACGACCGCGAGCTCTTCGGGCTGCTTGAAGTTCTGCAGTATTGCAATCACAATGAATTCGACGGTCAGGTTGCCGTACTGACCAATGCCGGCGGCGTTGGCGTGCTTACCTCTGACCTTTGCGAAGAAGCCGGCCTTGACCTCGCACGCCCCAGCGAGAAGACCATCGAAGCCCTGCGTGCCGTTCTCACCCCTGAGGCATCCCTCGGCAACCCCATCGACGTTGTGGGTGATGCTAAGGCCGACCGCTACGAGGCGGCTCTCCGCGTGCTCTGCGAGAGCGGTGAGTACAAGAACATCCTCGTTCTGCTCACTCCCCAGCGCGTAACGGACTGCCCCGGTACAGCCGAAGCCGTCATCAAGCTTGCTCCCCAGTATCCGAACGTCAACATCTTCTGCTCCTTCGTGGGCGGAGCTCGTGTGGACGAAGGTCGTGTACTGCTCGATAAGGCAAAGATCCTCAATTATGAGTACCCTACCGACATCGTGCGCCTGCTCGGTCTACTGAAGGCTCAGATGGCATTCCGCGGAAAGAAGCTCGCCACCTGCGAGACGAGCGAAGTTCCGGCTGAAATCAAGGCAGCCGTCACCTCCGCCAAGGAAGCAGGGCTTGCCTCCCTGCCCCAGGATACGGTGAACATGCTCATGGACCACTACGGCATCGATTATCCCAAGTGCGGCAACTTCACCGACAAGGCTGAAGCGCTTGCCTTCTGCAAGACAATCTTCCCGAATGCCGTTGTTCTCAAACTCTCTGCCCCCGATGCTCTGCACAAAACAGAGATGAAGGGCATCTACCTCAACATCAATGACGAAGCCTCCTTCAATGAGGCTTGGGAAGGTCTGTGGGGTTCCATCACCAAGTTCCAGCTCAAGGGAGCTTCCGTGCTCATCCAGGAAATGATCACCAAGGCTACTGAGACCATCATCGGTGTGAACAGCGACAAGAACTTCGGTCGTGTGATGGTGTTCGGCACAGGCGGCATCTACACGGAGGTTATGCGCGATACCACCATGCGCATCCTTCCCGCAGATGATTTTGATGCCATGATCAAGGAAACCAAGGTTGGTACCATCCTCAATGGTGTGCGTGGTGAGGCGCCCAAGGCAGTTGGTCCCCTTGCCGATACCTTGGCCAAGGTTCAGAAGCTCGTCCTCGAGATTCCCGAAATCACCGCAATCGATGGCAACCCTGTACTCGTCACAGCTGACCGCGCCGTTGTGGTGGACTTCAAGATGATCCTCAAGTAACTCAGAAATCACTCATCAATCAACACCCGCGCCCCGAATGCCGGAGCGCGGGTGTTTTGTAATGTATCAATTGAGTGATGACGGAAGAATATTCGGCTTTTCCTCAATAATTGTGGAATGACCAACATACGCAAGAAAAGAAGAAGAAATTTATGGCTCTATTTCAGATTTGCGGATGAATGTTGGCGGCTCACGCCTTTGCATTCGTCGGTTGCAGAGTCTGTACTAGAATGTCTCTGCAGAGACAAGCTCGAACTTGCCACCTATCTGATTCTCAATACATTCTAACTCAGAGATGCGCCGGTCCCTCATTTCGGGAGCCGGTATTATTTTCATTCAAATCACATATTGCCACAACTCTTGGTGGTTGACGCAGCTCCGTCTGTCATACCGCGACTTTTTGGATGCGGAGCCGTTTTTTTTATCAAGTCAGACCGGATTTGCCAAATGACAAAAAGCCGTTGACTCATAATCAGAGGAACGGCTTTTGAAAAAACTAGACTTTTATTTTCACTTGCGGCGGTGGATTGTCACGCGAATTTAACACACCGAAGCTTCATCACAGGCGAAAGCTTTAGCGGCGACGACGACGACGTGCAGCAAGAGCTGCGAGTGCCATCAGGCTCAGGGTCGCAGTGGAGGGCTCGGGAACCAGGTAGTTGACATGCCAGCCCACCATTTCCAGGAATTGCAGGTCAGTTGCGCTGAACTCAGAGTTTGCTGTACCGCCGGGCCCCAGAACATTGGTACCATCTCCATACGCCAGGTGCTCCATGGTATCCCCCTCGAGCATGACTGCTGCAATATGAACCCCGATTTCGCCCTGCAAGCTCAATTGGCGCTCCGGGTCATATTGAATCTCATCCCCTGTATAACTGTCAGGATTAAGCGGATCCAACCCTTCACCACATTCCCAGCCGGCAGCCTGCAATTCGGGCAATGTGGAATACTCTGCCACAATCTTGCCGTCCTCGACACGTACGATATCTTCTCCATTCAATGTGAGCAGGCTATCCCAAGTCGAAACATAACCGGAAAGCATCGCCACGCTGTTGCCCTGTGCATCATACCGCTGGGTGTACATTTGGGAATCCATACCCATACCGTGCCCGATTTCATGAGTTGCCACATTCTGCAGTTCCTGTGCAGTGCGGGCTACTTCGTTGCGGTAATATTGCCCCTGGGCATCAAAGCCAAAACTCGTTTTAATCGGGTTGAGAACAATCGCCATATCTATGCTGTTATCAACAGCGGCTAACAGGTCATCCTCCCAATACGAATCCTGTATTACCCATGATGGGTGGTAATAATCCGTTTCATTATTATCTCGCCACACCCACTCCGGCACACTGTAGATATTGGCCTTTGCTCCGTATTGAGGTTCAAAGTTTGTCACCACAGTGCGCACCGAACCATAACCGGCCATCGAGACCGTCATCTGACCACCGGGTGTCGTTGCGTCATCCAGGAAAAAGCCAATTCGCAATTTTCGCGAATGCTTCTCGCTATCATAAGGGGTCGATATGGCAGATGTCCACGTATTCACGGCGCTTATCATAGCCTGTTTCAATTGATCGTTCCAGTAATACGTACCACTGTCTTTCACATGACCGCTTGTCAGTCGATCCGTATCGTACCACGAGGTGCCGGTAGGGGTTCCGAACATCCCCTCTTCATCGTTGCCGAAAAAATACAAATCAAACACACTATTCGACTTACTGTCTACCTCCAGTGCACTTGCAGTTGCTCCAACATACCCCCCAAGTACAACGACATGGAGCAAAATCGATGACAAATACCTGTTCATGCCCCTACTTAAAGCATGTTTCGCGCAGCATGTCAACCACAAATCTACAATTCCGATGCTTTTTATATGTTTACATCCAACTTCCCTCGCTTTTTTTGAAATAAGTACTTGTCAAAGCAGCCGTACAGGAGTACGATATTATCGTACACCTGTACGATGATGAAAGTGGACGCCAAAGAAAAGCTGAAGCGCATAGGGCAAGCCTGGCTGAGCCGGGGCGGGATACGCAGTCTGAAAATACGGCCGATATGCGAGGAAGCCGGGGTGAGCCCCGGCACCTTCACCTCGCATTACCGCACACTGCGGGAGTTCAAGGAAATCATCCTGAGCGAATGGTATGAGCCGCTGCGGGAATCGGTTGAGCGCGAGAGTCTTGCTCATGGCAGCTCTTTGGAAGTTCTGAAGGCCGAGCTGCGGGCGTCCATCGGGTTCATCTGCCGTAATTCCGCGGTACTGGTGCAGCTGTATATGGACGCCGCAGCGGGCGAAAAAAGCGTTATCGCGCTGTTTCAAGAGACGCGACTCACCCACCTGGCTCACATACGCCGAGCAGTTATACAGGCCAGTAAGGATGGTTACCTGCTTGCAGCCGACGGAGATGCACTATTATCCTACCTGATGGGGGCCATAGGTCTGCCTATCATCGTCTTTCAATCCATGAACGGCAAGTTACCGCAAGAAATCAAACTATTGGAGCGATTGAAGCACTCGGCCGGCGAGGTCGCAACTCTGGAACGAATGGAATGGGCCATCAACGGAATCCGCTTATGAAAACTTTATTGAGAATCATCGTGTTAGCACTTATTCTCGGCGCGGGAGCTTATTTCGGGCTGAGGCAGGCACCCGGCAACACTCAGGGATTGACCCTGAACGGCAATGTGGATATACGCAGCGTCGATGTCTCCGGCCGGGTGGCGGGACGCCTGCAAACGCTGGAGGTCGATGAGGGGGCCATGGTCAAAGCCGGTACAAGACTGGGACAACTCGACCCTCAACCCTACGAAATAGCCCTGCGACAAGCCCAGGGGGATGTCGCCGTGGCACAGGAAGCCATCACCACAGCAGAAGGCAATGAGAACGCGGCACGGGCCTCGCTCCAACTGTTGCGGGCAGGTTATCGTCCGGAGGAAATAGAGAAAGCGCGAGCGGAACTCGCCGCGCAGGAGGCCTTACTAGTCAATGCTCAGCAGGAATTCAAACGCCAACAGAGCCTACTAAATAACCGAGCCGTATCTCAGCAGGCGTTTGACGATGCGCAGAAAACACTCGACACACAGACACAAGTCGTTGCTGCTCATCGTGCAGCCCTGAGCATGCTGAAAGCCGGCTACCGTCAGGAGGAAATAGAACGCGCAGAGGCTCAACTACAGGCTGCAACCTCTGCCGTTGCAGAAGCCAGGGCACGGCACGCCGCAGCCCTCGTGCGAGAGGAACAGGCTGAGCTCAATCTGGCAGACACCCGGCTCACGGCTCCCTCAGACGGCATTGTGACCACTCGTATAGCTGAACCCGGCAGCATGCTCCAGGTCGGGGCTCCCGTGCTGAGCATTTCTCTGCGCTCGCCGATTCGGGTGCGTGCTTATGTGGACGAAATCCATCTGGATGCCGTAAAACTCGGCATGTCGGTAAACGTGAGGACAGACGGCGGGACTGAATGCCACGGCACCGTGACCTACATCTCACCGCAAGCGGAGTTTACCCCCAAAACCGTGCAGACCGCCGACATCAGAACAACTCTGGTATATCGTATTCTCGTCACTCTGGATCCCGGAGCGGAGCACCTGAATGCCGGAGCCCCCGTCACCGTTATCATCCCCTGATTTTCCAGCCATGAGCGCCCGCCTCGAAGCCCTCTTTTACCGGTACAAAGGTGCCGATAGGGACACGCTGCGCGGAATTTCACTGGAACTTCACCCCGGCGAAATGCTGGGGCTTATCGGGGCCGATGGCGCGGGCAAAACCACTCTGCTGCGCACCATGGCCGGACTGCTGCGCCCGACAGGGGGATACCTGAGCATACTGGGCAAAGACCCGCTGAAGCAACACACGGAACTCAGTCCGAAAGTCGGCTACATGTCGCAGAGGTTCAGCCTGTATGAGAATCTCACCGTGGCCGAAAATATGCAGCTCACCGCAGGGCTGAGGGGGATTTCTCCACAGCCGGAGGAGACGCAACAGCTCTTGCAGGCGGCAGGCCTGGTCCCCTTCACCCGGCGCCGGGCCGGGCAACTTTCCGGTGGCATGAAACAAAAGCTCGCGCTCATCTGTGCCATGCAGGGGGATGCCGAGCTCCTGCTGCTGGACGAGCCGGGCGTGGGCGTAGACCCCGTATCTCGCCGCGAACTGCGGGCGCTCATCGAGCAGAGCCGCACCGCCGGGCATACTATTGTATGGGCCACCGCGTATCTGGACGAGGCCGCATACTGTGACCGTGTCTGTATTCTCCACGAAGGTCAGGTTTTATACCTCGGCCAACCCGATGCATTGTTGCAGCAGGTGCGCGGCAGAGTGTTTGCCGTACCCTGCCCCACAACCAAACGACTGCCCACCCTGCGCAGCCTGAAGGCAAATGCTGCGGTAATGGACGCCATGTTGGAGGGCAACCGAGTGCGCGTTCTTCTGAAAGAACGGCATGAAAGCACGGCTGAGCTACCACACCATGCGGAGCAAGTGGAACCCAACTTTGAGGAGGCCTTCATCAACCTGATAGGCGGCATGAGAACAACTCCGTCCCAATCGACGGAAACAACCTCTGCCGCTCTGCAACCGATAGTTCAAGCCCCCGATGAAGTGCTGATTACCCGCGACCTCACTAAAAAGTTCGGCGATTTTGTGGCCACGAACAAACTGAACCTGAGGGTACGCCGCGGGGAAATCTTCGGCATACTGGGAGCCAACGGCGCGGGCAAGACTACGGCCTTCCGCATGATATGCGGGCTGCTACCGGCCAGTAGCGGCAGCGCAGAACTCATGGGGCTGGACCTGCTGCGAGAGCGCCGCAAAGCCAGAGAGCAGCTCGGCTACATGGCTCAGAAGTTTTCCCTATATGCCGGGCTCACCGTTCGGCAAAATCTGTTTTTCTTTGCTGCCGTGTACGGACTGAAGGGCAACACCAAGAGCAAACGAATATCACAAGCCATTGAGCGATTCGAGTTGGCACCCTATCTGCATGCGCCATCCGGCGGACTTCCCGTGGGACTCCGACAGCGTCTTTCCCTGGCCTGCGCCACCCTGCACCGCCCGTCATTTCTGTTTCTCGACGAACCGACATCGGGTGTGGATCCCTTTGCCAGACGTTACTTTTGGGAGCTTATCAATGAGTGGTCCGCTCAGGGTATTACCATTATCGTCACAACACACTTCATGGATGAGGCTCAATACCTGCACCGCATGGTCATCATGAACAAGGGCGAGGTGATCGCTCAGGGAACTCCCGAAGAACTGAAACAAGCCGCAGCAACCGATTCCACGCCTCATCCCACCATGGAGGACGCCTTCATACACTTCATTCAGCTCCACTCATGAAAATCCTCACCATATTGCTGCGCAAAGAGTTCCTGCAATTATGGCGGGATGCCTCCTCCTTTATCCTGGCATTTATACTACCGGTGCTCATGATGCTGCTGTTCGGTTTCTGTATCAATATGGACTCAAGCGTCACCTCCATTGCCGTGGTGAGTGAGGATGAAAGCCCGCAGGCGCACCGAGTGATAGAAAAGTTAACCGGCTCACCGCACATTTCGGCCTGCGTTACAACCAATCTCCAACAGGCCTTTGACATGCTGCACCGGGGCAAGGTTCAGGGCGTGATTGTCTTTCCCGTGCATGCCTCGCGCCGACTGGCTCGACAACAAGGGGGAGCAGAAATTCTGATAGCAACTGATGGCTCCTCACCCAACACCGCACAATTCACCGCACTGTACCTGCAAAGTATCGTGACCATGGCACTCGGGGAAAACCGACCGACAGCGATCGATATCAGGAGCAGCTTCCTGTATAACCCTGCTGCTGAAAGCCGCCATTACATCGTCCCCGGAGCCATTGCCCTGGTACTGGCCATGGTGGGCACCTTTCTCACCGCCATGGTAGTAGCGCGGGAATGGGAACGCGGCACCATCGAAACCCTGCTGGCAGGGGCTATATCGCGGCTGCAGTTTGTGCTCTCCAAGCTCATTCCCTATTTTCTGCTGGGCATGGGTACTATGTTGGTATGCGTACTGTGCGCCACCTGTATACTGCAAGTACCCATGCGAGGGTCGATCTGGCTCATCTTCGGCATAGCGGGTTTGTTTCTGCTCAGCGTGCTGAGCGTGGGGCTGCTGGTATCCACCCTGGTGCGCAACCAGTACAGCGCCTCTCTGATATCGCTCATGGTCGCCATGCTGCCCTCCATGCTGTTCTCGGGCTTCGTATTCGAGCTCAGCAGCATGCCCTCGTTTGTGCAAGCCATCAGCTACTTCATACCGGCACGCTATCTGTGCACAAGCCTCACGCCGCTCTTCCTTTCCGGCTCAGCCGGGGGTGTTCTGCTGTTGAATGTTGTGTTCATGAGCCTGTCCGGTGCCTTCTGGTTCATCCTTGTTCTTGCCGTCACCCCCAAACGTCTGGATTCATGATTTACCGCATCATAGCGCTTATCATTAAGGAACTGCAGGAACAGGTCAGCTCCGCTCGCGGAGTGGCGGTTCTAATTGTACCCATCCTCATACAGACGCTCATTTTCCCCTTCGTAGCTACACAGGACATCACCAACTGCAAGGTCGCCGTCTATTGCGAAGACACCGGATCGCAGGCAGTCGAATTTCTGCAACGACTCAGCGCCGCCCCATACATCTCAGAGGTGCAGATGCTCTATGGTGACGAGCAGCTCAGACAGGCCCTGGATAAGCAGCTATGCATGGTTGGCATCCATATTCCCCCGACCTTCTCGCGGCACATCGCCTGCGGCGCCGCAGCCCCGATTCAGGTGATCGGCGACGGGCAGCGCTCCAACAGCTCCCAGATTGCGGTAGGCTACGTTTCCGCCATCCTGAATGAACTCTACCGTCCGACAACAAACGCGACTACCCCCATTGTACGCCACCTGTACAACCCTAATCTTTCCTACAAATGGTTTATTCTGACCTGCCTTTTCGGCATGCTGGGCATGATTACCAGCATGAACATATCGTGCATGGCTCTGGCCAAGGAACGCGAGGCCGGCACTTTCGAGCAATTGTGCGTAACCCCGCTGGCAACGGTTGAAATGCTGGCAGGCAAGGTGGTACCCGCCACCCTGATTCTCATGGTGCAATGTTGTGTCATCTTCGCCGTTGCGACACTGGGATACGGCCTGCCGGTGCAGGGTTCGGTGCCGGCTCTGTTCTGCTCTCTGGTCATTTACTCACTCGCACTGGCGGGCATCGGATTTTCCATATCCTCCTTCTGTTCCACTCAGCAGCAGGCCTTCATCGGCATGTTCTGCTTCATGCTCCCGGCGGTGCTGCTGTCCGGCTTTCTCGCGCCCGTAGAAAACATGCCCGATACCCTGCAATATCTCACCCGCCTCAACCCGCTGTACTACATCTTTATCATCACACGCGGTATCTTTCTGAAAGGATACGATTTCGCGGATATCATTCAACCGCTCACCACCCTTCTCGTTATGGGATCTGTGACCATGCTGATTGCCTACACCACCCTGCGACGGAGTTGTTCATAGCCGGCAAGCACAACCTGATTGCCCTTTACCAGAGTTTCACAGCCAACTCGGCTTTCTGGATCCTGCGCTTAGCAAGCATCAAGGATGGCGTCCGTGATAACGGCAGCAACTTTGTCCGGGTGGCCGTAGTCCATTGACTCGGACGTGATGGATTTGAAGAAAGACCGAACGGAAGTATTGGTATGAAAGTGAGTGTCCATACTTGAGGACCCTTGTCAAAAGGCAAAGAAAAAGCCGCTGCCCCAAGATAGAAGCAGCGACCTTTGAAATACTTGAGGTTTCTTACTTGCGCCGGCGGCGAGCAGCCAGACCTGCCAGAGCCAGCAAGCTCAGCGTGGCAGTGGTGGGCTCAGGAATGAGCACGACGGCACCATTACTATATGACGCCCTAACTGTCTTTGTTTGATTATCATCCAGGCTAACGAGTTCAATTTCTAGTGAATCCAACCCCGACGTTTCACCTAAATTAGTAAACAGAACGTATTCGTCGGCAACTTCTTCCATATTCTTAACATTGAGTGTTATCGAAACATCGTCACCAATAACTAAATCATTGCCACCCAAATCCAGCAGAGGTGTCCTCCCATAAGAAAAATCAAAAGTCAGTGCACCTTCATTCAGCGTCAAAGCTCCAGTCTTTATATCACCTCGAATAAAGAGTTCACCACCATTCATTGTTACATCACTGAGGGAAGCGGTACAATTATCGAGAACTGATACCTTGCCCCCTTGAACAACCAAATCGAGGGCTGAAGAGGCGTTGCCTTGTAACTGAACATGGCCATCTTTATTAACAACGATTGACGAAGCCTCACCATCATTTGCTTTTACCTTTCCTGTACTAGTCAAAGATAAAACATGATTCACCTCAATTGCGTTAGCACAGATGGTACCCGAGTTTAACATTTGACCGTTAAGAACAAGCTTTTGGGTGTTGAGCTTTGCATAATTATTAAGGGATGAACTTGTGTTAAGCGCACTTGTTATAGTGGTCGTCCCCGAAACATCCAATTCATGTATGTTTTGATACCCGCCAGTTAATTGAAGAATACCGCCCACACCTTCATCATTTTTTGTGATACTCAAATCACCATTCACTTTTACTTTACTGGCAACAGACGAATTCCTCGTCTGGAGCTCTCTCAAAATCAAAGAAGAATTAACTGTGAGCTCGGCAGCATATGTATGCACTACTGTACCAACGTTAGCTTCGTTTACGATTGCATTAACTTCGGCATTTTTACGCAAAATAACCGTATCATACCCCTCAATTGTCGTTGGAACTTCAGTCCTGTAATCGGCTCCTGATGATTGATCCGCGGGCAGGTTTTCATATACCATCAACGTTTTAGCAGAGGAGTAGCCTCCCATACCAAGGCTCAGGAAAAGAGCGGCTTGTAAAAATCTTGTTTTCATGTGTATCAGTTAAGTTTATGTTCACCCTCGGGTAGCCCCCTTCTCGGTAGTAGATGAGATTAGGATCCCCCCAAAGTACACCACATATACTACAGCATTCTGAATGCTGTACTCGCGAGAAATAACCAACCTTCAACGGCTTAGGCGTGCTACCCTCCTGAAATAATAGTTAAGCACTCCATAACTAATCCGACAAAAATGCATTATTTTTAAGGATTTTCAGTATTTTCGCTTGCCCCAGCATTCAGAATGCTGGGGGCAAAAAAAGCCGCTACAAGAGCGGCTGAGCCTTTAGTCGTTGGCTTCTCGTGTGAAGTGGAAGCACAGTCCCGTGATTTCGCCGTAGCGTTGGACGAGGAACTTGCTCACGCCAAAAGGGATGAGGTCTTCGTAACTTGGGGCTTCGAGTCTCTCATCCGTTCGCGTTCTACGCCCTCACAAGGAGGTACAGGGTTGGGCCAGCGCTAAAGCTGAGGCCTCACAAGTGCCGTTATGACTTTTGTCGATTTTTTCTGTGCGAATAAGTAGATTTTGAAGGCAAAATTGCCAAACAAACAAATGATATAATGCTGATTCTTAATATTTTGCATATAGATCAACTACATCTAAGGGTCGTCAATGCTAGTCGAACTCACCGGAACTCTGCCTTCATTTTTGGCAGTTTATTGCTCCGTTCGGCTCACAACTCAGACAAATGGCATTTTAATGCTTGGTTCGGGCTGTTTTATTCCGAACTTATTCCGAATTTTATTCCGAACTGAACTCACAAGAAGCGTATCAGATATGCGGGAGCAACACGTTCCACTTACCATTCTTCCTTGCGCCTTCCCGTTGCAAAACTCCCTTTTTCTTTAATTCAGCGATGTACTTCTCAATCTGGTAGGCAGACATACCACATTGCTCTGCTAATTGTCTGGCCGAAATGGAAGCTTCTGCCCGCATGAACTGAATTTGGTTCACAGCGGCATGTCGTAATGAACACCTGAAGTGTTCGGTCGACTTTCAATAAAAAAACACAGAACAATTGACTATCAATCATTGCGATTAGGTATTATTTTTACTTATGTTTAAGGATAGGTAACTTGTATGTCCGTACGTTGCGGGAACTGCTTGAAAAAATATTCGGTTGATGATATAGGCGGGGCTGTTTTCAACCATATGATTATGTGCAACATGCTGACTGATTCTTTATTTGTCCTTTTTGCTATTTTGGCAATTGGTATAGCTTTGGGAAATGTATCGATTAAAGGAATATCATTGGGAAGTTCAGGAGTTTTGTTTGTCGCCTTGATTGCCGGACATTACCATCTACAGGTACCGGAAGGGGTGACCGCCATAGGTACAGCTTTGTTTGTATATTGCGTTGGCCTCGGGGTGGGTAACAGATTTTTCGGTTCTTTGAGAAGTCAGGGAGGCAGACTGTTATTGATGTCTGCTGTAATAGTTTGCACGGGGTGGTGTATTACCCTGCTTGCTTGCAGGTTATTAGGTATTGATTATGGAGTCGGCGCAGGAGTGTTTGCCGGGGCTTGTACCAGTACTCCCGGATTGGCCGCAGCGTTGGAGGCAGCTGAAACAGCAGGACAATCAAGCTCCCCAATTAACATCGGATACGGCGTAGCCTATCCCTTTGGCGTGATAGGCGTGGTGCTGTTTGTCCAGGTGCTGCCCAAGCTGCTGAAAAAAAGTCTTAATGAGCCGGGAATGCAGGAACAGAGTAATTCTGACCCGAACCGCATTGTAACCCGTGTTATCCGCATTCAGAATAATACGCTCATCGGCAATAATATCATGACCGCCATAGAAAACGGATTGTTGCAATGCAGAGTGACCAGAGTGATGAAGAACGATATGTTGGTGCCACTGAATTCCGAGGACGTGTTTGAGGATAATCAACAGCTTTTTGTTGTAGGCGCTCTGAGTTTGGTGGAGCGTGATGCTGCCCTACTGGGACATATAGAAAAGGATGCTCCGAAAAGTCACCGTTTGAAAGACGAAATGGCTGAGGTTCTCATCTTAGAACCGAGTTTAAGCAATAAGACACTACGCGAGCTCAATACGCTGAGCAATTATGGCATTGTTGTTTCCCGAATTACAAGATTAGGGAATACTTTTGTCCCTCATGGTGATACAGAAATCTTCCGCAATGATGTTCTGACCATAGTCGGTCAGCCCGAGGATATCAAAGAATTCAAAATCCTGTGCAAGCATAGAAGTTCCGCCATCAACGCCACAGATATTTTTTCATTGGCGGCAGGTGTTGCGCTTGGAATAGCAGTCGGGAAAATAGAGCTTATTAATGGGTTCAGTTTAGGCACAGCCGGGGGACCTCTCCTGGTATCTCTCATATTGGGACATCTGGGACATGTTGGTTCCGTAGTTGGCTATATGCCCCGAAATACGCGTGTAATGGTGATGGAATTTGCGCTGATGTTGTTTCTTGCCGGTGCCGGGGTGAATGGCGGAGCCGCCCTTATAGAAACGCTGAGAGAACAAGGTCTTACTTTATGTTGCATAGGTATACTGGTAACTCTTCTTCCCTTATTGATTGGTTATGTTTTATCCCGAAAATTTTTAGGTCTGAGCCTTGCCGAAACACTTGGCGGAATATGTGGCGGCATGACATCCACCCCTGCGCTGGGTGCTATTACGGCGCAAACAGATAAGCAATCTCCTGTAATAGCCTACGCTACTGCATACCCCTTGGCGCTGTTACTCATGACAGTGTTGTCTAAGGTATTGATTATGTGTGGAAGCTTGTTATAATATAACCAAAAGTTATGACAAAGCACAAAATCGGCGAACTTGATTATGTTTCTCATATAGGCTAAAATCAGGCACTGCGTCAAAAAAGTCGCGGAATGACGGACTGAGGTGCGCCAACCACCAAGAGTTGTGGTAATATGTGGTTGGAATGAATATCATACCGGCTCTTGAGATGAAGGGCTGGCGCACCTCTGCGTCAGATTGTACAGGGAATCAGATAGTTGTCAAGTACGAGTTTGTCTCTTCTGAGACATTCAGGTGCAAGCTATGCAATCGTCGAATGCAAAGGCGAGGAAGTCGCCAACTTTCCGTAGTAGATACCCCCTACATGCAGTACGACATTGAGTTGCAGATTGAGACGCCCTGTTTATACTGTCCTCATTGCTCGAAATATGTAGTAGTCAGGCCACAATGCATACACCCCAAGCGTTGCATGACTCTGCGTCTTATGGGGTACATTTCCAGATTAATGCAGGAGACATCGGCAAGATTACTATCCGGAATTCTACGCCTGTCACAAAGCAGCATTCTTCGAGCTGATAAGGACATCCTCACCCTCTTGGATGAAGTACGCCCGATTTGCATGGACGGTAGGCGAGCATTGATTATAGATGAGAAATATCTGGGGCGTGATAAGAAGTTCGTAACATGCGTAATAGATGGCGGCACCGGAGAAATCCTCTGGCTGAAGGAGGGTAAGGGAACAGCAAGCCTGGATGGATTTTTCCGAAATCTGACTCCGGAACAGAAAGAAGATATTGAGGTAGTGAGCATTGATAGAGGAAATGCATATCTCAAAGCTCTTCGTGAGCACCTCCCCCATGTAAGTATATCGTTTGATCCGTTCCATATCATCAAGAACGTGAATGATGCCGTAGACGAGGTGAGAAGGGAACTGTGTAAGAGCCTGGAGAAAGAGGAGAAAAAGCTAGTCAAAGGAAAGCGCTACTTATTTCT
>JAZQCA010000036.1:0-80136 GCA_045545975.1 Akkermansia sp.
CTTAACAACGACCTCAAGACAGCACTTCATAAGGGCGAGCCAGCCAGATGCAAGGGGAAGTTGAAGACCAAGGTGAGAAGGCACATGATGAAGCGGCAAAGAGAACCTCATATCGTCAAAAAATTCTTTAAGAAGCCCAACGCAGCTTATGCCGAGGATGAGGATAAGAATGTCTGATTAATTGCAGCCAGATTAATAAATCATCGCGCTGAGCCCTATTCTGCCCACGTCTCACTCCTTTTATGCACATAATTTTCATTGACAGGTGAAGAGGAATAGGGTACAAGAGCGACATGTTTAACGGCATGGAGGAACAATTACTCATCGGCGGAGCTCTATCCGTGCTTGCCGGTCTCTGCACGGGCATCGGTGCAGCAGTTGCTCTTTTTCTGAAAAGAACCAATGTAAAAGTTCTGACCTTCTCACTTGGAGCAAGTGCTGGAGTGATGGTTTACATCTCGTTCATGGAACTCATGCCGCTTGCAATGGAGAAACTAAGCGAATCATCAGCCGGTAAGTGGATCGTTTTGGGGGCCTTTTTCGGCGGCATGGGATTAGCTGCGTTGATAGACAAACTCATTCCCGAGGACGAGAACCCTCACGAGATTCTCTCCGAGAGTGAAGTACACGCGGCACAATGTGCCACCCGACTGCCGCAACACAGCGGGATCAAACGTTCGGCCTTCCTGTTTGCCATAGCCATAGGTGTACACAACTTTCCGGAAGGAATGGCCACAGTAGCTGCGGCTTTCGATAACGTCGGCATTGCCATGTCAGTAGCTCTCGCCGTTGCCATCCACAACATCCCGGAGGGGCTTACTGTAGCAGTCCCCCTGCTCTATGGAACAGGAAGCCGCAGCAAGGCATTCTGGATAGGTACCCTTACAGGACTGGCGGAACCACTGGGAGCGCTGGTCTGCATGCTGGTACTGCTCCCCTTCCTGAGCGCCACTTTGCTGGGAGTCCTTTTTGCGGTTGTGGCGGGCATCATGGTATTCATCTCCTTCGATGAACTCTTACCCATGGCAGAGCGCTGGGGGCATCACCACCTGAGTATAGGCGGAGTGATGGCGGGCATGTTTGTAATGGCTATCGTCCTCTGAGCGCTTACAAGGGAATGCTATAGAGCTCCGGGCTTAAATTGTGCAGCTCCCCCTCCAGAAACGGAATAATACGAGCAGCGATTCCCCCGACTAACGCGAGAAGCAAAACAATTTGCAGGATCATTGAGCCTATGGTAAACTTCACCCAGAACCCGGCAGACTCCGCAAGTCCGGCACATTCACCAGGGCGGCACAAGTTCCAAGCACTCTCCGCACGGGATGCCTGCACCAACGCAACGATCGCAAATGGTATGCTGAGAGGGAACATGAGGAAGGAGATCACCAGTAGAATGATTCCGCCCGCAGTATGAGTGTCGGGCTTGGTTCCCGTTGGTACCGGTACAGAAGGTTCACTCTGAGCTTTCGGAACAGGAGGTGTTCCATCCTCTGCATTTACCTCCGCTGCCGGACATTGAACCACCCCCTCCGGTTCGTCACGAGAAGGCAAATCGACAATCCGCTCAATGGGGAGCCATTCCGACATCCCCTCTACACAGTATAGATGACCGGGAGTAAGCTCACCAGCCGCAGCTTTCTGCTCCAATTCGTCAATAGTGAAAGGACCGGAAGGCTTACCTCCGGGACGAGTAATGTAATAGGGTACAGACATTTTATTACAGTTGAAAAATGAATTAATGCTGACGAAGAAAGTACAAACCGGTGTACACCCTCGGGTCGATGGATTTTCCTTCAGCCATTCTTGTCAAAAGCCATCCATCTATCTCATCCATGGGGATCTCATGTACGATGATATTCTCATTGTCCACCCCTCCTCCGGATCCCACCTTTTCAAGCTCATCGGCCAGGAAGAACGAGACCACCTCCGAAGTTAGCCCCGGCGAAGACGGACCGGTAAACAAATATCTCATCGAACCTGCGCGATAACCGGTCTCCTCCTCCAACTCGCGTCCGGCTGCTTCCGCAGCAGCTTCCGGTCCCAGATCTCCTACAAGCCCTGCGGGGAAACATATACTCTTAGCTGCAATGGGCGGGCGAAATTCCTCCACCAAAATCACCCGCCCCTCGGCTGTGCATGCAAAAATCATGACCGCAGGTGTAGTATTCACTCGCTCACAAAACTCCCAGCGACCCTCCCTCACGAGGTTGAGGAACTTACCTTCGTACAGTATCTCCATGAGAAAAAAAACACGGCGGCAGATGATATCCGCCGCCGTGATGAAATGATTGTTTACTCGCGAACAAGTGTACGGAAGCGAGCCAGAATGCGCCCGGTAACAGGCCCCGCCACACCGGTCCCGATCTTGCGACCATCCAGAGACGTAGCAGCGATCACCTCTGCCGCCGTACCGGTCAGGAAACACTCGTCTGCACTAAGAATATCAAACCGATTCATGACTTTCTCAATGCAAGGAATGCCAAGCTCAGCACAAATGTCGAACACAGCATGACGGGTAATTCCTCCCAGAGCCCCTTCCGTCAGAGGGGGAGTCATGACTACTCCATCGCTTACAATGAAGATATTGTCACCCGTACACTCCGCCACATTGCCACGCTGATTAAGCATGAGAGCCTCACCCGCCCCCTGAGCGACAGCCTCCATTTTGGCGGAAATGCCATTGAGATAATTGAGACTCTTTACCTGCTGGCAAAGGATATCGGGGTTCGGGCGGCGGAAGGAAGAAGTGATCATGCTCAGGCCGTTCTCATACATCTCCGCCGGATAAAGCGCGATATTCTGAACAATGATGAACATACTGGGTCTGGGGCAATTACGGGGATTGAGTCCCAGATCGCCCTTACCGCGGGTCACGACCAAACGAATATAACCATCATCCATATTATTGGCGACCACAGTATCGCGAGTTGCCTGACAGACCTCCTCAAAGGACCAGGGGCAATCAATGGAGAGATAGCGCATCGAATTGAACAGGCGTACAATATGTTCCTCGAGGCGGAATACCTTACCGGAGTAGAAACGAATTCCTTCAAATACGCCATCACCATAAAGTACACCGTGATCGAATACTGAGACCGCAGCCTCATTCGGATCAACCAATTTGCCGTCGAACCAGATTTTCATGATATAATAGAAAGTGAACGGAGTCATTATAGCCTCTTCCCTGCGTAAATAAAGAAGAAATCGCGGCTTCATGACATTTTTTTCTCAATTCCTCAACGCCTGACGCTATTCAGCCTTGTCACATACGGTGTATGTGCTAAAATCACCCGCATGAAAACCATCTTTTATACCACTGCACTGCTCCTGAGCATGACTTCTCTTGCAGCCCAAACTCAGCCACCTACAGACCCGACTCCGAATGAGCAGGCCACCCCTGCGGAACTTCCGCTGGAGGCCTACACCCAGCCCATGGAAAAACTTTTCGATATCGTTGGCAAGATCAACACCGCACTCAGCCAAGTAAAAGATAGGGAAAGCGCCGATGAAGCAGGCGAAATCATCTATGCCCTGGCTCCGTCCATGGCAAATACCACCGGCACTTTCAGCAAATTACCGGCACCGACAGCCGCCACCCAAACCGAATTTGACAAATGGTTCGCCTCACACGAGCAGCCACTCCAGCAACTTGTACAGCTCATCTCCGAACTGGAACACGCTACACCGCCCTTCTATGGTTCTCAGGATCTCATCCGCGGTGTTACCGTCATTGGTCTTATCCTCAGCGGACAGCAACCGGAATAATTTCAACTACAGACTGAAAAAGCCCTGCTGCATCGCAGGGCTTTTTCAGTATAAGCGGATCAAACGAGGATCTCATTGCTCCCATAGACGGCGAGCGAGAGCATCTTGCGCAGCTGCCACTTGGGCGCGGTGTTTACTGCTGCCGTCAGCCTCACCTATTACCAGATCGTGCCAGACAGCACGAGCGTGGAACGGACCGGCCGGTTTAGCCGGGTCGATTGGGAGAACCTTATACTCAGGTCCGGTTCCATCCACAGCCTGCAGCGCCTCAAGCAAGGTTCCCTTATGGTTCACCTCCATGTAATTGTAGGCATTCTTCAAGCTATTCTCCATCAGGCGAAGTGCGACCTTGCGAGCAGCATTGTAATGCGAATCTGCCATTACCGCCCCAATTACACTTTCAAATGTATTGGCCAGGACCGAAAAGGCCTCACGCCCCCCGTTTTTCTCCAATTGCGGACTCATCGCCAACTGACTGCACCACCCCAACTCGCGGCAAAGCTCAGACAAGTGCTGGCGGCTCACGATCCCGGAACGCAGCTTAGTAAGGGTGCCTTCATCAGCCTTAGGGTAAAGGGAAAATAGCTCACGGCTCACAACCAACTCCAGAACGGCATCCCCCAGAAATTCCAAGCGTTCGTATGCCAGATTTGTACTGCGCTTCTGATCTGCACTGGGATGAGTCAAGGCCTGTCGCAGCCACGCTTCATCCGTGAATTTATAGCCGAGGGATTCTTCTACAAGCTCAATCTGCATGCCGCTACCATAACACACAAATATCCTTTTGGCTAGTGGTGGTCCCGCTTTCTGTCACGTCATGACATGCTTTTGTCCCTTTATGTCTCGAAATGGCGTTTATATCCCGTCTCGGATGGGATAAAATGAGAAAAACAGCACAACTGAAGTCAATGGCAGACCAGAACAAGAACAAAAACGGACTTCCGCCGACGCATGGCACCCCACCTAACTGGGGTGTGTGGATTCTCATGGCAGTCATCACGGGCATCCTGCTGCTCGCATTCACCTCCGATGGAGGCATGGGCAATCCCTCCCGGAACATCACCTTGGAAGAGTTCCAGAAAGATTACCGCAAAGGGCTCGTCGTATTGACGGCTCCGGATCAATACCCCATCGAGGTTGTCAGCAACGACAGCTCCAGCAATGCAACTATCTACGCATATGTCTACAAGACAGAACCAACCTTCACCTACGCTCCCTTCTACATGCCCTTCACGGAGAGCGAGGAACTCAAGACCCTCTTCAATCGTTACGGGATAACCTCCACAGTAGACGATCCCGTCGAAATAACAGGAGACAAAGTCATCTCTACCGAGTACTTCCGTAAATTGGGTGAAGAGGGACGTATACTCGACACCAAAGAGGAACACCCGGTCATCTGCTACACCTCGCCGGATCACAGCGAGGGCGTCATCATCGGCAAATACCGCAAAAATCCCGAAGGTGCAATCGACCGCAGAAACATTGAACCCATCAGCGTAACATTCAGCCGTACATTCCAAGGCGACCGGGTGAGAGACCTGCTGGGGAATCACGCCGTATATAAGGTCGAGAGCAATACGTGGGAAATGATCCTCATCAACTGTCTGCCGGTTGTTCTCATCTTCATCATCCTCATCTTCCTCTTCAGAGCCCAGAGTGGAGGTCCGAGCGGAGCCATGAAATTTGCCCGCAGCCGAGCTCGACTGCTCGACCCCTCTCAGAACAAAATCACCTTCAAGGACGTTGCCGGCATCTCAGAGGCAAAGGAAGAAGTGTGGGAAATCGTGGAGTTCCTTCGCAATCCCAAGAAGTTCCGTAACCTCGGTGGTACCATTCCCAAGGGAGTGCTCATGGTTGGTCCACCCGGTACCGGCAAAACTCTCTTGGCAAAAGCCATTGCGGGCGAAGCCGATGTTCCCTTCTACACCATCTCCGGTTCAGATTTCGTAGAGATGTTCGTAGGTGTGGGTGCCAGCCGTGTGCGCGACATGTTTGCCGAAGCCAAGAAACACTCACCCTGCCTCATCTTCATTGATGAGATCGATGCCGTGGGGCGCCACCGCGGTCACGGCGTGGGTGGTGGTCACGATGAACGAGAACAAACATTGAATGCCCTCCTCGTGGAAATGGATGGTTTTTCCGCGAATGAGAATGTCATCGTTATCGCCGCCACTAACCGAGTAGACGTGCTGGATCCTGCTCTCTTGCGCCCGGGACGTTTTGATCGACAGGTAGTTGTACACCTTCCGGACGCCGCCGGACGCGAGCAGATTCTGCGCGTTCATGCCCGCAAGATCAAGCTCGATCCGAGTGTGGATCTCAACCCCATAGCGCGCGCCACCACCGGATTCTCCGGAGCAGAACTGGCAAACCTTGTCAACGAGGCAGCCCTCATCGCTGCCCGCCGCGACAAACTCACCGTCACCCAGAGTGATCTGGAAGAAGCGCGAGAAAAGGTACGCTGGGGGCGCGAGCGCCGTTCCCTCGAAATCACGGACAAGGAGAAGTACAACACCGCTGTACACGAAGCAGGTCATGCCATCTGTCTGCTCAAAACCCCGCTCAGAAAGTCCCTGCCCCTGCACAAAGTGACAATCATCCCTCGTGGTCCTGCGCTGGGCGTGACAATGATGCTGCCCGATGAAGACAAGCACAGCGAATACAAAAGCGAGCTGCTGGACTACATCGTAATGGCCATGGGTGGGCGCTGCGCTGAACAAGTGGTGTTCGGAGATATCTCCGGCGGAGCCCGGGGCGACATCCAGGCAGCTACTTCCATAGCGCGCAAAATGGTGTGTGTGTATGGCATGAGTGAGAAACTTGGACCCATCGAGTACGGCACCAGTCATAATGAAGTATTCCTGGCTCGCGATATATCGCAAACCACTCGCAACTACTCCGAGCGCACGGCCCAGCTCATTGATGAGGAAATTCAGCGAATCGTCACGGAGAATTACAATCGAGCCATTAACATTCTCTCGGAGAATAAGGAAAGACTTCTCCTCATCGCCGACAAACTCATTGAATACGAAACCCTCAGCGGTGAACATATCGATGAACTTCTCGAAACCGGCACCTTGAGCAATCCGCCCACACGCGAGTTGCCACCGCCCCTCCCTGAATCGCCGGATGAGCCCACCGATCTGCAGACGCCTGACGATGAGCCCCCCGCACCATCAGATTACAAGCCTTTTCCCCAACAATAACCTCACATCTCTTCACTTATTACTATGACCAGCAAAGAACTGGCGCTTGCTTGCGCCGCAGCGGCCGATGAAGCAAAGGCCACCGATATCGCCATCTATGACCTGCGAGGGACTTCCTCCATCACAGACTTCGCCATCATCTGCACAGCTACATCCACTCCTCATCTCCGAGCTGTACTCAGCGGAATCGACAAAGAAGTAGGTGAAAAGTACAACATCGAACCCGTCTATGCTGAGCGCACCCCCGCAGC
The DNA here is from genome assembly GCA_045545975.1 of Akkermansia sp. Lineage (GTDB taxonomy): Bacteria > Verrucomicrobiota > Verrucomicrobiia > Verrucomicrobiales > Akkermansiaceae > Akkermansia. The sequence goes on from JAZQCA010000036.1 coordinate 7,223, forward strand.
TCTCTGGTCTGTTCTTGACTACATTGACGTGATGGTACACATCATGGCTGATGAGGTGCGCGAATTCTACGCACTGGAAAAGTTCTGGAAGGAAGAAAACCGCGTGGAATGGACCCCACCCGCGCCATAACCCGAAGCTGCTCTTGACTTCCGGCCGGACAGTTCGCTGCCCGGCCTTTTCTGTACCGTGGACGAATACAAACCACGGCGCAGAAGGGACTCTTGACATCACGCCCGACTTACACTATACTCTGCCCCCATGAGTACCGCCCGGAGAGAAAAGAAACGCATAGAGTCTCTGTATGTATTGAAAGCTCTCTGCTCATTTCTAGTCGTCACAGTACACGCACAATTATGGTGCAAATCAGCCCTCACGCCACTACTTGGAGTGGCAACTCCCTGCTTTCTGGCCATAACCGGATTTTTATTGTACTCTGATAACAGAGAAATAGAAATGAAAAAAGCTCTTGCTTGGGCACGCAAGACCTTTCTGCTGAGCATGGCATGCAATGGGCTCTACCTTGTCTTCTACCTTCTGGATGGAACGCCCATGGAACACTACACTCCGGGTACTCTGCTGATTAATCTATTCACCGGGCACCTGATCAGCATGCACCTGTGGTACCTCAGCGCCGTATGGCAGGGACTCTTGCTGCTATATCTGCTGCGCCGACTTGCCCCGGGGTTGATTAACTTCGCACCCCTGCTCTACATCATAGCTTTCCTTCTGAGATCCTATGGTTCAATACTCCTCCCGGATCTCACCACAGACACCCTCTTCATCCTGCGGGCAAATGCGCCGGTCACAGCCCTGCCCTTCCTGTGTACCGGCTACCTGGTTCGCAAGCACAGTGGATGGCTGACATCCCGCCTGAGAACTCTGTCAGCACTGGTCGCAGGTATAATACTGGCCTATGCTGAATACAGCGTCCGCTCCCATATCGGCGGTAGCAGCCTGTTTTTTATAAGCACTTGGTTTCTGGTTGTCCTACTGCTTCTGAGTTGTTACCATCACCAAGACTTCTCACTACCGATCATTGCATATATCGGAAAAGAGCACTCTGCCAACATCTACTATTTTCATGTGCTCGTGCTCATATACGCCAACAGATGGTGGCCGGAACAAACAGCTCTGCAAGCAGTACTGGTTTTCCTCGTCACCATACCGCTCTCTTACTTATTCAATCTGACTATAAGAGGAATTCGCCGCCTCGGAGGCAGAATTAAGACTTGTCAAGTAACGGGACTAGGAGTATAATCCGAGCCCGTTATGAAACAGTACGCTCAGCAGCTTCTACGTTACCCTGATATGGGGATATCTCTGGATTTTTCCAAGCTTCCGCTCACACCTGATTTCCTCACGGAGATGGCTCCGCGCATCGAGCGCGCATACGTCGACATCGCCGCCCTCGAAGCCGGTACTATCGCAAACCCCGACGAGAACCGAATGGTCGGTCACTACTGGCTCCGCAACAGTGCCATTGCCCCCACGGCTGAGCTCAAGGCAAAGATCGATGAACCCCTTGCTGATCTGAAGAACTTTGCGGCCGATGTACTCAGCGGCAAAATTACTGCACCCAATGGCAAGAAATTCACCACATGCCTCGTCATCGGCATCGGAGGTTCGGCGCTGGGACCGGAGCTGGTGGCAGATGCCCTGCCGACCAATGGGCTGAACATGGCGTTCTTGGACAACACGGATCCCGACGGCATGTACAAAGTATTGGACACCCTTCCCCTCTCTGAGACTCTCGCCGTTGTCATCTCCAAGTCCGGTGGCACTCCCGAGACCCGCAATGGCATGGTATGCGCTCAGGCCTACTTTGCTGAAAAGGGACTGAACTTTGCTGCCCAAGCGGTTGCCGTAACCGGCGTAGGATCCACTCTTGACAAGGTTGCCGTGACGGAGGGGTGGATAAAGCGCTTCCCCATGGAAGACTGGGTGGGAGGTCGCACCTCCGAAACCTCCGTTGTGGGTCTTGTTCCAGCCGCGCTTCAGGGGGTGGATGTTGATGCCCTGTTGAAGGGTGCGGCTGATATGGATGCCCGTACCCGCGTGGCAGACACCGCAGTAAACGCCTCCATGAAACTGGCTCTCGCCTGGTACGCAGCCGGTGAAGGCAAGGGCAAAAAAGACATGGTCGTTCTCCCCTACAAGGACAGTCTGGTCCTCTTCTCCAAATACCTCCAGCAGCTCATCATGGAGTCTCTCGGCAAGGAGCTTGACCTCGATGGCAAGATCGTCAATCAGGGAATCGCCGTTTACGGCAACAAGGGATCTACAGACCAGCACGCCTATGTTCAGCAGCTGAGAGATGGCCTCAACAACTTCTTTGTTACCTTCATTGAAGTGCGCCAAGCGCCAACAGACAAGGTTAAGGTGGAGAACTCCTTCACCGCAGGTGACTACCTGCAGGGCTTCCTGCGAGGAACTCGCAAGGCACTCAGCGAAAGCGGTCGCCAAAGCATTACCATTTCCATTCCCGTGGTGAATGCTTACACCTTGGGTATGCTCATCGCTCTCTTTGAACGTGCCGTGAGCTTCTATGCCAGCCTCATCCACATCAACGCCTATCACCAGCCTGGCGTACAGGCCGGCAAACTTGCGGCCAATGTATTCCTCAAGCTGCTTAACAAGGCGGAAAGCGCCCTGAGCAGCACTCCGTTGACCGCCGCTGAAATTGCGGCAAACATAGGCGCTGAGGAAGAAGACACCTATCACGCCTTGGTTCACATCGCTGAAAGCGGAAGAGCCAACTGGACACTGGGAGAATGCCCCTGTGGCGACACATTTGCCGCCCAAGCATAAATCACCGATCATCTTTAGCAAGCAAGAACCTGCAGCCTTCAATGGCTGCAGGTTCTTCTTCCTTCAAGTAAAAACATCCGGTTCACACATCGGCTAGAGCCTCGATTGCCTCCAGAACATCATTCGGCAAAGGCTCCAACCCCGAAGCTGCCGCAGACTGCTCGAGCTGCTGAACATTGCGAGCACCAACGAGAACGGACGTAATCTCCGACCTTCGCAACACCCAGCGCAACGCCAGTTGAGCGAGGGGAATTCCGGCAGCTACCGCAATATCGTAAAGACTCTGCACACGTTTGTGATCTGCTGCTACCTTCTCGGCATCAAGGAACACGGAAGATTCATCTGCAGCCCGTGTACCATCGGTAATCCCATTCAGGTATTTGCCGGTCAGCATTCCCTGAGCCAAGGCAGAAAAGACTATGGCCCCCGTCTGCTGATCAGAAATGTCAGGGAACACAGTTCCCTCGCAATCACGATTAAGGAGATTGTAGCGTACCTGATGGAGCAGACAGGGAACTTTCTCCTCCCTGAGCATCTCACATGCTCTGTTGAAAAGAGAAGGAGGATATTTGGAAAGCCCCACATACAGGGCCTTACCACTACGAACGATCTGCACAAGAGCTCCCACAGTCTCCTCCAGCGGAGTGAGCGGATCCGGCCGGTGCGAATAAAACACATCCACATAGTCCAGCTGCAACCTGCGCAGAGATTGATCCAGACCGGCAATCAGGTGCTTGCGAGATCCCCAATCCCCATAAGGACCCGGCCACATGAGATGTCCGGCCTTGGTAGCAATGAACATCTCATCCCTCCTTCCGGCAAAATCTTGTTTCAGTATGCGCCCCAAACATTCCTCGGCACTACCGGGAGGCGGTCCATAGTTATCAGCCAGATCAAAGTGACAGATCCCGAGATCCATGGCCCGCACAATCATATCTCGGCAGATAGAAACATCCGCCCCACCTCCGAAATTATGCCACAACCCCAGAGAAATCTCCGGCAGCAGCACTCCGCTCTTACCACATCTGCGATATTGCATTTCAGACATATAGCTACATTCAGACATCCAGGAAAGCAGCTTCTCATTACCAACTCTCCGTGCATATTATACCAGCGTGGCAATGGATAGCGAGCATATTCTGAAACATTCGTAAGCTAATGACGAAATGGACGAGCGATTAGCATTGACACCGGGAAGGCATCTGGTAAAATGCTGCACATGTTCGCAGCTGTACTGGCAGGATACCTCATCGCAACCATGTTCGCATTTTGCGGTCTGGTAAGTACCTTCTCGTATCTGTCGGGGCTCACGCCGCAAAACGATGCAGCAGCAATAGTTAACGGACAGGCGCTCGCAGCCTGGCCTCTAGCAGTCGCTGCATTGCTCTTCATTGCCTCCTGTCTGGCGACTCGTTTACAAACTCTGACTATTCTGCTGACTTGTCGCCAAACGAGCCCGGAACCGGCACCGATCAATAAGAAACACCCGGCAAAACCTCAACAGCTGCACCCCGAAGGCACATACTTCCGGGCTCCCCAGGTACAACAGAAGAACCAGACCACCCATCAGAAGGCAGATAATGAAAATCCGGTTACAGAGCCTCACCCTGACATTCCGGCAGCTCCCCCCTCCTCGTCCCCTTCTGGTCAGACAAACGATTCAAGCCTGAGTTATTTCCGCATAAGCTGATTTTCATGAATACCCCGGCAAAAGCCCTGTCCGAGCTCATGCAGCGGTACCTCGGTTGCGAGGTTCCGCAGGAAAGTCTGCACCTCATCGCCTCAGGGGCTTCGGGGCGCAGCATCATGCGCTCAACCATCCGTCAGACCCATGGGATAATGGGCGTATACTGGACAGCGGATCGCGCCGACAACGCCTCTTTCGTTCCTGCGGCCAAAGGTCTGGCCACCGCAGGACTGCGGGTACCGGCCATCCTGCTCACAGCAGACTACGGCAACGGCTGTGGGGCCTGTCTGGTTCAAGATCTGGGAAGTACGGATCTGCTCAGCCTCAAGGATACCCCCTGGTCCAACCGCAAGGCTGCTTACGCCAAAGCCTTCCGCAGCATCATCCCCTTTCACAACCTCACCCCGGACTGGACGTTGCAACCTGAGTTTGACGCAGCCATGTACCGATGGGAGCAAGCGTACTTTGCTGAGCACCTGCTGGAGCGCCATCTCGGAAAGAATCGAGCCATCATTGACAGCGTACCGGCCCTGCGAGAAATGGCAGAACAACTGGCAGCATTCCCCAAAGTCCCGGTACACCGGGATTGCCAGAGCCAGAATATCATGCTGCACTCAGGAGATGCTTGGCTCATTGATTTCCAGGGTATGCGACTGGGAAGATATGAATACGATATCGCCTCCCTCATCTACGATCCCTACATGGACTTCAGCGAAACAGAAAGCGATGAACTCCTCGCTCTCTATAGCGAGCTGAACGGCACTGAACCTGACCTGAATATCTACTACGCCTGCGCCATGCAACGGCTGATGCAGGCACTGGGAGCCTTTGCCAACATAGGCTACAACCAGAAACGGAACTGGTACCTCAACCTGATCCCTACAGGCTTGAGGAAGTTGCGGCAGGTTGCCGCACGAGTACCTGCGGATTCACCTCATAAAGGAGTTGCCCGATGGCTGCTAAACGTCATCTGAGCAAATTGCACAGCTTCTTCTGGCTGCTCGTTCTGGCAGCCGTAGCAGTCTGTACGCGCACCCGACTGGAAGAGGCAGATGTCTACATCTACCAACATGCAGCTCACTTACTCGGCTACGTCCCGGCTGAGCGCACTCTACACCTGCTCAAAGAGGGACAGACGACCCCCAGAGAACCAGACGTAACGGTGGAAACCCGCCGCCTCGAAAGTCCAACCGTTGGTCTGCTTACCTTGGATGAGCAAGCTGCCCACAACTGTTTTGCAGCCCTGCCCCTCGGTCCCCAAGACATGGCCGTACTTCTTCACAAGCTCACGGAACGCGGCGTACAAAGCCTCGCACTCAGTGCCCCTCTCACTTGGGACGGCAAATCCTCCACCATTGCACGCCAGATGGTTTGCTTGGGAGTGAGCAATTTCCGGCATGCTGTACTGGGTCTACGCGGGCGCAATGCAGCCGAAGCGGACTTCACCCCTACCCCCCTGCGTAGTTTCTCCATCCCGGCAGAGCAAGTAGAAGGCGACCCCAGCGGATTACCCATCGCCAACAAGTTGGTGGACAATGAACTCTACCACACCGCTGAAGCTCAACAATTGATCTGGGCACCCGACTGGCTGGACGATGAACGCCTCACACAAAGACCATCCGCCAGCCAGGATCGTTCCTATCCTCTTCTGGTCCGCTGGAATGGAGAGATCATTCCCACACTTCCTCTTCGACTGGCTCTCATGATCAGAGGGTACAAACCCTCCGACATATTTGTTCGCATAGGAAAAGAAATCCGGCTGGGATCCATCACCCTGCCCATGGATGAACGAGGTCGCACCCGCCTCCCACATGCCTCAACCTCCCAGCTTCAACTGCAGCAGGTCGTGGAAGGATCCCCACCCAGTCCCAATGAACCCAAGATCGTTCTGCTGGCACAGCCGCACTCAGCACAGCCCTCTGCCGATCGGAGCAGGCTTATGGCGGCCACCATCTCGCAGCTTTGCGCTACGGAAATCACGGAGCACCATATCCGTCCCGGCGAACCGGGAAAAAGCCTTATGTACAGCAACCTGCTGCGAGATTGGGTGCCGTTGTGCATCCTGGCTGCAGCAGCGCTCTTCGCCGTACGCATCCTCCCATTCTTCCCGTCATTCCTTCGCAAACTTAGCTTACTTGCCATTCTGGCAGCGGGACTGTGGTACAGCCATGAGCTGATGCTGCGCGGACAGTGGATCCACATCTCCTCAGCCCTTCTGACCTGGCTCACCTTGGCTGTAGCACTCTCTATCCTGCGCCCGCGGGAACTCCGACGCTGCCGCCGTTAATTCCCAAACAGCAACTCAAACTCTCGTAGCTGACTTCCCCTCAGCCAAATTACCACTCTACGTCAGCGAGGGGATTTCTTCCCGCGTGTAGTACGGGCAGACTTACGCCGAGGCAGCCGTCGGGGAGATTCATACTTGTTCAAGTGAACCTGTACCAGCATAAGTGCAAACATGGAGGCTGCACTCACCTCCACCGCGGCACAATCCGCCACAGCAACAGCGAGTTGAACCATCTTCTGCACAATGGATGTATACTCCTCCTCATCGAGATCAGGAAGAGCATCCTCCAGCAGTCCGTGCATATCCACCAACTTGCGGTACAGCTGCAACCAGTTGTCCTCCGGACCGGCCGGGAGGGTTTCCATAATGCTCGATGGCAGAGCGTCCAACACCCGCTCAGCCTTGTGCAGCAGCCGCTGCTGTTCTTTGGAAAGAGAACGATTATTACGCGCAGCCTCGAGAATGAAACGGACATGAGCCGCCAGATCACCATGAGCCTCCAATACAGCCACCGGCACATAATCCGCCAGAGCCCACTCCTCCCCTCGGCGTGCAGCTGCCCCGAACAGGCGCATGAGCACATCCTTCCGCCCCCGTGGCGTCAGTGGTTCGCGTTCAAACAACATTACTCGCTTATCCTAGCAACTACATGCCCCCATGACAAGCCCAAATTGTGCCTTAGAAGCGATATATCAGCCGTCCGCCACTTCCATCTCCGCCAAAGAGCTCAATTTCTGCTCATTTTATTCTTGGCTTAAGCAGTAAATACTGCTAAAATAAGGCTATGGTAAGAATACTCGCAGCAACAGATTTCTCTGAAGAAGGCAAGCCCGTTCTTGACTTTACCGCCGACATGGTTCGAAAATGCGGCGGCAAGATGTACCTGCTCCACGCCGTAGAACCATGCATGATGGATGCCGCGGGCTGCATGGCAGCAGATGACATGCTGGGTGGTTTCTCTGCCCTTCCTGACCTGGACGGGATGAACCAGAACTCAACGGTACTCACCATGGCCGACAAACGAGCACATCTCTTGGCAGATCAGATCAGCCGTGAGTGGAACATCCCCATCTATGGCAAAGCGGAGGAGGCCGATGACATCGTAGAATGTGTGCATGCTTTCTGCGAACGTCACAAGATCGATATTCTCGTCATCGGGAACCGTCATCATTCACTCCTCACCTCCATTCTGCTGGGAAATACCGCCGAGAAATTGGTCCGTGCCTCCAGGATTCCGGTGACAGTTGTTCCCTGTGGTTCCAAAAAGGCATGATGAGAATCATCTTCCTTGGCGATGTAGTAGGTGAGCCCGGCAGGCTCGCCATGTATCGGGCTGTAGAGGATCTGCGCCGTGAGTTTTCTCCTGCGCTTGTGGTGGTTAATGGTGAAAATGCAGCAGGCGGGCGAGGAATCACGCCCCGGCTCTGCCGGGAATTCCTGGACAAGGGAGTAGACGTCATCACTCTGGGTGATCATGTATGGGATCAACCCGAACTCGCAGGATGGATAGATAGCGAACCTCGTGTACTCCGTCCGCACAACCTGCAAAGCGGTACTCCCGGCAAAGGAAGTGTGATGATCTCCACCAATCACGGATCTATAGCCATACTCAACCTGAGGGGCAGAACCTTCATGGCTCCGGGACCGGAAAATCCCTTTACCACCGGAATGGAAGAAGCCCAACGACTGCGCCAAGCCGGAGCCTGTGCCATACTGGTCGACATACATGCCGAAACAACCAGCGAGAAAATTGCCATGGCACAGCACCTGGATGGTCGGGTAAGTGCCGTTCTGGGTACCCATACCCATGTACAGACGTCAGACGCCCGGCTTCTGCCGGGAGGAACCGCAGCCATGACGGATGTGGGCATGTGCGGTAGCCGGGACGGAATCATCGGTCGGGATAGTGCCGCCGTCCTGCAGGGCTGCATTACAGCCATGCCCTGCAAGTACCCGATAGGGGACTGGCCAACACGAGTGAGCGGAGCCATGGTGGAAATAGACTCGGGCTCAGGGTGTGCACTCAACATACAAGCCATTAACAAAGATTATGATCGATGAAGAACGCTTCGGCGGCATAGCGCGCCTGTACGGGCTGGAGGCAGCACACAGGCTGGCAGCAGCTCGGGTAGCTGTGGTCGGCATAGGCGGTGTAGGCTCCTGGGCAGCGGAGGCGCTGGCCAGGAGCGGGGTTGGTACCATCATCCTGCAGGATCTGGATGATCTGTGCATAACCAACACCAATCGTCAGATCCATGCTCTTCAAGGTACTTACGGTCGGATGAAAGTCGAGGTTATGGCTCAACGACTTCAACTCATCAACCCTGCCATCAAGATAGAACAGCTCCTGTCATTCTATACAGTAAGCTCCCCGGATAAGTTGTTCGACACCGCCCCTGATGTCGTCATAGATGCCATTGACTCCATGCGGCCGAAAACACACCTCATAGCCGAGTGCCACAGCCGCGGCATTCCCATAGTAACCTGCGGAGGCGCCGGAGGAAGAAAGGACGCCTCGCTGATTACCATCGGAGATCTGGCACGCACCTGCGGTGACAACATGCTCTCACAGCTGCGAAAGAATTTGCGCCGTGATTATGACTTTCCCCTCTATGATCGTTGTCCAGAAATGGGAATCCCCTGTGTTTACTCTCCGGAAAAGCCATGTTTCCCGCGTTGCGATGGTTCCGTAAGCACCGAACGAGAACCGGGGCAGAAGGGCGGAATAGGCTGTGCGTCAGGCTTCGGATCTGCCACACACATAACCGGCACCTTCGGCTTCATGTTGGCAGGCAAAGCGTTGGAAATGATATGTTCCACCCCCAGACTATAACCTTGACAGGTACTCACCGACAGAGTATGATGCTCAGCAATTCTCCCTCGTGGAAATCGTGACGTTAATCCATTACAATTTTATACAGAACGAGCCCATGCAACGCTCAGACTATCATACACATACACCTCTTTGCAGACATGCAGAGGGAACGCCGGAGCTCTTCGTTGCAGCGGCGCTATCTCAGGGGCTGAATGATTACGGCATAGCGGATCACGCCCCCATGCCGCCGCACCAGGAGCCATACGATGAATGGCGCATGCTCTGCTCGGAATTGCCGGAATATATCGAATGGATCAATCAGGCACGCCGAGCGGCTGCCGGTACGCCACTGAGGATTCTGAGCGGGCTGGAGTGCGACTGGGTGCCGGGTATTGCCCCCTGGGTAAACGAATTGCGCAGGCGCTACAAGTGGGATTACCTGATAGGATCAGTCCATTATCTCCGCACCCACGAGTCGGTGGACGATGCGCTCTATGCGGACAAAAGCATCACCGGTGATGTGGATGAGGACTGGCGACTCTACTGGCAGGCAATCACGGATATGATAAAGAGTGACCTCTTTGATATCGTTGGCCATATTGATCTCGTTAAGATCTGGGGGCGTGTGCCGAAAGGCGATCTCATGCGCTATTACACGCCTGCTCTGGAAGTGCTGGAGGCTTCCTCCATGGCGGTGGAAATCAACACCGCCGGTCTCTACAAGCGCTGTGCAGAGCAGTACCCGACCATCCCACTTCTGCGGGAATTGCTCAAGCGCCGCATCCCCATAGTGATCAACTCGGATGCCCACCGCCCTGAACACCTGTCACGAGATTGGACTCGGGCTACAGCCCTGCTCCGGGAACTCAGTGGCAACAAGCTCCGTCAGATCAACGTTCCCCTCAAGCACTCACCTGAAATCAGTCTGCACGCGTATGGATCTCTTTGAATTTGTCGCTCACCAGCAAGCATCGCCACTTCCTCCCAACGACCGCGAACGATATGTGGAACTCTGCCGCACAATCACTCGCAATAACGAGCTCTACTACGCACAGGCTCAGCCGGAAATATCTGATGCAGAGTACGACGCCCTCTATCGTGAGCTGGAAGCACTCGAAGCGCGTCACCCGGATTTCATCACAGAGGATTCTCCGACCCAACGTGTAGGCAATGATCTCTCGGAAGGCTTCCGGAAGATCACCCATCCTCAGCCCATGCTCAGTATTGACGACATCTTCGAACACAAGCCCGGCGAAGGTGAGACGGATGCCGAACTAACGGATTTCTACCAACGCCTTTGCGAATCGATCGACCAAGAGGGAGTGCCTGTTGTGGTGGAACCAAAAATTGACGGCTGTGCCGTTACCCTCATGTACCGCAACGGACGACTGGCATACGCAGCTACTCGCGGCGACGGAAGAACAGGAGATGATATCACCGCCAACATTCTCACCATTGCAAATGTCCACCGCGAGCTCCCTGAAGGAGCCCCAGCCATACTGGAGGTAAGAGGTGAGGTCTACATGCCGTTTGCCGGATTTGACCTTCTGAATGAGCAGCGCGACATCTCCGGTCTACCAGCCTTTGCCAATCCTCGCAATGCCACAGCAGGGAGCATAAAGCTACTGGACCCCGAGGAAGTGGCATCTCGTCCCTTGGCCTTTCTTGCTCACGGACTGGGAGCCTACGAAGGGGAGACACTGCGAACGGTCGATGACTTCACCTCCCTGCTCCGCCGCATGGGAATCCCTTGCAACAGCCCGATCCTTCAGGCCGGTAGTACAGAGGAACTGCGTAGAGCTGTTTCTGATATAGACAAGCTGCGCCGCAAACTCGGCTATGGCACAGATGGTGCAGTCATCAAGGTTGCAGACTTCGACCTTCGAGAACAACTCGGATATACAGCACGAGCTCCCCGCTGGGCAGCGGCCTTCAAATTCCTTCCTGAACAGAAGGAAACAACCTTGCGCGCTATCACCATCCAAGTAGGGCGCACGGGGGTTCTCACTCCGGTCGCAGAACTGGAGCCAGTACAGCTCTCCGGCACAACTGTCACGCGCGCCACTCTGCATAATCAAGATGAAATCTCACGCAAGGACATTCGAATAGGCGATACTGTACTGGTAGAGAAATCCGGTGAGATCATCCCCTCCATCGTACATGTAAACCTCTCCAGACGCCCGGCAAATGCCACTCCCTACAGCCTGTACGATGCCGTGGGTGGAGTTTGCCCCTGCTGCGGAGCTCCCATAGCCAGGGAGGAAGGACAGGTAGCCTGGCGCTGTACCAACTTCACCTGTACGGCTCAGGCCGCCATGAGGACTACTTATTTCTGCAAACGGGAAGCGCTCGATGTGGAAAGTCTGGGCGGTACAGTTGCAGAGGCTTTGGTACGCCGCGACTATATCACCTCTCCTCTTGATCTATTCTCCTTGAGCATCGAAAAGCTCGGAGCCCTCAATCTCGGCACAGATGCCGAACCTCGCCGATTCGGCGAGAAAAATGCGGCGAAGGCACTCGAGGCACTCAATCGTTCGCGAACTCTTCCATTGGAGCGATGGCTGACGGCTTTCGGCATACCAACGATCGGTGTGACCACCGCTCGTGAAGTTGCCCGTTACCATGCCGATCTTCGAGACCTGGCAGATTCAGAGTATCTGCTCACACTCATTAAGCTGGAGGATGACATTGCCCTCTACAATTCACTCAACCCCAAATCCCGGGCAAACAAGGAAGCCGACAAGGACGCTCTTGAAGAACAGCGAGTGAAACTGAAGGAGCTGTTGCTCCGACTCGCTAAACCATACGAGGAACGCGGATACTTGGAACTATTGCCCGATGGAGGCAACAAGATGAAGCTCAGCAATCCTCTCGGTCCCGTCTCCACCCGTAAACTGCTGGAGTGGTTCCGCTCGTCTGCCGGAGAACAAGTCATGGACACACTGAATCGTCTGGGTATCAACCCGACCTCCCCGACTTACTCAGAATCCCGGAGAGCATGCGAAGGACCGCTCTCCGGTCTTAGCTTTGTCCTCACCGGAGCTCTCAGCCGCCCCCGCCCTGAGTTTGAACGCCTCATTACTCAAGCGGGGGGCAAGGCAACCGGTTCCGTCACCAAAAAGACCAGTTACCTTGTGGCAGGTGAAGGCGGCGGCAGCAAGCGCGACAAGGCGCTCAAGCTCAATATCCCGATCATCGGAGAGGAAGACCTGCTCAACATGTTGAAAGGAGAATGATATGAGTGACCGGGCTCTGATATATGGAACAATTGCGATCGATACTCTCATTACCCCGAATGGAAGGGCAAACTCGGTACTGGGTGGCAGCGGTACCTACGCTGCACTCGCAGCTCGTCTGCTGACGGATAAAATGGATCTGGTAGGAGTGGTCGGTACTGATTTCGATGAAAAGTACCGCCTCGCCATGCAGGCTCGGGGCGTGAGCATGAAGCATGTCGAACAGATCGAAGGACAGACATTTGCCTGGACAGGTCAATACGAGCAGGACATGAACAATCGAACCACGCTCAGCACCATCGAAGGTGTACAGGAGCACTGGAACATGCAACTCTCTCCGGAATTGCAGAAGTGTACGCTCGCCGTTGCAACAAATGTCACCCCTCCGCTTCAGTGCCGTATGTTGGCTCAATGTTCGAACGCCTGCTTTCGCATGGCAGACTTTATGAAGTCCTGGATAATCCGTGAACGGGAGTATACCAGAAAACTTCTGTCCGGCACAGATCTTGCCTTGATGAATGATGAGGAGGCCCGTGAATACACCGGACTGGATGACAGTTTGGCTGCGGGTTACAAGCTGCTCGATGCCGGTCCGCGTTATGTCGTAATCAAGCACGGTAGCGCCGGCTCCACCCTATTCCATCGTAGCTCCTCCGGTAGCACCTGCTTATTTCGCAGCCCTGCCTGGCCGCTCGTAAACGCCACGGATCCCACCGGTGCCGGGGATTCCTACATGGGGGCTCTTGCGGGCTATCTAACCCATTGCCTTAATGGAGGAGAGCCCTCGTGGGAGGACATGAAGCGAGGAGTGGCCATTGCCACGGTGGTAGCAGGAGCAGTCTGCGAAAAGTTTGGTACGGTCTCCCTGTTTGCCCTCACTCGCAGTGAACTGGCAGAACGTATATCCCGATTCCGGGAAATGACGAAGTGGGATTGAAAAGGGAAGTGCTACTCCTGCACCACCAAGTTCACCGGCTCAGTCCCACTCTTCAGACTCCCAGTCACCGCTGTCCGCATCCTCTTCCTCCGGTTCATTTTCTCCGGGTAGAGGAGCGTCCGGCTCAGGCTCATCCTCATCGGTTTCATCATCAGCAGGTGTCGGAGAGGGTCCCGACGGAACAGCAGGAACAGGCGCCACAGGAGCACCGGAAGCAGCAGGAGGCGATGGAGCCTTCACCAGCACATGCACATTACGCAAACCATTGGTAATGGTATCCACAGCGTGAATATCTCCCACACTGCCCACCAAAGTTCCCGCCATCCCTACCGCCATGGCAGCAGAGGGATCGGACGCCGCAGCAGCCGCAGTCGCCCCGATATAAGGCATGAGTGCAGACAGGCGCAGGCTGTACACAGCTCCGGTGAAGGGAGAGGAGCCATAAGAGTTCTTCAGCACCAGGTTATTCAAAGCAGCAATTGAACCGATGGCAATCTTGTTGGATGTGAAGAGGATGTTGGGCTTGAGCCCGGTAAGCTCCTTGGGGAGTGAGAAGCTGATGCTCGTGGCTTTCTTTCCTTTTTTGACCTTATAGTATTTCTTCATGAGGTTCTTACCACCCCCGAAGAGAGAGCCGGCCGAAGAGGAAAGTTTTTCCGCAGCCTTGGTAAGAGCAGACATGTCCGCGATGGTGTTGAAATAGGAAACATGCGGCACCCCCTTGACATTGAAAATAACAGCGGCTGACGACTTTCCCAACGCGGACCCTACAGATTTCAGCGCAGTCATGGAAGTGTGCAATCTCGCGGCGAACTGAGTACTTGCCCCTCCTGTTATACTCTCACTGAGCGTGTGATCAAACGCGCCAAACACGCGGACAGCATGCGTGATGAGGTCCGGCCAAGGATGCACCTGGACCGGGGTATAGGGGGTGCTTTCCGTATAGAACAGGGTCATGGCACTGCGCCCCACCTGCGGCATTCTCAACACACCCGGAGCATAGGCGGCACCACAGGCATCCATACTCATGCGGATATGCACAGCCCCGCTCGGCATCCGCCAAGAGCAGAGAGTAAAAGGATGTTTGTTCTTTTCGGTTGTGAATGAGCTCAGCCATTTACCCAGAGCAACAGCTCCGCGCGCTGCTGGATTGAAAATCATGGCATTCTCTTCATCCGCAGTAGACAATGCCCGAAACACACTCGCTGCATAGCTGGCCAATATGTTGGTACCGGCGTTGCTGTACCCGGCCAGAACATTCATGAGTGGCGCAGAAATGTACGATGCGACCACGCTCCCTCTCCGAACAGAATGATCGCAGAATGCCAGTTTATCACTACTCAGCACAGACTGTTCCTCTTCGGTCGGAATCTTGCAATCCGCTGGATTCTCGCAGATCACCATCACAATCGAATTTCCCACGATCTTATAAAGCTGATAAATACTCCGCCCGGCAGCAAAGTTCTTAACCTGCCTTCCAATAGGATCGGAGGGGTCAACATCCTCCATCAGAGCGGAACCCTGGTATTTCCACCCCTTAAAACCGGAAATATCGGCAGACTTTGCAGCCGGAGCGGACGAAACCTTCACACACTCATCGAGCAACTCGGAAAGATAACGAGCAGAACCCGGCTTGAGCGTCAGTACAGCATATATGGGATGAAGGCGGCAGGTATTCATCTTTCTCAATGCCGCGATTGCCGCCTGTCTCGACAGGGTGAACTTGGACTTGTTAATCGTTTCAGCGTAATGCGGAGAGGCTACTTCCGACCAGGCGGCTGAAAGTTCCAAACCTTCTCGGCGAGAGACCATGCAAGAATAAACAGGCAGATATTGACCAAATGTCTCCACATTCCCCTCAGAACATGCCACAGCAAAACTATGTACGGCTTTTGCCACTTCGGGGCGTGACAAAACAGTGGCAGACGGAGCAGCACTCTGCTCATTTGCCGACTTAACAAGTGAACTGAACATGAGGCTACACACTTTCTCACTGAACTCCCTCACAGCTACAAAGCCGGCTACGTCCTGAGGAATCAGCGCCAGTGCCAAATATGCCGAGCTTCGAAGAGGTATATTGGCCTGTACTTTCTTCGGCGGCGTGGCCAACGACTGATAAATGGCAGCGGCATCTTTCTGCGCAGCCTCCAATACCATTGTCAGGGAAACAAGAAAAAGGGAAAGAATAGTCAGCAGTCTCATGACGACTCCATTCTAGTGCTAAAATATATTCTTGTAAAGTAAATTCACAACCGATACTCTGATATGACATAACGACTACTCACCATCAGACATGAGATCTACATCTATACCAAAAACATCGGAAATAAATACATTATCAAACGCTCCATTCCCAACAATGGGAGCACGGATCTGTAAAAGATATTCCGGGGGAATCATACGCAGAGTAAACAGGTACATCGGATCCTGATCTATGAGAATACCGGCGGCATAAAAAGCCGCTGCGGCATGAGCACAGGGCTCGGACCAGTCCGTACAGGTACAGCGCATACTCCAGTCCTCCGGGCGAGGCAACAGCCCCCCTTCCGCAGTACAGAGCACCTCCAGTACAGAAGAGTCGACTTTACCTTCCAACAGAGCAACCAGAGAACTGATCTTACCTCGGCAGATCGTCTGCAACTCCTCCATATATTCTTCATCAGGAGGTCGGATGAGGAGCTCCGTTTCAAAAATGTCTTCCCCACTCACCCGAGCCAAGATGCGCCCGGGTGAGATACGCAGATCCAGCACACAACCATGTCGCAGAAGAGAGCGCCCGGGAGCCAGATTCAAACCACCGGCCTCGCAAAGTGAGAGCTGTCGCATCCACGCTCTGCCCCAGAAGTTGGAGGCGAGTTTGCGAGTTGTACCGACGACCGGATGAAGCTCTTCTCCCTCTGCCCGCAATTGAGCCAGACGTTCAGCGGCCAATCGCGCAAGATCCTTCGTACGAAGGCGCGGAGTACACTCTTCACACATAAACGCTCAAAAAAGCACCGCAAAGCTGCGGAGGCAAGCTTTGCGGTGCGAAAAAATCCGGCTTAGCAGCCTTACTTGGTAACGCTCTTGAAGTACTCCAGAGTGGTCTTGAGCCCCTCCTCAAGAGTATACTTGGGTTCCCAACCGGTAGCGCGCAGCTTGTCCGCACAGGCACGGCTATGCTTAACATCGCCGGGACGCTCGGGAAGGTGTACGACCTTGGAAGAAGAACCGGCAGCCTCGATGATGATCTCAGCGAGCTTGTTGATGGTAATCTGACCACCATAACCCACATTGTTCACACCGGTTACCTCGGGATGTTCAGCCACATAGGCCAAAGCCCCCACAATATCCTTTACATAGATGAAGTCGCGGGTCTGCTCGCCATCGCCGAACACAGTGATATCCTCACCCTTCAGAGCCTTCTCCATGAAAATCGGTACGGCAGCGGCATAGGCTCCCTTGGGATCCTGACGGGGACCGAACACATTGAAGAAACGGCAGCAACCGGTATTGATCTGACCGGTCGTGCGGAACATATCCATGTAGTACTCCCCATCAAGCTTAGTGATACCATACGGACTCTTGGGCTCCGGGTACATAGTCTCAACCTTGGGCACCACGGGGTTATCACCATAAATGGCAGCAGAGGAGGCAAGCACCACCTTCTTGCAACCTGCCTTACTGGCTTCCTCCAGCACTACGAGAAGACCATTCACATTGAGATCCAAGCATTCACGGATCTTTGTCATGGACTCAGGAACGGAAACCAGTGCAGCCATGTGGAAAATATAATCCACGCCCTCTACGGCCTTGGCCACCAATTCACGATCCGTAATGGCCCCCTCAATAAAGGTAACATTCAGCCCATCAAGATTCTTCTTGTAACCAGTACGGAGGTTATCCAGCACACGGATTTCCTCGGCCACACCCTGATAGTGCTCTGCAATATGGGAGCCGATGAAACCAGCACCGCCTGTAATGAGAATTTTCATAATTGGTAATGTAATCTTGTTACGAGCAGTATAATATGCTATTTTCGCAAAGATAGCAAGCAAAGAATTGCCGGAAGTCCGAAAAACGGAGTTACTCTGCCGGATATCAGCTGAGCGGGATTTCAGTAATCCTGCACGGGAGATCCGGGAGCAACACCGGAGAGAGTGGGTACTTGTTGGCAGAAATCACGCAGATCCTCCAAGTACTCTCGCCACTGCATGAAGGTCATAGGGCTGCGCGTGTGCAGCCCCATACGAAAGCGCTCAATGCGCACCGAAGCAGCTTGCAACACTTGCTTGGGTAGAGCGAAAACAGCCTCTGCCACAGCCTCCAGTTGATCTGCCACCTGGTGACAGATCAGCGGCAGATCACAGCCGGCAAGCAGCGCAAGTGCTGCTGACCGAGCCGGAGTGTAGCGCCCGGTAATAGCCCCCATACAGAGATCATCGGTAAACACTACGCCCTCGTAACCCAGCTGATCTCTCAAAAACCCCTGAACAAGAGACGGAGAGAGAGACGTTGGCAACTCCGGATCAATCTCCGGAATGAGCAAGTGCGCAATCATCATGGAAGGCAGCTCAGGCATGAGCGCGTGGAAGGGGATGGCAGCCTCCTGCAAAAAAGAGTCGCGCGAGCCATGAAGCACCGGTAAATCGAAATGAGGGTCACACTCAGCAGCCCCCATTCCGGGGAAATGCTTACCGCAGGTCGCCATACCGGCTCGCACATGAGCCCGGTTCCAAACCCCGGCATGCGTGGTGACAGACTGGGAGTCGGTTCCCCAACAGCGACTGGGCAAGGCATTTGTCCGCAACGAACCGATGTCGAGAACCGGAGCGAAATTAGTGTTCACACCCAAAGTGTACAGACACTGGGCATTGTACCAGGCAGCCTGAGTGATCAGGTGGCTGCTACCGGTGGCGGCCAGCTCCGCCGCAGATGGTAAGTTCACGGAAATGTCCGCCGTACGGACCACTCTTCCCCCCTCCTGATCAATGGCGATGATGGGAACATCCGGTCCCTCTGTCAGCTCACGCAATTCGTCAGTCAGCTCACGAGTGAGCTCATAGTCCACGATATTGCGACTGAAAAGGATGTACCCGGCAGGCTGCAAACGACTGAACAGCTCGCGCTCCTGCGCTGTAAGCGAGGGACCTTCTATTCCGACAATGAGAGGCAACATGGGGCAGAAACTTCCTTCAGACCGCTCAATGAGCCCCCGTACCTTGTGACGGCACAGGGGACAACTCAGGTGCAGACCGAATCTTCAGCACATTACTTGTTGCCGAAGATGCTTGCCCGTGTGAACATGGGGAACACTGGAATGCCGCGGCTCTCAATAGCCTCGCGTCCGCCCTCCTGGCGATCAACAAGTACCAGTGCAGCCACAACCTTGCCACCCTCAGCCTCGATGGCATCTATCGCCTTCAGGGTGGAACCTCCGGTAGTAATCACATCGTCAACAACAATCACCTGCTGACCCGCCGCAAAGTTGCCCTCGATGCGCTTACCTCGACCATGATCCTTGGCCTCCTTACGAACGGTAAACACGCACAGGGGCTTCTCTGCCGTAGCAGAGTACATGCCGATGGCAAGCGAAATGGGATCGGCCCCCATCGTCATACCACCGATGGAACAAGCATCAGGGAACTTCGGAAAGATCTCCTCCTGCACCATCTGCCATCCCACCTCACCTATGAGATTGGCCCCACGGGCATCCAAAGCTGTGATGCGGCAGTCGCAGTAAAGATCGCTTTCCTTGCCGGAGGCAAGAATGAAATGACCCGTCTTGATGGACTTGTCCAGCAAGATTTGCAGAAGTTCGTTTTTTGCGTTACTCGTCATATCTGCTTCATTCTACCCCCCATCCCCCGAAAATGCAAGCAGAATCACTCACCATACACAGGAAGAATGTCTGCCAGACAAAAAGCCATCGTCACCACACGCGGCAACAATGGCTTTTCAGCAGAAGCGCTCCGGCCGCGGCTCGAACGCGGGACCCCAAGCTTAGAAGGCTCGTGCTCTATCCAACTGAGCTACCGGAGCAATCAGCGCGCACATACTAGCAGTTCCTGCGCGTAAATGCAAGCTTTTATTTTGGAAAGAATCGTGCCACCAGCGGTTCCTGAACGGCAAAGAGAGCCGCGCGATCCTCCGGCAAGGCATCGAGATATCCGTGCAGATGAGTAAGACCATGCACCATATAGCGGAAAAGCTCCTCCTGAGGAGCGATCCCATGCTCAGCGGCGTAGCGGGCAGCGGTATCGCAACTCACAAGAATCTCACCATAGGGAAAGGTGATGACGTCCGTCTCCGTCGGATCATTCAAAAACTCTGCGTGAACCTTGGCAATGGTCTCGTCATCAACCACAGCAATTTCCACCATCGGGAGCTCGCTGAGTACATGTTCCGGACCGCGAGGAAGTGCCAACAGTACCGAAACCAGCTCGCGAAGAGCTCCGGCAAAGTGCTCCAGAAGCTCCTCGCTCACCCAATCCCGGGAAACGTTAAGGTACAATTCAATCTCCGGACCCATCCTCTTTCGACTCTCTGAGTTGCAGCTTACGTTGTTTGGCGGCCGCACGGGCAGCACGGAAAAAGCTCTGGAACTGCTCCAGACACTCTGCTCCCAGCACCCCGCCCACACAATCACACCTATGATTGAGAGGAGGATTGGAATCCAGCAAATGGATCCACCCGCCACAGGCTCCGCCCCGAGGATCGCATATACCATACACAACCCGATCGGGACGACAATGCACCATCGCACCGGCACACATCGGGCACGGTTCCTTGGTTACATAGACAGTACAGCCCTCCAGACGCCAATCGCCTACTGCGGCCTGCGCGGCAGTAAGTGCCAGCATCTCCGCATGAGCGGTAGCATCCTTGAGGGTCTCCACCTGGTTCCACCCGCGGGCAATCACGCGATTATCCTTCACGATCACGCACCCGCAGGGTACCTCGTTGGCTGCGCGGGCTTTTTCAGCCTCGCGCATGGCCAACATCATGAAATGCTCGTCCTCCGTCAAAACGCAGTCCGAATAAACTTATCAGCGGATCGTGACCCGCTCGTCGTTATCCAGGATGTCCTGTAGCTCAGGCCAGCCCTCCTCCGTCTGGTTCTGGAACATGTGCAGGTAGACAGAAACGGCACCGGCAGGATACTTCTCAAACAGAGCATCAACGGCAGCCTTGAGCTTGTCAGCGTCCAGCGTCTCGGGCAGAACGTCAACCACACCATGACCATTGTGCTCTATACCGAGAGCCTCGATGAAGTTCACGAGCATCCCCTCGTGCTTGCGGATAAGCCAGACCTGCAGCAAATGATCGGCAATAGTCTCAGCAGGCTTCCAGGCCAACATCTTCTTAATCCAGGCGAATTGCTCTGCCAGCGGCTTCTGCTGCATGAACTGGGGGCGCAATTTCTTGAGAGCACCGAGCTCGCGCAGAGCAGCACGGTACACATTGCGCTCCTGGTTACGCATCCAGGAAAGAAAATTGTTGACGGTTTCGTCATCCGACTTCTGGAAAATGGTGTAGGACTTCATGGTTCTTCGTAAAAAACGTGTGCTTAATAAATCACAAAACAGGTCGTTTGTCCAGAACAAGATGAGACATAAAGCAAGAATCTCTCAAATCTCATTCTCCGACAAACTGTTGGAAATATAGATTGCCCCCTTCACTCCCATTCTCCATAATACTCTGCACATACCCCATTCATCACCATGACATCTCACAAGAAGTTCACATCATCAACCCTACATACAGGCAACATGCGCTGCTACAACCACTTCACCCCATCCGGTGAGACTTTTGCAACCGATATTCCCACCGCGCTGGGTGGTCGCGGCGAGTTTCCTTCACCGGCAGACATGCTGGCGGCTTGTGTAGCCTCCTGCATGCTGAGCATGATCACCTACACTGCCATACGCCGCCATGTGGAGCCTGAAGGGATCAGCGTGCGTGCAGCCTGTACGGAAGGAGAACGCGGAATCAACCTCATCGAATTGGATATCAGCGTTCCATCCTCGCTTCCTCACGCGGATCGCAAAGTGATGGAAGCAGCAGCACGATCATGCCCGGTTGGCAACGCCCTACATCCCGACATCGAAAAGCGAATCACCTGGCATTGGCCCGACTAAACAGAATTCTGCGGCATACCCCACTTCCCTCGATGTTTTTGCTTGTCAACCCCTCTGCAATGTGATTGAATACTTCCCGCAACGTCGCAGCGCCGTAGTGGCGGAATGGTAGACGCAGGAGACTTAAAATCTCCCGGAGGGCAACCTCTGTACGGGTTCGAGTCCCGTCTGCGGTAGTTGACAATAAGCCTCTTACGATAAAAAGTAAGAGGCTTTTACTTTGCCCTATTTTTGCCCCAAATAGGGCTAATAACCGCACTTTCCCGATAATAAAATGTCACTTTTACGTCACCGCTTTTTATCCCCCTCAATCCCGCATGGCACGCGGGCTCCGGCGTTTCTCTCTCAAAATTGCACACTTTGTTATTTTTAGATATTTTGTCACCATAGGCAAGCGAACTATTTTTTTTGTTGGTCGGCCATCGGGGGAGGCATCAGCGCACCCCGGCGGGGGAGTCACAGAGGAAGGATATTTTTCTGTATGTGTATATATGTATGAGTGTGTGCGCATTTTTCTACTACAACACACTTAATCATTTAACAGTAAACGCATTAAGCGTAGCAAATGAAAATTACTACATTTACTACAAACTTTATAAAGCCTTTACAGTCTACGCTTTAAGTGTAGTAGATTTTTCAAGGGCATTTTTACTACAATGGGAAAAAGCACCCCTCAACGCCCAAATTTGAGCACTGAGGGGCTATTTTATCGGCTCCGTGTCGTGAAATGCAGGAGCCTCCAGGCCAAAGCCCCACCGAAGGGCGGGGCGAAGGGGAAAAAGTATGACTTGAGTGAAAAGTCAGAGTTTTTTGAAGTTTAGGCTTGCAAAACATTAAAAAACGCTATAATATACGGTCACACAAAGGTGTGGACAGTGAGAACGATGGGGGCTTGACCCTTGGACGGCGGCTGTTCACACCTTTTTCTATTTTTAGGAAACTGAGAATTCGTAAAAACGCAATGCTTTTTCGTCTTTGTTATCTTTTCCATGCAGAGCATATATTAAAACTTCATGCTTCCGACCATTTATTTTTATTGGAGTTGCAAAAGTATAATACAAGTCATTGCTTTCAATCATAGCAGCTCGTTTTTTACTTTCTCTCTCTTTGTGAGTCGTTGGCTCTACAGATTTTATATTAGCTTTACTAATGGCTTCTTTTAGTTTTTTGCCTGTCTCTGCACGCTTTTGATTGCGAACACCTTTTGCTGCAAGTCTGGCTGCACTGCCCGAGTTTAGGAAAGCTATCGTGTGACCTGTGTTTTCAACTACAACAGCTTTTCCAGCTAATTCATTTTTATAAAACTCAATAAATTCATCTCTCCAGTTTCCCTCTTTACTGAATTCAAAATCAATTTCAATTTCAGCAATCGTCTCATTTTCGGCGGCCTCTTCATTATCATGCCTCTCACAGTTTTCTGTGTAGCACTTCGTACCATCGGGCATTTCGATAGGTTCCTTGCGTCTGCGCGAGTCGTCATTGGAGCCCGCTGCTGTTACCTCTTCGCTCTCTCCCGCAAAGCCTGATAGAATGTTGTTCGCAAACGCCTTTGCTAGCGCCTTCGTGTTCGGGTGCATGGTGAGCAGCATCTGCTTCAGGTCGGCCATACTGGCACCCGACTTGCGAGCCTCCAGGAACTTCTGCTTGATGGGAGCGAGCCACTCCTGCGCGGGGTCAGTGGGGGCGTCGGTGCGGGCCGCGCTCACGGGCTCCGCGTTGTCCTCTGTGATCGGCTTCATTTTCTTCTTCGGCTTTGGCGGGTTCCTATCCAGCAAGGCACACCATCACATTTATTCATCTTCGCTCGCAGCATCCCCGCTTTCTATCCAGTGAGCAGGAATAAAAATCGCCTTTACCGGGGTTCCTGCATGAGGGTATCTGGCACTAGAAAGCTTGCACCCGTATATATTCGCCTCAGCCCCTTTACAGCCTTCTGTCAGCACTGATTTTGCCCTCTTTTCAAACTCAGTGCCGGAGAACAGCTTTCGCAGGTATGAAGGCGAGCCGTCCAGCTTTAAGAAATCAGCCAGCGAGAAAGCAATCACCCCCACGCCATTCAAGGCTTTTAATATCGCGTCCCTGCTTTCCCCGTCTCCAATGGAATCATATTCCAAACAGAGATTTGCAAGACTTCTACGCATGCCCTGTATCTGAATCGGGTACGCCCTTAGCTCATCAATGCAGTTGAGAAAATCGCTACGGCTTTCTTCTGTCTTTGCGTAAGCCTGCGTGACTTTTACGGCGTGTGCTATGTCATCGGCGGTCATGTCCCCACCCTTCGTCAGCAAGTGAGCACCGGCCAGCCAGCCGGCAAACATTTCTGCCCGGCGAGGCTCTGCCCCGGCCTCTCTCAGCGCGTCCACCAAGGGCGGGATATTACGCAGCAGGGAAAGCCCATAGCGCAGCACACGACCCACGAGAGCACCGGCAAGGCCGGCTTTCGGTGGCAACTTCTTTCTTGCGTTATGTTGGCTCGCCAAGATTGCGTCAAGCGGAGTCTTGTCACACTTCATCAGACGGAACACACCCCAACGGGTTATATCAGTCTCTCTCGCAAGGGAATTATCTACAGAGAAAAACAAAAAGCATTGCCGCATGAAATATGTTTCCGTCTCCCCGTTTTTGCCGGTCAATTCAATCGGGCTTGCATTGCTTGCCATGCGGGCTATTTCCAGCTTGCTTTCAACATTTACGACAGTCCTCTTGTTCTTTTCTTCCGTTTCTTGTTCATCGCATATAATCGGCAATAGTCTGTTTTTTACACCCCTATAAATCCCTGCTGACGTTGAACGGGTAGAATCAGCGGGGTGAAAATAACACCCCAGAATTGAAAGTAGTTCATCTCTCAGCGCGGTTTTTCCTGAATTGCGAGGGGCATTTATCCAGATATGGCCACGAAAAGCCATGACGCCACACAAAAGAGCGTTCACTATCCACCCGGACAGAAGTTCCCCTGTATAAGGGAATGCCCAAGACCGGGCAGACAGTAGCTCTATCAGAGCTTGCCCCTGCTCATCGGTCAGCGGGGCGGCAGGTTCGGGCAGTTCCTCCCCTGCATCATATACCCACGGCATCCGCAGAGAATCCACCTTGCGAGGCTCTGCCCCTTCGGCGCAGTGGTAGCAGAATCTCCCATTATTGTATATCAGAGCGTTTTCCCCTGACTCTCGCCATATACCGGCAGCGCGCACGGAATCGGCCTTGAATCGCTTATCCGCTGTATCTTCCAGCAGACGGCGAGCAGCAAGCTCCAGAAGATTCTTTTCTGCCCTGTTGCTCAGTTCTTCGGGGGCAACATCAGGAAGCAGCCATCCTGCATAAGCCTTTAATGGTGCCATGTGCAGCAACGGCAAGCGAGTATGTCGCTCCGGGGTCAGATAAAATATCCCCCTGTTGCTTCGGGAGTAGTAGACATTCTGCCCTCCTTTTCTACCAAGGCACACTATCGGCTCTGCCCGCTCCACCTCCTCACGGGCAGCGGCGGCGTTAGCTTCCAGTAATGCCTCATGGCTTGCGTTCGCAGCCTCCACGGCAGCGGCGAATTCATCATTTTGTTGTTTGTCCATTTTGTTCCAGTTCTATTTGAGAAATATCTTTTCTGTTTCTGTAAATATCAGTAGCCAGCAAGTGAGGTTCTCTCACATCTAAGCAATCGCGGGCATCCAGACTTTTTCTCCCATTCAGCTCGCCTGACGGCATCCATGCGAACACACGGCGCACCCCGGCAGCCTTCAGCTTGTCTGCTACTTTTTTTATTCCTTTTGCCCCTGCCTCATGGTCATCTTTATCTGATAGAATAGTGACTTCCTTTCCCCTCAATTCATCTGCCCAATGGTCTTTGAACGTACTTGTCCCAGGCCTGCCCACTACGGCGGGAAAGGTCTTAGGGTTGTAATGGTCTACAGTATGAAGAGCTATATCATGCCATGCTTCAACCGCAGCCCGCACGGCTAGCGCGTCGGTTTCGCCTTCGGCTATCCAAACAGAATCCCGGTTCGGTATCTCATCGGCTCCCCATAGTTTATCATATGATTTTCCTCCCATTGAGACATATGGTGGAAATGCGGGTTTGTTACGAACTTTTGCATTTAGCACCCTCACCGGGGCGGCGTCATCGAGGCAATGTGTGTAGACGTACACCATGCGGCCACGCTCATCAACTCCCAATAATCCACGCACAGCAAGGCTCATGTCGGTATGACTTTGTATCACCCCGAGGGGCAGGCCAAGCATGGCGGCAAAATCAGCCATCAGGCGCGGGGCGTTCCTCAGTCGCTCCACAGCGGCAAGCGCGGCGGCTTCCTCATCGGGTGGCAGGTACTCCAGCGGCTCATCTACGGCGGGAATCGCAGCAGGGCGAACAGGTACAGCCAACGGGCGCGAAAAGCCCGCCTTGCGGCTCCTGCGTGCCTTTTTCGGGGCGGTGCCGTCATCAGGTGTCAGAGTGTACCCTACGGCATCGGCTACAGCTTCCACGCATGCAGCAAAGTCCTTGCGAGGGTCTACACCCAGCACCCCGGCGGCAACGTCAAACACAGTGCCGCCACGATTGCACGCCCGGCACAATGCCAGCCCGCATCCGTTCTTGTCTGTCACTTCCAGCTTGAGGCGCGAGTGCGCTCCATAGGGGCATGGATAGAACATCTTGCCTCCTACGCGCTTTCCCTGACCTAATGTGCGTTCACAATAGGCTTGCAACACGTCCGCACACTTTAGGGCGGCTATGTCAGATTGCGTGTAGTTCATCGCGGGTCTACAGGTGGGAGATCGCCAAGGTGTACCGAGATGAAGCGGTGTACGAGGTCGGCAGGGGTTGTGTTGTTCATCGTTGCAATCACTCGCAACATTACATAATCATCGTAAGGAAGCTCAAGCATTTCGGTCATCTCTTTGTCTGTCTTGTCCATGGTCTTTACTTTCGATTAAGTTCTCCACCGGGTGCAGGGGTCAGCCCCGGCGCATCCGTTCCCATGTTCACGGCTCGCATGGTAGCACTCACCCATTGAGGGATTGCCAGCTTGCAGCCGGCCTGCCTCATGGATTCACGATAGGCCATGAAAGCCCATGACTCCACCACATGCGCGGCAGCATCGGGATTATCTACCCAGACAGTAACAATGTTGTAGCGGGTCGAAAAGGCAAGAATGGAGTTCTTCACTTGTAACGGGTTCTTTACTCGCCCTTGCGCGGCGAGGCGTGCCATCTCCATCTCAGTCCCCACTATAAGCAGGTACTTCCAGCGGAATCCACGCAGCCGGTGCAGCTCGCGGGAGAATCGGTCGCGGTCGCGGGTCACACTGCCTACTAGGTCGGCCACGCTCTTCCGCTCCACGGCGAATTCTTCCTCAAGGCCGGCCACGCTATAATCTCCGCTTTGCAGCGTTCCTCTGGTGGCTTCCAGATGACGGAACATGAGCGGGGTCTGCTCGCGTGTGTCCACCATCAGCCGGGGCATCAGTTCAGGGGCAGCGGTCATCAGTGTGCAGCGGGGTTAAGGGTTCGAGCCTCTAGCCACTTCACGCAAGCCGGGAACAGGTAGCGCGGGCGGCACCCTCTGGCTTGATGTTGTACAGCCCCGGCGAAAGTGTGCGGCATGCCTTGCTTCATATAGCGGGAGATGGTATCTGTACTCACGCATAGAGCCTCAGCAATCTCTCTTTGGTTCAGCGGCAACCCCATAGTAGCGGCCTCTCTCAGCTCTGCGCCCTTGCGGTCGGCTCGCGGTGCCTTGCGTGGCTTTTTAGTCGCGGTCATGCTTCACCTCCTTTCTGCGTTCGGGTTTCCAGCCAAGCGCGAACTTCGGCGAGGTCGTAGCGAGGGCGGGCTCCCCTTTTATGCTCCTTCACATCCCCTATGAAGAAACACGGCAACCCTTTTTTGTTCCATTTTGAAACAAGGGCGCGACTTACACTCAAGGCTTTAGCCAGTTCTGACGCTTTAATGAAGCATTGCGATTTATTTTGCGTATGTTTCATGTGGTCACTTTTAACACATCGCCTATTTTTTGTCAAATTCTTTTTAGTGCATGCCATGTCTTAGGTTGACAATTACGACCATTCGTGGTAATTTTTCCTAAATTACAAAAAAATGGACACTCAAAAAAAAGAGAATGTGGGCTTGCAAGAATTCAAGCAAAATGTCAAAAGTTGGATGAAAGAGCACAGAGTGAAAGCAAATGACTTTGCTTTGTGGTTAAATAAATCTGTAGGCACTATAAAAAATTGGTTATACACACCATTAAACATAACAGCGGAAAATCAAAAACTCATACTATATTTTATGGAGCAGTATGAAAAGGGGTTAGTTACCATCAATGGCGGTAGTAACATCAACATAGTTTCACCTTGGCAAGATATAGCTTTCATACCCGTACATATAGAAAGCTGCAAACTTTCGTATATAGAATTTGAATTTTGGTGCATGGCGGCAGAAGTTAGCACAGATTTCTTACATGAAACGCCCTCACCATTTTCGTCCTTAGAAGACTGCATAAAATTTGCCGAATGGTTTACTTCAAAGGCTATGGAGTATACGGCTTCTGTAATTACTCCCGTATATGAAGAAAAGAAAGCGAAAAATAAAAAGTTCAACCTTTCTGAATATATGACTGAGTACCCTTTTTATCCTTCGCATATGGAGCCGCTAAAAATCGAGCATATTAGCGACTTTATGCGAAAAAATACTTCTGACGACCCGAATGATATCTCGCTCCATTATATATTTTTGCCAGTTAATAGAAAGGAATGGAAGCCTGCCTATTTAGTAGCAGCCGCAAAAATAAACAATCAAACACCCCTTGATTTTATAATTTCAGTTTTAAGGAAGGAATCTGAAATCATGTCAGATTGCTCATTGCAAGATTTCTTAAATAGCACCGGGGCAGACTGTTAAGCCCTGCCCCCGGCGCGGATGGATGAATCAGGACTCCTTTTCCCGGTCGGTCGTGAAAGAGTCCGGCGTGAGGGCTCCGTGCCTCTCTTCCCACTTCTTTTTGGCGTAAATGATGAACTCTGCCCAACTCATTTTCAGCTCTTTCCGCATAGCTTCCAGAGCCTCATAATCGCCCCGCTTCATGTGTAGTGTTAGCGTCATTTTGTTTGCTCCTTTCTCCGTTCTTTCTCTACTCTCTCCATAACGGCATCGTGTAGAAACTCTTGTATTGTTTTTCCGCATTTTTTAGCGGCTTTCTTGATAAGTTGATATTCAGCCTCAGTAAAGGCAACGTAAAGCATTCTCATTGTCAGCGGGTCAGATATTCTTCCTTTTCCAGTTCGTACAGGCTCCCTACAAAAGATGGCAGCTCGCCCGCCCTCAGCAACTCGCGCAAGTACCATTTCCATTCCCACGGCAAGCCATGCGGCAAGGCTTTTGAGGCTATTTCCTGCGCCTTCGTTCGCAGAGCTTCCAGCCGAGGGAACGCGCCCCGGCATTCGGCCAAGTACAGGAACAGACGAGTATCAGCCCCGGAGCGGAAATAGTCTTGCAACTTTTCATATTCGCAGTGATAGCAATCCAGCACCTTTTCCTCAAGCGTGATGGCGGCTTGCAACATCTCCAGCTCCAGCACCTTCTTTTCTACACGCTCTTTAAGCTTCTCACGGCTCATCAGGCGTATGGATGGCCGGCCTCTGTTGCTTGCTTTCTTAATGGCGGCGGGCGTTGCTTTCTTCGCCACACCGGGGGCAGCGGTCGCGGATTTTACTTCGGGCAATGCAGCAATCATATTCAAGCAACGGGGTTAAGGGTTCCAGTCATGCCGGCTTGATAGTCGGCGGCGAGCGCGTTCTCCATCATCTGTGGCGCGGTCATGCCCATGCGAGCAGCGGCGAGGTTCAGCGCGTCAATCTCTACCCGGGTCAGGTGCAGCAGTATCTCGCGCACCTCCCCGGCGGTCGTTGTGTTGTGGGTTTCGTTAATCATGGCGTTAAAAGCGGGATTTTTTCCCGCATGCCGCTATACTTAACGGATTTTTTCCGCATTGTCAACACCAAAACGGACAAAAAGTCTTATTTTTCTCTTTACAGCGGGCAAAATGGCGTGTAGTATCAGCGGCGTGACGAACGAACAACTAAAAGCCGCCATCAAGGCAAAAGGGTACACCCTCAAGGCTTTTGCCGAGGTTCTAGGGGTTGCCTATGATACATTGAGGCGAGTATTAAGCGGGAATAAGCCCTTGACCGAACAGCTCCGGCGGCATATAATGCTTGCGCTACAGGTCAGCCCCCAACAGGACGGGCAGCGCGTGCCGGTTCCCCTCTCGCTCTCGCTTCCCTCCGAGGTGTGGCAGGGCATAGACGCAGCAGCAGAAAAGGCCGGCATGACTCCCGAACGCTACACGGCGCAGCTCTGCCAGCAGCTCGCAAAGCATATCGCCCAAGGCCTTATCTTAGGGCGTCCCGGCGAGGATAAATAGCTTTCATCATTCCATCCATTCCAGTCCATAATCCAGCCGCTCGCGCTACTTCCAGGGCGCGGGCGGTTTTTGCGTTTACGTTATGCGCTTTGCTCTAGCGAGTTGCAATTCTCTTGCGGTTGGAACTTACCGCTTTTTGCGGTGAGAAGTTACCGCTTTTTGCGTGGTTCGATGTCGCGCCTATGGCGTACGCCATCAGGCTACGGCGGGGAATCAGGCTTGCAGGATGTCGCGGAATGCAGGTGGAATCAGGACAAAAAAAACGCGGTAGCAGGCTTGCCCACCTACTACCGCTAATTTTGCTAAAAAATAATATACCCCGTTCGGGATGACCTTATTATACCCGCTTCCACAGCGGAGTCAAGACTTTATTTTTCCCCTCCCAAAAGGGCGGGAGAAAGGGGCAACTTCCCCCCGCCCTGTACTGCCTTTAGCTATGGCAGATTACAATCACCAACTCTATGAGCCGGAGAACTGCCTCACTATAAGGCAGAGCGGAATATATTATTTTTTGCATATTTAACCGCTTTCGCGGCTCGGGCATTGTACAGCAAGGCAGAATAACTGTCAAGGAATCTTTGACCATGGCAGGCAGACAAAAAAACGCACCCCGAAGCGGCTTCTTCATTGGCTCCGGGGTGCGTTCACCGGGTACACCCGCACCCAGTTGTATCTCTTTGTCGCTCCTACTTGTGCGGCGGCGTAAACAACTGTCCAAATTGTATCATGGCCAGCCATCAGCAGCAAGCGCGATTGCTACGGCGGGGCAATTTATGCGTGGCGTGGCGCATAAGTCCGCATAAATGCCGGCCTTCTTGTGCGCCTCATTGGTTGCTAATCTCCTTGCATATATTAGCACGCTTTAGCAATTCAGGCGCGAAAAAACGGTCTGCAATCCTTTATCAACAAACGCCATGCGCGGATTCTTGCAAGCGGCGAGTTCATTAGCATGCTATGCCGGCTTGCTCGCATGCCTTGCGGACACTCTGCCCGCTCTCCACGGCAAACAGGATTGAGGCGGCGAGGTAGTCACTATATGCTCTTGCGCTCATGGCTGCATTATACGCCTCATCAGCTCGCCATGCAAGCCAATACGCACGCATGCGCGGGTAGTTCGTACCATTGGCAGCGGCTCCGGGGTTCGGCAAGCGTCCACTACGCGCACACTCGCGCAAAGCGTTTCAATAATATCAACATTATTCAACACTCCTACTGCTTGCAATGCCGCAAAATCAACGCTTTGCAGATTTATCAAACTTCAACACAGTTTGCAATCTTCAATCTTATTCCCTCATGCTATGGCGGGTAGTTTGCTTGTAATGTGCATGCCCATTCCCTCCAACACGCGCACCAAAACGGCGGCGGCGTGAAGTGCCTTTTCTTCATCGGCGGTGCCGAGTCCTATCTCTATCCGGCGGGCGTTATACTCTCGCCCCTGCCTCTGAATGCAGAATCTCACGCAGAAAGTGCTATCTTTCCCGGTTCGGGCAGATTTGCTCTTACGCAAGTGCGAACGCAGCGCGTTCTTTAGCTTCGCCAGCTCACTGTGTGCGCCTTTATCCTCCATGCCTCTATTTTACCACGTCCACGGCTACAGTCAAGCGAGCAGCGGGGCAAAAACACACAGAATGCCGCCTATTTCGCGCTTGCGTACCTTTTCGCGGTAAGTATGCACCCCGCGCCCTATCCACCCCGCCACGGGGCTACTGTGAGCACGGCGGGGCAAAATCAGCCATCCGGCACGCCATCAGAATATCACGGCGGGGTCGGCCGGCGGGTGGAAGCGGTGCAGATTTACTACAAACTGCCCTATTTTTACTACAAAAGGGCGTTTTTTACTACATTTACTACACTTACTACTACACTTAACTTATTTATTATTATATTATTATATATATTGTAGTAAATTATGATGTTCTTTTCATGTACACGCTCGCACACGCGCACGCATGAGGGAACGCCCGCACCGGGTACATCCACGGCCACGGGCGATTCTTCTTTGCCGATGGTCAATCAGCCGATGAAGGCGGGAAAATGGAGAAAAACGCCACGGCATCCTCTCGCGGTACAGAATGCCGGTAATGCCGTGCCAGCGTGCGGACATCGTTTCCTAATTCCTCAGCAGCCTCTCCCATGCCATCTATGGCGGCAATCATAGTCGCGGCTGTATGTCGTAAAGAATCGCGGGGAATCTTCACCCCTGCCCCATTGGCAAGCCTTTTTAATAGGCTGGTATACCTATCGCGGCGGCGTCCCTCAGTATCTCCCGGAAGAATATACTCGCTAGAATCACCCGAAGGAAAGCCCGCATAATGGAGCCATGCAATCACATTTTCTCTCAGCTTCGCACGGCGGGCAAAATCTGTTTTTGTAATGGTTCGGGATAGATAAGCCTCATTGCGTCCACCGGGGAAAAGGTCATCATGTTTCATTCTAGCAAGCTCCGCAGGACGCACCCCGCAGAATATCGCCAAGACAAGCCCCGGCAAGTACGGCTTGCAACTGTTTTCTTTGGTGGCGAACTCCATCACCCGGCGCACTTCATCGGGAGTCAGTGTCTCTGGGTCTTTATCCGGCTTCACTCGCGGCTTATCCATGGCTTTTACCGGATTGATTGCCACAATGCCACGCTTTACCGCAAAGCTGAATATATGGCCAAGGCACACCATATAATCCTGAATCGTGCGAGGTGTGGCAGCTTTCCCGCCTCTCCCTTTAAGCGAGTCCAAAAAGCTCTGAATGTCGGCGGGGGTCATGTTCCCTATCCTTACCAGGGAGAAGTGAGCGGCAAGCCGTCTCTCTTTATCGGTACGCTTTCGCAAGTGTTCAGAGCTGATATTTTTCTTTCTCATCTCCCGCAGCCACTCCCGAGCCACTTCAGGGAAAAGGGGCGTTACGGATTGAGGCTTCATCCTATCCAGAGCCTCCCGCATAACATCGGACATCGGATGAAAGGTACACCCCTCTTTCTGACATTCTTTCCTATATGCCCGCCATAAATCAATCGCCCTCTTTTCGTCATCAGTTATCGCTCCGAATTTTTGTCCATAGGTCTGTTTTTCCTTGCGAATGGATGCGGCTAACGCTTTTGCCGATTCAAGTCCTTCCTTTGTGGCGGGAAAATATGTTCTCTTGCGCTTTCCGTCCGCATATTTTGAGACGGCTAGGCGCTTACCTCCTTTTTCCAGAGAGACACCTGTTGGCAGCTTGTCCCATCCTTCATCAAGTTTTCTTCTTTTCTCCGCCATGATAGTATGCTATAATACCGCCAATAACCGCAGAGGCAAGACTAATAAACGACATGCCCCGAAAATGTCACTTTTACGTCACCACTCGCGCATTATTTTTGATATTCAATAATTTTTGAGAGACTTAAAATCTCCCGGAGAGCAACCTCTGTACGGGTTCGAGTCCCGTCTGCGGTAGTTGAAATAAGCCCCTTACGATAAAAAGTAAGGGGTTTTTATTTGTACTTGCAGCTACTCTACAGGAGAAGCTCAGGAAGTTGTACACCTCAGGAGCGAAGGTGATTTTCAAATTGTCGGAACTGGATAGCCTCGAAGAGGTCATTATCAGAGGGAGTCTCTCGCCCGGCCAGATCAGCGATGGTTCGGGTGACTCGCAGGATGCGATCGAATGCGCGGGCAGAGAGACCGAACTGTTCGACGGCCTGCAGCAGCATGCTCTGCTGCGTGTCCGAAAGCGGACAAAAACGCCGCAACAATTTCCCGGATAATCTGGCATTGCAACTTATGTCCAATTCCTTGTAGCGCTTCTGCTGGCGCTCCCTGGCGGCCAATACACGGCTGAGAATGGAGGCGCTGCTTTCTCCATCCGGGCGCGTCAGCAGACTGGCAGGATCGACCGGTGGGACTTCTATTATCATGTCAAATCGATCCAGAAGGGGACCGGATATTTTACGGCGATAACGCTCAATTGCGGCATGATTACAGCGGCAGCTGTGACGGGGATCTCCCAGATATCCGCAAGGACAGGGATTCATAGCAGCTACCAGCATGAAGTCACACGGAAAATCCATGCTGCCGGAGGCCCGAGAGATGGTGATAACCCCACTTTCAAGAGGTTGGCGCAGGGTTTCAAGGGTACGGCGAGAAAACTCGGGCAGTTCGTCCAGAAAGAGCACGCCGTTATGCGCGAGGGATATTTCGCCCGGGGAGATATTGCTGCCACCTCCCATGAGGCCAATATCAGATATTGTATGGTGCGGAGCCCTGTAAGGGCGCTGCCTGAGCAAACCGCCGTTGCGAGACAATTGTCCGCAGACTGAGTGAATCTTGCTGGAGGCGAGGGCTTCCTCGCGTGTGAGCGGGGGCAGAATGGTAGGCAATCGGGAGGCCAGCATGCTCTTACCGCTACCGGGGCTGCCACATAGCAGAAGGTTGTGACCACCTGCCGCAGCGATTTCCATTGCCCGGCGGGCGTAAGGCTGACCTTTGATTTCATCGAAATCCACGCGCCCCACCACTACCGTCTCTTCTTCAGCGGTCGGTGATTTCCAAGGCTCAAAAAGCTCTCGCTCCAGCAAGAGAGCCCACGCATCCGCCAGAGTTTCAACCGCGTACACGCAAATTCCCTCGACCACAGCCGCCTCGGCAGCGTTCTCCGGAGCTACCATCAGATAGCGCCGACCGGCATCTCTCGCAGCCACGGCCTGTGGCAGTATGCCATTCACCCCTCGCACCATTCCATCCAGCGCAAGCTCACCGATCATGCACCATTCATCGGTATGCATCGGCACGCGACGTTTCCACGGCTCAGGAACATCATCGTAGTTACGCTGAATAGTCATCTCGAGCCCGAGAGCAATGGGAAGATCAAAGCCGGCCCCCTGCTTTTTCACATCTGCCGGTGCCAGATTCACGGTGACTATCATCTCCCCCGGGCAGAAAAAACTGCTGTTCTTCAGTGCCGAGGTGACACGCTGCACGCTTTCGCGCACGGCGGTATCGGGCAGTCCTACAATGGACATGCGCTGCACATCCTTCACTTGGGTCATGTCGACTTCGACCATGACCTCATAGCCATCTATTCCGCTGACGGCGGCTGAGTGAAGACGTGCTATCATGGTAACTCACTTAACAATGACCTGTGACCCGACTTCCAGTTTTTCGTAAAGAATGCTGCAAGCCTCCTCCGGCACACGCACACAGCCATGGGAAAGCCCATAGCGCTCGATTCTTCCGGTGTGCATGCCGATGGCACCATTGAAACGCATCCAATACGGCATGGCAGTCCCCTCGAACCGTGTACCGATCGGAGGTACATCGGACGAACGGACGGAACTCTCTACTGTATTTCCCTGAGCATCTACGAAGGAGCCATAGAGGGATGAGCGATGCTCCGCTTTTTTCTCGCTTATGCGAAAAGTACCTCGAGGAGTCTCACTCTCACCGGTAATGCCGGTACAAACAGGGAAGTCCATGGCGATCACATCGTTAATGTAGAGCCGTCCCCGCTGGTCGTGCAGGAGAATCTCCACCCGGGAGTTCTGCGGATTGTACTGATTGATGGAGCCACCGCGCCAGTAGTCCCGAGAATTGCGGTAGTTCGGGCTGTTGATGAAGTCTGAGAATGTACGGGAGACTTTTTTATGCCGGGCGGCAGCCTCCATCTCATCGCCCTGACGATAAAAATCCTCAGGAGAGGGCTGGCATGCCATCACCAGCAGGGGAAACAGGAGTGCAAGATATCGGGTCATGGGTATTTCAGATCAGGCTTTGTAAGATTCCAGGCGAGCAGCGAACTCACGGGGAAGGATAGCCTCGACTATGGCATCATTCCCTTCATAATCGGTAGAGAGCACCTTACCATCGCGATGCATGATGGCAATGATGCGACTCTCAGCTAAGGGGATACGGTAGCGGGCAGTTGTCACCCGATGGGCAAGCATCTCCACACAGGAGGTCATAAGGGTGGATATGCCCTGCTCTAGTAGCACGCTGACCGGCACGCTGGGACATTTCACGCGTTCGGCCAGTGCGGCAAGGGTCGATTCCCGCTGATCTTCGGGGAGCAGATCTGTCTTGTTCCACACCACGATCATGGGCTTGTCCGCAGCACCGAGCTCAGCCAGTACCTCGCAGGTTGTCTCGTAATGGCGCAGAGCCTCCCGATCGCTGGCATCCACCACCTGAATGAGAAAATCCGCCAGCGTAGCCTCCTCGAGAGTAGATTTGAAGGCCTCTACCAGACGATGGGGAAGGTTACGAATGAAACCAACGGTATCCGTAAGCACCAAGGGCTGACCATCAGGAAGTTCAATTTTTCGACTGGTGGTATCAAGCGTAGCGAAAAGTATATTCTGAGCCAGTACATCAGCTCCGGTGATGAGGTTGAGAAGGGAGGATTTTCCGGCGTTGGTGTAACCGACAATAGCCGCAGAGGGTATCCCCTGACGATTGCGCTCCTTGCGTTGGGTACCGCGCTGACGTCGAACGATTTCAAGCTCATCGCGGATGGCCTCTATCCTGTCATGCGCAAGCCGCCTGTCCACCTCGATCTGTTTTTCGCCTTCACCGCGAGCGGCAGCTCCGCCGCCCTTACCTCCGCCGGAACCTCCGCGCTGGCGGTCCAGGTGCTTCCACATACCGGCCATGCGGGGCAAGGCATACTGCATGCGGGCAAGATCCACCTGTAAGACGGCCTCTCGAGTGCGCGCACGCTGCGCGAAAATGTCGAGAATAACCTCCTCACGATCCATTACCGTCACCTCGAGCAACTTCTCCCACTCGCGCTGCTGTGAGGGGGAGAGCAAATTGTCGAAAATCACGCAATCAGCGTCCAACACAGCAGCCCGCTCGCGGATTTCCTCAGCCTTGCCCACGCCGCACAGGTACTTGGCCTGCAACTCACGCGTGAACTCCAGCACACAGTCGGAAATCCCTATCCCCAGATTGCGCACCAAATCTTCCAGCTCAGCCAGCAAAGCAGAGCGCTCCCGACGAGACTCGCCGGGTAGACCGAGCCCCACCAGCAACGCGCGCTCGAACCTTTCGGGTTTCTCTCGAATTTCAAATGACATATTCAATAAAAGCTGCGGGATGAAGATCTGGGGACATCGCGCAGGTAATCACTATTGTAAGAGCCACAGGCACAATTACCGCAGGAACTCAACAGAGCAGCAGCGGCGGCACAGAGTAAACAAACGGCTATCTTGTTCATACGAGGATATTGAACCCTATTCTTCCAGCGATTGCAAGCCTAAACTACGCCAACCATCACTCTTACATACTATCGGGTCCATCTCCTTCACAACAGTTTGTGGAGAGCTCCCCAGAATACTGCGGAATCCTCCGGTGATATGCCATCCAACCCTATGTAGCGGGAGCGCAGTAATTCTGAACCGGCATGCCCCATCTCCAGTTGTAGCTGTTCGAGACTTCGAAAACGCAGGATGTGGTACGAGGCAAAGGTGTGCCTCAGGGTGTCGGGTGCCCAGTGAGTCAGCCCGGCGGCTACCCGGAGCCTACGCCAGCGCACCCCCCAGCCCGGGGGGACGATGCGCCGCCCGGGGATCCGTATCGGCCAGGTACGGTGCAGCCACGCCAGGAGAATCGGGTGTAATGTTACCTGACGAGCTCCACCGGTCTTCGCATGACGGGCGGCTATGCTGACCACCCCATTGTGCAGATCCACATCGCGGCAGCGCAAGCGCTCAACCTCAGTCGGACGAATCCCGGCCCACAACATAAGTCCTACGGCGGGAGCACAGCACAGATATTGAGGTTGCAGAAGAACATGTAGCAAGCGCCTGATCTGTGCAATTTTCAACGGACGTATCCTTTTCTCCATAATCGGCTCATGATCTACACACCGCAGCGGATTTTCCGAACTCCATCCGCGGCGAATGGCGTACTCAAACAAATTATGCAGCAGACGCCGCGCCTTGTTACGCGTGGAGGCTGTACTCCAGCATGCATCAATGACTCCGTAGCACTCCTCCGTGCCTATGCTGCGCACAAAATGGTTCATAAAATCCGGGCATATACGTCCCAAACGCCGGATATACTGCCGGTACTCAGCAATCGTCCGAGGTCGCTTACCGATCTTTGTCTGCATAACATATTCCACCAAGTCTCGGAACAAGACCGTGCGCTGCATCTGCACATAACTCATCGCTCCCAGACTGATGATATCCCGGCACACTTGCACGGGATCAGCCCCGGTGGTACCGGCACCGTTCACACGCTCCAAGGCTTCAAGCACCAGCCGCGCCGCCGTACTACCTTTCAGCCCGCTTCCGTGCAGTAACCGCTCAGCAAGTTCCTCATCGTCATTATTCTCGTTGTCACATGTATCGCTCAGCATATCTCCTCACGTTAGCACAAAAAATAATTTGTCAACAACTTTTTTTAACATAATTTTCAAGTCGTTTCGAAAATGCCTGTTTTCAATGCTTTTGTAAGGACATAATGTTTTTCCATTCAAATTAGCAACAGGTTCGAAAATAATTTTCGCCCATTTATCAGCTCTGCAAGCTCCATATTCACCTCCCCTCGGATGCCCGGAATCGGCTTCCGCCCAAGAAGTGCGAACAGGAAAAAGCCTTGACCGGAAAGAGAAGTATGCCTATACTCTGTTCAAGATGTCAAACTATGCACTGATATTGGCAGGGGGAAGCGGCACACGCTTCTGGCCGCTCTCGCGCAACGCAAAGCCCAAGCAATTGCTGGATCTCTTCGGCAACGGCACCATGCTGCACCAGGCAATCAAGAGGGTGGAAGGACTTGTACCTCAGGAGAATATCTTTATTCTGACCAACCACCTGCAGGAAGATGAAGTGCGCCGTCAGGCGAGGGATATTCCGGCAGAAAACATCATCGCGGAACCGGCGAGGAGAGATACCGCCCCCGCGGTAGCTCTCGGCATAGGTCTCGTGGCAGCGAGAGATCCCCGGGCCAATATGATCATTATTCCGAGCGACTCTCTCATTCTGGATGATGAAGCCTTCCGCGCCCTCGCGGACGATGCTCTTTGCCTGGCAGAGAGAGAAGCCGCGCTCATGACCATCGGCATACGTCCGAGCTGGGCATGCCCCGGCTATGGTTACATCGAGCGAGCGGGCAAACTGGAGGTCGAGGGGATGAGCCATGACTGTTACGAGGTGGTGCGATTCCGCGAAAAACCCGATCCGGCTACTGCCGCCGAGTACCTTCGCCGCGGGAACTTCACTTGGAACGCCGGCATGTTCATCTGGAACGTGGCTCATGTACGAGCCCAGCTGACAAACCATTGTCCCCAGCTGGCAGACTTCATCAGCAAACTGACGCAAACGGACAATCTGCCGGAGTTCATCGCGAAGGAGTTCCCGGCACTCACGCCCATTTCGATCGATTTTGCCCTCATGGAGAAAGCTGACAGAGTGCTCAATTTCGAAGCGACCTTCGATTGGGATGACGTAGGTTCCTGGATATCCGTGGGAAAATATCTGCCCAAAGATAAGAACGAAAATGCAGCAAACTGCAAAATCAGTACGCTGAACTCCGGCAATAACATTATCTTCAGCGACAGCAGCAAACGAGTGGCACTGGTTGGAGTGGACGACCTCATCGTGGTCGATACAGGAGATTCCCTGCTGGTGACGCGCAAGGATTGCGCTGACGACATCAAGAAAATCGTGGCAGAACTGCCGGATGAATTGATCTGACACTCGCCCACCCATCAACCATGCACCCGGCACTCGGCATAGACTACGGACAGGCGCGCATTGGAATAGCTGCGACGGATCCCTGCGGCATCCTCGCCCACCCTGTAGAGAGCATCCATCTGAACAAAACCGAACCACTTGGGCGCATCGCCGAGCTCGTCCGGCAAAAAGGCATCCGCAGTCTGGTCCTGGGACTCCCCCTGCGCCTGGATGGCAGCGAGGGAACAGCCTGCGAGAAAGTCCGAACCTTCGGCAAGAGACTTACCGAGCATTTTCCGAACCTACCGCTCATCTATGTGGATGAGTTTCTCACGACAACTGTAGCCCAGGAGAAACTGCACAAAGCAGGAAAGAAAGCAAAGGATTTCAAACCCATCATTGATCAAGCCGCCGCTGTTGAGATCCTCAACACCTGGCTTGAACAAACAGCCCCCGTCACAGACATGCCGGACGATTTCCACCCCTGACTCCCCCGCTGCCCCCATGACGGACAAAAACACATCAGCTCCCGGGCGAACAAACCGCCGCAAATTCCTGAAGTACCTGCTGGGTGGAACGGCAGGCTTGCTGACGACAGGACTGGGAATAGATCGTCTGCTTGCTCATACTCTCTGCCGACCGGGAGAATGGCACGGCCCGGTTACGGATCACTTCGACGGAACAAATTTCTTCAACCCTACGGTAAGTCTGGACTACAGCACCTCCGCTGCAGTCCGCTGGCTGACAGAACGGAGCTCAAAAGGACCCTACCCTATGGTAACGGAGAACCGTTACAAGCCTGAGCTGGCAGCCGTAGTGGATGACCGCGACTGGGAAATCACCATGGTGAACCATTCCACTCTCCTCATCCGTTGCGGAGGACTCAACATTCTGACAGATCCGGTCTGGAGCGATCATACCAGCCCGGTACCAGTTGGTCCGGAGCGCAAGCGTCCTGTCGGCATAGAGTGGGACGAGTTGCCCCATATAGATGTATGCCTGATTTCCCACGATCATTACGATCATTTTGATGTTCCTACCTTACAGCGCTTACACCACAGGGACAATCCCCTCTTCATCGTCCCACTGGGACTGCGAAGTCTGCTGGAGTACCACCTAGATACACCTCCCCGCTGCGAGGAAAAAGATTGGTGGGAAAACGTGCAAGTCACGCCCGAGCTCAGGATCGTCATCACACCGGCACTCCACTGGAGCAAACGCTACCGCGACTCCGCCAGCGCCAATCGTTCCCTCTGGTGCGGATTCTCCATCTTATTGAGCAATGGTCTGCATATCTACTTTGCCGGAGATACAGCGCGCTGTTCCTGGCCGACAGAGATCCGTCAGCGGCTCGGAGCCCCACAAGTCGCCATCCTCCCCATTGGCATGTACAAGCCCGAATGGATCCGCAGGAACCACACCAATCCGGCAGATGCTGTAGAAGCACTCCGGCAGCTTGGCGCGGCTCAGGGTATAGCCTGTCATTTCGGGACCTGGCAGCTGGCCAACGAAGGGTACCAGGAAACACTAGATGACCTCGCAGCTGCCCTCAATCAGCACGCCATAGCCCCCGAAAAGTTTATCGCAACAGAAAACGGACAAACCATCAGAGGCTGAAAGATCGAGATCCGCGGCTGCAGAGTAGGACGCAATTTAGGCTTGCCCGACATCTGTCACAAGGGTAGAATGCCCTTTCCGAGAAGATGGATTTTGAAACTGACAGCTACACCAACTACCAACAGGAGCCGGTG
Source organism: Akkermansia sp. (assembly GCA_045545975.1). Taxonomy (GTDB): domain Bacteria; phylum Verrucomicrobiota; class Verrucomicrobiia; order Verrucomicrobiales; family Akkermansiaceae; genus Akkermansia. Next base: position 48,924 of record JAZQCA010000036.1, read on the forward strand.
AAAACCTGGCCTGCCCGTGCCATCGGGGCAGGCATTGTCATCCTTTGCATCCTACTGATTCTCAGTCTATTGACCTACAATATAGATGAGATGGGATGGGCAGTGCTTAATCCGACCGGGTACGAGAAAGCAGCTGCGGAGCCCTGCACCAACATGCTCGGCACCATCGGTCTGTACTTGGCAGGTATGCTCTATGCCCTTCTCGGAGGAGCTGCGGTGTACTCCATCGTCCTGGTATCCCTCCTCGGAGCAGCCATGATCACCAGCCCTCTCAACCGCCGTCTGGGACGCTGGGTTGCACTCATTGTCATGATCATCTGCAGCTGTGCTTTCCTTTCCATTCAGCCGTGGATCTGCACGGAATGGGCGCAAAGGCTCAACCTGAAGAGCGCCGGTGGTCTGCTGGGGCATTTTGATGGATGCTGTGTGGCAGAGCCCCTGCTGGGAGCCCGCTGGGCGATGGTTCTCATGTTATTGAGCCACGCGATCGCTCTTATCTATTTTGCTTGCGAGACCCCTCTCTCCATTGCCCGAAGCCTGAGGACGGACATCATCCGCCTGTGGCAAAAGTACCGGGAAAAGCGCAGCAAACAACTGGAGCTCAAGCAGAAGCAGGAGGAAATTTGGAAATCCCCTCATAACGAGTCGAACCGGGACGAGCAACAGCAAGTACCCCAACAAGAGCCCCCCAGCCCGGAACCAACGGCAAAACCGCGCAGCCGATTCTTCCCACCAAGCTCGATTTTCAACAGATCGCAGTCCCCGTCCACCTCCGAAGATGAAGCTTCCGGAACAGAAACATTGTTCCGTCGACAGGACGAAACCGCTCGCACGAACATCCAGACAGCCCCCCCGCCAATCCCTGTTCACAGGCAGGAACCCACGTCCCCCACAATGGCTCGCAAACAACCCGAGCGCAAGATTCCTGCACGAGATCCCTTCGATCAGGAAAATCGCGAGGACGAGGAGCGCGTACCCAACTTCACACCGGTTCCGGCTCTGCCTAAACAACCTCAACACGCTCCCGAGGTTCCGCCCCTCCGCACCCCCAGACCGCCCGAGCGCAATCCCCGCCACCTGAGCAGCGGCGATAACCTTTTTGACCTCATGCCGGAGGTCGAGGAAACCATTGAGCGCCAAAACAGGGGCGAGTCTCCTGAGATTCTTCCCGCCACCCCCCGATCCCGCATGCCGCTGAGCCCCGCTGCACTGGCAGCCCTCCGCAAATTCCAGGGTACCGATATCGAAGAGGGAGAAGAAGATCTCCCCGACAAGCCACTTTTTGAAGATGTGGACGATATCGACACCCCGCCGGTTCGTCAGGACATTACCCCCCTGCACACGCCACAACCAGCCGTTCGTAACATCCCCGAGCCGGCACCCGCTCCCGCCCCCGTACAGACGACGCGACCGGGAATAGTGGAGCGCCTGCGAAAAGCCCCGGCTCCTGCCAGAGAACTTCCTGAAGATACCCGAGATATGTACGAAGACTACCCACTACCTCCCTACGACATGCTCAACTACAGGCCACCCGCAGATGAAGATACTGCGGCAGCTCGTGAAGAGATGTACTCCACCCAGCAGAATATCATCGAGACCCTCGCCTCCTTCCGAATCGATGTGGAGGCAGGTGATATCACGCGAGGACCCTCCATCACCCGCTACGAATTCTACCCGCCCAAGGGGCTCAAGCTGAACCGCATCTCCAATCTGGCAGATAATCTGCGAATGGCAACCCAGAGCAAGTCCATCAACATACTCGCTCCTATCCCCGGGAAAAACACAGTAGGAATCGAGCTGGAGAACGAGATCAAATCTCCTGTCTACCTGCGAGAGCTCTTGCAGAGCGAAGCCTTCCACAACCCGAAACTCCGTATTCCCGTTGCGCTGGGCAAGGACGTCTACGGCTCACCGGTCATCGGTGACTTGGCCGCCATGCCGCACACCTTGGTAGCCGGTACTACAGGCTCAGGTAAGTCGGTATGCGTGAACAGCATGATCCTCTCCATGCTCTACAAGTTCCGCCCGGATGAACTGCGCCTCATCCTCGTTGACCCCAAGGTGGTGGAAATGCAGCCATACAAGAAGTTGCCCCATCTCGCCTGCCCCGTCGTCACGAATGCAGCCCGCGTGATCGGAGCATTGCGCTGGGCCGTCAATGAGATGGAGCACCGCTACAAGCTCTTCAGCAAGATCGGCGTGCGTAACTTCGAAGACTTCAATAACCGCCCGGAGGATTTCGAGCCCGAGCCGGATGAAGATGAAGTACAGGAGTACAATCCCCTGCCCGATGGTTACGATGCTGCCGATGCCATCGTCCGCGACATTGAGGATTCGCAGGGCTCAGAATACCTGCCGGAAGAAGAACAGGGTGAGTTCGATTTTGATGCCGATGAGCGCATACCTGCCAAGCTCCCCTACATCGTCATCATCATCGATGAGCTCGCTGACCTCATGATGCAGGTCAAGGAAGATCTCGAGAATTATATCGCGCGCCTCACACAGAAGGCCCGCGCCGCCGGTATTCACCTCGTGGCAGCCACTCAGACCCCCCGAGCCAATGTCATCACCGGTATCATCAAGGCCAACATCCCCAGCCGACTGGCCTTTAAGGTAGCCAGCCCGCTCGACAGCCGCGTGATCCTCGACACAAATGGCGCGGAAAACCTCCTCGGCAAAGGTGACTTCCTCTTCCTGCCACCCGGCGGCATCACCAAGATGACGCGTGCCCAAGGTGCCTTCGTCAGCGATCCTGAGATTGCCTCCATCGTCAAATTCTGTGCAGCTCATGCCAAACAGAACTTTGTACAGGGCGTAACGGCTGAGATGAACAATGCAGAGGGAGGCTGCGGCGATAGCGGTAGCGATGGCGGCGGTCGCTTAGGCGGCAACGGAATGAGCGATGAAGATGCTGAGCTTTACACCCGCTGCGTCAACCTCGTCATCACCGAGCGCAAAGCCAGCACCTCCATGTTGCAGCGCCGTTTCTCCATCGGCTATGGCAGAGCTGCCAAGATGATGGATATGATGGAAGCTCGCGGTATCATAGGCCCGGCCTCCGGCAATACATCCCGCCCGCGCGAGGTGCTTGTGGAAGCTCCCGAGTAGAATTTCCCCGCCCCGGGGATTGCAAGCAGCCCTTCACAGCCCGATTGAGCCACGCCCTATCGGGCTTCTTTTTTATTTCATTATTAGTTTTATCTAACTTTCAAAAAATATCAAATAATAAGGAAGGGTTACACTTTAGACTTGAAATTAGGACGATTTGGGTGTTTAATATCTGGGCATCAATGTGGCCTGAGGTGGCCATAAATCTCGAGATTATGAACACGTCCAAAATTTTACAAGTGCCTGATGCTCTAAGCGCTGCATCGGATTACCTGAAGAATGACGCCGAAGACCACGGCGAGCTGATGACACTGAATATGGGGCCTTCTCACCCGGCCACACACGGCGTACTCCGCCTGAAGTTGGTGATTGATGGTGAGGTCATAGTGTCCTGTGATCCTGTGATTGGCTACCTGCACCGCGGCATGGAAAAGATAGCGGAGAACTGCCATTACAACCAATATGTGGCCTATACCGATCGTTTCGACTACCTTGCTCCCATGAGCAACAACATCGCCTACGCATGCGCAGTGGAAAAACTGCTGGGATGGGAACTTCCCGAGCGTGGACAGGCCATCCGAGTGCTCTGCAGTGAGTTGTCCCGTATCTCCTCCTGCTTCTTGGGCACAGGCGTGTACGCGATGGACACCGGCGCAATGACAGCCTTCCTTTACGCTTTCGAGGAGAAGGAAAAGGTGCACAACCTGTACGAACAGATCTGCGGTGCCCGCTTCACCTCAAGCTACACACGCATCGGCGGCATGACCCGCGATCTGCCCAAGGGTATAGAAAAACCCATTCTGGAGTTCTGCGATAGCGCTCTCCGTACCGTGGACGAAATGGAGAAACTGCTGCTGCACAACAAGATCTTCATTGATCGCCTTGTCGGCGTGGGCGTCATCAGTCGAGAGATGGCCCTCAACTGCGGTATGACAGGCAACAACCTTCGCGCCAGCGGAGTACAGCGCGACCTTCGCAAAACGAACCCCTACCTCGGTTACGAGAAGTACGAGTTCGATGTACCGGTAGCCTACGAAGGAGACTGTTACGCCCGTTTCCAAGTACGCATGGAGGAAATCCGTCAGTCCGTTCGCATCATCCGTCAGGTACTTGCCACCATGCCCGGCGGCCCCATCTGTGTGCAGCTCGACAAAGGAATACTCCCCCGCAAGCAGGACGCTCTGCAGGGAATCGAAGAACTCATCCGCCAGTTCATGGTCAGCACCGAGTGCGTGAATGCTCCGGTCGGACAGGTATACTTCGCTGCCGAGAATCCCAAGGGCGAGCTCGGCTTCTTCCTCGACTCAAAGGGAGGCGGCATAGCCAACCGCCTGAAGATGCGCAGCCCCTCCTACTGCACCCTTTCCATCCTTCCTGAGCTACTGCCGGGACACCTTGTAAGTGACGTAGGCGCCATTCTGGGCTCCTTTGACTTCGTACAGGGTGAATGTGACCGATAAAAACGTAAAACAGAAACTTATACCATGTCCGAAACAACGAACGCGATAGAGGCCATTGCGGCCCCCGTTTCCTCCCCCGGCGAGAAGTTTTTCCCCAAGTTTGAGGTCACGCCGGAGCTCGAGGCAAAAGCCAGGGAACTCGTAGCACTTTACCCCGAGGGCAAAGAGCAGTCAGCAGTTCTTCCCATCATCCACCATGTACAGGAAGAGTTCGGCTACGTCAGCCCGGAGGCCATGCCTTGGATAGCAGAGATGTGCAAGAGCACCCCCATTCATGTGGCAGGAATCGTCACCTTCTACCCCGGTATACACCGCAAGTGCCCGGGCAAATTCCATTTCCGCGTGTGTCGCACCATCGCCTGCGCTCTCGCCGGCGGTGAAGAGCTACTGCCCTACATCTGCGGCAAGATGGGAGTAGACCCCACTGAGATGACCGATGAAGAACCCATGGTAGTCAGCCCCGATGGGCTGTGGAGCTTGGAAGCTGTGGAATGCTTGGCCAACTGCGGCTTTGGTCCCAACGTCATGGTGAACGACACGCTGTATTCCCAAGTCACCCGCGGAAGGATTGACGAGATCATGGCAGCCTGCAAGAAAGAACTTGCGGCCGAACGCAAAGAGGCTGCAGCAGCCAAAAAGGAAGCTGCTGCTGCTCGCAAGGAGGCAAAGGCCGCTGCAGCAGCTGCCGAGGAAGCCGAACAATCTGTAGCCGAAATCCCCGCCCCCAAAAAGACAGCAGCCAAGAAAACACCTGCTAAGAAAGCTGCACCCAAGAAGAAGTAACCCTTTTAGCGAATCATGAGCGAAATCACTTACAAACCCGGCAAGGAACCGCACCCGCGGGAAACTCGCCGCATCTTCCGAAACATTGATCGCGAAGGCTATGATCCCTCCATCAAGTGCTTCATGAAAGACGGCGGCTACCAGACCCTCAAGAAGTGCATCAAGATGGAGCCCGCTGACATCACCAACGAGGTGAAGAAGAGCGGACTGCGCGGTCGTGGTGGTGCAGGTTTCCCGACCGGTGTGAAGTGGACCTTCATCCCCAAGGGCAATACCAAACCCGTCTACTTGGTCTGCAACTGCGATGAATCGGAACCCGGCACCTTCAAAGACCGCTTCATCGTCCACCAGGATCCGCACCAGCTCATCGAGGGCATGATCATCGCCTGTTATGCAGTGCAGGCTCACTACGCCGTCATCTACATGCGCGAGGAGTTCCCCGAGGCTGCCCGCATCATGCAGAAGGCTCTGAAGGAAGCTGAGGAGAAAAACTTCCTGGGCAAGAACATTCTGGGCAGCGGCTTTGATCTTCAGATCGTGCTGCACCGCGGCGCCGGTGCCTACATCTGCGGTGAGGAAACCGGCCTGATCAACTCCATCGAAGGTGTACGGCCCTATCCGCGCATCAAGCCGCCCTTCTTCCCGGCAGCCATAGGTCTGTACGGTTGCCCCACCATCGTGAACAACGTGGAATCTCTCTGTCAGGTTCGCCAGGTCATGATGATGGGTGGTGAGGCTTATGCCGCCGAAGGGGCTCAGCGCAGCCCCGGCACACGAATCATCGGTGTGTCCGGCGATGTAAAGCGCCCGGGTGTGTATGAAATCATCTCCGGCTCCATTACCTATGGAGAACTGCTCTACGACATCTGCGGCGGACCTCGCATTGGTCGCAAGTTCAAGGCCATCATTCCCGGCGGTGCCTCTGCCAAGGTTATGCGTTGCGATGAGATCCTGAAGGATCGCAATCCTGATGGTACCGTGCGCGAAATGACGATATTCGATGTACCCATGGATCTGGACAGCATTGCAAAGTTCGGTTCCATGAGTGGTTCGGGTGGCGTCATCGTCATGGACGATACCCGCAGCATGCCCAAGGTGCTTAACAACCTCAACCGCTTCTTCGCCTGGGAGTCCTGCGGACAGTGCTCCCCCTGCCGCGAAGGCAACCCCTGGATGTACAAGCTCTCCACGCGAATCTGCGAAGGTAAGGGCTCACCTGAGGATGTGGACCTGCTCAAGTCTGTGGCTGACAACATCTGTGGGCGCACAGTCTGTGCCTTCGGTGAGGCATGCTCCTGGCCCACTCAGGCATTCACCACCAAGTTCCGTGAGGAATTCCTGGCGCTTACCAAGCCCATCAACGCCCTCAAGCCGCACTCTGCCGAGACCGCCGAGGCTCGCAAGTTCCTGACTCGTGAAGATTAATTTCCTTTAACAAGAATGAGCAACAATCCTACAATACTACCGAAGGATGCAGCCGCTGCCGAGGGCAAGGTGAACGTCCAAATCAACGGTAAGTGGTACCGATTCCCCAAGGGAACACGCATAGCGGACGCCTGCAACTCCGTAGGTGCCCATGTACCCTGCTTCTGCTACCACCCGAAACTTTCCGTTGCAGGTTCCTGCCGCATGTGTTTGGTGGAGCAAGGCATGCCTCCCCGTCTGGCTCCCGGTGCCACCCCGACCTACGGAGAGGACGGCTATCTGCCCATCCAGTGGATGCCCCGAGCCGTCATTGCCTGCGCCAACACCGTTGCTGAGAATATGGGCATACGCACCGATGGCAAGCTCACCAGTGAGGCTCGTCGTGGTGTACTCGAGTTCCTGCTGACGAACCACCCCTTGGACTGCCCCATCTGCGACCAGGCCGGTGAGTGTAAACTTCAGGAATACACGACCGATTATGGTAGCGGCACTCACAGATTCACAGAAGACAAGACCAAGAAGGGGAAGAACCTCTCCATCGGACCTAGGGTTAATCTCGACCAAGAGCGCTGCGTGCTCTGCCGCCGCTGCGTACGATTCATGAAGGAAATCGTAGGCGAGGAAGTTCTGGGAGTCGTTGGTCGCGGTACACACAACGCCATAGCCTGCTACCCCGGTACCAGCTTGGACAGCAATTACTCCATGAACGTCGTGGACATCTGCCCCGTGGGCGCCATGACGAGCAAGGACTTCCGCTTCAAGATGCGCGTGTGGTTCCTCAAGAGCACCCCGACCATCGATGTCAACTGCGGTACCGGTACCAACATCAACATCTGGACCCGCGAACAGCAGGTCTACCGCATCACCCCCCGTCAGAACGATGAGGTCAACAGCTGCTGGATGCCTGACAGCCACCGCCTGAACTACAAGTACATCAATGCCCCTGAGCGCATACTCACCCCGCTGGTCAAGACAGACCACGGAGCACCCCAGCGCCCCAGCACTTGGGAAGCCACACTCAACATGGTTGTGGAGCAGCTACATTCCTGCGCCCCCACCGAGACGGCCATCATCTGCTCCGGTCGCATGACCAACGAAGAACTCTACATGGTGCGTGCCTTGGCCCGTCAGCTCGGCGTGACCAAGATCGACATCGTTCCCCGCAAGGGCGAGAACGATGGTATGCTCGTCAGCGATGACCGCAACCCGAACACGAACGGCGCCAAGCTCATCCTCGGCAAGAACGGCAGCGGTCTGACTGCTATCCGCCGTGGTATCAAGAACAACAGCATCCGCTTCCTCATCGCACTCGGTGAAGACGTCACCCAAGAGGCCGGACTGGATGCTGAGGATCTGGAGAGCCTCGACTACATACTCGCCATGAGCCACAGCGAGAACGCCACTACCAAGGCAGCCGACGTTGTGTTGCCCGGTGTAACCTTCGCGGAAAAATATGGCACCATGATCAATGTGACCGGTCGCATCCAGCGCCTTAACAAGGCCATTGAGCCCCAGGGCGAAGCTCGCCCTGACTGGGATATTCTGCGCCAGCTCACCGAGCTGCTGGGCTGCGACTGCCCGCGCGTGATAGCCTGCCCGAGCCCAATGATCATACTGGAAGAAATGGCTCAGGAGTTCGAGCCCATGAAGGGTCTCACCTGGGGAAATATCGGCAATAACGGTGTCGTTATCATGGACACCGGAGTCACCATCCCGCTCATCGAACGCGAGAAGGGTAAAAAATAATTTAACCTCTGCACATTAACATATTATGTCCCTATTTGACATCATCTGGAACTGGTGCGTGGACCTGCTGAGCAACGAGATCTGGTTCTACCTGATCACGACCATTGTGAAGCTGGTGCTCATGTTTGCCGTGATTCTGGCATTCGTGGTGCTCTCCGTCTGGATCGAGCGCCGCGTGGCCGGCTGGATTCAGGACCGCCCCGGTCCCAATCGCGCCGGCATACCGCTGCAGCTCTTCCAGCGCTTTGGCTCCAAGGAAAAGCAGCCGCTCAAGGACCTGCTCCACTTCTTCGGCGTGCCCGAGACCTGCTGGATCGCCAAGCTCTGCACTTGGTTGCGCCTTGATCGGGAAATTCCCACATTTGGTCTTATGCAGCCCTGCTTGGACGGCGGCAAGCTCTTCCTCAAGCAGGAGCTTACCCCCAGCTACGTCCGCAAGGTGTACTTCACCATCGCGCCCATGCTGGTGCTTGGTCCCCCCATGGTTGCAGCAGCAGTCATTCCCTTTGCCTCCAGCGTGAGCACCGCCTTCGGCAACATCAACATGGTGGTAGCAAACATCGGCATCGGACCGCTGTGGATCTTCGCAATCTCCGGTCTTTCCGTCTATGGCCTCACCCTCGCCGGCTGGTCCTCGAACTCCAAGTATCCCTTCCTGGGCGGTTTGCGCGCCACGGCTCAGCTCATCTCCTACGAAGTAGCCATGGGGCTCTCCATCATCCCGCTCCTGATGGTTTTCAGCACCCTGAACATGCAGGACATCGTTCAGAGCCAGGCCGACAACGGCTGGACCCTCCTTCCCCTCTGGGGTGAAGGTCTGAGCTGGCAGCGCTGGGCACTTCTGCTGCCGCTTGGAATCAGCTTCATCATCTTCGTCACCTGTGTCTTTGCCGAAGCAAATCGTACCCCCTTCGATATGGCCGAGTGTGAGACTGACCTCGTTGGTGGGTACCACTCTGAGTACTCCTCGATGAAGTTCGCCTCCTTCTTCATGGGTGAATATGCTGCCATGGTCATCGGCTCCGCGCTGGTAGTCACCCTGTTCCTGGGCGGCTGGTCCATCGGCTTCGGTGCAGATGAGGCCCTGCACTCTGTTTGCAGCTGGCTAGCAGTATGCTGCCAGTTCATCATGTTCCTCATCAAGCTCTTAGCCTTCGTCGTATTCTTCGTATGGGTACGCTGGACCCTTCCCCGCTTCCGCTGGGATCAGGTAATGAAACTGGGCTGGCTGGTATTCTTGGAACTTGCCGTTGCCAACATCTTCCTGACGGCTGCAATCCTCTATTTCGTTAAGTAACACCTGAGAATTTCACGCTATGTCATACACACCCGTAAAGCGACCCAAGTTCACCTTGCTTGACAAAATCTACATTGTTGAGCTGGTCAAGGGTCTCGCCATCACATTCAAACACCTCGTGCTCTCCCTGCTCGGCAGGAGCCGCAGCAAGAAGGACTTCAACGGCAAGGGGGTAGGCGCCTGTATGCCCTTCCCCGAACAGCGCTGGGACTCCCAGTTGCCCTCGTACTACCGCGGAGCTCCCACTCTTGTACAAGGCGAGGATGGGCGCGAGCGCTGCGTGAGCTGCCAGCTCTGCGAGTTCATCTGCCCTGCACGAGCCATTAAGATCACCCCCGGTGCCGTCAGCCCCGAGGCAGCCTGCCAGAAGCAGGAGAAAGCCCCGGCTGAGTTCGAGATTGACATGCTGCGCTGCATCTACTGCGGCATGTGCCAAGAAGTCTGCCCCGAACAGGCCATCTTCCTGTCCAAGGAATACCTCATCACCGTCACCGATCGCAAGCAGGCTGTCCGCGACAAGGCTACCCTGTACAAACTCGGCGGCACCCGCAAGGGGCTTGTCAACAAGTGGAACCAATTCAAATAACACACGACTATGGATCCCGCTATTTCCTCCATTCTATTCTACATCTTTGCAGCGATGGCTCTCATCTGCGCCTGTGCAGTGATCTTCGCGCGCAACCCCGTTACTTCCGCCATCAGTCTTGCGCTCTGCTTTGCGGCCACAGCTGCACTGCTGCTCGGGCTAGGTGCTCAGTTCCTGGGCATTGTCCAGATAATTGTCTACGCCGGAGCCATTCTGGTGCTCTTCCTCTTCGTGGTGATGATGCTTGACATTCGCACGGAGGAAGAGGACAGTAGCTTCTCCGTCCTTCGCAGTCTGGCACGCATGGCACCGGGTGCCCTCGTGGCCGGTGTATTCGGCTCTATCGTCTTCATCACAGCCATGAAGTTGCCCGGATCCACTGAGTGGAACAACCCGCTCAGCACCGCCTGGAACTCCATCGGAGAGCTCTGCATCGGCAAGCAGCAGCCCACTACCGTCACCCCCAGCGGTAACTACGGAGGGGCACTTCCCCGGCTCAATCCCGCAGCAGCAGCTCGCGAGCTCAACCCCGCGATCAGCGAGGAGGAAGCCGCAGCCGCCACCAGTATACCGGATGTGAAACTACTCGGCAAACGGCTCTTCTCCCAATATAACATAGCATTCGTCATTCTGAGCTTTGCTCTTCTGGCCGGCACGGTAGGTTCCGTAGCCCTCAGCCGCAAGATCCGCAAAGACTAACCCCGGTACATTACCATGGATATTCCCTTAGCTCATTACCTCATACTCTCCGGACTTCTGTTCTCCATCGGACTTGCCGGAGTGCTGATCCGCAAGAACATCATCGTGGTTTTCATGTGCCTGGAGATGATGCTCAGCGCCGCCAACATCTCGCTGGTAGCCTTCTCCCGCGCCAATGGCGTGAATGGCGTACCGGTGTACGATGCTCAGGTACTTGCCCTGTTTGTAGTAGCTATAGCAGCTGCTGAAGTTGCTATCGGCCTGGCCCTAGTCGTTGCCATGTTCCGAGCTCGTCGCACAGTTTCCAGCGATGCGCTCAATACCCTTAAAGAAGATTAACCCCACGGCTACACCATTATGATTCAGAATCTCCCCTGGTTATTCCTGCTGCTGCCGCTGGCTGTTGCCGCCATTGACTGGCTGTGCTTCAAGAAGTGCGCCTGCATGGCAGCCACGCTCTCCATCCTCTCAGCCCTGACCACATTCATCATGTGTGTGGCCTACCTTGCGGGATGGCAGACCGGCACCCCCGATACCTACACCTGGCTGCCCACCATTGCCGAAGGACAGACCTCTCTTTCCCTCGGTCTACTGATGGATCCGCTTGCCATGCGTATGATGCTTGTGGTGACCGGCATCGGTCTGCTGGTACACATCTTCTCCGTTGGCTACATGAAGGGCGACTCCTCAAACCTGAGCCGCTACTTTGCCGGGCTGAGCATCTTCATGTTCAGCATGACCATGATCGTCATGGCCGACAACCTCGCCATGACCTTCATTGGCTGGGAAATGGTAGGCTTCTCCTCCTACCTTCTCATCGGTCACTGGTTCCACAAGGAAAGCGCAGCTGATGCAGCAAAGAAAGCCTTTATCACCAACCGAGTCGGTGACTTCGGCTTCCTCATCGGCATCCTGCTCACTCTGGCAGTCTTCGGCACACTGAGTTTTACTCAGATGGGTGTAGCTACGGACAATGTCGCGCCGGCTCTGCTGACGGCCACCATCATCTGCCTCTTCTGCGGAGCTGTTGGTAAGTCTGCCCAGTTCCCGCTGCACGTATGGCTGCCGGATGCCATGGAAGGTCCCACGCCCGTTTCTGCCCTCATCCACGCCGCTACCATGGTTGCAGCCGGCGTATACATGATGGTGCGACTGCAGGTCAGCATGGGTGAAGCAGCCTTCACCGACTGCGCCTGTACAGTCATCGCCACAGTAGGTGCCATAACAGCCGTACTGGCTGCCCTCATGGCTCTGCAGCAGGACGACATCAAGCGCGTGCTGGCATACTCCACACTTTCCCAGCTGGGTTACATGATCATGGCCGTTGGTCTTCTGGCCGGCGAGGCCGCCATGTTCCACCTCTATACACACGCCTGGTTCAAGGCTCTGCTCTTCTTGGGAGCCGGTGCCATCATCGTACGTTGCCACCATGAGCAGGATATCTGGCAAATGGGAGGTTTGGGCAAGCGCATGCCCATCACCACAGCATGCTTCCTCATGGGTACCTTTGCCCTGATAGCCATTCCCGGCTTCTCCGGCTTCTTCTCCAAGGAGGCTATCCTCGATGCAGCCTTGGCCAAGAGCCCCGTATTCTTCTGGGTGGGAGCCGGCGTAGCAGCTCTGACCACATTCTACATGGCTCGTCTGTGCCTGGTCGCCTTCCTCGGTGAAGTTCGCGGACATGGTGCAGCAGAAGCTCGCGAGGCAGGCATAAGCATGTTGCTGCCGCTCATCATCTTGGCAGTTATGGCCGTCATCTCCGGCTATGGGTTCATTGCCGATGGACTTGTTCCGTTCGAAGGGTTCCACGCACATGGTTTTGCCCTGGGGTTGCCCTTCTATGTAAGCATGGGCTCTCTGATTGTGGGTCTGCTGCTCGCCTACCTGATCTATGGTCCGGGCAAGCGCAAGAAGGATCCGCTCTCCGGCAACATCATCAGCACTGCGCTGCGTAAGCGCCTTTATATCGATGACATCTACGACAAGGGACTCATCGCCTTCCTTCAGGGCAATACTGCCCGTGTCGTTGAGCTGACGGACAACGCCGGTATTCGCGGCATCGGCACGCTTGGTACGGCTTGGCTCATCGGCAAGTTCGGCAAGCTGCTTACCTGGTTCCAAGGAGGAGTACTTCGCCGCTACGCAGTAGTTGCGGCACTAGGCGCTTTGGTATTCCTGTTCCTCATCTCCTTCACAACAATCGCACACTAACAAGGAAACACTCTTATGCTTATCTGGCTTATTATCGTACCTGTGATAGCAGCCGCCCTCATCGGGCTGCTGAAGGCGCCGGGCCGTGCAACGGCACTGGTAAGCGCCACGTTCACGCTGATTCTGGGTGTGTGGGCGTTTGTCAGTTCGACCTTCTGTCCCGAGTACTGTGGGGACTGCTGGTCCACCTTCAACGGAGCTCAGACCTGGTTCACTCTGGATCTGCCGCTCAGCCGTGTAATGTTGCTGCTGGCTGTCATTGTGACCTATGCCGCGGTTCTCGGCATGAAAGCTCCGGACAAGGATGCCGAGCGCAGCTGGGCGATCTCCTCGCTGCTGCTCTCCACCGGCGCCATCGGAGCGTTCATCTCCGACAACATCATCTCCTTCTACGCCTTCCATGAGCTTGCCCTCATCCCGACCTTCGTGATGATCGGCTTCTATGGTCGCGGCGATCGTCGCACCGTAGCTTGGACAGCCACCGTCTACCTGGGGCTTGCCTCCATGGTACTGCTGGTCGGTCTGCTTATGCTCTGCTATGAGATGCAGTCCTTCACCTTCTCGGGCATTTACTACGCCATCGAGAATGGGATTGCCCCCTCCACCGGTCTTATTCCGGGACTGCTGCTGGCCGGGTTCGGCACGCTGGTCTCGCTCTTTCCCTTCCACGCTTGGGCAGCCCCGGCCTACGCGAGCGCGCCCACACCGATCGCCATGCTGCACGCGGGTGTGCTCAAGAAGTTCGGTCTGTACGGACTTTTCACGATTGCGTGGGTCATGGGTCCCGTCTGCAAGGACTTCTTCGGTTACTGGAACAACCTGCTCCTTCTCCTGCTGCTGGGTAACGTGCTCTGGGTAGGATTGGTCACGATTGCCCAGACTCGTCTGGACGACATGCTGGGCAATTCCTCGGTCATGCACATGGGCTACATCTTCCTGGCCTTTGCCGTCTATGTAAGCTCCGGAGCTCAGAGTGATCTGGCCTTCAAGGGAGCCACGCTGCTCATGCTGGCTCATGGTCTGACGATTGCCCTGCTCTTCCTGCTCACCGGGCAGGTGGAAAGCCAGACCCGCACCTTGGAGCTGGATTCCATGGGAGGTCTGGGTCGCAAGCTACCCGCCCTCGGGTTCCTGTTCGGTCTGGCCGGTCTGGCCAGCATTGGTCTGCCCCTGCTGGCAAACTTTGCCGGTGAGTTCACGGTATTTGTCTCCTGCTTTGACGGCTGGCAGCCCGGCGCTCAGTTGGGAGCCACCGGGGCAGATGCCCTCAACGGCATCGTCTCCGGTCTGAGCAGCATCGGCTACATCGGCTGGATATTCGATGGAATCTTCAGCATGATCGGTTGCGCCCTGAGCACCATCTCCGGATGGTTTGGCGGACTGGGAGCTGTTCAGCTCACCACTATATTCGCCCTGTGGGGGCTGGTCATCAGCGCGGTCTACATGCTGCGTGCATTCCGTCGTGTATTCGAAGGCAACATCGGGCTTGCCACCGAGCGAGCCAAGGGGCTGAACTTTACCGATATGTATGCAGCGGTGTTTCTGGCCTTCTTCATCGTATTCTTCGGCATCATGCCCTACATCATCGTCCTCTGAACCACATCCCCGATTACTGAAATACCATGAACCAAGATTTCATTTCAGCCACATATACCTGGGGACAGTTTGCACCGGAGTTTGCTCTGGTGGCTCTGGCCGCCATCATTCTGCTGGCAGACTGCTTCATACCGCAGCTCCCCAAGCGAGCCTACTCCATCGTGGCAGCGGTCGGCGCGCTCATAGCCGCCTTCTACATGACCACGCCTGAGCATTCCAGCGCCTTTGGTCTGATTGCCTGTCTGGCCACAGCTCTGGTGCTGCTGCTGAACTTTGACTACCACAAAGTCAGCTGCGAGTCCATCGGCGGGAGCGGTGTCGAGGAAGGCACCAGCGAGCTCAATTCTCTGCTGCTCATTGCCTGCGCCGGCATCTGCTGTCTGGCACAAGCCCGCGACATCATCATGCTCTTCGTGAGCTTGGAAGTCGTCACTCTTTCCTCCTACGTCATGGCCGGCTACTTCCGCCGCAACCAAGGCTCTGTAGAGGCAGGTGTGAAATACCTCGTTCTGGGGGCCCTGAGCACAGGGCTGCTGGTATTCGGAGCTGCTTGGTACTACGGTACAACCGGCTCTTTCCTGCTGAGTGCAGAACTGGTACACGGCCTGCTGATCTGCCCCATGCCGGAGCTGCAAACCGGCTTCAACCTGGCGATTGGTCTGTTGCTGCTGGGCGCCTTCTTCAAGGCCGGTGCAGCTCCCATGCAGATCTGGATTCCCGATGTGTACCAGGGTTCACCCACTCCGGTGAGTGCCTTCCTGGCAGTAGCCTCCAAAGCAGCCGGTTTTGCCGTTCTCTCTCTGGTGCTACTGCCCTTCGGGCGTCTGGCCTACGAGCATCCGGATAAAGTAGCCATCATAGTGAATGCGATTGCGCTCGTTACAGCCGCCACCCTGCTGATTGGCAACCTGGGAGCCATCTGTCAGAACAATGCCAAGCGACTGCTGGGATATTCCTCAATCGGTCAGGCAGGCTTCATTCTGGTATTCTTCACCGATCTCGGCTCCAACTATCTGGTGCCGCAGGTTACGGAATACCTTGTAGCCTACATGCTGGCAACTGTTGCAGCCTTCTATGCCATTGCCATGGTACGAACCCAGCGCGGCAGCGAGGAAATCTTAGCCTTCCGCGGACTGGGCAAGACCAATCCCCGCACGGCCTTCCTCATTACGGTAGCCTTTGCCTCTCTTGCCGGCGTACCTCTCACTTACGGCTTCCTTGCCAAGTTCAACTCCTTCCGCACCTTTGTGGAGGCGATGGGGAACCAGGGTGGGCTCATCTGGCTGCTTCCCTTCATGATCATCGGTGCCGCAGCCGGCTTCTACTACTACTTCAAGGTACTCCGCGAGATGTACTGGGAGAAGCCACAGGAAGGCGACAAGCCCCTGCAGGTACCCATGGTCACGGCGGCTGTACTCACAGGCTGCGCCATTGCGCTCATCTGGCTTGGCACCAGCCCGCTCATCTTCGCCGCCTACTGAGGCAAGCTTGAGCCAGTTTACCATATACTCAAAGAAGCCCGTCTCCACACCGGAGACGGGCATTCTGTTGCATAGGCAGGTCCGGCTTTGCATCTCAACGGGCAGAACTGCCCGAGATGAGGTACACCTCGGAGCAAAGAACCGTTCCCTTATCAGCATCGTGTACAGCCACACGAACCGCAAACAAGTCCCCTTCTCTTCCTCTGATATTGTGTAATTTCACAATAGGCTGCAGTGGCAACTTACCATCTGCACGGCGAGGCTCCGTCACAGGCAGCGGGTGCAACAGCAGAGGCTTCCCCTCCCCGGAAAGCAGTACGGAAGAACCGGTCAATAGACTCCGCACGGAAAATGCGTAACGGGAACGAATCGGGTTGCCCCAGTACAACAATTCATATTTTCCGGGAGCATACTCTCTCAAGCGCAATACAGGGAGCATCGCCCGGCGAAACTTTGGCACCTCGTGATCAGCTGCGTATGGTACCAGGCAGATTCCCTCTGCCGGTAGCTGATGTACCCGCATGGCAGCGTGAGCCTCATCACAGGTCATGAGATAGCGACATAGTGGCAGAAAAGAGACAAGAGTGATCACCCCCGATGCCAGCAGCGCCACCACATGTGGCAGCCACACGCGGTGCAATGGCAGCAGATGTGAGATCAGGCGGCGCAACATCAGCGAGTCATCATACGCAAAGCAGAACGGATCAGCTCATCGGTGCCGGCCTGCGGTTTTTCATTGAGAATGGACTTGAGAGCCTTGCGCGCTTCGACTTGTTTGAAACCGAGTGCTACCAGAGCAAGCTCGGCATCTGCCGCTGCGGGAGTAGTTGTCCCCTGCTGCTGAGCCTCCCAGGTGGCAGCCAGACCGACCTTGTCCTTCAGCTCAAGAATGATTCGCTCAGCCGTCTTCTTTCCCACCCCTTTGGCTCGTGCAACCGATTGCACATCCCCCCCGGCGACTGCCGCCTTGAAGGCATTCACGTTCAGCGAACTGAGCACGGATATAGCCGTTGCAGGGCCTATACCGCTCACCCGTTCAATGAGGAGACGGAAAATATCGCGCTCCGCATCTGTGGCGAATCCATAAAGCACCTGGGCATTTTCGCGGATGTGCAGGTGGGTCTTGAGTATAACCTCCTGACCTTCCATGGGATTGAGCTGGTCGAACGTAGACAGGGGTACCTGTACTTCATAGCCCACGCCATTGACATCCAACACCAGGCACTGGGGCATGGCCTCGGCTACTCTCCCTCGCAAAAATGCAATCATGATCACATACTAGCTGCTTTGAGAAAAAAAGCAAGCGTTCATTCTGTCAGGGCGTATCCCCTTGGGCGGTGGTGGGCTCACTGTGAGGCAACAAATCCTTCATCTCGATGAATTCAGCATCAGCCCCCAGACCGCCGATTTCCTGTAACAGCTCGCGCACACGACTGTTCAGACGTTCGTAATCAATGGGACCATTTTCCTCCTCCTTTGTTCCGGGGAAAATAATGTAGCTCACGCCCAAGTTCGATACAGGTCGGGCGTAGACCTGTGCCTTTTCATTGACAGCCTTGCTCAATCGCAGCGAGGCCTCACCCGTCTTGAAACGTGGACCGAAATCCCCTACTATGGCAGGGAAAACGCGTTTGCCGACCACTACTGCGGCATAGTCTCCCGGCTCCGGTCGGTAACTGGCATCCCTGCCTTCCTTTACCGTCAGCGGGACCACGATGAACGAATCGTACTCCGCCAACAGGAAACTGTAACGCTCCAAATCGGTTATCACAAGTCGGGCGTGATCGGCGGAGTCTGTCTTCCCTTCCTTGCGATAGCGCTTCAAGCGCTCCTTCCAGCCCTCCAGCAAAGGATTGGGTGTCTTTGTACGTTTGCGCCAGCGGTAAGAAGTTGTGGGCTGGTAGTGATCACTCTTGCGGATTTTCTCCGGCATAGTCGGCAATCGATCGCCATCAGAACCATCGGAAACCACATCCATATCAGCCTGAATCCAAAGCACGCGTCGACCGGAGCCGGGAGCCGCGATCTGGAGAATCGTGTCCGTATCGTAAAAATTATGGCGATCCAGCAATTGCCCCAAAGTAGCCGCATGCTTGCGCACCCGATTCTGCTTATGTAGATAGAGAGAGTGGTACCAAGGAGAAACAGCAGCCTGCTGCATGAGCTCAGTAAAGCTTGGCAGAACGGTCGGCAGCTGAGGGTTGGCCTTCAGCAGCTCATCCCCCTCAGCGGCCCGCGGCAACATGAGATTGAGCGATACACGTACCTGATAGGCGGCTTTTTTGTCGCGATCCTGGGTGGCTGTAGTTCCGGCGGCAAAGTTCACATTACTGTGAATGCTTACACCTCGCCCCATGGAGTTGATATGTTCATAGTTGCCCGGCTCGACATGCTCCGGAAGTGCCGGGGGAAACGGCGGCAGCACAATATCCGGCATGGCAAAGGAGGCAGTAGGACTCCACGGCTCCGGAGCCGCCGGCAGCACCTCGGCGGGGGGAGTCATCGGCTCAGGCGTGGGTTGCGGTTTCACCGATTTGCGGGAGGGGTGAGGCTTCTTCGCGGGCTTTGCCCCCTTTTCGGAGGAGGAGTTAAGAGCCTGAACCAACTTTGCAGGATACGGAGTGTAGAGGGAGCCGGCAGCCGCGCCAAGCACGAACAACAGCCCCAGCTTGAACCAGGTCAGCCGGAGAGATCTCTTCTTGGTCTTTCGCAGGTTCATATCCATATCATTCAGCGGGTACAGCCTTGCGGGGACGTGTGGTCATGATCAGCCGCAACAGGCACAAGGGGGTATTCCTCACCAGCAGTGCAGCCAATCGGATCTTCAGCGAGGGATAACAGCGGGGCTTATTCTTACGCACAGCGCGCAGTGCAGAATCCACCACACAGGGAATAGAAGTATAGAACCATTTGCGAAACGGCACCTCTTTCTTGCTCTTTCCGGTACGACGAGCCACATCGCCGAAGTTCGTGTGTACAGGTCCCGGGCAGAGAGCCGTGGCGTACACCCCCGTTCCGGAGAGTTCTATGCGCAGCGCTTCCGTGAATGAAGCCACAAAGGACTTGCTGGCAGCATACATGGCAAAATCGGGTATGGCAAGATCGGCAGCAAGGGAGGCAACGTTGATGATGTAGGCTCGGCGCGCCTCCAGCAGAGCCGGAAGAAGAGTCCGAGTGAGCTCAACCGGAGCCGTCATGTTCACCTCAATCATCCGCCTGTTGCGCTCAGGCTCCGAGGAGATGAACTCCCCGTAGTCCCCCAGACCGGCATTGTTGATCAGCCACAGCTCCTCACTCCTCATGGAACTGAGCCGGACAAGCAGTTGCTCCCTCTCAGCCTCTGCTGCCAGATCGCAAACCAGCACCGATACTTCACACCCATATTCCGCTCGCAGCTCCCCGGCAAGGCTTTCCAGTTTCTCACGGCTGCGGGCAATGAGAACCAAGTGCAGACGAATATCCCCACTGCGGCACTTCTGATCTCGCGCCAGATGACGGGCAAAACTCTCTCCGAATCCCGAGGAGGCACCAGTGATGATGGCCGTGACTTCTGCTGACATGAGTCTATCATCACATGATATGCCACCACATGCAAGCATAAATTCAGCCAGCAACGGTCCAAGCTTCTTTTTTTGCTGGAATTACAACCAAAACCATGATATAAATGGCGGTGTTATGGCAACACCTCCTTTTGTCTACCAGGAAATGTTCCCCATGGGGGAAGACACCACGAAGTATCGTCTGCTCACCAAAGACTACGTGAGTGTAAGTGAGTTTGAAGGCAAGCCCATTCTGAAAGTAGAGCCCGAAGGGCTGCGACTGCTGGCCGAGACCGCCTGGCACGATGTGGCTTTCTACCTGCGCCCGGAGCACCTGCAGATGGTGCAGAGCATTCTCAGCGATCCCGAGGCCTCAGAGAACGATAAGAGCGTGGCCCTCACCATGCTCCGCAACGCCGAAGTTGCTGCTCTCGGCGTGCTACCGCTTTGTCAGGACACCGGCACCGCCATCTGCGTGGGCAAGAAGGGTCAGCAGGTCTGGACCGGTTATGACGATGCCGAGTACATCTCCCGTGGCGCCTACGACTGCTACACCAAAAACAACTTGCGCTATTCCCAGAACGTAGCGCTGGACATGTACAAAGAGATCAATACCGGCACCAACCTTCCCGCTCAGATTGACCTCTTTGCCACTGATCACGGCATGGAGTACAGCTTCCTCTTCATCGCCAAGGGTGGCGGCTCCGCCAACAAGACCTATCTCTACCAGGAGACTAAGGCTCTGCTCAACCCCGCTTCCCTCAAGAAGTTCATGGTCGAAAAGATGAGCACTCTCGGTACTGCTGCCTGCCCGCCCTACCATGTGGCCTTTGTGGTGGGTGGCACCAGCGCTGAGCTTTGCCTCAAGACAGTCAAGCTGGCTTCCACCAAGTACTACGACAGCCTGCCCACTACCGGCAACGAGCATGGTCGCGCCTTCCGCGATGTGGAACTGGAGAATGAACTGAAGAAAGAAGCCGAGAAGCTTGGCCTGGGAGCCCAGTTTGGCGGCAAGTGGTTTGCGCTGGATGTGCGCGTGGTACGCCTGCCCCGCCATGGTGCATCCTGCCCGGTGGCACTGGGCGTCTCCTGCTCAGCCGACCGCAACGCCAAGGCAAAAATCACCCCCGAGGGCATCTTCATCGAAGAGCTCGAGTACGACCCCGGTAAGTACATCCCCGCTGAACTGCGCGAGACCAAGAGCGCCGGGGTACCCATCGATCTCGACCGCCCCATGAAGGAGGTGCTCGCAGAGCTTTCGCAGTACCCGGTGAAGACCCGTCTGTCGCTCAATGGTACCATCATCGTAGGTCGAGATATCGCCCACGCCAAGCTCAAGGAATTGCTGGATTCCGGCAAGGATCTCCCCCAGTATGTGAAAGACCATCCTATCTACTATGCAGGTCCCGCCAAGACCCCCGAGGGCTATCCATCCGGCTCCTTCGGCCCTACTACAGCCGGTCGCATGGACTCCTATGTAGAGCTGTTCCAGAGCCATGGCGGCAGCATGATCATGATCGCCAAGGGCAACCGCGCCCAGTGCGTGACGGATGCCTGCCAGAAATTCGGCGGCTTCTACCTCGGTTCCATCGGCGGCGTGGCAGCAGACCTCGCCAAGAACTGCATCACCTCCATTGAGTGCCTGGAGTACCCCGAGCTGGGCATGGAAGCTATATGGAAGATCACGGTGAAGGATTTCCCCGCCTACATTCTGGTAGACGACAAGGGCAATGACTTCTTCGCAGACATCCGCGCCGGCTGGGCCTGTCCCGGTTGCGCTCACTAAGTCCTTATTACAAGCCCCCGCTGTTCCGGCAGCGGGGGCAGCGACCTTAAACAATGACGGATCAAACAAAAGAAGTACCGGTGCAACTTGCTTGCTACACCGCTGTCGGTGTGGTGGGCGGGATCGGCCCGATTCTTCCGCTCACCGCCTGTCTGGTATGTGTGGGCGGCACCGTCATTTATGCCTATCTGTACAAGTGCATGCAGGGACAGCCCCTGCGAACCATCTTCCTCGTCAGTGCCCTGATGTGGCTGTGGGGCAACACCGCCATCACCCTCATTGACTTCAGAAACACACCATTAGCAATTGGGTTGCTTGTATTGGGCTGCACACTGATAATCGGAGCCCGCCGCTGGGCGCGACTTGGAGCATTTCTGTTGCCCGTTGGAGCGATGAGCCTTATTCCCTACGGACTGCGAGATCCCGAAAGTGGCATGATCATGGCAGCCATAGCGGCTTGGTTGCTGATATTCGGCGGTGTATGTTACCTGTGCCGCACCCTCATCCCCTCACGAATCCCCTGCGGTAAGTTCCTGCGCTACGGGTTGCCGTATATTATCGCTATCGCATTGATTATCGGTGTCCTCATACTCGCACATGTACATCCTGCCGGGATCATGGCGTCTATCCCCGGAATCCTCATCCTCCTGACGCCTGATTTGTGGGCAATGCTAAGCCGCCGTTGCCAGCGAGCCTGCGGCGTACATAATCTCTGGTGGCTCAGTGCGCTCAGCGCGCTTTCCTGCTTGGCTCCACTGGGTATCGTCAATTTTATCTTAAACATCCTTATTTACTCATTTCCACAACATTAAACCATGAGCCCAAAAGTAAAAACATTCATCGAACGCGGCATCAGCACCATCATCCTTCTCGGATTGCTCGCAGGAGCTGTTTTCTGGAATAGTGCAGTAGGATATGCCATTCTTGTGTGTGTGCTCTGCAACCTGACCAGCTATGAGTGGTTCCGCATGTTAAAAGAACGCGGCAAGGAATCCAACCGAGGACTGGCTCTCATCGCCGGACTACTCTACCCATGGTTTATGGCAATCGGCATGTTGTGTGCCATGGGAGAAGACATCATCCTCACAAATGGAGCTGATGGTCCCACGACAATCTTCCTCTCATCGTCCTTCAACTTCCATGGTGCTGCACTCGCACTACTCGTTCTGTTCGTCCTCGCCACCTTCTTCTGCGAGCTTTACCGCATGGATTACAAGGGAAGCTCAGGAGCCCAAGCGCTTAGCAGCGCCGCAATCACCATCCTGTCCTTTATCTATCCGGTATGGCTCTTTGCCTTTGCCCTGAGCACGCTGGGCAATCCCTCCAGCATCTACAACCTGCTCTGGCTCATTCTGGCAACCAAAATGAGTGATATATGGGCCTATGTGAGCGGCGTACTACTGGGGGGGCGCTTCATCAAGCGCCGGTTCAGCCCTGCCGTCTCGCCCAAGAAAACCTGGGAAGGCATCATCGGCTCCTTCATCATCACCTCCGGCTGCAGCTGGTTGCTGCTGCCCATCACGGACTTTGGCTTCGAGATTACCCCGGTGGTCTTCTTCTGTGTACTCATGCCCGCCATCTTCATACTGAGCGTGGCAGGTGACCTCGCAGGCTCGCTCATCAAGCGCGGGGTTGCCATCAAGGACAGCGGATCCCTGTTGCCGGGTATCGGCGGCATCTTCGACCTCATCGATTCCCCGGCCTTCACCGTCTCCTTCTTCGGGGCAATCATGATCATCCTCTGATAAGAGATATATGCACCTGACCGTTCCTCTGCTCATCAATCCCAAGGCAGGCAGCCTGTTCCGCTCCGGTCTGAAGAGCTGGCTTGACGACCACCGCGATGACTTCACTTTAGTCCCAACCAAGAGCGCGGAAGATCTGACGACCAAGGCTCGGGAACTGGCGGAGGCAGGGGAACCCGTCATCGCTGCAGCAGGTGGCGATGGCACCCTCATGAATGCAGCGCAGGGGCTGGTCGGCACTTCAGCGGCACTCGGTATCCTGCCATGTGGTACCATGAACGTCTTTTCGCGTGAGCTGGGAATAGGCTCTCGCCGCTTTGATATCGCGCTGGAAGCCATCCGCAACGGAGCCCGCCAGCAAGTCGATATATTCACAGTCAACGATCGTCCCTTCCTGCAGATGGCAGGATTCGGACCGGACGCCCGAATCGTTAAGCTCATTTCTCCTAAACTCAAGCGCAACATGGGGGCTGCAGCCCACATCGTCACCGGATTGAAGGTTGCAGTAGAGCACCATCCCCTCATCACCCTCACGCTGCCGGATGGCGAGGAAGTTCGCGGAACTCAGGTCATCCTCGGCAACGGGAAGCGCTACGGAGGAGAGGCTCACCTTTTCGCAAATGCTCGCTACGATGACGGCAAGCTGGATGCCGCTGTCATCTATCAGGAAAGCATGCCTATTCTTTTTGAAATTCTTGGCTGCATGTTGCAACGCGGAGCCACCAGGAGCAATGTCAGCCAGTTCACCCAGCTGCGAACCTTCGACAACTGTGAGCTTACGGCAGAAGGTAAAATTGACTACCAGCTCGATGGCGACTACGCGGGTACCATCCACCCGGGAGAAAAAGCCATCATCCGCCGTCTGCCACACCGACTCCGGGTTTGCATACCACACATCCCCCTGCCCCTCACCCCCTTCGAACAGCTCATGGCACACCCCATGGTTGCGGCTTGGCGCTCCTTCCTGCGCCGAGCAAAGGACTTCTGATCTCAGGAGAAAACGGACATCTTACTTCACCCAGTTGCCGTTACCCATCGGCAGACAACCATTACTGACGGGGTGGTAGCGGGTAGCCTCAGTATTGCCCCAAAGGGGGAAGCCCATGACCTTGAACCACTTCCCGCTCATGCTGTTGCCGGTATAGCAACCGAAGCTGCGGCAGCGGGCATCGGGGGCAAAAGCCGCAGGATTCAACTTGGTGGCAATGTCATCCTCATGCATCCACTGAGTGGAGGCGCCCATGATGTCATTGCTGTACTCCAACATGAAGGCATGAGCATTGGAATGCCCGAAATAGTAGAACGAATCGATCTTCTCCTGCCCCGCCCCGGCAGCATTGATTGCGGAAAACGCCTGCTCCGCCGTGTCCACCAGCACTAACCTGACGTTACGCTTTGCGGCCTGCTCGCGGATCATCCCCACATAATCCTTTCCATCCTCACGACCGCGCGTGACATACGATGGTCGATAGACAATCCACACGATAGGCTTGTCCGCGTGGCGCCTTTTCGTCATATCCATCTGGACCGTTGCCGCCCGAATGAAATTGGCCCACCAGTTATCGTGCGCAGACGGACCGCGAAGGTGCTCCCAGGACTTCAGCGCAACACCACCGGATAATATAACCTGAACAGCCTCAGCCTGAGAACAAAGCAACATCAGACAAGCCAGGGAAAGATAACGCACGATTTTCATTGCGAGGCAAGCATACAGACTACCCGATCAGATGTCAAGCTCGGAGTGGGTACTATTACTGACACAGAAAGACACGACACAGACTCGCCCTGTACAGCACGCCCATGGTATCATGACTCCGTGAAGAAGTGCCAAATTTGCGGTAAACGCGCGTCCATTTACCTAACGCAGATTATCAACGGGCAGGCGACTGACCTGGCTCTCTGTGAGGTCTGTGCCCGGGAGAAAGGGCTCTTCGACCCTCAGTCTCTCACCTTTGCGGAGAAGTTTTTCCCGGAGGCATTCAAGCAAAAGGTGGATGAACTGGTGCGCGAGCTCATCGGTCAGGGACAGGAGCAGACGAAAGCTGCTCAGCCCTCCCGCAGCGGCGACATCCTGACCACATGCCCGGCTTGTCAATTCAAGCTGGAAGATTTCCGCCGCAGCGGTCGTCTGGGCTGCCCCGACTGTTACACGGTTTTTGCCGCCGAAATAGCCGAGGAGCAAAGCGCCGCAGACGAGCAGTCCGCGCAGGCAACATCCCCTCAGGAGGAATCTCCGGCCATCCGGCGCAGTAAACTCGAACAACAACTCAAAGCCGCTATCGAAAGAGAGGACTACGAGAAAGCTGCACGCCTCCGTGACCAACTCAATGATCTGAACTGACCTCCATTCCGGTATGGCCTTCAATCTCACAAACTTTCTGAAAACCTCCCCGCCATGGTTCCGCCGAGCCGGGAGTGATGACGACGTGATTCTGGGAGTCATGGGACGCTTGGTCCGCAACCTCCGTGGACATGCCTTCCCCGGCTGGAGCAAAGCAGACGATCGCAGAAAAGTAGCAGAGATCCTCCTACCCGCCATACGGAACTGTCCGGGCTTCAAAACAGCCTACCGAGCAGAAATGAGTGAGCTGGACTACGGCACACGACGAGCTCTGCTGGAGCGCCGCCAACTTTCCCCCTGCATGGCAGCGCGTCACGATGGCTGCCATCTGATTATCAATAAGAAGCAGGACACCGTCGTGATGATCAACGAGGAGGAGCACCTCGCCATTCACGGCTTCAGCCCGGAGCCCGATTTCCTATCCCTCATCTCACAGCTCTCAGTATTGCCCCAAGAGCTCAGTAAACAAGTGGATTTCGCCCGCGACAGCAAACTTGGCTACCTCACCAGTCTGCCGGGTGAGGCAGGCGAAGGTTTGCAGCTCTACTCCATCCTGCACCTGCCGGCGCTTACTCTCTCCAATATGATGCCGCAGATCAACCGCAGCATTGATAAACTCCAGCTCAACATCGCTCCCTTCTTCCCCAACCTGGGAGAAGAATGCGGCAACATCTACGTTGTCTACACAGCGCCCATCATCCACGGCGCCCTGGGGGAGATGCTCACCCACCTTACAGACATCTCCTTCGCTATCACCCATCGAGAGTTGCAAGTCAGAGAGCGCCTGCACGAACTACACCAACGGGGAGATCTCTTCCCGATGGACAAAATCAATCGCAGCTATGGGCTGCTCTCAGTAGCCAGGGCGCTCACCCTGACCGAGTGGGTGGAGTCCATCTCCATGCTACGACTGGGAATCGGCTACGGGTTCATAGGCTCGCCCGATCAAAGCCCGAGCGAACTGCGCGACCAACTTGCCACCCTTCTGCTCCGGGGCGGTGATTTCCAGACCGGAACCGAGTGCCCGACGCGGGAACACCCCAGGGCTGCCACCCTCTGCGACAGGAACCGCAGCAGGCTCATTCGACCTTTCATCAATGCCACCACACTACTCACAGCCCCCGATCCGCTTTGAGGGCAAGGTGCCACATCAGATTTTCAGACTTTCCGTTTCCTATATGAACAACTTCACACCAAGGGCTCAGCAGATCCTCAACATCGCCCGCCGCGAGGCCGACAGGTTCCACCACAACTACATCGGCGCCGAGCACATCCTGCTCGGCATGCTCAAACTCGGACAGGGGGTAGCCGTCACCGTTCTGGAAAATGCCGGAGTTGACATCCGGGACCTCATCAGCAAAATTGAGGCATCCATGGTAGCCGGTGACCACCCGCACAATGAAGGGACTCTTCCCTATACCCCGCGCGTGAAACGCCTGCTGACCATGGCCGGAGCCGAGGCTCGGGAACTGCGGCATACCTATGTCGGTACCGAGCACATCCTGCTCGCTTTCCTCCGCGATGAAGGAGGGCTCGCTCGCGAAGCTCTCAACTCCACCGGGCTGAGCTACGAAGC
Organism: Akkermansia sp.; assembly: GCA_045545975.1. Lineage (GTDB taxonomy): Bacteria > Verrucomicrobiota > Verrucomicrobiia > Verrucomicrobiales > Akkermansiaceae > Akkermansia. The sequence goes on from JAZQCA010000036.1 coordinate 76,303, forward strand.
GGCCCGCCAGAGTGTCATGCGCGAGATCGATCCCAAGTTCGATGCTCCGCGCAACAATGATCGGGATGATGCCCCCCGCCGCCGCGAAGAGGAGGAGGAAGAGGATGCTAACGCCTTCCTCCACCACCCGGCTCCGGGCAGTCCTTCTGCTGCGGATGACAACCGTTCCCGCACCCCTGCTCTCAAAGCATTCGGACGAGATCTCACCGAGCGTGCAGCCCGAGGAGAGCTGGATCCCGTCATCGGTCGTCAGGCTGAGCTCGAGAGAGTCATCCAGATTCTCTGCCGCCGCACCAAGAACAATCCGGTTCTTCTCGGCGAGGCAGGCGTGGGCAAGACCGCCATCGTGGAAGGGCTTGCGCAGATGATCGTGAATGGGGACGTTCCCGAGTTCCTACTGGGCAAGAAACTCATCTCTCTCGATCTCGCACTCATGGTGGCCGGCACCAAATACCGAGGTCAGTTCGAAGAGCGACTGAAAGCGATCATGGATGAAATTCTGCGCGAGAAGAATATCATCCTCTTCATCGATGAGATGCACACCCTCATCGGAGCAGGTTCCGCCGAAGGCACCATGGACGCCTCCAACATCATCAAACCGGCGCTCTCCCGCGGAGAGCTCCAGGCCATCGGCGCCACCACCCTCAACGAATACCGCAAGCACATCGAGAAAGATGCCGCCTTTGAGCGCCGCTTCCAGCAGGTTCAGGTAGGCGAGCCCTCTGTGGAAGACACCCTTCTCATCCTCAAAGGTATAGCTCCGCGCTACGAAGAACACCACCATGTCCGCTACACCGATCAGGCTCTCGATGCCGCCACCAATCTCTCCAAGCGCTACCTCACCGGCAGATTCCTGCCCGACAAGGCCATCGACGTCATGGATGAGGCAGGCTCTCGCCTGCGCGTGGCACTCATGACCCGCCCGGATTCCCTCAAGGCTCGCGAGCAGACCCGCAGAGAACTCGAGGCCGACAAACAAGCAGCCGTCAAAGAACAAAACTTCGAGCGAGCAGCCGCCCTGCGCGACTCCATTGCTGCGCTCGATGCCAGCTTCCGCAACGAGGTCGACGAATGGAAGGAACAGATGAATGCCGCCCGTCTCGAAGTAACGGAGGAGGACATCATGGCTGTCATCTCCAAATGGACAGGAATTCCCCTCTCCCGCATGGAGGAAAAGGAAACGGAAAAACTCCTCCGCATGGAAGATGAGCTCAAAAGCAAGGTCGTGGGCCAGGACATAGCCTGCTCCGCCATAGCACGAGCCCTGCGCCGCAGTCGGGCAGACATCAAAGATCCTCGCCGCCCCATCGGCTCATTCCTCTTCATGGGACCGACCGGCGTAGGCAAGACCTACTTGGCACGCAACCTTGCCGAGATCATGTTCGGCACAGCCGAAGCTCTCATTCAGGTGGATATGAGCGAGTACATGGAGAAGTTCAGTACCAGTCGCCTGATCGGCTCTCCCCCCGGCTATGTCGGTCACGATGAAGGAGGACAGCTCACCGAGCAGATCCGGCGTCGCCCCTATGCCGTCATCCTTTTCGATGAAGTGGAGAAAGCTCACCCGGACGTCATGAACCTTCTTCTCCAAGTACTGGAAGAAGGCGCGCTCACCGACTCGCTCGGCCGTAAAGTCAGCTTTGCGAACACCATCATCATCCTCACTTCCAATGTCGGAGCCTCCCTTGCCTCGCGCCAAAGCTCCATGGGCTTCGGTGCCATTAACCAGCAAGAGGCTGATTACGATACGATGAAAGAACGCATCTCCGAGGCAGCTCGACAGCACTTCCGTCCGGAGTTCATCAATCGTTTCGACGAACTCATCGTTTTCCGCATGCTCGAGCGCCGCGATCTGGAGCAGATCGTCCATCTCGAAGCCCGCAAACTCATCCAACGTCTCGCCAGCAAGCAAATCACGCTCAACCTCTCTCCTGAAGTCGTCAGCATGCTTGTTGACAAGGGCTACGATCCCCAATACGGAGCTCGCCCCATGCGCCGTGCCATCGAGCGTCTGCTCGAAGATCCCATTGCGGAGGCCATCCTGCGCGGTGAATTGGCCGCCGGCATTTCCTCCCGAGCAATTCGCCCCGAAGGGACAGATAAAATAGCCTTCACCAACGATCAGCCCCCTGCTCCTCAACCGGAGCAGGATCCGACAGAGGAGCTCAGACTCTCTGCAGAACCGATCAAACGGGAGAAATCTCCCCGCAAACGCACCTCACCCCGGAAAAAGACTGAGGGTCCATCCAAGCGCAAATCAACCGCACAGGTAAAGCAGCGCAGGAAGAAAGAGGAATAAACCTCGGCAACAACATCGTCAAGCCCCGGTGCTGATCCGGGGCTTTTTTCTTGTCTCTGTGGGAAAAATATGGTAGCATACGAGTGACCTAAAGCCGGTTAGAGCACCATTTCCCGCCATGAAACTTCACCTTCATCCAACCTTAAGACGCCTGGTACTGATAGCTCTTGCTACGACCACTTCGTTAAGCACCTCACAGGCGTCTACTGTTCTTATTGCAGAAGGCGTGAATGTCAATACGCCCATGAATTCCACGCGTTTCTATGATACGGGCAAGGGTTTTTACCTCAACTGGGTTCGGATTCCAAGCGAACTGACGGAGTTTCAGGCCTACTACCGACAAACAGGTAACCTGAGCTTCCTCGGCGACCTCTACGACAGAATCGACAAGACAGCAACTACTCTAGCCGATCAGCTGGATCCGCTAATGGACGATGGCTACACCTGCTGGGCGCAGGTAAGCATGAACCTCGTTGAGTACTGGCACAGCTACTACGGAGTATTCTGTAAGGACTCCCGCAAACTCCCCTATGGCTATACCTATGACAAGCAGTACCTGGAAATGCTGGGCGGCACCCTTTCGCTCAAGCAAAGTCTGCTCTTTCAGGATGTATTCAGTGACGAAGGTGACAATCTGATGAGCTTTGTGAACTGGTTCATGCTGGGAGATGATACCCCCATGTTCTCAAAAGTAGAACAACCGGGGAAAGGAGGCTACTGGACCGATTACTTCAATGGAGAGAGACCATACAAGAATTATGGGGTAAGCAGTCTGTCACGCCTGAAAACCAGGCTTCTCGACTGCATGGGCTATACACAGGATAGCAACGGATCGTATACACTCTCAACAAAAGGTCATCTGACGTGGCTCAACATCGATGGTAGTGACAATGGCGGAGGGCATGCTCTTACCTGCCATGGTCTTGTTCTTGATGAGAACGGAGAACTCAAAGCTCTCCATGTAAGCAACTCGGATGACCTTGAATATGGCACCTTCATTGTCTATCTGGATGATCAACTTTACCTGTATACAGATGAAGATCTCACTACATCCTGGGTATATGCCAAAACATCTTGGAAAATAACGAACATCGAGGCCATCAAAACCCCGGAAATTCTCCGTACCATGCTTGCGGCCTATGAGGACAAGAGCAATCCGCTCGTTTGGACCGGCAATTCAGCCTCCGGCAAGGTGTGGGATCTGGCGGCTCGTGGCACGCTCGACAAACTGCCGGATGCCACTACAGGCTGGGAGGTCTATGCGGAGGATGACTACTACCCCATCTACTTCGATCCTGCGCGCAAGGTGAAGTTTGACAACAGCGCCTCCTCCTGCAACGTGACCGTTCGCAACAGCGGTTCCGTCAACGAGCTGATTCTTGCCAATTCCCCCTCCAAGCCCTACACCTTCACCGGCAGCGGCAACACCCTCACCGCCACGACACTCACCGCGGTCGATGGGGGAGCCTCCACCTTCATCGGCATGACCCTCAAAACCACACAAACCGATGTACGCAACTACATCGTCCGCATGG
>JAZQCA010000037.1:0-18207 GCA_045545975.1 Akkermansia sp.
TTTAATTAAGAAATTGCTGGACCAACGAATCCTTCGATTCGTCAGTACCGTGTAACCCCGCTCCGAAGTTCCTTGGAACTTCATCTCGGCGTAGGCCACGGCACGCGTCACGACCTTTTCCTTCCCTCTCTTTATCCTCTCCGGCACCCCTCCCGGAAGGTTGTATCCGGTGGCGAGCATCTCTGCTCAACCTTGGTGCCTCAGAAAGTCCGTAAATGAAAAATTGCCTTGCCCGGCCGTTGCTTAGCGGCGCTTGTTTCAGCGTCTCACCCAGCTCTTTCGGGCTACACCGTGTCGGTGTGCCGAGAAGTATACACTAAACTTTGCGGCACGTCAAGCTCATTTTTCAAAATTTTTGCATTTTTTTGAAAAGAGTTATATTCAAGCCCTTCCCAAGAGCTTGATGAACAATTTGTACAGATATATCAAAAAAAATCAGTCTGAGGAAGATTTCTGTGCGGAACGAGCAAGAGTCTCGATAGTTGGCAGAGCCTCTTGTGCCAGATCATGGCCGAGATCTGCTGCGCGGCGGCACCAGACGAGAGCCTGTGCGATATCGGGTTTTCCATTGAATACCCCTGCCATATAAGCATCAGCTATGGCGAAACATGCAGAGGAATCCTCTGCAAGGCGGGTATATTGCAGGAGGTACTCCGAGGCACGCACAACATCCATCTTCGTAGCCAAACCATCGCCGTAACACCCTGCGCAGCTGATGAGAGCGATCGGATCATTTGCCTGTGCAGCACGTTGAAGCGCCGGCAACCAACGCTCGATTTCCTCTCGTGGGACAGCGCACAACAGCAAATCTCCGACCAACAGCCCCACAGCCCTGGGATTGCCCAGTTCTGCCGCCCTCAGGAGCCACTTATTGGCTGTCTCGCGCTGCCCTTCTACAGCAAAGGAGTAGTAATAGTGCTGGTCCAGACACGCCTCCGCGCTGAGTTCCGCAAGCTTATCGATGGGTTGCGGAGCGACCGCAAGGGCGCGGTGGATCATTTCCTTCTGAAGTTTCATGGAATGCTGCCCATCAGCGATCCCGGAATTCAAGAGATAATCGGCGAGGGCGAGATCACGCGTCACCCCCTCTCCGCGAGCGTAGGCATCTGCCAGCGCACTCTTACAGTTGTTCGCCCCCTTCATTGCCCCCGCAGACCACCATTCGGTCGCCACGGCAACATCCTTCTCCACGCCAAGCCCATGGGCATAGCAATTTCCCACCCAGAAGAAGGCCTCCTCGTTACCGGCTCGGGCAGCTCGGGTGAAAAGTCTGAAGGCGAGTTGACGGTCCTGCTTCACGAATTCACCTGTGAACAACTGCCAGGCCAGCATGAGTTGCGCGGATTCATTGCCGGCCTTGAAGGCCTGTACAATATAGTGGTAGGCCTTCCGGGGATCCTCCGGCACCAGCACGCCGAGACGATACAATCTGGCCAGCTCACGCATGCAGCCGTCATGCCCGCTCTCCGCGCCCAGAGTGTACCACTTAATCGCCTGTGGGATATCCTGCCCGATCCCCAGACCGTAGTAATAGCACATGCCCATGAGCATGCAGGTCTGCGGATTGTTCGCTGAGGCTACAGTCAGCAAGCGGGTACCATTGATGAGCGACTCCTCCGCCGGTTCCTGTGCAGCCGATAGCGACGGCAGGAAAAAACCCAGCACGATTGAGATCAAGAGAGAGATTTTCATAATAAGATGTTGAGAGTTCGAAGGGGGGTGAACATACCGTCATTCGGCAGCGGGAGCAAAGGCACCTTCGGTCCAGCGCAAGTCCTTCAGCGTGGCAGAGGCACCATCAGCCGTCACGCGCAGGCCGTCAGCACCGCTCCCCTTCACGGGGGCGAGTCCCTGCCCGATGAGGTGCTCATCCAGCCACACATAATAACCCTGCGGCACATTATGCTCGGGTGAGCCCTTGTGCCACACAAGGCGGAAGCGGCCCTGCCCCGTTGAATTGTCCCGGCAGTACAAAATGGTATCTCCCCAGAGCACAGCGCCCTCGCTCAGCCGGAGCGTGCCGCTCTGTTCTCCATCCCCCAACGTAATGTGCAAGCTCTCGGCGTGAGGGCGCCATGTACCCCTCTCGCCATTACCGAACGTTGCGGAGAACTCCACGGAATACCCCCGATCTGCCGAGAATGTCCCCTCTGCCCTGCTCACCGAGCGCCCCTTGCGGAGCTGACCGCCCTCATCGCTGCCGTTCCACTCTGCGGCAGAGCTCCGGGGCAGTCCGGCGCTGCGCCCGCCTATCCCCATGGCGGTGGCCAGATTGGCAGCGATGATCATCGAACCGCGCTCATTGGGGTGCAGCCCATCGCGACCGGGGCGATTGGACATGGAATCGGGCCAGGTGAAGGGAGTGGGGTCGGCGGGGTCCACCATTCCCCGGTTGACATCGACAAAACGGATTTTCCTGCCGCTTTCCTTCGCGCAGTGCTCAACCCACTGCCGCAGCAGATCATTGTACTGCCGGACGGTCAAGTGACGATCGGCGCTATTGTTGTTCGCATGGCGTCCCCAGCAAGGCACACTCATCACATAAAGCACATCAGTTGGCTGCCGCAGGACATCATCAACTATACGGTGCAGGTTACCTCCACCGCCGGTTGGGCTCCAGCTGTAGCGCCCATTGCGGCAGCTCACCCGCCCGCCGAGCATGCGCTGCATCTTGCCTGCGAACTCCTCGCTGCTGTAACCGGGATCGGACAACAGATCATTCGTCCCCATCAGGCAACACCAGGTATCGCAATCGTAGGCAGCCGCAGCACTTCCCGTGGAGTGACCGCCATAGTTCACCCCGGTCATCCCGGCGTTCGACCCTGATATGATATTGTGCGTGCGCCCGGACGACTGAGCCAAGTGAACATTCGGGAACCCCTGCCCCCTGTAGCTCGTTCCGGCATCGCTCGTGGTCAGCCGCGTATAGCCCGGGGTGTAGCCGCTGCGGGGACCGACTATCTCCGCCTCGACCTCATTATCCACCAGGATCTTGAACAACTGCCATCTCCACGTCTGATCATTCACTCCATGCGTGATCGAGTCGCCCAGGAACATGATCCGCCCCACACTCCTGCCGCCCTCCTGCCTGCTCACAAAGGGAGCGCTGTAATCTGCCGGCGGTCGGTAGGTGGAGGTATCGAGCGTAGAGGGCGTGTGCAGACTCACGGCACTCACATAGTTCAGGTTCACCCGGTAGCCCTGCGTGACCTTGTTTGTCGATGCGCGCAGATCGGGTGCGCTGTACAACACCTCATCCCCGGCTCGCACCTGTACCCCCGCCTGCGGACAATTCGTGATAGTCAACTTCACTTTACCATCTACAGCATACCGCCGCAGCACCTCGCTGTCGATCACACCGCGTTTGGTCCACACAGCTCCATTCCAGTAGCCGGTGATCTGCCCCTTCCTCTTGCCATCCGCCTGTCCTACTGCCACATCGGCCAGACCATAGTCCACGACATCATCATCCCACAGCAACAGACTGCCACCGCTGCGGTAGTCGTTCGAGTTCACATAACTCTCCAGAGCATTCAGATCTATCGTCAGCTCCAGCGACGTGCTCGCCGGTGATTGCACGCTGAAATTCCCCTTGCCATCGTAGATCACCCGATTCGCGGCATCGCACCATGGCGTAGTAAGTTCCGTGTAATGGACGGCGCCCGCCACAGCGGTGGACATCAGGCAGCTCAGTATTGTCATGGTACGCTTCATATCGGCTATAATATGGTTAATTTCCCATATCATATCATTTTAGTCGTATATAGCAAGTATTTATTTCAGAATAATAGATGAGAGCCATACATCTCTCAAAGATTTGGGAGACGTATGAGATGAAAGAGGATTTTCGCTTTTACGATTTGAAAGTCGGGGATTTCCGGCAATACCGCTGCAAATCAACTTCTCCGTCTGCGGGCAGCCAGCGCACAGAGAGCCAACATACCGAGGGTAGCGGTGGCGGGCTCGGGGATGATGGTATGAGCGAGGTAGATCCGAGTGCCATCATCGCTCCGGTGGATGGAGTCTCCCGCGCCCAGGCCGACCAGGGTTATTCCCTCCATCGTCCAATCCCGATCAGCCGGGTCGGAGGAAGCGGAGATGTCGAGGAGGAGGTATTAGCTGCAGTTACTTGCCCACCTTGATTTACTGTGATTGCGAATGTCAAAGAGTCATTTGCGGCAATCGTTACAGAGTTGTCCAGATCGAGAGTAAGAGAACCGAAGGAACCTTTGCTACCATTGTGATCATTCCCCTCTATATAGAGTTTTCTTTTGTTGCGACAGTGGTTTCACCGGCAGTTACGGTGAAAAGGAAGTTGCGATTGTTATTCTGTGCGGCACCCCTACCTGTAAAGCTGAACGCATCGATCGTAATGTTATCAATAAGGTAATCACTTCCTGAATCATTTCCTAACGTAAAGGTCAATGTCCAACTAGTATTATTGGCATCAACGTTGGTATTAGGACGCAAGTAATCACTCTTATAGGAACCTTGAGCCAGACAAGTTGTAGCATCACCCGTCAGCTGGTGCAGGGGTACCCGTTCCCACGCGCGTCGGGACGCTGAGAAACCTGTCCTGAGCCGATGAGTGCAGTATATCTCTTTTCAAATGAGATTCTGCAAGTTACGTTTGCTATCAATGAGCAGCACAGCCTGTGCTTGCGCTCCGAGCCGCTGTGTTTTGCTCGTCGCCCACGCCCTAAGTGATTAAAATTTGTGAAATTATGATTTTTTTGCTAGACATCTCATTTGAAAAGAGATGATCTCTGCTCAGAGAACACAAGCATCTCATTTGAAAAGAGATATACTTCACGCACCGGTTAAAACAGGTCTCTCAGCATCCCGACGCGCGTGGGAACGGGTACCCCTGTCGAGAACTGGTGCTAACCACAAACAATCAATACATAAAACAATATGAAAAAAACGCTTATAGCCCTCCTCGCACTGGTCGGTGTGGCTGCCGCTGAGAGCTTGACTCTCAACATTACAGAGCTCAAGACTGGCAATAACATGCTGACTTGGACTGATGCAGATGTTAGCGAGCTCACATCTTGGGAGCTCTCTTTTACTTTGGACTCTCAGCGAGCCTCACTCACTGAGCAAGATCTCATGTTCTTCCCTGATGATACGGACAAAGTAAAGTTTGCCGTGAACGCGAATGGTTCTTTGGAATTCTATGGTTCTTCAATCTTTACAGCTAGCGGTGCAACTGAAGCCACGGATTCGGTTAGCTCTGCCGCTGGGATGGTGACCACAGATGCTACAGCCATTACTCTCAGCTTTGTTGGCAACGAAAAAGCCGGCGAAATTATTGGTGGCACTCTGTCAGCAACTGCAAGTGGTAAAACCTTCACCGTCGCAGTATCTGAAGCAGTAACCCTTACAAAGACTGCCGGCGGTATTCGTATCTGGAGCAATGGTGCTCAAGAGCATTACACTCAGTTGTCTCTTAAAGCTCTTTCTAATAAAGTAGTTCCCGAGCCGACCACGGCCACTCTGAGCCTGCTGGCACTTGCCGGTCTGGCTGCCCGTCGTCGCCGCAAGTAAAGTAAGCGCGCGCGCAAACTCTGAATTACCATTGACCGCTGTTCCGCAAGGAACAGCGGTCTGTTTGTTGCTGAGTGTGGGTGGGCTATGCGCATGGCAATGTCGAGCACCGCGCTGCGGGCAGGTATGCTCTGCGGTAGGAAGGGAGAGGGGGGGGATAAACGGCAGAAACCGCCGCAGGGCGGACCTGCGACGGCTTCCGGAAAAACGCTGCTGAGGATGAGCTTACAGCAGGGAGAAAGCGATGTTGAGACCGGCGGTCACGATGGAGACCATGCTCATGAGCTTGATGAGGATGTTGAGGGAGGGGCCGGAGGTATCCTTGAAGGGATCGCCCACGGTATCGCCCACAACGGAAGCATCGTGGATGGGGGTGTGCTTGCCGCAGAAGGAAGCGTCGCCGGTCTCGATGTACTTCTTGGCGTTGTCCCAGGCACCGCCGGAGTTGGCCATGAAGACGGCGAGTACGAAACCACCGGCAAGACCACCTGCGAGCAGACCGAACACGCCGGCCACGCCCATGACCAGGCCGGTGGCGATGGGAACGATCACAGCGATGAGGGAGGGAACGACCATCTCGCGCTGAGCACCCTGGGTGGAGATACCCACGCAGCGGGCGTAGTCAGCCTTCTTGCGGCCCTCGAACACGTCCTTGTCGCTGAGCTGGCGACGGACTTCCTCCACCATGCTCTTGGCGGCACGACCCACGGCGTTCATGGTGAGACCGCAGAAGAGGAAGGAAAGCATGGCGCCGATGAAGATACCGAGCAGAACCTTGGGGTTCATGAGGGTGACGTCGAACTTGGTCATGAACTCAGCGATGCTGAGCTTGGCGACCTCGTTGCCGGTGCCGACGGGAGTGTCGCTGAAGGAGGAGATGAAGACGGGAGCGTCGCCCAGACGAGCGGCAGCAATCTTGAGCTCCTCGATGTAGGAGGCAAGGAGAGCCAAAGCGGTGAGGGCAGCGGAGCCGATGGCGAAGCCCTTGCCGGTAGCGGCGGTGGTGTTGCCGAGAGCGTCGAGAGCGTCGGTACGGGAGCGGACGTCATCACCGAGGGCGCTCATTTCGGCGTTGCCGCCGGCGTTGTCGGAGATGGGGCCGTAAGCATCCGTAGCGAGGGTGAGGCCGAGGGTGGAGAGCATGCCGACAGCGGCGATGCCGATACCGTAGAGGCCCATGGCCATGTTACCGGCAGTGAAGGCCCACTCGCCGGCAGCGCAGAGATAAGCACCGATGGTACCCAGAACGATGAAGATAACAGGCCAGCAGGTGGAGATCATGCCCACACCGATACCGGAGATTATGACGGTGGCGGGACCTGTGGTGGCATTCTCAGCGATGAACTGAACGGGCTTGAACTCGAAGGAAGTGTAGTACTCCGTGACCTTGCCGATGGCGATACCGACGACAAGACCGATGACGATGGAGCCCCAGATGCCGAGCCAGTTCTCGATGCCGAGAACCCAGAGCACGAGGGCAGAAAGGATGGCGATGAGGACGCCGGAGAAGTTGATACCCTTGTTCAGGGCAGCCATGAGCTGGGTCTGGTTGGCACCGGGCTTAGTGCGCACCAGGAAGATACCAAGGATGGAAAGGATGGCGCCAACGGCACCGATGATCATGGGAGCCATGACGAGCTGCAGACCCTGGGCGTAGCCCCAGCCGGCAGCGGCGGCCACGGCAGCGCCGAGAGCGGCTGTAGCCAGGATGGAACCGGCGTAGGACTCGTAGAGGTCAGCGCCCATACCGGCAACGTCACCCACGTTGTCGCCCACGTTGTCGGCGATGGTGGCGGGGTTGCGGGGATCGTCCTCGTTGAAGTGGTACTCGGTCTTGCCCACGAGGTCAGCGCCTACGTCGGCAGCCTTGGTGTAGATACCACCACCCACACGGGCGAAGAGAGCCTGAAGGGAGGCACCCATACCGAAGGTCAACATGACCGTGGTGATGTGTACCAGCTTGTCCACGCCGCTGTAATCACCCAGCAGGGGAGAGTACTCGAGGATGAGGTACCAGCCGGAAATATCAAGCAGACCGAAGCCTACCACCGTCAGACCCAGCACGGCGCCGGAGCGGAAGGCAAGCTGCAGACCCTTGTTCAGACCGTCCTTCTCATCGCGGCAGGCTTGGGCCACACGGCCGGAGGCGTAGGTGGCCGTCTTCATGCCGATGAAACCGGCCAGACCGGAGAAGATACCGCCCGTCAGGAAGGCAACGGGTACGATCTCGTTCTGCAGGCCATAGAAAGCCATGATGCCGAATGCCACGGCGATGATGACGAAGAAGATGGCAACAACTTTGTACTGCTGCTTCAGGTAGGCCATTGCGCCTTCGCGCACATAGCCCGCAATCTCCTTCATGCGGTCGTTGCCTTCATCAGCTTTCTTCATGTCAAAGAAGAACTTAGCGGCGAATGCCAATACCAAGATGGAGGCAACAGGTACGATCCAGAATAACGTTTCGGGGTTCATAGTCTGTTTTGATTTAGGTTAATTGCTTTTTCCGAAAAGCGCGGCATTCTACACCCAAAATTCTGTTTTGTCTACTCAAATTTCTTAAATTCAGGTAAATTTTCCTGCTTTTAATGGTAAAATTCGGCGATATTTTGAATTTATGAGGCAGGGGGGAAGGCAGAAAATATAAAGTTGGCTCTAGATTTTTGATGAATTTTACTTGACCCGCGCGCGAGGATAGGCTAACATGAGGGGAGCAGACGATGAGAAAACCTGCGTACCAGAAATCATGAAAGCAGTCATACTTTTCCCCGGACAAGGTGCCCAGAAGGTGGGCATGGGCAAAGACCTCTACGATACCTATCCCGCAGCGAAGGCGATGATGGACGCAGCCGATGCAGCGCTGGGCTATTCGCTGACGGATGTGATGTTCAACGGGCCGGACGCGGAGCTGACGCGCACCTGCAACTGCCAGCCTGCGCTCTACCTGCACGGTCTGGCGCTGTGGGAGATACTGCGCAGCGAGGTGGAGATCGAGCCTGTAGCGGCAGCGGGACTGAGCTTGGGAGAGTTCACGGCGCATGCAGCAGCGGGAACATTCAGCATGGAGGACGGGCTGAAGATTGTACAGAAGCGCGGTACGTTCATGGAGGAGGCCTGCCAGGCAGCTCCCAGCACGATGGCAGCCATGATAGGCGGCAATGATGAGGCAGTACAGGCACTCGCAGCCGAATGCGACATCGATGTGGCGAACTTCAACTGCCCCGGTCAGACGGTGGTGAGCGGCTCTGTAGAGGGAGTGGACAAGGCCGTGGCCGGCGCGAAGGCGGCCGGGTTCAAGCTGGCCAAGAAGTTGAATGTGGCCGGTGCATACCACAGCCGTTTCATGAAGAGCGCCCAGGAGAAACTGCTGCCCGAACTGGCCGCAGTTCCCATGCAGATGCCCGCCTGCCCCGTATACTGCAACTACGAGGCACGCCCAATCACCGGCACAGATGATGTGCGCGCGATGCTCGGTGCCCAGGTCTGCGGCTCCGTGCGCTGGGCTGCCAGCATGCAGGATCTCGTGGCTCAGGGTCATACTCTCTTCATCGAGATGGGTCCCGGCAAGACTCTTGCCGGCATGATGGGTCGCATCTGCAAGGATGTCACGGTGATCTCCATCGAGGACGTCCCCACGCTGCAAAGCGCCATCGAGACCCTGAAAGGAATGTAAGGTTTATTTACTTTTTTCCGTCAGACGGCTGCGCTGCCGGGAGAGCAGCCGCGGAACCGGGCTTACCGCCGCCCCTCGACCTAGTGCCGAGGGGCGCGGTCGGTTTACAGGCCGCGCCACGGTCAACGAGCGCGCCGGAGGTGCAGAACAGAAAAATGCTCAAGGGAAATCCTGTTCATCTTTTTCGCATGGCGGCGATGAGGTAGTAACAGAAGGGAATGAAGAGGATGCCGATGAGGGTGGCGGCGGACATACCGCCGATGACGGTGGTGCCGATGGAGCGGCGGGCCTCTGCCCCGGGGCCGGTGGCAAGAGCCAGAGGTACACAGCCCAGAATAAAGGCGAAGGAGGTCATGAGGATGGGGCGCAGGCGGGCCTGCGCCCCGGCGAGGGTGGCCTGCAGCAAGGGCAAGCCCTCCGCCAGCCGATCCTGGGCGAACTCGACGACGAGGATGGCATTCTTGGCAGCAAGACCAATGAGCATGATCAGACCGATTTCAGCATAGAGATCCAGCTGAAGACCACCGAGCCACAGGGTACACAGAGCCCCCAGGATGGCTACGGGAACAGAGAGGATGATGGTGAGCGGCAACACCCAGCTCTCGTACAGAGCAGCCAGCAGTAGGTAGGCAAATACACCCGATATGGCGAAGATACCCGCCAGGCTCATGCCCCGGGCCGCCTTCTGCTGCTGGTAGCTCATGCCGGAATAGGAATAGCCCATGTCCCCGGGCATGGTTCGGGCGAAGGCGGACTCGAGCGCCTGCATGACCTGGGCTGAGGTGTAGCCGGGAGCGGCGACGACATTGAGCATGGCGGCGTTGTACATATTCTGGCGCATGATGAACTGCGGACCATAGGTGAAGCGGACGTTGACGAGGGAGTCCAGCGGTACTTCCGAGCCGTTGGCACCGGGCAAATAGAGCTCGCGGAGCTGCTCGATCTGCATGCGGGCGGGAGCATCGGCCTGCATGTAGACGGGGTACTGGTAGCCGTAGATGTTGAAGTAGTTGATGAAGGAGCTGCCGAGGAAGGTTTGCAGGGTGTCGTAGGCGGCGGTGAGGTTCACGCCTTGGGAGAGAGCTTTCGCGGAGTCGAGGGTGATGATGTATTGGGGAGTATCGGCCGCCTGAAAGTTCTGGACAGCGGCGATCTGAGGACAATCAGCCAGGGCCAGGGTGAAAGCGGAGGCTTGCTGTGCGAGGTAATCTGAGCCGCGGCCGGCACGGTCCTCGAGCATGAAGGTTACGTCGGATGTGGCACCCACGCCGGGGATGGGCGGGGGCATGATGATGGTGCCGATTCCACCTGTGACGAGATCGTTGAGGCGGCTGCGGAGGGAAGTGGTGAGAGCGGTGGCGCTTTGAGTGGCGGGGTTGCGCTCGGCCCAGTCTCGGAGGGTGATGAAGAAGAAGGCGTTGTTCGGGCTTTGCACGCCGGTGAGAAGGTTGAAGCCGTTGACCATGACCACGCCCTTGACGGCGGGCTCATCGCGCAGCAGCTGTACGATTTTCTCCGTCCCCTGCTCCGTCACCCCCAGAGAGCCGCCCGGCGGTAACTGCAACGAGCCGTAGAGGTAGCCCTCGTCCTCATCGGGCAGGAAAGCACCGGGTATACGCTCCGCAACCGGATAGATGCAGACAGCCAGCACCAGCAGCAACAGACCGGTGAGCACGCCGCGCCTGATCATGCTGCCCGCTACGCGCGCATAGGCTCCGCGGGCAGAATCCACCCGCCGGTTGAACCACTGCGGCAGGCGCCCTTGTACCCCGCCGCTACGTCGCAACAACAGCGCGCACAGCGCCGGACTGAGCGTGAGCGCACATAGCGCCGAGAGAAGGATGGATACACCTATCGTTACCGAAAACTGAGCAAACAACCTCCCCGTGATCCCCGGCAGCAACATGCAGGGGAAAAATACCGCCGCCAGCACCAGGGCGGTCGTCATCACCGGTCCGGCAACCTCGCTCATGGCGGCCTGAGTGGCGACCACCGGCTCCTCCCCGGCATCCAGATGAGTCTGCACGGCCTCAACCACGACGATGGCATCGTCCACCACAAGTCCGATGGCCAGCACCAGACCCATCAGACAGATGGTGTTCACCTCCATTCCGAACAAGGGGAAGAAGAGGAAGGTACCGATCACACTCACCGGCACCGCCGTCAGCGGGATGAGAGTGGCGCGCCACCCTTGCAGGAAGATGAATACCACCAGCGCTACCAGCAACAGGGCCAGTCCCAGGGTGTAGAGAATCTCCTCCAGCCCGAGCCTCACGCTTTCCGTTGTATTCAGCGCCTGCTGCAGCTCCAGTCCGGGTGCCAGGTTCAGACCGGCCAGGGTACGCTCGACAGCCTGCACCGTTTGCAGGGCATTGCTGCCGGGGCTCTGGGATATGGCGATGATGGCACAGGAGCCGCCGTTGTAAGAGGAGCTCATGTTGTAGGTCTCGCAGCCGAGTTCCACGCGGGCTACATCCCGCAGGCGCACCAGGGCCTCCCCCTCAGCCCGCAGAATAATGTCACCAAACTCCTGCACCGAGCTCAGCCTCCCTCGGGTACGGACCGTGTAAGTGGTCTGCTGACCGGGAACGGCAGGCTCAGCACCCACCTTGCCGACGGGGTGTACGGCATTCTGCGCCTGTACGGCGGCCTGAACCTGCTGCACGGAGATCCCGAGTGCGGCAAGGCGCTGCGGGTCGAGCCATATCCGCATGGCGTACTCACCGGCGCCGAATACCTGTACATTGCCCACCCCCGGGGTACGCAGCAGAGGATTCATGAAATTGATGTAGGCGTAGTTGCTCAGCCACTCGGAATCGTACTCTCCCTGCGGCGCCCGCAGGACATAGAGCAACATGGGCGGACCGCTCAGCGTGCGCATGCTCACCCCCATTTGTTGCACTTCCTCCGGCAAAGCCGCCGTACTCTGGGCATAGCGCAGGTAGGCCAGCACCTGGTCCATGTCTGCCGAGCTGCCTACGTCAAAGAGAATCGAGAGGCTCATGGCACCCTCATTCGTGCTGGTGCTGGTCATATACTCCATCCCCTCCACGCCGCTCATCTGCTGCTCGATGGGAGCCGCCACGGAATCCACCACCGTTCCGCAGTCTGCTCCGGGAAAAGTAGTGCTGATGCTCACCTCCGGCGGCACGATGTCCGGGTACTGCGCCACCGGCAGGCTCAGCGCCGTGATCAACCCGCCCAGTACCACCATGAGAGCCAGACTGATCGCCACCACAGGGCGATGAATGAAGAACGTGTACATCGTGCAGGTACTGATGAGCAGGCAACCCCTCCACGTTCAATATCGATTAGCCCCCTGCTCCCGCTCACCCCCCGACTACACAGCCATCGCAATGAGTGCAGATATTGCGCATGTCGCACTTCAGGCTTGCATTTTCAATAGTTCCGGTTATAATTCAGCGCAGGCGTAACGTATAGGCGCAAGCTCTCTCTCATGCATGCGCGCCCGACGCCCCAACATAGCACATTACTCACCGCGCCGCCGCCGCTCCCGGCCTGAGCGTGAATACAGGTCACGGTACAGCAGGCTGAGCGCCCCACAACACACACACACACAATGGCTGAACACTACACGCAAGGCAGACAGGGTCAGGGTGCCCGTCGTCGCCGCAACAACAACAATCAGAACCGCCGCCGCAGGCAGCGCATGCCCCGCCCTGAGCCCATGCCCGCTCGCAAGCCCTCGCTGCTCCGGCGTATCCTCAGCTTCTTCGGCTTCGGCAAGAAGAAAGACAAGACCCCGACCGACAAGCGCGAGAAAAAGTCCCGCAACAACCCGCCCCAGAAGGTCAGAATAGCCAAGACCAACAACAACGGCGGAAATCCCGCTGCCGGCAAGAGCCGCCGCCGTGCCACTTCCACCCCGCCCACCCGCAACGCCAGGCTCTACGTCGGTAACCTCTCCTACGAGGCCACCGAAAGCGAACTTGAGGATCTCTTCAAGGGGTTCGGCAACGTGCGCAGCGTGGAAATCATCTACAACCCCCGCACCTACAAGAGCAAGGGCTACGCCTTCGTGGAAATGTACCACCTGGAGGATGCCCGCAAGGCAGCCGAAGTGCTGCACGGCCAGCCCTTCATGGGCCGAGAGCTGATGGTGAGCGCTGCCAGCGAGCGCCCCGAGCCGCAGGAGAAAGCTGACAAGTCAACTGAGGCCCCCGCAGCCGAACCCGTAGCCGAACCGGCCTCCGAGGCTCCGGCACAGGATGAACAAGCCTGAGCCGCTTGCAGAGGATATCACCCTTTCATTTCACCCGCTGTCGGACAGGCAGCGGGTGTTTTCGTAGGCGCTGAGAGCCGCATTTATGACTTATTTTCAAAAACGGGCAGAATTTTTCACTCGCCACGGGACAAAGGATGTGATAAAATGAAGTCACTAACGAACTTACGCCATGCAGAAAATCATGTATCGGATCGCCCTGGTGTGTCTGGGATTCCTGGGAAGTATAAGCTACGCACAAGAGGTAGAGAGCACAGCCCCCGCTCCCGAGGCAGCTGTGGCTCCGGCAGAGCCAACCGGCGCTGCAACAGAAAAGTCGGAAAGTGAGCGCAAGGCAGAACTGATCGACTCCGCCACACACCTGAGCGAGCGGGCGAAGGCAGCTCTGCATGCCGCTGCCAATGACATGAGCTACAAGTTCCTCAAAGGTTACATGAGCGAGTCGCACCACCACGCCTTCGATGGTCACAGTGCTCTCGATCACGCCAAGATGAAGGAGAGATTCCTCCCCCCCTCCAACGGCATGCCCTGCCCCGACTGCGGAAAAACTGTCTGGAACCGCAACAAGGATGAGATCCCCGCCTGGACCTGCCACTACACAGGCGACAAGGAGCAGTACAGCCGATTCCCCATTCCGCTGGGAATCTACGCCTCTGAGGAAGAAGGAATGGGCCTGTGGGACAAGCTGTGCCACCGCGTGCAGGTGGACAACTTCAACCTGGCCGCCACGCTCATCTTCCTCTTCGCCATTCTGCACACCTTCCTGGCACCCAAGTTCCAGAACCTCGCCCACAAGCTCGAGCACGCTCATAAGCAAAGGCTCAAGCAGGAGAAGTTCCGCATACTCCACCCCGAGCAGCGTGTGCCGGTCTCCTTTGCCTCCACCCTGTGCCACTTCCTGGGTGAAGTGGAGGTGGTGTTCGGTCTGTGGATCATCCCCTTTGCGCTGGTGTGCAACACCTACTACTCGATGGAGGACTTCCTGCTCTACATCGACCACGACACCAGCTTCACCGAGCCGCTGTTCGTTGCCGTGGTGATGGTCATCGCCTCCTCGCGCCCCATCTACCGCCTGGCGGAAAACACGCTGAAGTTCGGTGCCTCGCTGGGCAAGGGAACACCGGCTGCCTGGTGGCTCTCAGTACTGTGCATAGCCCCTCTGCTGGGCTCCTTCATCACCGAGCCGGCAGCCATGACACTCTCTGCCATCCTGCTGGGCAAGAAGTTCTACCAGCTCAAGCCCAGCGAGCCGCTCAAGTACGCCACGATTGCGCTGTTGTTCGTGAACGTCTCCGTCGGCGGCACCCTCACCCACTTCGCAGCACCGCCCATCGTGATGGTGGCCGGCAAGTGGGACTGGGGCATGGGCCACATGTTCCTCAACTTCGGATGGAAGGCTATCATCGGAATCATCATTGCCAACGTCCTCTACTTCATGATCTTCCGCAAAGAGTTCACCCGCTTGGCTGAAGTGCAGCGCGCCAACAGCGCCTACGACAGCGCCGTTCCCACCTCTTGGGAGGACCGGCAGGACATCATACCCGTCTGGGTCTACATAACCTCCATCCTCTTCCTGGCCTGGACGGTCTACTTCGCCCACCACCCGGCCTGCTTCGTGGGTGGATTCATGTTCTTCCTGGGCTTCACGATGGCCACGCCGCAGTACCAAAATGCCTTCTCCATCAAGGTACCCATGCTGGTAGCCTTCTTCCTGGCCGGTCTGCTCATCATGGGCGGAGTACAGGGATGGTGGATGCAGCCCGTGCTCCAAGCACTCTCCGAGCTGGGAGCCACCGCCACCATGGGCGTGGCGAGCGTCCTGACGGCGTTCAATGACAACGCCTCCGTCACCTTCCTCGCCAGCACCGTGCCGAATCTTCAGGAGGAGATCAAGTACGCCATCGTGGCAGGTGCCGTGACGGGTGGCGGTCTGACCGTCATCGCCAATGCCCCCAACCCCGCAGGTCAGGCCATCCTGGGCAAGTACTTCAAG
Organism: Akkermansia sp.; assembly: GCA_045545975.1. GTDB lineage: Bacteria > Verrucomicrobiota > Verrucomicrobiia > Verrucomicrobiales > Akkermansiaceae > Akkermansia. The sequence continues at coordinate 15,454 of JAZQCA010000037.1, forward strand.
AGCGGCATAAGCGCGCTGTGGCTCTTCCTGTGGGCCTTCATACCCACCACTATTATCTTCCTTCTCTTCATCCTCATCCGCTGATCTACACCATGTTCACCGGCATAGTTGAATGCACCGGCACCGTCCTGCAGCGCACGCCCATCGAGAAGGGCGCCCGCTACACCATCGATATTCCCTTTGCCGCGGAACTGGCGCCGGGAGACTCCGTAGCCGTGAATGGCTGCTGCCTGACAGTCGATCGGATAGAGGGCAGTCGGGTGGAGTTCGACCTGCTGACGCAGACCATGAAGATTACCTCTCTGGGCACTCTGACCGAAGGCTCGCTGTGCAACCTGGAGCGAGCCATGGGGAGCAGCGGACGTTTCGGCGGTCACTTGGTTATGGGGCATGTTGACTGCACTGCAACCATCACCTCCATAACCCCCATAGGTCAAGACCACATGGTGCGCCTCCGCATACCCGAGGAGCTCACCCGCTACACCATTGACAAAGGCAGCATAGCCATAGACGGCATCTCCCTCACCATAGCTGCCATTCACGAGGGCGGCGAGCTGGAGTTCTGGATCACGCCGCATACCTGGCAGCGCACCATCATGCACTGCTATGCCCCCGGCTCCATCGTGAATATCGAGGTCGATATGATCGCCAAGTACGTTGAAAAAATGTTCCGCCCGCAGGCCTGAGAACCCTGTCACCACCTTCAGAACTCAGCCCCGAAGCCAGTCGGCATCGGGGCTGAATTTTCGCATGAGACATGCGATTATGACTACTATGTAACGTGCGTACCACACCACCCGGCGAGTACCCACGCGATGAATGGTACTGCATTCAGAATGCTGAGTCAAGTTGAAAAACCATTTTTCATGAAATTCAACTCAGCATCAGTCTTAAAGATATGAAAGCACAAACGGAGTGAAAAGGAAATACCGATCTTCATTCTTGTGTTATCGCCACATCATCAATCATTGCACAGAACTCAGCATTCTGAATGCAGAAACATAACATGAACACTCATATAGCCGAAAGAATGTTAGCGAAGCTCCCGTTGAACACGGTGGATGCAGCCCGTCTGGTGATGGAATGCACGGAAGAGCTCGGAGTAGAGGTTGAAACTCTGGAGCGCAGCAGCCTGTTGCGACTGCTGCGGCGGATCCTGCGCGCCGGTGTGGACGCCATCATAACGGAGGAAAAGACGGTGAGTTTCGAGACAGCCGCACAGGCAAGTCTGAATGAGCGCCTGGAACGTCGCCCTTCGACCCGGCGCGACCTGCAGCACTTTGTGCGGCGCATGCTGAAGCTACCGGGAGTGGCGCAGAGACCGCTGCGCAACATGAGCACGGAGGAATGCAGTGAGCTGCTCCGCCGTGCCTTCAACGGCAGCCAGCACAGCTACCGCAAGGGACGAGCCATCCTGCACAGCATCTTCGCCTGCGGTGTGCGCCACCAATGGTGCAGCAGCAACCCGGTCACCAGCATCAACATACCCCCGGTGAGCGAGAAACACATCACCCCGCTCAGTCCGCGCGAAGTACGGCAGCTGCTCAGCACCGCCAATCAACCCGAGCACCGTGACATGTTACTGCCACTACAGCTCATGCTCTACTGCGGCGTGCGCCCGGCCGAAGTCACTCGTCTGCGCCCGGAGGACATCTGCTGGAACGATGGTGAGGTCATCATCCGCCCCAGTGTGGGCAAGACCGGCGGCGGACGAGTGATTCCCCTGCGCCGCATCACGCCGCAGTCCACCCCCCTCAAGAGAGTGGCACCACGCAACTGGGTGCAGCGCTGGCGCGCTCTGCGCCGTGCAGCGGGCTTTACCCACTGGGTCAACGATATCTGCCGACATACCTTCGCCAGCTACCACGCCGCCCACTTCCGCAACCTGGCCGTCCTGCAGCTCGAAATGGGCCATCGCGATTCCATCCTGCTGCGCACCCGCTACATCAGCCCTGTACATCGACGAGCCGCGGCTGACTTCTGGCAGGAGGTGAGCGATACACCGCTGCCATGAGATTTCCTGCTTGTCGGTTGAGGTACACGGGGGTATGGTAAAGCGCGTTATGGGATTCACAACAGCACTTGCCACCACCGCCGCGCTGGTTCCTCAGGTTCTTCAGGCCCACGCCTATAACCGACAGGCACGGGCTCTGAAGAGCACCGCAAACCTCCAGCAGTCCATCTCCGATCAACAGGCTGCCGATATGGTAGATGTTGCCGCTGCCAATCAACAACGCGCCGCGGCCAATGCCAACGCCACCCTCGCTACCGCCAGAGCCGATGCCGCCGGCTCCAATCTTGCAGCAGATGGCTCCGTGACCGTGCGGGAACGTGATCTCGCCACCAGGCTGCAGGACGAAATAAGTGCCAATGCCGACAGCGCTCTACGCGAGGCCGAAATCCTTCGCCAACAGGGCTCACTCAACGCCTGGCAAACCCGGCAGGCCGCGCGACAGTCCGGCGTGCGCAGCCTGAGCAGCGGCACCTCTGCCATAGGCAGCCTGTTCAGCGGAATAGCCTCCGGGCTGAACTCCAATTCTCATTCATGACAACCTTTGATTTTTATTGATGAGGCAATTAAAGATTGTTGTGTTATTCGTATTGGTGGTGACGGACAAATTGGACTTTGGCGAGCCGCAGGCGAGCGGCATTCAAAGCCCGTGAAACGGGCGACATACCCATAGCGAGGCGGTGGAGCACTCCACGCGGTAGCGTGGGGTGCGGAACCCCTCGTAAGAATAAAAAAGGTAATTG
>JAZQCA010000038.1:0-41600 GCA_045545975.1 Akkermansia sp.
TGTGTGTATCTGTTGCGAGGCGTTATATCAATTCCGTCCCCTCTATTCAAGCGTGGAGGTGGATTATCCACATTTTTGCCGTTTTCCGCGAATCCTGTATTTCATTTTCCATGACCTCTTACAAGCGATGTGATAGGCTCCCGAATTGTGAAGCGGATTTCATAAAATGCTTCTATCCAATATATTACAATGTGCTTCCATATTTGCTTGGCGTGAACGTAGGAAAAACGGAAAAGCGAATTCCGGGCGCAAATTTCCCAAGCTGATGGCGTATTAACTCCACTCAACCTCGTAAAACCGAATCAGTTTCTACACTGGTTCGTTTTTTTGTACGACCGACGCGATATGCGCACTGCGGTGAAAATCCGCGCGGAGCCGCGATGATGCGGAATCCCAAACCTGAAGAACAAAGCAGCCGACGGCTGTAAGGCTGATTAGCCAAACACAGAGTGTTTGCCCTGCAAGGGTGAGTGCCCGTGGGGCGGGCACGAAGCAACTGCGGGGAGGTAACGAACCGTGGAAGAGGAAGTTCGAGGGAAAATCCCGACTGTACGAACAGAAACTCGATTCGGTTGAATTGCCTACACCTCGGCTCGAGGGGGAGCAGTGGGCTTACTGAACCAGCGGGAAATTGCCCGAGAGAGGGTAGTCGGGTATGTGGATAAGTTCCACTCCGTACATGGCAGCGATCTCCGGCGCTCTGGAGTCCGCATAATCTTCGCCGTAATATATGGTTTTCACTCCGTGAGCACAGAGTGCCTGCATGCAGGAGGTGCAGGGCATGGTGGTGCAGGCCACTACCCGGGCTTCACCTCGTTTGAAAAGGCTGCAGAGGTTAATTTCGGCGTGCAGCATGAACTTCTGGCGTTCCTCCCGTGAGGACCAGAAACCATCCGGGGCGGTAAAACCCGGAAAGAGACCATTATAGGCAGTGCCGATGACGCGATTATCTTTGTCGAGAGCGGCTGCTCCGACCTTGCGGTAGGGGTCTTCGGAGCGCAAGGCTGCCACATGGGCCAAAGCCATGACGTACTGCGGAATGGGAAGGCGGTTCATGTGGAGAAATCATAACGCAAATGGCAGGTTTTGCAAGCGCAAAGCGCTGATTGTGCTTACTTTTTCGATCAGGATGAGTAAAAACGCTTGAGAAAGGTCGGATTTTGCTCCTCGTAGAGCTGTTCTGCGATCTTGTCTGCGGTATGAATAAAGAGTTTTTCCGAGCAGCAGAGGAAGGGCGATACCTCGTTGAGCTTGCCGGAGGTAGCATAGTTGGTGCAGCCACAGGTGTGTAGGCAGCGCCCGCGCAGAGTGCAGATTTTGCATGCCGGGGTGTTGCAGCCGCGCGTGGCGATGATGTATTGTTGGCGTGCTCGATCAATGCCGGTGTTGACATTGCCGAAGTTGAGTTCATCACTGTCGCCATCGCCTATCAGTCGGGAGCATGGGAAGAAGTTGCCATCCACACTCACGGCTATTTCCCGTTCTCCTATCCGGCAGTACAGGCAGTCTTCCTTGCTACCTGCCAGGTAGGTGGTGATTTTGTCATCGATGTTTCTCAGTCGAATGGGCGTTTCGTTCCTGTATGAATGCAGAATGAGCTCAGCCACCAGTGCATATTGAGCACTCAGTAGTTCAAAGTCCTTATCCGTCCACTCGCTCCAGTAGTCGAGGTTCAGCCCTATGGTGCCGCTGTAGTGTTGAGCAATCCATTGCACACCTTCGGCCAGGTGTGCCACATTGTTCGGTGTGACTACACAGATAACCTGGCTGCGGGTCTCGGGGCGAGCGCTCAACAGGCAGAGTGCCTGTGCAACATCGGCGTGGCTACCTCGCCCGTTCGGATAGCAGCGGTTGGTGTTGTGCATGGCAGGGGAACCATCCAGAGAAAGCCCGATGAGGAAATCCCGCTCTGTCAACCAGTCGAGCTTTTGCTCTGTGAGTAGAGTACCATTTGTCGTTACGCTGAAGCGCGGGGGTGCAATGAGACGGGGTGCCTGGTGCTTCATGTAGTCATGGCACCATTGTAACAGCTCCCACTCGAGAAGAGGCTCGCCTCCGAAGAAACTGATGTCTGCTCCTTGCTGCAGCCGGGTGGCCTCATTGCAGACAATGTCGATGGCCCGGGCTGCTGTGGCTTGGCTCATGGCATGGCGGTACTTGCGACCGGCGTAGCAATAACTGCAGCGCAGGGTGCAATCGTGAGTCAGACAGAGGGTGCAGGTGATGACTTTGAGCATGAAGTGAGAGGTCGAACCGGGGCGGCTTGCGGGGACTTCAGTCTATCGTGTTCAGAGGCGCTTGACAAGAAGAAAAGACCGCATAATAGCCTTTTTTGATTGATAGAACGTGTTTGGTCTGGTATAGTAATGAGCGTTATATATGAGCAAAGCAAAAGAGCCTTCATTCATCTCGCTGGCACGTCCGTTGCTCCGGAAGTATCTGCCATCATACAAGTGGCTGGTGCTCTGGGGAATAGTTGCCGGAGTTCTTGCAGCGGCTGCATCGGGATTCGGTTTGCCCGTCATCGTGCAGAAGGTATGTCCGGTGGTGTTCGGCGAGGAGCCTGCCCCGGAGTGGTTGAAGTCTTTGCTGCTGCGTTGGGTTGAGCCGGAGCACATGGGGATAGCGACCCTTGTGGGGGCTGCAATGATAATCCCGGCCGTGATGTGTGTGCGCGGACTTGCAACTTATTTCAATGCCTATCTCCTCACTCGCGCCGGCGTAGGGGTACTCAATGATCTGCGAACGGATGTGTTTGCTCGTCTGCAGTGGCTGTCATTCTCCTTTCACGACCGCAACACGCGCGGCGGGCTGATGAATATCGTCATTCAGTTTACCCAAGGGCTTCAACAGCAGCTTATTCAGGTGTTGAATGATATCGTGGTTCAGCCGCTTACTCTGGTAGCTGCCGTTTCTTATCTCATCTATGCGGCGCTGACGAATCATGACAGCGCCGTGCTGCTCGGAAATCTGCTCATTTCGACCCTCTGCATACCGCTGGTGCGCTATGTGGGTAAGTCTGTCCTCAAGAGAATGCGTGAGGCTCTCGCCGGAATGAATGTCATTACAGCCAATGTCGAGGAGTCTCTTACGGCTCAGAGAGAGGTTCGTGCCTTCAATCTCGAGGAACGTCAGGAGCGTGTGCTCGGTGAGAATATCAAATACTTCAATCGAATGCGAATAAAGGTCGAGTCTTGGAAGGCCTCCCTTTCTCCGGCAATTGAGGTGGTTAGTGCCCTCGCGCTCTCCTACGCGTTGTATCGGGGTAGTGGTGATCAGCTGACCCTCGAGGCCTTTACGGCCATTGCCACGGCCTTCTATTTTTGTTACGACCCGATCAAACGCCTGGGTACTGTCTCCAACCAGTGCCAGATAATGAAAGTGATGATTGCGGGGATCAACTCCGTTCTGCTTGCCCGTGATGAGACTCCCGAACCGGAGAATCCTCAGAGCCTCCCGAACCCGCCGACCGGTGCGGTTGATTTTGAGGGTGTCAGCTTTGCTTACACCGGTCATAAGACGGTTCTGCGTGACATCAACGTGCATATCCCCGCAGGGGAAATTGTGGCGCTTGTGGGGCCTAGTGGCTCGGGCAAGACAACGTTCATCAACCTCATCTGTCGTTTTTACGATCCCCAGAAGGGGGCGGTGAAGATTGATGGGGTGGACGTTCGTAAACTGTCCCGCAGTGAGCGTACGAGCAATATCGCTCTCGTTTCCCAGTTCGCGGCGTTGTTCCGCGATACTATTGCCGAGAATATCCGTGTGGGCAAGCCATCTGCTGATGATGCCGCCGTTCGCCGGGCAGGAGATCTGGCCTGTGTGAGTGAGTTTGCGGACATGAAACCCGAGGGCTATGACCTCATGCTGGCTGAAGGTGGCGGCGGTCTGTCCGGCGGGCAGCGGCAGCGGGTTTCCATTGCGCGCGCCATCCTGAAAGATGCTCCCATCCTCATTCTCGACGAGGCCACCTCGGCTCTCGACATGAGAAGCGAGGCGGTTATCCAGAAGGCTCTCGATGATATGGCGCAGAACCGCACGACTTTCATCATTGCTCATCGTTTCAGCACTATTCGCATGGCTCGTCGCATTTTGGTGTTCGAAGAAGGGCGCATCGTGGCAGATGGTACCCACGATGAGCTATATGCCGACTGCATGCTTTACAAGTCACTGTATGATGAACAGGTACGCCAGGCAGCACAGGAAAAGAAGGAGACTCAGGCATGATTAAACGTATTCTCAAGTTTGTAAAAAGATTCCTCATGCCGCACCTCTCGTGGTTGCTGGCTTCTGTCATCACCGGTCTTGTTGCCGCTGCGGCCAGTGGTCTGGGTGTACCCTTCATGGTTAAGTTCGTGTTTCCCGTAGTGTTTCACCAGAGCGGACAGCCGGAGCCTGAGCTCATGCTGCTGGTGCCGCAGCTGCGGGACTTACCGGCCTCTACGGTTCTGTTGGTTGCCTGTGCCTCTCTACCGCTCATCTTTGTCATTCGCGGTGTTGCCATGTGGATGAATACAGTAGTGGTGAATGTGCTGGGTTTCCGCATACTGGAGAGTCTGCGCACGACGGTGTTCCACCATGTGCAGCAACTGCCGCTTGCCTTTCTGGAGGGGCGTCGCAAGGGGGATATCGTGAGCCGCATCGTTGCGGATTCTCAGAATGTGCAGGATGTGCTCTCCCATGTGGCCAACGATCTGGTCAAGCAGCCCATTACCTGCCTGTGTGCCTTCACCGCTTTTATTTACCTGCTTATTATGGTGGGGCATTGGGAGATTTTTCTGGTGATTCTCTTCATAGCGCTGGCTGCCTGGCCGGTTATCACCTTCGGTAAGCGGATCTCGCTGAAATCCCTTCGCGCTCAGGAGGGATTGGGCGAGCTCAACACCGTCGTTCAGCAGAACCTGGAGACGCAGCGGGAAGTCCGTGCCTATGCTCTGGAGGAACGCCAGATCTCGGATTTCCGGCAAGCTTCGGTGGGCTACTGTTCCAACACGCTCAAATTAGTGAAGTACCAGCGTGCCATCATCCCCATCATGGAGACTGTAACGGCGTTTGCGCTCTCCTTCCTGTTGGTGTGTGGTAGTGTGTATGGCATGGACCTTGCGGACTTCATCGCACTTGCCGCGGCGCTCTTCTTCACCTTCGATTCCATGAAGCGCGCCGGGATGGCCTACAATCGCCTGAACGAAGCTCAGGGTGCCATGCAGCGTCTTTCCGAAGTGCTGGATGAGCCGAATACCATCGATGATCCGCCCCATCCCGTGAAGTTCCCGGAAAAGGTGAAGGGCGATATCACCTTCCGCAATGTGACTTTTGCTTACGACCAAGGGAAACCCGTGCTCAGGAATGTCGATGTACACATCCCCGCCGGTCAGATAGTGGGGCTGGTTGGTCCCAGCGGTGCGGGAAAAACTACGTTTGCCAGCCTACTTCCCCGCTTCTATGAGGCCACGGAAGGCTCTGTCCTGGTGGATGGGATAGATGTTCGTGATGTCACTCGCCATGATTTGCGAGAGCAGCTTTCCATCGTCGGACAGCAGGCTCTGCTTTTCGCGGGAACCATCCGCGAGAATATTGCGCTGGGACGCAAGGCTGCTACTGATGCTGAAATTGTGGCTGCCGCTGAGGCAGCCAGGGTGAATGTGTTCCTGCCCACTCAGCGCAATGGCATGGATACGCGGCTGGGTCAGGGTGGGGCCGGTCTTTCCGGTGGTCAGCGTCAGCGTGTGGCTATAGCCCGAGCCTTTGTGAAGAATGCGCCGATTCTGATACTGGATGAAGCCACAGCCTCGCTGGATGCCGAGAGCGAGCGTGAGATTCAGGAAGAACTTGACAGTCTGGCGAAGGGGCGTACGACCTTGATAGTAGCTCACCGCTTCAGCACACTTCGCAATGCTCATCGGATACTCGTTTTTGATCATGGCTGCATTGTGGGTGATGGTACGCACGATGAGTTGTACGCCTCTTGTCCGCTTTATCGGGAACTTTACGATCGTCAGGGGGCGGTAGCTCCTCAGGGTAATGAAAGCTGAGATATCCGTTATAAGTCGCGTGGAAGGGGCTGAGCAGGTCGCTCGCCTCAGCAAGCGCTCTGCCGAGCTCCTGCTTGCAGAGTGTGAATCCGACCTTTGTGATCACCTGAAGGCCTGTGGCATGCGCCATGTGCGCCGGGTTGCCGGCGAGAAATCTCAGGTGGAAAGCCGAGTGGCTCCTCACTTTACTGCCGTGGATGATGACGACCGGGTGGAGGTCTATGTGGTGAGTGTGTGCAGCATGGCGGCAGCTGCTGCGCTGACGGAAGATCAGTGTAGGCGCTGTGACGGATTGAAGGATCTGAGCATATACGTCCTTCCCTGTGTTGTGCAGCATTTGCGTGGTGCAAAGGCCCGCTGTGTAGCTGAGTCGCCTGTTCGGCTGCGCTCCGGTGGGCGCTGGAGCTCCGCTCCTGAGGCCATGCAGTATCTGCCGCCCGGTCGGCGTCTGGGATCTCCGTCTGAGATGCCTTGTAGTGCCTGGTTGTCCAAGAAGCTGAATCTCACCCGAGAGGTCGCTAATTACGGCATGCGCCTCTACCCACTCGTTGAGAAGTTTGCTCATGCCGGGCACATGCCGGAAGGAATGGAAATCCGGGGCTCCGGGGACACTTCGCCGCTGATGATCGTTCTGCTGGAAGGGCGCAATGAAGGACGTCTGCAGTTGACCTATGCAGATTTTTACGCAGTGGAACATCCCGTCAATGAAATGGTGGTAACTCAGGTGCCGGAGCCCGATGATGAACCTGTGCTGACATTGCGATCTGCGAGTGGAACGGAGTACCGGGCTCGATGTGCTGAGTTGCTGATGTTCCCCGGTAGGATGGAACCGAACTTGACCTTTCTTTGCTCTCTCAGTCTGCTTTGCAATCATTATTCTCCCATAGCGGAGGGGCAGGTGGGTGCAGCGGTAGGTCCCGATACCCTTTGCGCCGTTGTTGAAAGCGCTGAACGTTGTGATTTCTGTGGCCTGCCCCTCTGTCATATTGTTGCACGCTCCGGTAGTGAGCGCATTAACGTCTATGCTCCGGTATATGACCCCTATGCGCCCTTGCCGTCCATTGGCGAGCAGTTCATGGCTCGGGGAACTTTGTATGCCGTTCCTGATGCCCTGATCACAGACGTAGTTGATCCTATTTCCCCGGCTGAAGAAGCCGCTCCTGCTGAGGAACCGGTCCCGGCTGAAGAAGCCGCTCCTGCTGAGGAACCGGCCCCGGCTGAAGAAGCCGCTCCTGCTGAGGAACCGGCTCCTGCTGAGGTCCCCGCTCCTGCTGAGGTCCCCGCTCCTGCTGAAGAAGCCGCTCCTGCTGAGGGCCCCGCTCCTGCTGAGGCTCCAGCTCCTGCTGAGGAACCCGCTCCGGCACGGGAGCCTGTCATCGCAGAAGAATATCTCCCTGTAAGTCTGGCATTGGCTGTTGCAGCGGGGGGCTTGTTGGCAGCCGGTTATGAACTTGCCGGTGGGTTCAAGCCGATATTCCGCAATGGGTTGCCGGAATTTCGCATGCAGAAACCCGATAGGCAGAAATTGGTGGTGCTGGTTGATACTGTGGTGAATGGCAAGGTCGATCAGAAGGGTTACCATCGCTATGCACCCCATTCGTATCCGGATCATGTGAGCGCCCTTCCACCCGAGAAGGAGCCTGCCGATGTCTTGTTCCTGACTGTTGTGCTGAATGGGGACTCATCTGCTCCCGGCTCTTATGGGGTTGAAGTGGTGCAGCATGGAGCTGTACAGGATGGACTCCGTTTCTGCGACCGCGTGAGTTATCCCCCCGTTGAGACTCTGTCGGAAATTGATGTTGCCCGTTGTTTCGGCGAGATGATGAAGTCGCAGGACTACGGCAATCTTATGCCTATGTTGGCAGAGGAACTCAGCTACATTTCCGACACGGCAGGACTGCACTTGCACAGTAAACTGGATTTACTGCGCCATCTGCGGAGCTGTTTTGACAACTGGCGCCGTTTGGGTCTGCTGCCTCATCTGATGTTCCTGCTCTCCACCATCGAGTGGGAGGGGCGGCGTCGCCCCTGTACTGTAGCATGTCAGCAGGGGGAAATCATCTCTGCGACTGTCTTTGATATCGCAGACAACAGAGTAGTAGCCATGACATCCTTGGCAGGAAGTGTGCTGGACTCGCTCCAAGCCCCTGTTGCAGAAGAAAGTATATGAATATCCCCTCATTCTGGGTAAGAGAGCACAGAGAGATAGCCGGGCGGCGTGTACACCTGCGCGGTATGTCCGAATTGTCTCTGTCGGACGCTCAACTGAAAATGGAAAAAAGAGCACGTTTATGGCAGAATTGGCTGACCGGGACCGGAGCTCCCGGTGAAGGGGGGCTGAGTGGATTTCTGACCGCTCTGAGGAATCTTGATGGGGTGGACAGCGCCTACAGTGCTGCCATTCTGGAGCCGGTTGTAGAGAGATTGTCTGCGGACGATATCGTGACCCGCAATCGTTATGGCTGTTTGGTGCTCAACACTACCAACCTGTGCATTGTCGATGTGGATCGCTACTGCCGCGGTTTTCTGGTCCGCTTATTCACGTCCCGAGCCAAGGAGGAGAAAATGCTCGCCTCTGCCGTTCGGCGCTTGTGTGAAGGTGCTGACCGAATGTCTGCTCGTCTGTATCGCACGGCTCACGGCTGGCGGGTCATCCTTCAGGAGCCCGAGCTGGCTCCCGGCAGCGAACGCGAGATGGAGATTTTTGCTGTTTTACATGCTGATCCCATGTATGTGAAATTGTGCCGGAGCCAGGCATGTTGGCGAGCTCGCCTTTCACCCAAGCCTTTCCATAGAGGGTTGAGACGTTACCCCCGGAGCTTATCCTCACAGGATTTGGCTGCTGATTGGGTGGCTGAATACGAGAAAGCAACTGCCGGACTCGGTGTTTGCCGTTTGGTGGAGACCTTCGGCAGCAAAATGTCAGGATCGGTTCTGGAGCGACATGACCGGGCTACCGGGGCTCTTGTTGCGGAGCTGGAACTGGCTTAGTCCGCGAGTTCGAGGGCTCCCAGAATGTCCAGCAACTCGTTGAATGAGCTCACTCGAGCTAGGGAAGGGCGCAGGGGGCGAGTACCGGGAATCCCCTTGGCGTAAGCGAGCAAGCGGGCGCGCATGGCTCGCATAGTGACAAGTTCATCCCCGTAGTGAGCGCTGTCGATGGCCATGCGTGTGTGCCGCACTATGAACGCGACCCGTTCGGCAGCAGATGGTTCCGGTGGTATGCAGCCATCCTTCAGGTACGATTTTGTCCTGCGGAATATCCAGGGGGCATTCATGGCGGCGCGGCCGATCATAACTCCTGCTACTGCGGTGTGTTCCCTTGCTCTTCGTACATCTTCCGGCGAAGTGATGTCTCCATTGCCGATGACCGGGATTTGCACATTTCGGGCGCAGCGGTCTATCATGTCCCAGTCAGCCTTGCCCCCGTACTGTTGGGAACGGGTGCGACCATGGATGGCTATGGCCTGAACCCCGGCGTCCTGCAGCCGCACGACGGCCTCGGGGGCGCAGATGTGCTCGGCGTCCCATCCCAAGCGGATTTTGGTGGTCACGGGGCAATCTCCTCTCAGTTCTTTCACGATAGCTGCTGCAATCTGCTGCAACAACGGGAGATCACGCAGAAGTGAGGAACCGCCGTTTTTGCCCACAACCTTTGGTACGGGACACCCGGCATTGAGGTCGAGGAAGTCCGGTTGCATGGCATCCACGATGATACGGGCTGCTTTGGCTGCGTGTTCCGGAACAGAACCAAAGATCTGAATGCCCAGCGGGCGGTGCTGCTGCTCAAACTCCACATAGCGGCGATTACGCTGCCAGGCTTGCAGTACTCCCTCGGCCGAGACGAATTCCGTCTCCATCACGTCTGCACCTTCTTCCTTGCACAGCGTGCGGAAGATCGGATCGGTCACTCCGGCCATCGGAGCCAGATACAGCGGAAATCGATTCTCAAACCATGGTAGTGACATGCGCGCATGCTATCACAAAGCCTCCTGCTGTGCAAGAGTTTATTATCCGTTTGCTTCGATCGGTGCGTGCTTTTGTGATCTTGCAAGTCAGTCATGACTTCAAAAGAGATTGCCAAATGGTATGCAGACGAGTAGAATGGGGGCAGCAAAACCAGTTATGATGACTATTCGCCTATTCATCGCAGCTCTGACAGCTGTTGTCCTCGCGGCTTGTTCGCAGACCCAGCAGGAAGTCAACGTTCTTCAACCGGAAAAGCCTGTTCCTCCGGTGCGGAATAAGGGGGAGGGTAAGCCCGTTCGTCCGGCCAAGCCGCGGACTACTCCGACTCCCGCGCCTTCTGTCACCGTGGCTGCTCCTCGTCCCTTTGTTCCGCGCAAGCCCGGACATCGCGTCTCTCACGTCAATGTACCCGGGAAATATGTGGCTGTGACGTTCGATGATGGTCCCAACTCTGTCTACACTCCCCAAGTACTCGATATTTTCAAGCGTCACGGAGCGCGTGCCACCTTTTTCGTGTTGGGTGAAAATGCCGCCCGAAACAAGTCCATCCTGGCTAGAGCCGCAGCTGAAGGTCACGAAATCGCCAATCATACCTACAGCCACATTAAGATGACGTCCAAGAGCCGACAGGTTGTCGCCCGTGAGATTGAACGTACCAGCGAGATCATCAAGTCGGCCACAGGTTTCTACCCCACAACCATGCGTCCCCCCTATGGTGCAACCAATACTCCCCTTGTGGAGATGATGTACAACGATTATGGGATGTACTCCATTCTCTGGGATATTGATACCCGAGATTGGCAACATCCCGGGGTGAGTACTGTGGTTCAACGTGCTGTGGGGAAGGCTCAGCCCGGTTCCATCATCCTGTTGCACGATATTCATGCCTCGACCCTGAGCGCCGTGGAAGAAATTGTGGTCGGATTACAGGCTCGCGGATTCAAGCTCGTCACGGTGTCGCAGCTCATTGAAATGGGGCGGCGTGCTGCCGGTGGTACGGAGCCGGAGGTGCCTGCCGCTCCGGCTGCCGGAACGCCTCCTGCGGTGGCTGCACCTGCACCGGAAGGCGGGGCTGCACCGGAGGGCGAGTCTGCCGCGGAAGGCGCTGCGGTTCCTGCTGCGGAGCCGGTACCCGCCGGTGCCGGAGAGAGTGTGTTGGGGGGCTCTTCCGGTGAGGTCGCTCCTTCTCCTGTTGAACCTGCTCCCGAGCCTGTGTTATGAGAGAAAAAGTGAAAGGTGAGGTTTGGCTGGTAGGTGCCGGTCCCGGGGATCCTGAGCTCATATCGGTAAAAGGACTCCGTTTGCTGGAAAAGGCAGATTGTGTGGTGTACGATGCCTTGGCAGATGCCGCGTTGCTCAGCCATTGCCGTCGCGACTGTGAACTGGTGTACGTTGGCAAGCGAGCCGGCAATCATGCCATGCCCCAGGAAAAGATCAATGAACTGTTGATAGAATGTGCAGGCAGGTATGCTCTGACCATTCGCCTGAAGGGGGGCGACCCTTATGTATTTGGCCGAGGTAGTGAGGAGGGACTTGCTCTGCATGCCGCCGGAGTGACCTTTGGTGTGGTGCCGGGAATCACCTCAGCCATTGCTGCCCCTGCCAGTGTGGGCATACCACTGACGCATCGCGGAATCAGCGCCAGGTTCACGGTATTCACCGGGCATGAGATGCCGGGGAAGGAGACGAGTGATCTCGATATTCCCGCGATTGCAGCAGCCAAGGGAACCAAGGTTATCCTGATGGGAATGAGCCGTTTGCGCGAGACCCTGCAGGCGCTGATGGTAGCCGGACAGTCGGCAGATACACCTGCTGCTGCCGTTCAGTGGGCAACCACCTCCCGGCAGAAGTGGGTGCAGTCTACAGTCGGTAACCTGGCAGATGCCGTGGAAGGCTCCTTGGGCTCACCTGCCGTGGTTGTCATAGGTGAGGTTGTGCAGCTTGCTGACAAGCTGGGGCAGGAGCGCAAGCCCCTGCCGCTGGCCGGGCAGCGCGTTGTCGTTACCCGCACTCGTGAGCAGGCCGGCGCTCTCTCCTCCCGATTGAAAGAGCTCGGTGCGGAAGTTATGGAATTGCCTACCATCCGAATTGTCCCGCCCTCCGACAGACAGGATTTTGCTGAGGCTATTGTGGACAGTCGTCATTATGATTGGCTCATTTTCTCCAGTCCGAATGGTGTAAATAAATTCTTTGAGGCATTCTTTGCTGTCTACGAAGATATTCGCGAATTGGGGGGGGCGCGCATAGCTGCTGTGGGACCGGCTACGGCTGCCGAGCTCAGGAAGTATGGGCTGATGGTGGATGTCATGCCCCGGAAGGCCGTCGCAGAGGAACTCATTGCAGAGTTCGATCGCAAGGGCGATGAATTCGGTGGGGTGGCGAATGTGACTATGCTCTGGATACACAGCGAGAAGGGGCGCGATATCATCTATAAGGAGCTGATGAAACGACAGGCCATTGTCGATGAGTGCATAGCCTACAATACTGTTCCCGAAACTGCAGACCCGACCGGAGCTGCTGCTCGCCTGAAGGGGGAGGGCGCCGATATCATCACCTTCACCAGCTCCAGTACAGTGCAGAATTTCATGGCTCTCAATATACCCATCCCTCAGGGGTGCAGGGTAGCCAGCATAGGTCCCGTAACCAGTGCCACTCTCCGCGAGTTTGGCATAGAGCCCGATATCGAAAGTGAAAAACATAATATCGATGATCTGGTGGCTCATATCCAACGATACATGAACCAAAAACGCTGAAATGGAAGCCTCTCCTCAGCTCCAGTGCCTGGGTCTGAACTATCGCACGGCTCCGCTTGCCGTGCGTGAACGCTTCTCCGTTGCTCGTTCCCGCCTGATCCGCAGCAATACGGAAATCCGGAATCTTCCGGGGGTGGAGGAGTGCGTACTGCTCTCCACCTGCAACAGAACGGAACTCTACTACTGGAGCCGTTGTCCTGAGCAGGCACATGGTAACATATTGGCCCACTTCCTCGGTGGAGCCCCTCAGATGGGTGATGTCTCTGCCTGTTTTTATAACTTCTGTGAGCAGGCTGCCTTGGAGCACTTGGCAAGTGTGGCTGCCGGGCTGGATTCCATGGTAGTGGGCGAGACGGAGATTTTCGGGCAGTTGAAAGATGCCTATCGTGCTGCACAAGAGGCCGGTTCCACGGCATCCTATGCCAATCGCACATTCCAACGCATATTTTCCATCGGTAAGAAGGTGCGTACGGAAACGGATATTACATCCGGCCCCACATCGCTTGGGGCTGTAGCTGTTCAGTTGGCTCATCGTGCTCTTGGCGGACTGGGCGGAGCCAATGTGCTCGTGGTGGGAGCCGGTGAGATTGCCCGTAGTACTGCGCGTAGTCTGCGCTCCCGCGGGGCAGAGAGTATATTTGTTGCGAACCGCTCTTACGACAGGGCCGTAGCACTTGCTGAGCAGGTAGGGGGCAGGGTCATTCGCTTTTCGGAATGGGTGCCGTACCTTGAGCAGATCGACATTGTCATCGTTTCCACCGCGTCGCCTGTTTATGTAGTGGCTCCGGGCGTTCTGCGCGCCACTCAGGATGTCCGCCGGGGACGGCCGCTATTCCTCATCGATTTGTCCGTTCCCCGCAACGTTGACCCCGCCTGTGCTGACGTACCGGGAGTACATGTATACGATATAGATGACATGGAGGCGCAGGTGGCAGAAACCCGCCAGCGACGTGCCGGAGAAATCGAGTCCGGTATGGTCTTGATTCGTGATTGGGTGGATCAAAATGCCGCCGATTTGCTCCATCGTTCCGAATTTATACATGGTTAATTGTTTTTTTGCTCTTTTTTACAATTTTTTTTGAACAGTTAGTTCCTGCCGTCCATCTCAAACATTGCGCACACAATCTCACAGTTATGAAGAACCATCATAAAGATTTCAATGGCCCCTCAGAGGATGAATTGGTCCGTTTGCTCTCTTCCTTGAGAGTCAAACCTGTGCAGGAGGCTGATTTTGAATCTCGATTTCTTCATGACCTTCACCAGCGTATAGCCCGGGAGGCTGTATGTAAACCTGCGAGAGTTCTTCTCTGGGAACATGTGAAACAGTTTTTTGCAAATATCGGCGTGCGCAAATTGGCTTTTGGCATGACAACTGTTTTTGTGGCCGCTTTCATTGCTGTGAGTGTGGTGGTTCCCCAGCCGGAGGGTGTCGCTAAGCCTGTCGCATCAGTAAATGCCTCGGCGGAGCTTTATTCCTCTGCGAATACTGCGTACAACAAACAGATGCTTGATCGCGCCTATACTTTCACTCCTGTTGAGGAGGTCTCGAAATTTTCCATCCGTCACGACTCCGTTGCGGAAATCTCCATGATGAGTGATCATTCCGGTATGGCGGTACCTGTTCCGGCTGCGGGAGAGCCCAAGTTTCCGGCTGTTGAGTCCCTCGCCGATGAGGAGGAACCGCAGCCTCTCCAAGAAGCCGCGGAAGAGTAAAGTCGGGGATTTTTCTGCGTTTCATTTTGCATTGTGACATTCGTCTGTGCAATTTTCTTCTTTGCGTGATTACATGCTTGCAATCGGTGCTTTTTTTTGCTATATAGAACGGCGTGGAAAAGCAGTGTACAAGGTGTAAGAATACGTTTAATGCCTCTCTTGAGGGGCAGGACGTTTGTCCGGCTTGTCTGGCGGAAGAATTTGGAAGTGCTGCCCCTTCGACTTCGATCGAGGTGCAGGAGACAATGGCGCAGCATCGCCTCATTAAGAAACGTCAGATTGCCCGCGCTGAGAGGATGAGCAGGGAGCTGCGCCGATCGTCTCCCTATAGTGTGATGGGCCATGTGCGCTGTGCATTTGCCGTTGTGCTCTTCCTTGTTTGTGTCTTTATCTTCATTCTGGGGGATAGTGAGACGTTCAAGACTCCCATCAATCAGCTGGAGTTTGAATATCAGTTGGTTTTTTCGCTCGGAATCAGTCTCTTCTCCGTGGGGTGTCTGCTGCCCTCTTTCCGTCGCCACAAGTTCATAGTTACCTCGGTCAGCCTGGTCATGCTTGGTATGGGGGTGGCCATGCCCTTTATGTGGCATGCTCGTCTGCCGTATGCTGATGCTCCTCAGCCGCAGGTTGAGGAATCCGCCTCTCCTGACGAGGCGACTCCCGCTGCCGAGCGCTCAGGACGTACCCTTTCCGATCGCGATCTGGATGTATATCGCAAGATTTGCGAGGATCTTCCGGGAAAGGCTCACTACGCGATCTACATGGACAACCAGACGGCTATTTCCCGTACACTCCTTCGGGAAACGTTGACCCGACTTCTGCAGGCCGAGTACACCAGTGCGTACACCCGCGGGGATGGAGCCCTGTTCGTTGTGGTGAATGTACGTAGCAAGAGTTCCTTTGTGTCGAATGTTATTTCTCGTTTCGGCAGGGTTTCATACGCCAATCCGGAAGCAGGGGTATACGAGGTGCGATTCAGTGCAGACAAGTCTAATCTGGTGAGTCGCTACTCTACGGAGGTTCTCAGCTCGCCGCACAACCCCAACTTCGTGGCAGCCAACATCAGCGAGATGTCCAGCTTTGACCCGATGCGCGTGGCTACTGCGGCCAACACGCTTGCTCAGGCCAACGTCAACGTTCTGCGCCACGACATTAAGCAGGCCATCCTGCGTGTGTTGCAGGATCCCTGGTTGACGGAGGAGGATACCTATCAGGCGCTTATTGAAGCCCTGAACGTCTATGCCCCTGCCAAAGACGAACAGGCACTGACCCATTTCCGCACCTATTTCGATAACTGCCGCAATGTCGGTCGCAGTCTTTCCTCAAAGGTTGTGTTGCGTCTGATAGATGAAGATCCCATGACCATGGTGGAACCCGTTCTGCAAATGTGGGCTGAGAATCCTGTTGCCTGGGGGGACGTGATGACACGTCTTGGCTCACATGCCGAGGATAAGATGCTCACTCTCATCACCCCCGGTTCGGATATTCAGATGTTGGACGCAGCGCTCAAGTACTTTGCTTCGTACGGATCTGCAAAAGCCATTCCTCTGGTTGAGCAGCTCGCACAACACCCTGACTCTCTCATTCGTCACAAAGCAGAACAGACTCTGGAAATGCTCCGTTCCCGCGCCCTTCGCTAATATTTCAAGCTCCATCTACTATGTCAACAAACCTGATCAAACTACTCTCATTCGTTGTGGCTTCCATGGTGGGCGGTTATCTCGCCACATGGTTGTATGATGTGGCAACTGCGCCACCAACCGAGGCCCCTCCTGTCGCTACTCAGCCGTCTGCGGATTCCGGTGATGATTCCTCTGATTTTGAGCCTTCGCAGGGTGTGGTTATTGATGAGGGCGGTGATGTCAGTACCAATGATTCCGACATGTCCTCCATGGATGTTGAGGGTGAGGATGAGACCGCTTGGGAGGGCTCCGGCTCTGAAGGTGGGGCGCTTGTGGAGCGTGACCCGGATTCCTACATGCCCCCGGAGCCACCGCCTGCCACGCTGAAGGAAATTGCTGAGGCGGACGTGCCGGTGGATCCCGCGCAGAATGTGGTTCCCGGCGTGTGCGATGCTGCCCGCAATGGCTCGATCGAGCGAAATGCCCGCAAATTGGCAGATGCCTACGATAAGCTTGAGAAGAAGAATAAGGGGGTCACCGGGTATCGTAGTGAGGACTATGTGCCCGACATGTGGAAGAAACCCGATGTCATCTATAAGGAACTTCTTGAAAAAGTGATGAGCAAAGTGGGTTCCGGTAAGGACGAGGATATATGGAAATTCCTTGCTGATCCGGCGAATCGTCTGGATCTTGCCCGCATCAGCATGATCCGTAAGGTGGGCTATGAGGGCATACAGAAAGTAGCCAATCAGAAGATGGGCGGAGCTCTCCTTTTCGCCCTCACGAGTGATCTTGACTGGATGAATGGTGTGATGTTCTCCGGCCCGACGGATAGGCTGGGGCAGGGGCTCGTGTACCTCGCCAAGATATATTCCCTTTACTCCGAAGATATGCAGGATCCCGTGGCTCGCCGCATTGCTGCTACTACTGCCACGGAGTTTGCTCGCGAGCGTTATTCGGAAGAGGACATGATCGCTCGATTTGCCTACTACTTCAGCAGCTATCAGGAGGGCAAGCTCAATGTTCTCTTCGATACTCTTCAGTATTGGGAGACCCGTCTCGTAACCGGTTGCAAGGAGCCCAGTGGTTGGGGGAGCCCGCAATCTCTTGCTTGGCAGCGCGACAATGTTCGTCTGCCGGTGGAAGGCTATCTCGGGGCATCCGGTCAACTCGTATATCGTCTGCGAAATGTAGCCGGTGACTCCGTGTTCTCCGCTGACTACCTTGGTCCCATCATGAAATATACCAAGAACACGACTGCCTGGGCTCATCGCGAGATCGGCGGCGTGTGCGGTGCTTGCTCTCACTACGGAGCCTATGGTGCTCTGGCCTCCGGGCTACCGGCCATGACCATGGGTGAACCCGGTCACTGTGCCTACGCCGTACGCGTGGGAACCGAGTGGCAGAAGGGCTATTCCATCTACTGGCAGCATGGTATGCACAAGACCTTCTGGGGTATGCATGACTGGGACTTCCTCATTCTCATGCAGGATCTCTACACAGACAGGCAGCGTACGGTCGTCTCCGACGAGCTCCTCGCGCTGGCTGATCTGTTTGCCTCCCGTCGTATGATGAAGAGCGCATTCGACTGCTTCGACGCCGCTGTGGTTGCTCAGCCGCTGAACTGGCCTGCTTGGGTGGCGTACGCCTCGTACCTTAAGCAGAAATCCCCCGACAATCGGAACAAGTGGAAAGAGATGCACGACCGAGTGGTGGAGTTCATGGGGGCTAAGTTCCACAACTGCGCTGCCACCATGCTCAGCCGTTATGTCTATCCGCACCTGTTGCCGCTGGTTCCTGACCGCCGCGAGCGCAACAAGATGTTCTCTGCGTTCTTCAAGCAGTGCAAGAGCTTCGGTACCAATCGCTGGGATATCGCTCCCCTGCTGACGGCACACATGGCCGGTTGCCCGAACTCTGAAGAGCAGATCAAGTACATGAAGGAGGCTCTGAACACCCTCATGGACAAGCCTGACTACGCCGGCTCCGTCTTGGCATGGGGGCTTGATTACATCGCCTCTATCTCCGGATCCGATGCCGAGAATGAGAAGCTCCAAGAGGAATTTTCTGAACTCGTGGTTAAAACCATGAGCCGTGCGCGCACCACCAAGAAGACGATCGATGCCACATGGGCCGCGCTTGGTGAGGCTATCTATACAGCTGCTTCCAATGGCGATAAACGCACGTTCCAGGCTATCGGCAAACTTTCTTACCGCAAGTGCAAGAAACTCTTCCCCAAGAACAAGTTCAAGTTCCGTGCTTTCCCTGGCAAGATTGTCTCTGCCAAGGGATTGATTAGAACGGCAACCACGCTTGATCCAGGGCAGATGCCGCAGTGCTGTCTGCACTGGGCCGTCTTGCAGAAGACCGGTGGCAATATACCGGCCAAGTTTGAGGGAAATGCCGGTATGACCATCGAACTGGAAAGCAACTCACAGCTTAGTGGTGTGGTGTGCTTGTTCGGTGAGGCGGCTCGTCGAGATCGTGACTTCTTGGTTGAAGTATCAGACGATGGGCAGAACTGGGAACGAGTGCGCGCTAAGTGCGATCTCTCCGGGGCTGTGCTGCGCTGTGACTTGCGCTCAGCTGCTCCCTGTGCTCGCTTTGTGCGCCTGTTGCGTGAGGGCGATAAGTGGGAATCCTCCATTGTCGGCTTTTATGTATATGGCAAGCTACTCAAGGAAAAGAAAAAGGATAGTGACAAGAAAGAAGCCAGGAAGTAACCCCCAACCCCCTGTTATTACGTTATGATGAAAAAACTTTTATCCGTTCTTGTCTGGCTGGGTGTTGCGCTGATGCCCCTGGCTCCGGCTGCTGAGTATCAGTCGGCTTTGGCGAAGGCGAGTGATCGCAAACCCGTGGTTCTTTTCTGCTATGGCGCCAACTATGACAAGGTGAGTGAAGCCACTTACGAGTCTTTCGTGAAGAAACGCCAGATCATGCGCTATGCGCGTGGCGCGGTTTTCCTGGAGGTGCCTGTATATCAGCTCCCGAACGAAAAGGAAAAGCGCGAGTATAACAAGGTGATGGGTGGTGCCGGGCTCCCCGGCGGCATCTGGAGCTATCCCTGTCTTGCCGTGGTGGATGGTTCGGGAAGTCTGCGCGGTGTGGTGCAGGGGGCTGAGCTCATGAAAGACGCTGAGACCGCCGGTGCTGAGCTTGAGAAGATTATTGATGATTACTGTGAGCAGGAAAAACTCCTGAAGAAAGCCCGCCGTACCAAGGGTCGTCGCCAGATCACCATGCTGGCAGAAGCCGCCGATATGCCCAATGTCCGCATGCCTGCCAATCCTCTGGGCGAGGGCGTGAGTACCGGGCTTGGTACACTTTCGACGAATGCCACCGGCATGCTCGAAGTTGGTCAGAAGATGCAGCAGATGAGCTTGGCCGATGCCCATAAGTACGTTCGTTCTCTCATTGCTGATGGTTATTACTCACGCCGTCAGAGGCAGGAGATCATGGCCGCCTACGCCGGGCATGTGCGCCGCAACAATGGCTCAGCGGCTCGTTTGCGCGCCATTTATTATGAGATGCGTAACATTGATCCCACCTCCATTTATGGTGCATACGCTGAGGGCGCCATCGAACGTTGGGTGCTGCCCAAGGAGAAGGCTGAGGCTGCATCTCCCGCTCCCTCAACCAGTCCGAGTGGCGGTGGCAGGAATACTGCTATGGGCTCAACAGAAAAATAAACATAACTGACGATGATCGGACTACTGGCGTTTGTCGCCTGTGCGATATTGCTGGTGCTTGGCTACCTTGTATATGGCAAGGTAGCCGAGCGTGTGTATGGTGTGGACTTCAAGTTGCTGATGCCCTGTCAGGAAAGGAATGATGGAGTGGATTATGTGAGCATGCCAACTTGGCGCATATTCATGATCCAACTGCTCAACATTGCCGGACTTGGTCCTGTATTCGGAGCTTTTGCCGGGTGTCTGTTTGGTCCGGTTGCATTGCTGTGGATTGTGCTGGGGTGTATTCTGGCCGGTGCTGTTCATGACTTCATGGCTGCCGCCGCCTCTGCTGAGCATAGCGGTGAGAATCTTCCTGAACTGGTGGGGCGTTATTTGGGTACTCCTGCGCGCTACGTCATGCGTTTGCTCTGCATCCTGCTCATGCTGTTGGTGGGGGTGGTGTTTACCTCCGGTCCTGCGGGCATGCTGCATGCCCTGATGGATGGCTTGTCCGTGACTTGGTGGTGCGTGATCATTCTGGTGTATTATTTCCTGGCAACGATCCTGCCTATCGATGTCATCATCGGGAAAATATACCCGTTTTTGGGTGCTCTGTTTATCTTCATGGCTGTCAGTGTAGCGGTTATGTTGCCCATGACGCCCGGTGTGGAAGTGCTGCCGGAACTAAATGTGATGGAGAACTTCCATCCCCAAGGGTTTGGAGTGTGGCCGATGATCTTCGTGACGATTGCCTGTGGTGCTATCTCGGGCTTTCACGCCACGCAAAGTCCCATGATGGTGCGCTGCCTGGAGCGGGCTCGCAACCTGCGCCCGGTGTTCTATGGTGCCATGGTGGCAGAAGGACTGGTGGCTCTCATCTGGTGCGTAGTAGGACTGAGCCTTCGCAATTTGCCCACAGAATATGCCCTGGTGGTCGCAGAAAATGGCAAGCTGGTTCCCAGCCTGCTGACAGATGGTTCTGCCGGTGTTCCCTTCTGGCAGCTTATTATGCACAGTCCGGCTACGGCTGTCAGTCAGGCCTGTACCTCACTTCTGGGACCTGTAGGGGCAGCGATTGCCATTCTCGGGGTGGTGGTGCTACCCATAACGAGTGGCGATACTGCCATGCGCTGCTGCCGACTCATGCTGGCGGATGTATTTCGTGTATCGCAACGCTCTTCGCTGAGCCGTCTGGCTATAGCCATTCCCATTTTCATCTGCGTGATCGTTATAGCAAACGTTGATTTCAGCGTGATCTGGCGTTACTTTGGTTGGTCGAACCAGTCCCTTGCCTGTTTTACACTCTGGAGCATAGCGGTACTGCTGCGGCAGCGAGGGCGTTGCCATTGGTTTGTCACGCTGCCGGCTGTTTTCATGACCACTATGTGTACTACCTATCTGCTCAGCGCGCCTGATTGTGGGATCTGCATGTCTGTGCTGCCTGCTACCTTGGTGGGTGGTGCCGTGGCCTTGGTATGTCTGGTAGGATTGATCTACATCCGGGCGAGGCACTTACAGATCAAAAACTGACCTGCATCCCTAATTGCTCCTTGAAATAATGTGGGGGCTATGGTATTCTATACACACGGAACATGGACGATCTCGATGAGTACCAGAACAGGCGGAAGGCCGCTGAAACCCGCCGACGTAACCATGACTCGCGCAAGGAGTCGGACGTCCGGGTTGGTGGTCGTTGGCGGCGTTTTCTGCTGCGACTGTTCATCGTCTGGTTTGTTTTCATGATGTTCTGCGGCGTGGCTGCATACGTCGGCTTCAATGTTTTTACTGCAAAATATCAGAAATGGGCGGCTGAGTTTAATCTTGAGGATATCAATAACCTCGATCATCCCTGCATCATCTATGATCGAAATGGGCAGGAGATTGGTCGTATCTTCGATGAAAACCGCAGCTATGTCACCTATGATAAGATATCCCGCAGCATGATCGATGCTCTCGTGGCTCAGGAAGATAAGACTTTCTGGTCACACAAGGGGTACGACCCCATCGGCATCATTCGAGCTATGCGTGCCGCCTTCATCGCCGGCGGTGCGAACCAGGGAGCCTCCACCATCACCCAGCAGCTCGCGCGCAACGCTTACGACCTCGAGCGCCGTACCATTGCGCGTGGCGGTAGTCGTTATGAGCGAAAAATTGTCGAGATTTTCCTCGCTATGCGTATAGAGGAAAAATACGATAAACGCCAGATCATGGAGTTTTACCTCAACCGCATCTATTTCGGGCGAGGTTATTATGGCATACGCGCGGCTTCTCTCGGGTACTTCGGCAAGGAGCCTGCTGATCTCACGGTGCGGGAGAGTGCGAGTATTGCTGCTCTTATCAAGAACCCGGAAAATTACAATCCCATTCGTAATTTTGACCTCAATTACAAATGGAGAAATGACGTGATCGACCGCATGCAACGCCTCGATTATCTCACCCTGGAAGAGGCAGCTCGTTTGAAGGAGCAGCCCATGGTGCTCAATCCTAAGCCGCTTCGTCGCCAGACCTCGCACCTGCATGCCCTCGTGCAGCAGCAGACGATCGCCATTTTCCAGGATCCTGTCCGGGGGGAAGAAATCGTCAAGAGTGCAGGGCTGAAGGTATATACCACCATTGACAAGGAAATGCAGGAGGCTGCTCAGGCTTCCCTCGATTCTCAATTACATGCCATCGAGGCTCGCAAGGATTATGCCCATCCTCGCTTTGACGAAATGGAGCGAGCTGAGGCCGTCAAACATCGCTACCTCGATGGCGCTGTCTATGCCGTGGATAACAAAACCGGAGCTACTCTCGTTTACATCGCGGGGCGCAGTTTCGAGACGGATAACTACGATTTCATCGAGAGCGGACGTCGTCCCATCGGAACGGCTCTTCTGCCTTTCCTCTACATGTGTGCCTTCGACAATGGATATAGTCCGTGCAGCCGGTTGGTGGATGATGCGTTGGATAATCGACTGGCCGGTATCGGTGGTTCTGAGGGCATACTTGGTGAGTGGGGAATGGAGGTGGAGAAGGGGCGCTATTTGGACTCTGTTACCGCCCGCCAAGCTCTTTGCTGGTCCAAAATTGCCGCCTCTGCACGCTTGGGAATTGCTTTGAGCTCCAACCCGAGAGTTGCCGCAAAACCCTTTGTCACCACATTGACGAATGTCGGTATCACCCCACCCCAGCGCAACCCCCACAGTACGGAGGCTCGTCCCCAGTACTATCCTCGAGTCTACCTGGGTACGGAGCCTATGTCTTTACGCGAAACCGTGCTGGCATACACGACTTTCCCGAACTGCGGTAAGCGCCCCGTAGTACCTTATATTGTCAGTAAGATCACCGACAGCAATGGAAAGATCCTTTGGCAAAACCCTCATGACGTCGCGCGTAAACTGGTCAACTGCACTAGCCCCTGCACAGCCTATCGTCTGCATTCCATCATGCGCGAGAGCCTGACCTCCGGTTCTGCCGTCAGGGTGCGCCCCTTCCTGCCGGATTCTTTCAAGGGGGCTGTCAAGAGTGGTTCCAATTACGATTTTTCCGACACAACGCTCATCGGCTACGACTCCGATGTGACATGCGGAGTGTGGGTGGGATTCCTCAATGACCACAGAGCCATCTATCCCGAGGCCTTCGCGAGCGATACCTGTGCTCCTGTACTGGGGGCGGTTTTCCATGCGGGAAAAGGTCGTTTCCCGAATGCTGATTTGAACCCGCCTGCTGGTACAGAGGAGGTCGAGATCTGCCTGTCTTCCGGTCAGCTGGCTACGAATTTCTGCTTTGAGAGCACGATGAAGGATGGCAAGGTGGTATATGAGCGTCCCACCTACAGGGAGTTCTTCCCCAAGGGCGATGTGTCGCTGGGGATGTGTCCTGTTCATGGTGATGGCAGTCCCTCCCTGGGAGATTTTCTCGAGGTGGGCAGCAGTCATACCGGGTCGACCCGCGTACTCCCCGTGGTTCCCGTACTTCCCAAGGCGCCGGCGCTCATCGGTGAGGATCCCTACGGCTGTATAACTGAGCTCAATCCCCGTTATAAGAATGCGGATGATCTGGCTCAGTCCAATGCTGCCGGCACCGAGGAAATAGACCTTTCTCTTGATGATGTGGCTGAGGATACCGGTCAGCCGGAGGTGGATCATACCATTCGCCTGACCCCGCCCCGCCCCATGATCAAGCTCTCGCCTCTTCCCTTACCTTTCTGATATTATTCTAGTCATGGCTACAGATACACAGACTCTTGCAGCAACCCAAGAGAAGGCTTTTCGCATCAATATGGATAAATCCTTCTACGGCACCTTTGCAGAAATCGGTGCCGGGCAGGAGACGGCTAACTGGTTTTTCCGCAGCGGTGGTGCAGCCGGAACTGTGGCAAAGACAATCTCTGCCTATGACATGACTGTGAGCGATACGCTCTATGGACCGGTACGTCGCTATGTCTCTCAGGAGCGTTTGTTGCAGATGATGGACTATGAGTACTCGCAGCTCATCAATCGTCTGGGGGACAAGCGAGGTGATCAGACCTGTTTCTTCTCCTTCTGCAATACGGTCAAGTGCAAGGGCTACCGCGACAATGGTCCCTGGAGTGCGTGGATCGGCGTGCGTTTTCAGCTCCGTCCGCAGGCTGAGCCGAGTGATCTGATCATGCACGTACGTTTGCTGGTACCCGATCATGATGTGCAGATGCGCATTCTCGGTGTGCTGGGAGTAAACCTTCTCTATGCTCTGTTCTATAACCGCGATCATATGGAGGATTTCGTGGTAAGTGTGGGGGATAAGCTCGATTCGAGCATGTTCGAGATCGATTACATGAGATTCTCAGGCAACGGATTCGGAATGTTCGACAACCGCATTCTGGCGCTTCAGCTAGTGCGTAGTGGGTTGAGTCAGGCCACTTTGTTCTGCCCGGATGGCACCGTAGCTCAGCCGGCAGACTTTCTCTACAAGCGTCCCATCGTGCTTATGCGTGGCAGTTTCCTGCCGCTTTGCAATATTCACCTGGAGATGATGGATGCCGTGCGTGCAAAGTTCATCGAAAGTCTGCCTGAAGCGCAGCGTGAACGGGTGGTGGATATGTGTGAGATCTCACTTTCAAACCTGCTGCGCGAAGATGGCAAGGAAGTGGACTTGTTGGATTTCATCGATAGGGCAGATGCTCTCGCCGCCTGTGGCAAAACGGTGATGGTGACCAATATCACCCACTTCCACCGCATCTCCTCTTTGCTCAGTCAGTTTACGAAGGAACCTATCGCCATTGCTCTTTCCATTGGTCTGCTCAATGAGCTGTTCAAGGACAAGTGGGCAACAGACAGCCCTGGCGGCATTCTCTCCGACATGGGCAGTCTGTTCCTCAATCGCACCAAGCTCTATGTCACACCATGGATAAATCGCCGCACAGGTGAGTTCGTGACTGCCGGTACCTATCAGGCTCCCGCCAAGTATATTCACCTCTACAAGTATTTGCTGGACAACTCGGACATCATCTCTGTTCCCTATTTCAACCAGAAACTTCTCTTCCAGACCCCTCGCGACATTATCCGTATGATCAACGATTCTGACAACACCTGGAAGGAGTACGTCCCCGTTGAGGCTCACCGCATGATCGACCATATTCGCTCGACTCACTAATTCTCGCTATTATCTCCACGATGTCTGATTTCCCTATCCTTGCCACCCGCATTGGCAAGCACCCTCTTGTCTATCTCGACAACGCAGCCACCACTCAGAAACCTGCCTCCGTCCTTCAGGCCGAGCTCGACTACTACGAAAAGGTCAACTCCAATATCCATCGGGGAGCTCACTTCCTGAGTCGTCTTGCTACGGAGCAGCATGAGCAGGCTCGCCGGACTGTAGCTTCCTTCCTCCATGCCTCTTCTGAGCGAGAAATTGTCTTTACCTCCGGCTGTACAGCCGGGATCAATTTGGTGGCTCAGGTGCTGGCCATATCCGGACTGATTGCAGAAGGGGATGAGATCCTTGTTACCACCGATGCTCATCACTCCAACATCGTCCCTTGGCAGATGCTTTGTGAGCGCACAGGGGCTGTTTTGCGCCCCGTTCCTCTTACAACGGAGCTTACTTTCGACATGTCCGCATATCAGGACATGCTCGGAGCGCGTACTCGGATTGTTGCGGCACCGTACATCTCGAACGCTCTCGGGGTGGTCAATCCCATCCCCCGGATGATCGAGGCCGCAAAACGTAACAGACCGGATTGTATCTTCCTTGTCGATGGCGCTCAGAGTACGGCTCACATGGCTGTGGATGTGCAGTCCCTCGGCTGCGATTTTTATGTGTTCTCCGGTCACAAAGTCTATGCTCCCACCGGCACCGGCGTGTTGTGGGGACGAGAAGATCTGCTCACTCAGCTTCCCCCCTGGCTGGGTGGTGGTGAGATGATCCGCGAAGTTTCATTTGCCGGAACAA
This sequence comes from Akkermansia sp., assembly GCA_045545975.1. Lineage (GTDB taxonomy): Bacteria > Verrucomicrobiota > Verrucomicrobiia > Verrucomicrobiales > Akkermansiaceae > Akkermansia. The sequence continues at coordinate 26,175 of JAZQCA010000038.1, forward strand.
CCTATAATGACTTGCCCTTTAAGTATGAGGCCGGTACTCCCAATATAGCCGGCAATATCGTGCTGGCAGCTGCTCTTAATTATGTGCAGCAGATCGGTCTGGATGAGATCGATGCTCATGAACAGCACCTTACCCGTACCCTGTATGATGGCCTTTCGGCGCTGGGCGGCATCAATATCCTTGGTTCCCGCGAGGGGCGCGGGGCTCTGGTTTCCATCGTTATTCCCGGGGTTCACCATTATGATCTTGGAACCCTGCTGGATCAGATGGGCATAGCCGTTCGTACCGGGCACCACTGCTGTCAACCGCTCATGCAGTATCTCAACATCACCGGCACGACCCGGTACTCCTTCGCTGTCTACAATACGGAAGATGACGTTGCTGCCGCCCTTCGTGCTACCGAACGAGCTCTCAATATGCTGCGGTGAGTATGTGAACATGTTAGGGGAACAATGATTTTCCTTGCGCGAGAGCTGAAAAGGGAGTAGAATGCCGACGTTATGAGTACGATATACGATTCCATTACTGCCGGAATGAAGGCAGCCATGCTGGGGAAGGACACCGTGACTCTCGGTGCTTTGCGTAGTCTGAAGGCTGCGCTGCAGAATGCCCAAGTGGCTAAGGGCAATGCCCATGAACAACTTTCCGATAGCGAGGCTCAGAATGTGGTTCGCAAGCAGATCAAACAACGCGAGGACGCTATTTCCATGTATGAGCAGGCCGGTCGCCCCGAGCTGGCTGAAAAGGAGCGTGTTGAGATCAAGGCTCTTGCCGGGTTCCTTCCTGTCGAGATGACGGAGGCGGAGATCCTTCCCATTCTTGAGGCTGTTATTACAGAACTGGGAGCTACATCCAAGAAGGATATGGGGCGTGTAATGAAGGAAATGCAGGCGCGTACTGCCGGAGCTGCCCCCGGCAAACTGCTTTCTCGTATGGTAGGAGCTCGTTTGTCCTGATGGCTATGTTCTGTGCCGTCATCGTAGCTGCGGGTAGTTCTCGCCGTGCCGGGTTCGACAAGTTGTCAGCCTCTCTGGCCGGAGAGCCGGTACTGTGCCGGAGTGTGCAGGCCTTTGTAGAGGCCGGTTGTGCTGCGGTGGTGGTGGTCTGTCCCGAGGAGAGATGGCAGTCAGTAGGGCTGGCAACAGCTGCATATCCTGTTCCTGTTCTCAGGGTGGATGGCGGCGCTGAGCGTCAGGACTCCGTAGCTGCCGGGCTGGCTGCACTACCTGCTGATACCCGGTGGGTGGCTGTACACGATGGGGCTCGCCCGTTGATTACAGCCCGGGGAATCAGGGATTGTCTGCAAGCTGCTGCTCAGACCGGAGCCGCAGCATGTGCTCATCCGGTGGTGGATACTCTCAAACGCGCGGATGCAGTCGGCTGCAGCCTGCCTGAGAAGGTGAGTCGCGATTGTCTGTGGGGGATGGAAACACCGCAGATCTTCGACATTGCACTCCTGCGCCGGGCTTATTCCTGCGTGGCTGAGCAAGGGCTCGTGGTGACGGATGAGGTGAGTGCCATGGAGACGATTGGTGTTGCCACACGTCTGGTGCAGACAGGCCCCAATCTTAAAATCACCCTCCCGGGTGACTTAGAGTTGGCCGAACTGATCTGGTTGCACCGGAGAAATCCCGGTTCATGAGCTTGAGTGGTCAGAGGGTGTGGGTGCTGGGCTGCGGGTACTTGGGGCGAGCTTTGTCTGCGGCTTGCCGCACCATCGGCGCACAGGTTCTGAGTGTGGATTTCTCCCCTACGACCGGTCCGGATCTTTGTGCCGATTTTTCTGCCCCGGATACTCTGGCGCAAATGAAAATGAGAGCAGGGTTGCCTGATCTCATTTTCTGCTGTCAAGCGACTCATGGCGGTTCATTGGAGGACTACCGCCGTTGTTATGTGGAGCCGTTGCGATTGTTGGCTGCTGATGGTCTGGTCGGTAAGTGTGTGATGTGTTCATCCACATCGTTGTATGGTACTATGACGGAGCGTGGGAAAATTCTGAATGAGGCTGAGGGACTGCTTCTTGCCGCCGGTGGTTGTGTGGCTCGTCTTGCTGCGCTGTATGGACCGGGTCGTTGCGAGTTGCTGAGGCGGCACCTTGCCGGAGAACCACGTTTGCCGGGGGCGGCGGAGAGGGTGTTCAATTATCTTCATGTGCAGGATGCTGTAGACGCGCTGTTGGTTCTGGCTGAAAGTGGAAGATGCTGCATTTATCCGGTTTGTGGGGAGTCCGTCACCAAAGCTGCCGTGTATGCCCGAATGGAGCAACTGACCGGGGTGACCGCTTCCTCAGAAGATTCGCCGCCCGGCCGTCGTGGCGGGAGTTGTGTTGCCTTGAATTGTGCCGCCATCCGGGCGCTGGGATGGACCCCTCGGCACAGGCTTGCGGAGTTGTTTGCCGGTGCTAATTGAATTGGAGCAGCGGCGCTGCGTTCGGAATCTGTTCGTAGGTGTCGATCGTTACGAGTCCCAGTATATAGATCCCACCATAGTACAGCAGAGCAAAGACAACCGGAGCGCAGAATACGGCATTGTAGAGGAGCCAACGTCCTCCACCTATACCATGACGCCTGTTGCTGTATTGCAGAAAGGCTTGAAGTACCGGTACAATCATTGTCAGGAGCAGAATGGTTTGTGGCTTGATCCCCACCTCCACGGCGCACCAGATTACCCATGTGCTTACGCTGGCCAAGATATACGGCTCCGCTATGCACAAGCCCACGAGAGCTGTTAGTAGCACAACGGGTATGTACAGAAAAAACATTCCGATGCTGGGACCTCGGGCTATAAAATCCAGACTACGATCGCTGCGGGGGATGTGCATGGCCTTTCTCCGTCTGCCAGTATAGCATTTGTAACAAACTTGTAAAGATAATTCTGCATTTTATCCTTCCCATGTTTTCTGCCGCATGCTAAACTGTCGCTGTAACGGGGATGCGTACGGACTATTACCAGCTACTGGAAGTGAGGAAGGGGGCGACTGCAGCTGAGATAAAAGCAGCATATCGCAACCAGGCCAAGCGCTTTCATCCGGATCTTAATGTGGGTAATCCGGCGGCTGAGGAGCGCTTCAAGCTCGTGGCTGAGGCATATCGGACTTTGGGCGAACCTGAGCGGCGAGCCGATTATGACGCTTGGTTGGAGCGCCAGGTTCGTCTGCAGAGTGCTCCCGAACTGGCCGGTATGGCTGCCCGCAATGGCAGGGTGCGTGTTTCTGTCCGGCACGCCTACGAACGGCGAGAGAGGCGAGGGCATAGGGGACATAGTGTTTTTGGGCGATCGAGCGGACGAGTGCCGCACCTTTTCCTTCTCCGTCGCAAGGGCGATTCGGGGATCCTTCATTTTGTGGTCTTCTATGCACTCTGTCTGGCGGTTATGGTTCCTTGGTTCATCAGTTATGCCGGGAGGGAATATCCCGAGCCTGTCCGTAGAGATCGCTCTGTTGTTGATCGCCGCCCCGGGGAATCGGATCTGCCGTCCGATGTTCAGGAGCGCGAGTTACTCAATTTTTTGCAGCGTATAGCTAGTGCAGCTGAGCAGGGCGATCCTGGCGCACAGTTTCGCTATGGTATGATGTTGTACTATGGCTATCAGGGTATTCCGCAGGATAGAGAGACCGCCAAAATGTGGTGGTCGCGGGCGGCTGAGTCCGGTCATGGTGCAGCTGCAGGTATGTTGGAGGCGGCTCGCGCTGCGGAAGAAGTGCCGATTTACCCCGAGCCTGATCTTCCGGAGCAGCCTATAGAATTGGTCAGCCCCCACTGATGCGATTATGAGAAAACACCCGCCGGAAATGAGCGGGTGTTTTGAGGGGTCTGCGCCGGGAACAGCTTAGTGCCACATCAAACCAACGGCAGCGCGTACGCGGGTCATGGTTTTAGCTGCTTCTTCACGAGCGCGATTGGCACCATCTGTAAGCACGCCGCTTACATAGTCAGGATTGTCAATCAACCAAGCTCTCTTTTCTCGGGCCTTTCGGAAGTACTCCCAGTAGGCCTCGAAGAGATCCTTTTTGAACTGACCATAGCCGATTCCGCCGCACCGATGGGCTGCTACCATTTCCTCGTACTGTTCGGAGGTGGCAAAGAGCTTGTAGAGTGCAAGAATAATGGATCCTTCGGTGGGTTTGGGTGCTTCCAGGGGAGTGGCGTCGGTTACGATTTTCTTGTTGATGAGCTTGCGAAGTGGCTTTTCTTCTCCGAAGATGGGGAGTGTGTTGCCATAGCTCTTGCTCATTTTCTGACCATCCAGACCGGGTACGATGGCTGTGGTCTCGCTGATGATGGCCTCGGGCAGTTTGAAGAGATCCGCTCCGAAGGTGTCGTTCATCTTACCTGCCAGATCTCGGGTGACTTCGAGGTGCTGTTTCTGGTCTTTGCCCACGGGTACGGCATCGCTGCCATAGAGCAGAATATCTGCTGCCATGAGAGCCGGATAGGCGAAGAGTGCATGGTTGGGGGAGAATCCTTTGGCAATCTTGTCCTTGTAGGAATGGCAGCGCTCCAGAAGACCCATGGGACATACTGTTGAGAGTATCCAGGCCAGCTCGTTCACCTCGGGTACAGCTGACTGTGAAAAGAGTACGGATTTCTGTGGGTCGAGTCCGCAGGCGATGAAATCAATGGCAAGATTGAGGGTGTTGTCGTGCAGAGCGCGGGCGCTTTCCATGGTAGTCATGGCGTGATAGTTGGCGATGAAGTAGAAGCCTTCGCCTTTCTCCTGTAGCTCAACGGCGGATTTGATCGCGCCGAAGTAGTTGCCGATGTGGAGTTGTCCGCTGGGTTGTAATCCTGTCAGAAATCGCATAAGTAGTGATGAGGTATAATGTATAAAATCAGTTGTTGCTTTGTGAGAGGACGCTGCTGATATATCCCCGCAGCTCCTTTGCCGTGGAGCTGCCTTCGAGGGTACGCAACTTCACGCCTTCGGTATAGAGGATGGTGGTGGGAACTTTCGTGATGGAGAATTCCTCAGCGAGCACGGGGAAGGCATCGGCATTCACTTCTACAACCTGTACGCCGCCTTTTTCCATCTCAGCCAGTTCTCGGAGGGAGGTCCGCATCACATCACTGTGCTTGCACCATGGCGCGGTAAATACCAGCAACAGGCTCCTGCCGGAGACCCCCGTGACCTGCCTGATATCTTCCCCCTTGTACTCGCTGTAAAGCTCGTAGCGTGGGGCTCCGGGCAATCCGGGAGCGTCATCCATGTCTTTGCGCAGGAGATCTTCGAGTGGCTCGCGCTGAGGATTGGGTGCCGGCTTGGTAGCTGTAGTGAACTGGGCGGTTCTGTCCGTTTGCTCCGGATCCTGATCTCCGCAGCCGGTGAGAGCCGGGATGAGGGGTGCGATGAGCAGGAGGTGGCGCAGAGCTGTTCTCATGCACCCATTGTCACCTTTATCGACTTGTCTGTGAAGTCTGTAGTGTGTCATTACCGAAAAGACGTCGTTGGGGGTGGCTGCTTTTCCTGCTATCAGAGGATGAGCATGCAGTCTCCGTATGAGAAGAAGCGGTAGCGCTCTTCAACTGCCTGACGATAGGCCTCCATGATGAGCTCCCGACCGGCAAAGGCGCTGACCAGCATGATGAGTGTGCTCTGCGGCAGGTGGAAGTTGGTGAGTAGTCCGCCCACGACTTTGAACTCGTAGCCGGGGTAAATGAAGATGTCAGTCTCTCCGGAGCATGGGGGCAGGGGGCGACCATGCCGGGTTGCGAGCGTCTCGAGCACTCGCACACTTGTCGTTCCCACGGCAATCACTCGGCGGGCTCGTTCAATGGCCTCTGCCGTATCTGCCGGCATGGTGAAACTCTCGCGGTGCATGTGGTGGTCTTCGATGAATTCCGCTTTCACGGGACGGAATGTCCCTACACCCACATGCAGGGTCACAAAGTTGTGCGGAACCTGTGCGAGTATACCGGGGGTGAAGTGCAGTCCGGCTGTAGGTGCAGCAATGGCTCCCTCATGTTCTGCGTAGACGGTCTGGTAGCGTTCCTTGTCCGCCGGCTCGCTTTCGCGGTTCATGTAGTGGGGGAGAGCAAGCCGACCATGGATATCCGGGTCGATGAACTTATCCCAGCGTATGTAGCGGTAGCCTTCATCGTCTATGCTTTCAACTGTACCGGTAGCCTCTCCCACCTGCACCGTCCGTCCCACTTTCATTTTTTTTCCGGGACGGACCAGGCATTTCCAGACGAGCTCCCTGGTCAGTCCGGCGCGGACGAGCTCTATGGAGCCGTCATTGCTGAAATAGCGGGCGGGAACAACCTTCGTATTGTTGAGTACGAAGTGATCACCGGACCGGACATAGCTGAGAATATCGCTGAAATGGCGGTGTTCGATCAGCCCGGTATCTCGATGTACAACGAGCATGCGACTCGCTGCACGATCGGGCAACGGGCGATCTGCAATCAGCTCTTCCGGCAGGAAATAATCGAAATCTGTAGTACGCACTTTTCAGGAGGTTGCTGTTCGGGCAAACTTCCCGTGCTGTCAGCACGGGAAGATGGAGATGCGGCGCAGCACTTCATCGCGCCCCAGAACCTGCATGATCACGTCTATGCCGGGACCGGCGTGGGTGCCGGTGAGTGCCATTCGCAGCGGGAACATCATAGCCCCCACCTTTACCCCGTTGGCTTTTGCCAGAGGCTTGATGGCCTGGAAGGCGGTCTCTCCACTCCAGTCCTCGAGGCTGTTGAAGGCCTCTACCAGATGATTGAGCATCTCGCGGGCATTCTCCTGCAGCTTGGCCATGTTGTCCTGCTCGTACTCGAGCACCTGCACCCATTTGCACCAAGCGGGTACCTCGTTGAGCAGCTGCACCTTGGTCTGTACCGCAGGAAGGAGCTCCCGGAGCCGGGCCGTGTCTTCCAGTCCGGCTGCCGTGCAGAAGGGCATGGCGAGCTCGATGAACTTCTCCGCGCTCAGGCGCATGATGTGCTGCTGGTTCATCCACTTGCACTTGGTGATGTCGAACTTGGCGGCTGCCCGGTTTACGTTTTCGAGCGAGAAAAGGTTGATGAGTTCCTCCTTGCTGAAGATCTCGTTATCGGTCTTGCTGCTCCAACCGAGCAGGGCGATGAAGTTGATGACGGCATCCGGCAGGAAACCTTCCTCCGGGTAATTACCCAGCTGGGCGCCTACATCGCGCTTGCTCATCTTGGAGCCATCGGGGTTTTGGATGAGAGGAATATGGGCATAGACCGGCGGCTGCACTCCGAAGGCATCGAAGAGCTGCAGGTGCTTGAAGGTGTTCATGATGTGATCCTCGCCGCGGATAACGTGCGAGATCTTCATCTCGATATCATCCACAACGTTCACCAAGTGGAAGATGTAGGATCCATCCGTACGCTTGACGACCATGTCGGGGGTGTTCTCCTCATTGGTGTAATCCACGGAGATTTCACCGCAGACCAGATCGTTCAGAGTCATCACTCCATCACGTTTGAAGCGGAAGCGCCATACGGTTCCCTCGCTGGTACCGGGAATCTCATCGCCGTTTTTGTCGCGCTTGTTGGGAGCCGGGCACTCATAGACGCGCCCCATTTCCACCAGCTTGTTGAAATAGCGGTCGTAAATGTCCTTGCGCTGGCTTTGGAAGTACGGCTCGCAGGGACCTCCCTTGCCCTCGCCTTCGTCCCAGTCCAGTCCCAGCCAGCTCATTCCGGTGAAAATTGCCTGCATGGCCTCTTCCACATGGCGTTCCTGGTCGGTATCCTCGATACGCAGAATGAAGGTTCCCCCCATTTTGCGGGCAAATAGATAGTTGAACAGGGCGGTACGTGCACCACCAATGTGCAGATATCCGGTGGGTGACGGAGCAAAACGTGTGCGTATGGACGTTGACATGCGCGCCTTATACACCATATCCGCCTTTTTTTCAAGCCTGAATTCATCCCGTTTTTCCAAAAAAAGGGTTGCTTCTTTCATTGCAGTCTCCCGACAGATAAAACACCCCGCTCCGATGATCGGGCGGGGTGCCTGCAAAATCTGTTATATCCGGTCAGCGGCGTGCCGTATTGCGGTGGCGATCCTGCTGCTTGAGTGCTGCCTGCATTTTGGCACAGTGGCGATACCCGGTGCGCCCCTGAAGGGTGCGCATGCTCAGCTGGGAGGAGCCCCACTGGATAATCTGGATTTCCACGACACGACGTCCCCACTTGCGCATGAGAGCCTGCGTGGGTTGATAGATGTCAATCGTACCTGTTCCTACCAGAGCGCTGCCATAATCATCCACCACATATATATAGGGCTGTCCCTTGATCTTGAAGCGGGTCCCCAACGGATAGACAGACCAGTCCGCAGCGGCACTGCGTACCTGGTCGGTATATTTCAGAGAGGTGCCGATCGCGTTGCGCGGTCCATAGCCCACATGATCACTCTCCGTGTGGGTGTATGCCGTTGTACGCACGACTCGGTTGAGCTGTGCGGGATGATAGAGGGGCATGCCGTGCTTGTCCCGCCCCAGCTTGGGCAGCTTGGGGTTTGGGCGAGCCGATGGGGAGGGAGCTGTGGGCATTACAAAGCCCTTGCTCACGCTCTGAGACGCTTCTGCACCTGTATTGCAGAAGGCGAATGCCGTGAACAGTCCCAGCAGACTCACGGCAAGTGTTTTTACGGTCATCGTCATTATTTGGCGGAATAGGTGAGAAGTGTAGTGCGATCCGTTCGGACAGCACCCTTTCTTGGCGGCTGCGCGCATTTTAACACATGCTCAGTCCGCTTGACAAGAAAAAAAATATGCAGCTGCTCTCGGTTTGTTAGCCGAAAATTGACTTCTTGCACAATATATGGTATAGCGAATAGAGATGTTTGTCCTGTATATTGTGTTTAGTTTATCTTGCTTAAACAGTTAAAGATTTATGAATTTTCGAAGGCGAAGGGTGTGAGTTCCCAGTCATCCTGCTTCATGAGCTGGTCGAAGAATTCTCTTGCCTTGGTGCCGAGGTTGAGGCTGGCGAGGTTGATGTAGCGCTCTGCTCCACGGGCATCGGCCGGTTGTCCGTGCAGTCCCTTGGCGGTCAGGAATGCTATGTAGAGGTAGGCGTGGGGGAATCCGGCGGCTGCGGCTTCCTGAAGGACTTCAATAGCCATGGCCGGATCTTTGGGCTTACCCAGTCCCTTGTAATGGGCATACGCCAGCATGGCAGCAGCGTAGCTGTAATTGGCATTGGCGGCGAGGGTGATGTAGCGCAGTCCCGTGTCGATGTCTTGTGCGACTCCGTCACCGGTGAGGAGCATGAAGCCCTGAGCAGCAAATGCAATGGGGTCCCGTTGTGCGGAATTGAGCCAGTGGAGGTGGGCGTAGGTGCGGCTACGATCTTTGGGGAGACCGAACTCACCGCGGTAGTAGGCCCGTGCCAGAGCCCTCCGGCTCTGGGAGTTGCCGAGCATGCAGGAGAGCCGCAACATGCTTACGCCAAGCGCAACATTAGGCTGTAGGCCGGTTTTGGCATGGAACTCACCCGGTTCGGCCACGAGGAAGGAGCCGTAAACATACATGGCTGCCGGATCGTGCATGACTACGGCTGACTTCAGCAGCTTGAGGCTCTGGGCCGGATCGTGGTTCACCATGACGGCGGAAAGCGCGTACATGGCAGCACCATTACCCTTTGCTACAGCTTTGTGCAGCCATTCCAGCTGGGTGCGGGATTCCGGGGCAAACTGGCTGAGGTAATAGATGACGTGGTGGTTGCCTCGCTTGATTTCTCCGGCTACCTCAGGTCTGTCCTTGTCGGCCCATTTGGTGAGTCGACCATTCTGCAACAGCCAGCTGAAACGCGTGTCGAAATTACCGGTTTTACTAGCCTCCAGCAGCAGACGATTGGCTGCCGGCTCATTCTTGAGTACGCCTATTCCATTGCGGAGGAATACGCTGTAGTCCAGCATGGCCGGTACATATTTCTTGTCAGCCGCTTTTTTGAGCCAGGCAGCAGCCGCTTTGGCGGCACTCTGCTGTTGGCTGAGGAGGGCCTGTCGCTGTTGTCCGCTCAGGTAGCGAATCTCGGGAGATGTGTTTTTTGCCGCGCTGGTCATGCCGAGGTAGTGCATGCCGACCGGGTTGCCTTCAGCAGCCGCTTTCTCCATCCAGCTGCTCAGAGCGAGTTCATCGCTGGTTGCCATGAGCATGACGGCCATGGCCTCGCAGGCATCCAGATCATTCTCTTTGACCTGTTTTTCGAGTTTGGTCATGAATTCCCGGAATCGGTCGGCATGCGCCTCCGGAGAAGTTTCTGCGACCGGTGCGATGGAGCCGGAGGGTTGGCTGACGGCTGTGGTCGGCAGTTCGGGGCGTTGGGCAGATGATTCTTTGCGAACAGTCGTGCGCTGGGATCTCTTGTGGCTGGTTGCGCGTGTTCGGCGTGTACCCGATTCTGCATCCTGGGCGTAGGTGGAGATGGGGGCGAGGGCTCCGGCGCATGTAAGCAGACCGATGATGAGGGCAAACTTGTTCATGATATCTCTTTCAGCTGGCGTTATTCTATGGTGTAGTTCTTCGCAAGGCAAGAGCAAATCATGTCTGCATGGAGCATCCGCTATGAGAGTGCAGGGGGGAGGGATTCCCTCCCTGAGTTGTGAAGATCAGGCATAGCGGAGCTTGCCGCTCTCAACTGAGGGCTGCTCGCATGAGGTCGATGGCAGGGCAATCGCCGAACCAGTATTCGTAAGCGTAGGCACCCTGCCACAGCAGCATGGCAAGGCCGTTGTCTGTCCGGCAGCCTCGCTCCGCAGCCGCGCGTTGCAGCGGGGTATCGTGGGTCACGATATCGTACATGATCTGTCCTGTCTGTAACCATTCGGGCGGGAGGGGCATTTCCTCTCCCTCTCTGAGCCCCAGGCTGGTAGCATTCACCACCAGATCGGCCTGTGCCACGGCTGTCCGCAGCTCCTCGGTGTGGAAGTGGCAGCTGTGCAGTATCCCTCGGTTGTGAGGGCGTAGTTTGTCAATCAGTTCTGCCAGCTCCGGGCGAGGGCGGTTCACCAGAGTAAGAGAACGGCAATCGCTCAGAACGCATTGTGTCGCCAAGGCTGAGCCTGCTCCTCCGCAGGCTCCCAGGATGACGATGTTCAATTCACTGAGGGGTCGCCCACTCAGCTCTCGGATGGCTGTGGCGAACCCGGGACCATCGGTGTTGATAGCGTCCCATCCGCCATCCGAACGGCGCCGTAGCGTGTTTGCCGCCCCGCACAGAGCAGAAAGCCGATCGGTTTCAACGGCAAGGGCGCAGGCCTTCTTCTTAAAGGGAACGGTAACATTCACCCCAATGAAGTTGTGCTGACTGAGCAAGTCGAGCAACTCTTCAAACTCTCCCTCACCTGTACCTGCCAGCAGACGTACATAGCGATCCGGGCGCCCATGGGCATCCAGTGCAGCCTGTTGCATTTGCGGAGATTTGCTGTGGGCGATGGGGTTACCGATGACCCCCAGGGTCACGCGTTCCCGGGTGCATAGATGCCCGATATCTGTTGCTGTGTAGTAGGCGGACATGGGATGGTGTAAAAAGAAGGACGAAGAGACACTTCGTCCTTCCGGCCAATCCGAAGAGGGGGTTACTTGGACTTCACACGAGCGATGGCGACCTTTTCCATCTTGATCGTCACGCTGGGGGAAACCTCGATGAGTACCGTGCTTTCCTGAACATCGCGAACGATGCCGTGGATGCCACCGATGGTGACGATCTCATCATCGATCTTCAGTCCGTCCTGACGAGCCTTGTCCTCCTTAGCCTTCTTCTGCTGGGGGCGGATGAGCAGGAAGTAGAAGATGACGACCAGCAGGATAAGGGGAAGGAAGGATGAGAACATGCCGGGCTCACCGGTCGGTTGACCGACTGTGGTCGTGGAGGGGTCGGTGGTGGTCTGAGTGGTTACAGCAGCGGCCTCGGCGGGTGCTGCGGCCGGAGCTGCCTGGGCGAATACATTGATGTAGCTCATGGTATGTCGTTTGCTTGGTAACGCGAGATGAAGCTGCTCTTGAAAGCAGCGAATTGTCCGGCTGCAATGGCGCTTCTCGCTTGCGCCATGAGCCGCAGGTAAAAGTGCAGGTTCTGGAAGGAGAGCAGGCGCAGCGCCAGCATTTCCCCGGCTCGGAAGAAATGGCGAATTGCTGCCCTGCTGAAGCGTGTGACGTGTGGGTGTCCTTCCGGATCGAGCGGTCGCTGATCGTTTTCCCAGCGTTTGTTCTTGATGTGGATGGGACCATCCGGGGTCAGCGCCACTCCATGTCGTGCCAGACGGGTCGGCATCACGCAGTCGAACATGTCCACTCCGCGCTCAATCATTTCGAGCAGCTGGGTGGGAGTGCCCAGTCCCATGGCGTAGCGGGCCTTGTTCTGCGGTAGGTAGGGGGCTGTGTTCTCGATGGCTCGCAGCATTTCCTCCTCGGGTTCACCGACGGACACGCCGCCGATGGCATAGCCATCGAAATCCATGGCTGCCAGTTCTTCCGCGCAAAGTTTGCGAAGATCTGCATAGACAGATCCCTGAACTATACCGAAGTGCTGTTGCAGCCCATTGCCGCTGGTCGGTCGGTACTCATCCACCCACTGCTTGCAGCGCTTGGCCCAGCGCAGGGTGTAGCCCAGGGACTTCTCTGCATATTTGCGATCGCAGGGGTAGGGCGGGCATTCATCGAAAAGCATGGCAATATCGCTTCCCAGATTGGCCTGAATCTCCATGCTGCGCTCGGGGGTGAGCATCATGTAGGCTCCATCAATATGATTGCAGAAGCGAACCCCCTCTTCCGTGATCTTTCGCAGACGTGCCAAACTCCACACCTGAAATCCGCCGCTATCGGTCAGCATGGGGCGGTTCCAGCCTGCGAAGCTGTGCAGCCCTCCCAGTTGACGGATGGCCTCATCTCCGGGACGCAGGCAGAGGTGATAGGTATTACCCAGTATGATCTGAGCTCCGAGAGCCTCCAGATCTTCCGGGTGGAGTGTTTTGACTGTTCCCTGAGTGCCGACAGGCATGAAGATAGGAGTGGGAACATCGCCGTGCGGCAGGTGCAGAGTACCCAGGCGGGCTCCCGATGGATCGGTACTGTGGAGGGTGAAGCTCATGAGTTGCGGAGAAATCTGGCAGCGAAGATGGGCTTGCCCATGGCCTCCCACTGCCGTTGGAAATCCGTCTTGGGATAGAAAGGTGCATTCCACTCAGCCTGAGTGAAGAGAGGACTGGCATTCATCTTCTCACACACCCACTCGAAGTACTCTTCGTGGTCAGTCTTGAAAAGAACTTCTCCATCCTCGGCCAGGGCTCGATGAAGTACGGGGATGAAACTGTCCTGCACCAGTCGGTTCTTGTGGTGTTTTTCCTTGGGCCAAGGGTCGGGAAAGAGGTAATGCAGACGATGGATGCTGCCGGGCGCAACCATCCATTCGAGGAAGTACCGACTTTCAACCCGCAGTCCTCGCACGTTGCTCAGCCCGCGACGCTCGCTTTCGCTGCACACCTTGCGGATGCGACCGAGCAGGCGCTCCACCCCCAGAAACCTGGTGTCCGGGTAGTGCTCAGCCATCGCCAGCAGGAACCCGCCGTCCCCGCAGCCCAAGTCAACCTCGCAGGTCGGCGCGCCATCCGGTCCGAACATCTCGGCAACCGTGTGACGTCTGAAGTAATCTTCCGGTACGAACGCTGTCTTCATCTTGCGTGAGCATTGTAGCAGAAAGTTCCCCCATTTGTCAAAGTTATGTTCTGCCATCGTGCTGAATAGACTCAATTTGGAATTGACACGTCCCCTCTGCTGCGTATAATAGCGCGCACCTGATTTTCTAAACCCCATCATATCATTCATCTCATGCCTGACGCAAGATTTCAGCCCCTTACCGGTTTTCGTGACTTTGCACCCCAGGAGTACGCTTTGCGTGCTTACCTTTTTGACACCTGGCGCAAGGTAGCGCACCGTTATGGCTTTGTGGAGTGGGAGGCCCCCACCCTGGAGGCAACCGAGCTCTACCTCAAGAAGTCCGGTGGCGAATTGCCCACTCAGCTTTTCCGCTTTGTTGATCAGGGAGAACGTGATGTTACCGTGCGTCCGGAGCTTACGGCTTCGCTCGGGCGTATTGCCGCAGCCTATCAGCGTGAGTACACCAAGCCTCTCAAATGGTTCGAGATAGGCTCCTGTTTCCGCTATGAGAAACCGCAGAAGGGGCGCTTGCGTGAGTTTGTTCAGTTCAATGCTGATATACTCGGTGAACCCGGCGAAGGCTCCGATGCTGAGCTCATTGCTCTGGCCATCGATTGCATGCGTGAGTTCGGCTTTACTGCGGACGATTTTGTGGTTCGAGTGTCGGATCGTGAAGTTTGGTTGCGCTATGCTGCTGAGCACGGCGTGCCGGAGGAGAGGACCGGTGACTTCCTGGCGGTGATTGATAAGTTTGAGCGCGATCGTCCTGAGGTCTGCCAGGAAAAGCTGGATGCCTTTGGCATGAAACGAGCCGACCTCGAGGCCTTCATTCAGAATCCGCCTGCCGGATGTTCCCCCCGTTACGAAGCTGTGCTGGCAGAGTTGGAGGCTCGTGGCTTGGCTGAGTATGTCAAGCTGGATCTTTACGTTGTGCGCGGCCTCGCATACTATACCGGACTTGTATTTGAAATTTTCGACAAGGGACACAGCCTGCGTGCCATCGCCGGCGGCGGTCGTTATAACGGGCTTGTGGCAACCCTTTCCAATGGCGCCGTGGATATGCCTGCCACGGGATTCGCCATGGGCGATGCCGTCATAGCCCATCTCATCGAGGCCTGCCCTGCAGCCCGCGCTCTGCGCGATGCCGCCGTAAAGCCGAACTCCTGTGATGTCTGCCTCGTGCTTGCTGCATCTGAGGTGCGTCCCCAGATGCTTGCTCTCGCATCTTCCCTGCGCGATGCCGGTCTGCGCGTAGATCTTCCTCTGGCTCCCGCCAAGATGGGTAACCAGCTCAAGCGCGCCGAGAAGATCGGTGCAACCTACGCTGTCATCGTAGGTGCCGAATATCCTGAGCTTGAGCTGAAGAACCTCTCCACCCGCGAGTCTGTGAAGACGAATCTTGAAGGGCTGCTTGCGGAGCTTCTTCCCGATGAGGTCTGATCGGGCTTTTACCATTTCCCGGAACAATATCGGGCAGGGGTCTCTCGACTCCTGCCCGATGGGTCTATAAGTTGTTGATTCTGCGTCAGAACGAACGACTGAAGCCGATGTTGGCGCTGTGGCTGTTGGTGTGCTGCATGAGCTCCAGGTTGTAGGCGGCATTTACGGACCAATTCTCATTGAGGGCATGGCTGCCGCCCAGGGAGAAGTTGATACCCGCTCGACCCGGTGCTGAGCCGCTGTTGTGCTGACGCCATACTCCGGCGGTCGGGTTGTGGCGCACCATGTCGCCCACGAAGCTCAGCTCTGCGTACATGCTGCTGCGGTCGCTGAACTTGTGGCCCAGGCTCACTCCGAGTTCCCCG